>JBBDRO010000050.1:16920-56776 GCA_040905425.1 Gemmatimonadota bacterium | reverse complement strand
GCCGGGTGAGAGGCCGCCGGGTGAGAGGCCGCCGGGTGAGAGGCCGCCGGGTGAGGGGCCGTCGGGTCAGGGGCCGTCGGGCGAGAGGCCGCCGGGTGACGGGCCGCAGCGTGCGCGCGCGGTGTCGTCAAAGGCCCACGCGTGGCAGCCCGGCAGGGCGGTTGGCTTTAGCACGGATTATTGCGGTCGGAAGCGCACGCGCGTCCCGCGATTCGGCGCGTACGCGATTGGTCGCGCTATGTGCCACCAGACGCCGAACCGGCTCGCGCCACGCGCGCGGTTGCACGTCTGATCACACACCCCCGCCGGTGCACCGCGCCATATGCTGCGGGCCAGGCGGAGGCCGGCGGTAGCGGTGGCGCACCGCGCGTTATGCTGCGAACCGGCGCGTGAGGCCGCCGGGAGGTGGGCCGCCGGATGACGGGCCGCCGGGAGGTGGGGCGTCGGATGACGGGGCGCCGGATGACGGGGCGCCGGATGACGGGGCGCCGGATGACGGGGCGCCGGATGACGGGGCGCCGGATGACCGGGCGCCGGACGACGGGCGGCGGGTACCGGGCGGCGGGCCGCCGGGCTCCCGGCCGCGCGGCCGCTCAGCCCTTGGCAAAGCCGCTGGCCATCTTCTCGCGCAGGTCCCGGAGCGCCTCGCCGAACTGGCGCGAGAGCGTGGTGGCGTCCTCGCGGTAGGCGCGGGCGGCGGCGGACAGGTCCTCCTTGTAGGGGGCGCGCTCGTCGCCGCGGTGGCGGTACTCGCCGCGCAGGATGCGGTCGTACTCGCCGGCCTGGATCCAGTCGCGCGTCTCGGCGGCGCGTAGCACATGGAAGGGGTGGGTGGCGCCGAGCAGGTTCAGCACCTTGAAGACGATGTCCACGGCGTCGCCGCCGTCGCGGTACTCCTCGGCCTGGATCATGAATTGATCCAGGCTCATGGTGTCGCGCGTCAGCTCCTCGTTGCTGCCAGCCAGCTTCATGAAGGAGCGCATGACGGCCTCGGGGTGCTGCACGGTGAGCAGTCCCGCCCGGTCGGAGGACAGCTCGGCCTTGCGCTGCCACTCCAGCAGCCCCACCAGCACCGCCCGCGCGGCCAGTCCCACCACCGGGAAGCCCATGGTGGCCAGCTGCGTGAGCAGGACGATCATGGTGCGGTAGAGCACGTGGCCGCTCATGATGTGGCCCAGCTCGTGGCCCATGAGGTAGGTCAGCTCGTCCTCGTCGAGCAGCAGGAGCGACCCCGAGTTCAGCACGATGAAGGGGTGGTCCATGCCGTACGCGCCGGCGTTGACCAGCGGCGTCTGTGATACGAAGAGCGGGTAGTCCTCCTCCGCGTCCAGCGTCTTCAGCACCTCCACATAGAGGCCGTGCAACCGCGGATACTGCTTCGGGCCCACGCGCACGGCGTTGGACTGGAAGGCCAGGCGGATGGCGCGCTCGCCGAAGATGCCGAAGACGGTGCGGAGCACCTGGTCGAAGATCGGGATCCGGCGTACGGCCTGGAGCGCGGCGCGGTCGGCCGGGTGCTCCCACGAGGCGGGGTCGATCTCCGTCAGGATGCGGCGGGTGCGCGGGATGTCCTGCGTGCTCATGCGGCTGCTCCGTGAAAGGGGGTGGCGCTCACCGGCGCCGGATCACCTGCCCGGCCCGCGCGTCGATGAAGCGGCCATTGTCCACCGTGACCACACCGTTCACGATCACGTAGGGGATGCCATCCGGGTACTGGTGCGGGTCCTCGAAGGTGGCGCGGTCGATGACGGTGGCCGGGTCGAAGAGCACCAGGTCGGCGGCGGCACCCTCAGCAATGCGGCCGCGGTCGGTGAGGCCCAGGCGGTCGGCGGGCAGGGTGGTCATCTTGCGCACCGCCTCCTCCAGGCTCAGCACGCCGCGCTCCCGCACGTAGTGGCCGAGCACGCGCGGGAAGGTGCCGTACCAGCGCGGATGCGGGTGGCCCTGCCCGGGGCGCACGAGCCGGCCGTCGGAGGCAATGGCGCTCCACGGGTGCGCCATGATGCGCTCCACGTCCCCCTCATCCAGCACGTGGTAGATGGCCCGCGCGCCGCCCTCGCGGATGGCGCGGATGACCAGCTCGGCGCCGGTCTCGGGGGTGGAGGGCAGCCCCTCCCGCTCGGCCCAGTCGTGCAGCGTGCCGCCCTCCAGCGAGCGGTCCCAGTCCACGCGCGCCAGCTGCACGCGGCGCAGGTCATTGCCGCCGCGGTCATTCACGATGTTCCACACGATGCCGGCGCGCACGCTGTCACCGAGCACCGGATCGTCCACGCGCTCGAGGAAGGCGCGCGTGCCCCCGGCCAGCGCCCAGGGCGGGACGAGGATGTCGATGCCGGTGTAGGTGGCGGTGTAGGGGTACTGGTCCACCATGGCGTCGGTGCCCGCGGCGCGCGCGGAGTCGATCATGGCCAGCGTCCGCGCGCTACTCCCCCACATGGGCGCGCCCACCACCTTGTGGTGCGTGAGCACCACGGGGATATCGGCCAGGCGGCCGATCTCGAGCGCCTCGGCCACACCGGCAATCAGGTCCAGCCCCTCGTCGCGCAGGTGCGAGGTGTAGATGCCGCCGTGCTCCGCGGCCACGGCGGACAGCGCCACCACCTCGTCCAGGTCGGCATAGAAGCCGGGGGTGTAGCGGAGCCCCGTGGAGATGCCGAAGGCGCCGTCCGCCATGGCTTCGGCCACGAGTGCTTTCATGCGCTCCAGTTCGTCCGCGGTGGGCGCGCGGTCCGCGGAACCCATGACCTCCCGGCGCACGCTGTTGTGCCCCACCAGGTGGGCCACGTTCAGCCCCACGCCGAGGGCGGCGGCGGAGTCCAGGTACGCGCCGAGCGGCAGCGGGCCGCCGCCGTCGGGGCCGCCCAGGGCCAGCGTCACGCCCTGGCGCACGTGGCTCTCCGCGCCGGGCAGCTCGAGCAGCGGGTCCAGGTGGGCGTGCAGGTCCACGAAGCCGGGCGCCAGCACCAGGCCGTCCGCCTCGATCACGCGGGTGGCGGCGTTCTGCGGCAGCGGTGTGGTCGAGACCGCCGCGATGCGGCCGTCCAGCACCGCCACGTCGGCGGCGAAGCCGGGCGCGCCGGTGCCGTCGAGCACGGTGGCGCCCGTGACGAGCAGGTCCCAGGGACCGGCGTCGCCGGCGGCGCAGCCGCCGAGCGCGGCGGTGAGGAGAAGGAAGCAGATGCGGCGCAGCATGCGTGGCCTCCGGAAGGTGACGGGCATCGTCGCTTACGCCTGTGCCAGTGCCTGGTCCAGATCCTCGAGCAGATCCTCCACGTCCTCGATGCCCACCGAGAGGCGGACCAGCCCCTCCGTGACGCCCATGGCCTCCCGCATGTCCCGGGGCACCGAGGCGTGCGTCTGGATGGCGGGCAGGCCGATCAGGCTCTCCACGCCGCCGAGCGATTCGGCCAGACTGAAGACGCGCGTGGCCTCGACCACTCGCTTGGCGCGCTCCGGCGAGCCCAGTTCCATGCTGATCATCCCCGTGAAGCCGCTCATCTGGCGCGTGGCCAGGTCGTGCTGGGGATGGGAGGGTAGGCCGGGATAGTGGACCGCCTCCAGCGCGGAATGCTTGGCCAGCCACTCGGCCACGCGCTGGCCGTTCCGGTTGTGGCGCTCCATACGCACGGCCAGCGTCTTGGTGCCGCGCAGCACGAGCCAGGAGTCCCACGGGCCCGGCACGGCGCCGGCGGCCTTCTGCAGGAAGCGGAGCTCCTCTGCGATGCCGTCATCGGAGGTGACCACGATGCCGCCCACCACGTCCGAGTGGCCGTTCAGGTACTTGGTGCTGGAGTGCACCACGATGTGCGCGCCCAGCTCCAGCGGCCGCTGGTTATACGGCGAGGCGAAGGTGTTGTCCACGCACACCTGGACGTCACGCTCGTTGGCCAGTTCCACCAGCGCGCGCAGGTCCGACAGGCGCATCATGGGGTTGGTGGGCGTCTCGAGGTGGAGCAGCCGGGTGTTGGGGCGGAGAGCGTCGCGGACCCTGTCCAGGTCGCGGCCGTCCACCGGCGTGAACTCCAGCCCCAGGCGGGCCAGCACCATCTGGAACATGCGATGGGTGCCGCCGTAGACGTTCTCCTCGTAGACCACGTGGTCGCCCGCGGAGAGGCGCTTCACGACCGCCTCGATGGCGGCCAGCCCGCTGGCGAAGGCGGCGCCGTGCGTGCCGCTCTCCAGCGCCGCCACGTTGCGCTCGAGCGCCTCGCGCGTGGGATTCTGCACGCGCGCGTATTCGTAACCGGCCTTGGGGTGGCCCAGTTCGGGTTGCACGTAGGTGGAGGTCTGGAAGACGGGCGGCATGATGGCGCCGGTGGTGGGCTCGGGCTCCTGGCCGGCGTGGATGGTCTTCGTGGCAAAGCGCTGCGCGTGGCTCATGAGGCGTCTTCGGACGTGAGGGCGGACGGCGCGGACAGGGGCGAAGATATGGCCGGAGCCTTGCGGTGCGCCACCAGTCGGCCGACCGTTGGGCCTGTCGATGAACCCGGACCGGAGCGCCATGCCGCCACCCATACTGGCCCACGAGAAGCTTACGGCCGACGGTGCCGAGCCCGAGCGCTGGCTCCTGGTCCTGCCGGGCATCTTCGGCACCGGCCGCAACTGGGCTACCGTGGCGCGTGGGGTGGTGCGCGCGCGTCCCGACTGGGGGGCGGTGCTGGTGGACCTGCGCCAGCACGGGGACTCGCAGGGCTTTCCGCCGCCGCACACCATCGCGGCCGCGGCGGCCGATCTGGTGCCGCTGGCGGCAACGCTGCCCGGGCCGGCGGCGGCGGTGCTGGGCCACTCCTTCGGCGGCAAGGTGGCGCTGGCGTACGCCGGACGGGCGCCCGCGGGGCTCCGCCAGCTCTGGGTGGCGGACTCCACGCCGGATGCCCGCGAGCCGGCGGGCAGCGCCTGGGCCATGCTCCGCGTCGTGCGGGAGCTGCCCGCTGCCTTCACCAGCCGGCAGGAGCTGGTGGACGCCCTCACCGGGCGGGGCGTGGAGCGGCCCGTGGCGCAGTGGATGGCCACCAACCTGGAGCGGGAGGCGGAGGGGATCCTGCGCTGGCGCTTCGACGTGGAGGCCATCGAGGCGCTCATGCGGGACTTCTTCCGCACGGATCTCTGGCAGGTGCTGGAGTCCCCACCCGCGGGCGTGGAGGTCCACATGCTCCGGGCCACGCGCTCGAGCGTCCTGACGGACGAAGCTGCGGCGCGCGTGGCGGCGGCGCAGGGGGCCCGGCTGCACAGCGTGGAGGGCGGCCACTGGCTGAACGCGGACGCGCCCGACGCGCTGGTGGCGCTGCTCGGCCGGGACCTGCCGTAGTGCCGTCCAGCGCGGTGCCAGTGTAGATTGGAGTAGCGCTTTGTTCCCCACTGAATGGCGGGTAGCCTTGGATCTTCGCGTGACGCCGCGAACCAGTCCCTGCTGGTCCCGATGGCCCGTGGTCGGCGCGCTGCTCGCTGTGGTGGCCGGGATGGGGTGCGGTGAGCGCGAACCGGTGGTGGTGGGCGTGGCCATGGGGGGAGAGTCCCGGGCGGCCCGTATGGCCTTTGCCGACGCCGCCGCCGCCGGCCTCTCCGGCGTGGACACCCTGTTCATCCTGGCGGCCAACAACCTGGCCGCACCCGCGCTGGAAGCGGCCGAGCGCTTCGTGGCCACGGCCGGCCTGGTGGCGCTCGTGGGCCACTCCAACAGCGCGGCCAGCATCACGGCCGCGCAGATCTACAACGACAACGCCATCGTCCAGCTGGCGCCTCATTCCACCGCGCCCCTGTATTCCCAGGCGGGCCCCTACAGCTTCCGCATGGTCCAGTCGGACGAGCAACAGGGCGCTTTCCTGGCCGAGCAACTGCGCCGCGAGCACCCCGATGCGCGGGTGGCCATGGTGTACGTGAACGATGACTACGGCCGCGGGCTGCGAAGTGCTTTCCTGGAGGCGCTCGAGCCGGGGGATGCCGCGCCCGTCCTGGACTTTCCCCATGTGGAGTTGCCCGATTCCGCGGCGCTCTTCCGGTTGCGAGCGGCCCTCGTGGAGGCCAGGCCCGACGTGATCCTCTGGCTGGGGCGTTCCACGGTTCTGGCCATGGTCCTGCCGGCGGTCCACGCCGAACTCGGTCCGGTGCCTGTGCTGGGTAGTGACGGCGTCGAGGGCGCTCTGGCGCGGCCCTGGCAGGAGATCTGGCGCCACGTGCGCTTCGTGGCGCTTGTGGACATGGACGGAGGCGGCCGCCTGGCCGACTTCAGCCAGCGCTTCGCCGAGCAGGCGGGACGCCCGCCCACCAGCCCCGAAGCTCTCACCTACGACGCCACCACAGTGCTCCTGCAGGCCATTGCCGACGGGGCCCGGAGCGGCGAGGCCATACGCGCCTGGCTGAGCGAGCTGGGACGGGGGCGTCCGCCTTTCGACGGCATCACCGGCCCCGTGGCGTTCGATGATAACGGGGACGTGGCCCGCGACTACGTGCTGGCCCGGATCCCCGAACCACGGCCGTGACGCGTCCCACGCTGCCGCCGCGCGGCTCGCTGCGCCGCACCGTGCTGCTCGGCGCCTCGGTCTCGGTAGTCCTGCTGCTCCTGTCCATGAGTGTCCTGCTGCAGGCCCAGGCCCGGATGCGTGTCACGCTGACCACCGCCACGGACGCGTTCATCGAGGAGCAGCGGATCGCCGACCGGCTGCTGCGCGCCTCCTCCCTCCAACTCGTGGCGGCTGGTTTTGCGGCGGCGCCCCGGGACGCGCAGGTGGTCGACCAGTTTCGCACGGCCGGGGACCAGGTCTACGAGCAGATCCGCCGCTATCTCTTCAGGCCGCTCAGCGGGGAGCAGCGCCGCCGTCTCGAGGCCGTGCGTGAGCAGCACCAGCAGCTGGAGGTGGCGGCGGCCGAAGCGTTCACGCTGCAGGAAAGCGGCAGCCTGGCGGACGCCCGCGCGGCGTCCGCTGAGGCGCTCACCTACGCCCTCCAGCTGCAGAGCACCCTGGATGAGTTCCTGGCGCTGCGCGAAGCCGACCTCGAAGCGCTCCAGGAGCGGCAGGCGGATGCGTTCGCGTCGCTCCGCCTGGCCGCCCTGGCCTTCGGCCTGCTGGCGCTGGCGGGACCCCTCCTCCTGGTCCCCTTCCTGGAGCGGCGGCTGACGCGGCCGCTGCTGGAGCTGGCGGATGCGGCGGGGCGCGTGGGCCGCGGCGAGCCCGGGGTTCGTGTGGCTGTGGCGCGCCGTGACGAGGTGGGCGCCGCCGCCAGGAGTTTCAACCGTATGGCGGACCGCCTGGACCGCGCCCGCCAGGATCTGCGCACCCGTAACGAGGAGCTGGCGGCGGCGCTGCACGAGCTGGAAGCCACCCAGGACGAGATGGTGCAGACGGAGAAGCTCACCGCCGTGGGGCGCATGATGGCGGGGCTGGCGCACGAGTTGAACAATCCGCTGGCCAGCGTGCTGGGCTATGGCGAGCTCCTGCGGAAGCGTCTGGCAGAGGAAGGGGAGCCGCCCGGGGCGGAGGAACTGCGGGAGGAGTACGTGGAGCCCCTGGTGGCGGAGGCCAGGCGGGCCCGCTCCCTGACCCGGCATCTGCTGGGCCTGGCTCGGAAATCGGAGGATCGCCTCTCGCGGGTGCCGCTCGACCAGGTGCTGGAGCAGACGGCCGCCCTGCGTCGCTTCAGCTTCCAGCAGGCGGGGCTGGACCTCCAGGTGGACGTCCCGGGGCTGTCCGTGGTGGGTGAGCCGCAGCGCATCCAGCAGGCCTTCCTGAACCTGGTCAACAACGCCTATGACGCCATGGCGCCGGGCGGCGCCGGCACGCTGCGCATCACCGGGCGGTCGGCCGAGGGGCGGGTGGAGGTGGCGTTCGCGGACAACGGCCCGGGGTTCGGTGATCCGGCGCGCGCCTTCGAGCCGTTCTACACCACCAAGGCGCCGGGGCAGGGGACGGGGCTGGGCCTCTCGCTGGTGCACCGCTTCATGGAGGAGTTCGGCGGCACGGCCCGGGCGTCGAACCAACCGGATGGCGGCGCGTGCGTGGTGCTCTGCTTTCCGGACTCCGTGCCGCTGGATCCGCCGCCCGGCCAGGCTGAGGAAGAGGCGCCCCCCAGCGCCTCTGCAGCCGAGGAGCGCACGGCGGACCCGGCGGGAGGGCGCCCCCTGCGTGTGCTGGTGGTGGAGGACGAAGCCCCCATCCGTGAGCTGCAGCGCCGTTTTCTCCGCCGCCTGAACGCGGAGGTCAGCGTGGCGGCGTCCGCCGCCGAAGCGCGGACCGTCATGGAGCGCCAGACCGTGGACGTGGTGGTCTCCGACGTGAAGATGCCGGGGGAATCCGGCGTGGAGCTTTACCGCTGGGTGCAGCGGGAGCGGCCCGAGCTGGCGGAGCGCTTTCTATTCGTGACCGGTGACATCGGCGATGCCGAGGTGGCGGCGCTGGCGGCGCGCCGGCCGCAGGCGCTCCTCCACAAGCCGTTCCTCATGCAGGAGTATCTGGCCCGGGTGAGCGCCCTGGCCGACCCGGGTTGACATTTGCCGTTCCCGGCGGCGAATATGGGCGCCAGCCGGGCCGCCGGCGAGGCCGCCGCAGGGCCCCGCCCGCGGCCCGCCTTGGCAGGCGGCACCAGGCCGCCCACGTTCCCCGCTTCCGAGGACAGTCTTGACGTCTCCGCTGCCGCCCTTCCCGGTGCCCGATGATCTGATGGTGAGCGTGTCCGGCGTACGCGGGCGCGTGGGCCAGGGGCTCACCCCGGAGGTGGTGGCGCGCTTCGCGGCGGCGTTCGGCGCCTGGGCGCGCGAGAGCAGCGGCCGCCCGGACCCCACCGTCATCCTGGCGCGCGACAGCCGCCCCTCGGGGCCCATGCTGGTGCGGGCGGTCACCGCGGCGCTGCAGTCCACCGGCTGCCACGTGCTGGACGCCGGTCTCTGTCCCACGCCCACCGCGCTGCTGGCCGTGCGCCACCACGGCGCCGCGGGCGCCATCATCGTCACGGCCAGCCACAATCCGGTGGAGTGGAACGCGCTCAAGCTGGCCTCCGGCGAGGGGATGTTCCTGGACGCCGAGCAGGCGCCCAGGATGCGCGCGTACGTGAGTGAGCGGGAGATCCCGCGGGCGGCATGGGACGCGCTCGGGGACGTCGCTGCCGATGACGGGGCGGTGGAGCGCCACCTGCAGGCGGTGCTCGCGCTGCCGCAGCTGGACCGCGAGCGGCTGCGTGCCCGGCGCCTCAGGGTGGCGCTGGACTGCATCCGCGGGGCGGGCTCCGTGCTGCTGCCGCGGCTGCTGGAGGAGCTGGGGTGCGAGGTGCACGCCATCCACGCCGAGCCGGACGGGCGCTTCCATCGGGAGCCGGAGCCCGTGGCCGCCAACCTGGGTGAGCTGGAGGCGCTGGTGAAGGAGGTGGGGGCGGACGTGGGCCTGGCCACCGACCCGGACGCGGACCGCCTCTCCCTGGTGAGCAACGAGGGGCGCGCCATCGGGGAGGATTTCACGCTGGCGCTGGCCGCCGAGCTGGTGCTCCGCCGCACCCCCGGCCCGGTGGTGACCAACCTCTCCACGAGCCGCGTGGTGGAGGACGTGGCGGCGGCGGCCGGGGTACCCTTCGAGCGGGCGCCCGTGGGCGAGATCAACGTGGCGCGCGCCATGCAGAAGGCGGGGGCGGTCATCGGCGGTGAGGGCAATGGCGGCGTGATCCTGCCCGACGTCCAGCTCACGCGGGACGCGGCGGTGGCCGCCGCCCTCATCGTGCAGCTCCTGGCCGAGTCGGACGCGCCGCTCTCGGAACTGGTGGCCGCGCACCGCCCGTACGTGATCGTGAAGGACAAGCTGCCGCGGGACGCGGGGGAGCTGGCGGCGGCCTACGACCGCCTGGAGAGCTCCATGGACGCACCCGAGGCGGACCGGCAGGACGGTCTCCGACTGGCCTGGCCCGCCGAGGCGCGCTGGCTGCATCTGCGCCCCTCCGGCACGGAGCCCATCCTGCGCATCATCGCCGAAGCCCCGTCGGAGAGCGGGGCCCGGAACCTGGTGGAGGACGCGCGCGCGGCCCTCAGGGGCTGAGGCGCGGGGGAGAGAACATATATGTGTGGTATCGTGGGATACATCGGCAACCGGGACGCCGTGCCGCTGCTCATCCAGGGTCTCAAGCGCCTGGAGTATCGCGGCTACGACTCGGCGGGCGTCAGCATCCAGGTGGACGGCAAGCTGGACGTGCGCCGCGCCGTGGGCAAGATCGTGGAGCTGGAGAAGCAGATGGGGGACCATGCCCCGCGCGGCACGGTGGGCATTGCGCACACGCGCTGGGCCACACACGGTGCGCCCACCGAGCCCAACGCGCACCCGCACGCCACTGAGGACAGTGACATTGTCCTGGTGCACAACGGCATCATCGAGAACGCCAGCACGCTGCGGAAGAAGCTCATCCAGCTGGGCCACACCTTCACCAGCGAGACGGACACCGAGGTGGTGGTCCACCTCATCGAGGAGGTGTGGCAGGACGGGGACCCGCTGGAGGACGCCGTGCGCGACGCCCTGCAGCAGGTGGAGGGCGCCTACGGGCTGGCCATCCAGAGCGTGCGTGACCCCGACAAGATCGTGGTGGCGCGCCGCGGCAGCCCGCTATTACTCGGCATCGGCGACGAGGGAGAGCTCTTCGTGGCCAGTGACGTGGCCGCCATCCTGGCCCACACGCGCCAGGTCATCTACCTGGATGACGGCGAGATGGCCGTGCTCGGCCGGGGCGGCTATCGCACCCTCTCCTTCACCGGGGAGGAGCTGGACAAGGACATCAAACGCGTGTCCTGGGATCTGGACGCCATCGAGAAGGGCGGCCACGACCACTTCATGCTGAAGGAGATCTTCGAGCAGCCGGAGAGCCTGGCCAACGTCATGCGCGGGCGGCTACTGCGCGAGGACGGCACGGTGAAGTTCGGCGGCCTGAACCTCACGGATGAGGAGCTGCTGGCCTTCGACCGCATCATCATCTGCGCGTGCGGCACCTCCTGGCACTCGGCGCTCATCGGCGAGTACGTGATCGAGGAGCTGGCCGGCATCCCCGTGGACGTGGAGTACGCCTCCGAGTTCCGCTATCGCAAGCCCATCGTGAATCGCAAGACGCTCATGCTGGTCATCAGCCAGTCGGGCGAGACGGCGGACACGCTGGCCGCCATGCGCGAGGCCAAGCTGCGCGGCGCCTCCGTGCTGGGCATCGTGAACGTGGTGGGCTCCACCATTGCCCGGGAGGCGGACGGCGGCGTCTACCTGCACGCCGGCCCGGAAATCGGCGTGGCCTCCACCAAGGCCTTCACCGCGCAGGTCATGGCGCTCATCATGTTCGCGCTGCGCATGGCGCGCATGAAGGGGCGCGTCTCCGCGGAGGACGGCGGCCCCATGATCGACGAGATGCTGGCGCTGCCCGAGAAGGTGGCTCGCGTGCTCGAGCTGGACCCCATGGTGCGCAACCTGGCGCGCACCTACAAGGACGCCACCAACGCCCTCTACCTGGGCCGCGGCTTCAACTTCCCCACGGCGCTCGAGGGCGCGCTCAAGCTGAAGGAGATCAGCTACATCCACGCCGAGGGGCTGCCCGCGGCGGAGATGAAGCACGGTCCCATTGCCCTCATCGACGCGAACATGCCGGTGGTGGTGGTGGCCCCGCAGGACGCCATCTACAGTAAGGTACTGTCGAACATCCAGGAGGTGCGCGCGCGCGGCGGCCGCGTCATTGCCGTCACCACGGAGGGGCAGAACGGGGACCTGGCCGACCTGGTGGACACGCTCATCCCCGTGCCGCCCACGCTGGACATGCTGACGCCCATCCTGTGCAGCGTACCGCTCCAGCTCCTGGCCTACCACATCGCGGTCATGCGCGGCTGTGACGTGGACCAGCCGCGCAACCTGGCCAAGTCCGTGACGGTCGAGTGAGGACACGCTCGTTTAAGCGACGTCCCATTTCCACGTCCGCGCGCCACCGCGCCTGCTGATGCGCGTCGTGCTCCAGCGGGTCTCCCGCGCGGAGGTGCGCATCGATGGCACGGAGGTGGGGCGGATCGGGCAGGGCTTTGCCCTGCTCGTGGGCTTCGCCCCCGGGGACACGGAGGACGCGCTGGTCTGGATGGCCGACAAGATCGTCTCCCTCCGCCTCTTCGCGGACACCGACGGCCGCATGAACCTGGGGCTGGAGGAGGTGGGCGGCGGCCTGCTCGTGGTCTCCCAGTTCACGCTCTACGGGGACACCCGCAAGGGGCGGCGCCCCAGCTTCATCGGCGCGGCCGAGCCCGCCGAGGCCATCCCCCTCTACGAGCGCTTCGTGGCCCTCCTCCGGGAGCGCGCCCCCAGCACCGTGGAGACCGGCGAGTTCGGCGCCATGATGGAGGTGGAGCTGACCAACGACGGCCCGGTGACGCTGCTCCTGGAGCGGGGCGCGAGCGCATGAGCTCGAGCGTGGACGCATGAGCTCGAGCGTGGACGCATGAGCTCGGGCCCGCCGCCGCTGGTGCTGGCCTCCCGCTCCCCGCGGCGCACCGAGCTGCTCACCATGCTCGGCCTGGCGCACGAGGCGGCCCCCGCCGACGTGGACGAGAGCTGGCTGCCGGGTGAGGCGCCCGTGGCGCACGCCGAGCGGCTGGCCCGCGCCAAAGCGGAGACGCTGGCCGCGCGCCGGCCGGGGGCGCTGGTGGTGGGCAGTGACACCGTGGTGGTCATCGACGGGGAGCTGCTCGGCAAGCCCGCCGACGCCGCGGACGCCGTGCGCATGCTGCTCCGCCTGGCCGGCCGCACGCACGTGGTGGCCACCGGCGTGGCGGTGGCCCGCGACGGCGTGGTGCACGCCGCCGTGGAGACCACGCGCGTACGCATGCGCCCCTTCGGTGAGGATCTTGCGCGCGCCTACGCCGCCACCGGCGAGCCGCTGGACAAGGCCGGCGCCTACGGCATCCAGAGCCGTGGCGCCGCGCTGGTGGAGGGCATCGAGGGAGACTTCTTCACCGTCATGGGACTGCCCGTGGCGCGGCTGCTCGCGCTCCTGGAGGCGCACGGCTGGCGCTACGCGTTCGGCACACTGGAGGCGTTATGAAGGCCGTGCTGGCCATCGATCAGGGGACCACGGGGAGCACGGCCATCGTGCTGGACGAGCACGGTGCCGAGCTGGGCCGCGGCTACGCGGAGTTCACGCAGCACTACCCGCAGCCCGGATGGGTGGAGCACGATGCCACCGAGCTGTGGGACACTACGCTGCGGGTGGCGCGCGAGGCCATCACGGCGAGCGGCGGCCGGGTGGGGGAGGGCGCCGGCGGCGGCTCCGGCCAAGCGCCCGAGATCGTGGCGCTCGGCATCACCAACCAGCGCGAGACGGCGGTGGCCTGGGACCGCGAGAGCGGCCGCCCGCTGCACCGCGCCATCGTGTGGCAGGACCGCCGCACCGCCGCGCGCTGCCGGGAGCTGAAGCCGCGCGAGGACTGGCTGCGCGAGCGCACCGGGCTGGTGGCCGATCCCTACTTCACGGCCACCAAGCTGGAGTGGCTGCTCGAGCACGCGCCCGAGGTGCGCGCCGCCGCGGAGGGCGGCCGCCTGGCCGTGGGCACCGTGGACGCCTGGCTCATCTGGAAGCTGACGGGCGGCGCCGTGCACGCCACGGATCCCACCAACGCCTCCCGCACGCTCCTCTACGGCCTGCGTGAGCGTGCCTGGGACGAGGAGCTGCTGGAGCTCTTCGGCGTGCCCGCCGCCGCGCTCCCCGAGGTGCGTCCCTCGAGCGGCGACTTCGGCCACACCACGCCCGACCTCTTCGGCGCGCCGCTCCTCATCGGCGGCGTGGCCGGCGACCAGCAGGCGGCGCTCTTCGGCCAGGGCTGCGTGCGCGCGGGCATGGCCAAGAACACCTACGGCACGGGCGCCTTCCTGCTGCTGCACACCGGGGACGAGCCGGTGCCCTCGAAGCACGGCCTGCTCACCACCGTGGCGTGCGATCCCACGGGCGGGCCCGCCTACGCCCTGGAGGGCGCCATCTTCATTGCGGGCGCGGCCGTGCAGTGGCTGCGCGACGGGCTGGAGATTCTGGGCACCGCCGCCGAGACGGAGGTGCTGGCCGGCTCGCTGGAGGGCAACGACGGCGTCTACTTCGTGCCCGCCTTCGTGGGGCTCGGCGGCCCGCACTGGGAGCCGGAGGCGCGCGGCACCATCGTGGGGCTCACGCGCGGCAACACCCGCGCGCACCTGGCCCGCGCCGCCCTGGAGGCCATGGCCTACTCCACGCTCGACGTGCTGGAGGCCATGGAGGCCGACTCCGGCGTGGCGGCGCGGGAGCTGGCCATCGACGGCGGCGCGTCCGCCAACGACTGGCTGGCCCGCTTCCAGGCGGACATCGTGAACCTGCCCGTGCGCCGCCCGCAGATGGTGGAGACCACCGCGCTGGGCGCCGCCGGGCTGGCCGGCATCGCGGCCGGCGTCTGGCAGGACGCGGACGCCTTCCTGCACGCCCGCCCCGAGCCGGACCGCTTCGAACCCGGCCCGCGCGCCGGAGACCGGGCGGCGCTCATCGCCGGCTGGCGGCGCGCCGTGCAGGCCGCGTTGGCGTGGGCGCGCGCGGCGCACGCGGAGTGAGCGTCGTCGCTTTACTGCTGCTGCTGGGGACGCCCCCCGGTGCCCCCTTTCAAGCGACGTTCGCCGAGGCCGCCCTCGTCCGCTCCGCACCACCGACGCCCGTATCCCTGGCATCCATCTTCCCGGCATTCATCTCCCCGGCATCCGCGCAGGCCCCGTCCGACCCCTGGTTCGGCCAGGATAAGGTGCGTCACGCGCTGCACGCCTACGCCGCCGTGGCCTTCGGCCACGCCATGGGCACGGCGGCGGGGCTGGAGGCGGACGCGGCCCGCGGCGGCGCGGTGGTGGCCGCGGCGGCGCTGGGCGTGGCCAAGGAGGTGGCGGACCGGCGGCGCGGAGGATCGTTCAGCGTGCGGGATCTGGTGTGGGACGCGCTGGGGATCGGGGTGGGGGCGCTGGTGATGGGGGGCGCGGGCGGCGGCGGAACCGGCGGCGGCGGAACCGGCGGCGGCTGAACCGCGTAGGCTCCGGGGCCCCTCTTCTGGAATGCCCGGAAAATCCGGGCCGGTGCCCGCGTTAAATACATGTGTTTATCAGGGACGAACCGCCTGCGACCACTGTGCCGCAAGCAGTTACTGTCCGCACGCGTTCAAAAAAGCGCAAAAGTCTCCGCCATTATACAGTATACAGTATACAGTATACAATATTTTGGCTCAACCACGCGGTTGCGCGCGAAATTCTCCGAGCGTTCCGGTGTGCTTCTCCCTGGGGGTACGCTCAGCGCCGGTCCGCAGCGCCGGTCCGCGCGGCCTAATCGCGGTACGGATCGAACTCGTTGGCGCCGGCCATGCACACGATGAGCGGGGTCAGCGTGTGCAGCACCTCGATGGTCTCTCCCTGGGCGGCCAGCACGTCGGGCAGGCGGCGGTAGGCGTGCGGGCTCTCGTCCAGGCCGCCGCCACGCAGCGTGACGCCCTTCTCCCGTAGCCACGCCTCCATCATCTTCGGGCTCACCTTGCCGGGGCGGGTGACCTTGCCGGTGCGGCGATTCCGCTTGCCGGCGGCCTCCGTACGGCTCATGACGCGGCCGGCGCCGTGGACGGTGGAGTAGAGGGCGGCCCGCTGCGCTTCGTTGTCGGCGGCGGCGCCCTGGAGGATCACGGAGTCGTCCCCCATCGAGCCGCCCACGAAGCCCTTCTGGCCGGGGAAGGCGGGCGTGGCACCCTTGCGGACCACCACGTAGTCCTCCCCCTCGTGGCGCTCACGCCAGGCGAAGTTGTGGTGGTTGTGCACGAGCTCCAGCTCCGTCCCGCCCAGGATCTCCACGGTCTTGCGCGCCACCCACTCGCGGCCGGCGTAGGCGTACTGGCCGGCCAGGTTCATGAGCTGCCAGTAGGCGTCGCCGAGCGGCGTGGAGAGTTCCAGCAGCGTCTCGCGCTCGGGCACCCGCTTGCCCCAGGGCGCGTTCTGCGCCAACGCCAGGAAGCCGGAGGCCACCGTGTGGCCGAAGCCGCGCGAGCCGAAGTGGACGCCCACCCAGACGCGGCCCCGCTCGCAGCCGAAGACGTCCACGTAATGGTTGCCGCTGCCCACCGTGCCGAGCTGCTCGCGTGCCTTGGCGCGGAGGGCTTGGCGTGCGTGGGCCGGCACCGCCTCCCACGCCGGATCCTCGAAGAGGGGATGATCCACGGGGGCGTCGTCCGCGCGGTTGCTGCGTCCCACGCCGAAGCTGATGGTGTTCTGGATCTCGTCGGCCAGCGCGTCCAGGCGGGGCAGCACGTCGTGCACGCTGAGGTCCGTCCGGATGGCGGCGTTGCCGCACGCGATGTCGAAGCCCACGCCCACCACGCTGGCGCGCTCGCGGTAGGCGGCCACGCCGCCGATGGGCATGACGTAGCCCACGTGCCCGTCGGCCATGAGCGCGGCGCGCTCCGCGCGGGCGGCCACGTCCCGGAACTGCGCCAGGGTGTTCGGCTCGTGCCGTCCGAAGACCCGGCCGGCCGGCTCGTCCATGTCCACCTCCGCTCGGTTGTGGGCGTCCCGGCCGCGTGCGATATTGCCGCTCATGGAAATGGCCGTTGTCATCCTGGTGGCCCTCGTGGCCTTCGGCGCCGTGGTCTGGCCGCTCCTCCGTACCCGGGACGAGGCGTGGGATCCCCACCTGGAGGACCATCCCGGTCCGGCCACCGGCGAGGCGGCGCTGGATCCCGCCCTGCGCGCGGAGATCGACAGCTATCGCGAGGCGCTCCGCGCCGGCGCCGTGTGCGCCCGCTGCGCCACCCCCAATGCGGGCGGCAGCCGCTTCTGCAGCGCGTGTGGCTTCCGCCTGGAGACGGATGAAGGCGTCATGGACGAGGCCTGAGGCCGTCCGCCCGTGAGCACGCCCGTGGATCTCCGCTCCGACACCGTCACCCGCCCCACGCCCGGCATGCGCGCCGCCATCGCGGCGGCCGAGGTGGGCGATGACGCCCTGGGCGAGGATCCTAGCGTCCAGGCGCTCGAAGCGCGCGTGGCCGCGGTGCTCGGCAAGGAGGCGGCGCTCTTCTTTCCCAGCGGCATCATGGCCAACCAGGCGGCGCTGGCCGTGCTGGGCCGCCCGGGCACCGAGGCCGTGGCCGAGGCGCGGGCGCACGTGATCGACTGGGAGCTCGGCGCCGCCGCCATGCTGAGCGGTATCCAGCTCCGTCCGGTGCCCACCGAGGATGGCGTGCTCCGCGCGGCGGCGGTGGAGGCGGCCATCCGGCCGGACTTTGCGCGGCAGCTTCGCACCAGCCTGATCTGCCTGGAGAATACCCACAATGGCGCGGGCGGCCGCATCCAGCCACTGGAGGTGACGGCGGAGGTGCGGGCGCTGGCCAACCGGCTGGGGCTGCCCGTGCACCTGGACGGCGCCCGCCTGTGGAACGCCGCCGTGGCCAGCGGCCAGGAGCCGGCGCGCTACGCCGAGCACGCGGACACCGTGATGGTGGCGCTCTCCAAGGGGCTCGGCTGCCCGGTGGGCTCGCTGCTGGCTGGCCGCGTCGGGGATATCGACCGCGCCCGGGAGGTGCGCCGTCGGTTGGGCGGCTCCATGCGTCAGGCGGGCATCCTGGCCGCGGCCGGCCTCTACGCGCTGGACCATCACATGGAGCGCCTGGCGGAGGACCACCGCCGGGCACGCGCGCTGGCGGAGGCCGCCGGCGAGCTGACCGCGCTGCGCGTGGTGGCGCCCGACACCAACATTGTCATGCTCGACGTGGAGCCCCCCGGGTTGGATGCCGCGGAGGTGGTCCGGCGCGTGGCCGAGCATGGCGTGCGGCTCATTGCGTTCACGCCGCGGCGCGTGCGTGCGGTCACCCACCTGGATGTGGACGACCAGGGCATCGACCGCGCCATCGAGGCGCTGAGAAAAGCCCTGGCCTGAGCCGCTTGACCCATCCGCGCAGGCGATCGTCCCACGCCGGCCTTTTCAAGCGGCCCTCCCGGTCCCATATTGGACGCACGAAACCGAACACCACCCGAAAGCCACCCGGCACTCCCCGAACGAGGCAAGACGCACATGGCGGCCGATCCGAAGGACGAAAAGACCCGCGCGCTCAACGCGGCCATCTCCCAGATCGAGCGGAACTACGGCAAGGGCGCCATCATGCGCATGGGCGTGGACGGGCCGAAGATCGCGGTGGACGCCATCCCCACGGGCGCCATCAACCTGGACGTGGCCATTGGCGTGGGCGGCATTCCGCGCGGCCGGATCGCGGAGATCTTCGGCCCGGAGTCCAGCGGTAAGACCACGCTCTGCCTGCACATCATTGCCAACGCGCAGAAGCGGGGCGGGGTGGCGGCCTTCGTGGACGCGGAGCACGCCCTGGACATCGAGTATGCCCGCAAGCTGGGCGTGGACGTGGACAACCTGCTGGTCAGCCAGCCGGACACGGGGGAGCAGGCGCTGGAGATCGCCGAGTTGCTCATCCGCAGCGGCGCGGTGGACGTGGTGGTGATCGACTCGGTTGCGGCGCTCGTGCCGCGCGCCGAGATCGAGGGGGAGATGGGGGACTCGCATGTGGGGCTGCAGGCGCGGCTCATGAGCCAGGCGCTGCGCAAGCTCACGGGCGCGGTGAACCGCTCCAAGACGTCGGTCATCTTCACCAACCAGATCCGCGAGAAGATCGGCGTCATGTTCGGCAACCCGGAGACCACCTCCGGCGGCCGGGCGCTCAAGTTCTACGCCTCCGTGCGCCTGGACATTCGGCGCATCGGCGCCATCAAGGAGGGCCAGGAGCTGACGGGCAACCGGACGCGCGTGAAGGTGGTCAAGAACAAGGTGGCGCCGCCCTTCAAGCAGGCGGAGTTCGACATCATGTACAACGAGGGCATCAGTCATACCGGGCTGCTCGTGGACATCGGCGTGGAGCAGGACATCGTGCAGAAGTCCGGCGCCTGGTTCTCCTACGGGGAGACGCGGCTGGGGCAGGGGCGGGAGAACGCCAAGCAGTACCTGCGCGAGAACCCGGAGCTGGCCGATGAGGTGGAGGCGCGCATCCGCGCTGCGCTCGGCACCAACCGTCCCGGCGTGGTTGCCGACGAGAACGACGAGGACTTCGAGGAGTGAGGCGGGGCGGTACGGGGCGCCGCGGGGCGTTGCGCCGCGCCGCACCCGGAAGCCCGCGGGGGTTGGTCCTGTCCCCCGCGGGCTTCGTTGCGTGTGGCGCATGCTCAGCCACCGCCAGCCGGGCCCGCCCTTCGCAAGCCACACGTGCCCGCCTATATTAATCGGCTCGACCTCGAACGCGTGCGAAAAACAAGGTTATGACGGCAGCCCAGATCAGGCAGAGCTTCCTGGAATACTTTGAGCGGCACGGCCACACCGTGCAGCCCAGTGGTCCGCTGGTACCGGCGGACGACCCCACGCTGCTCTTCACCAACGCGGGCATGGTGCAGTTCAAGCGCACCTTCCTGGGCCAGGAGGAGCGGGCCTACAGCCGCGCGGCCACCTCCCAGAAGTGCCTGCGCGTGAGCGGCAAGCACAATGACCTGGAGGAGGTGGGCGTCACGCCGCGCCACCACACCTTCTTCGAGATGCTCGGCAACTTCTCCTTCGGGGACTACTTCAAGCGGGACGCCATCCGCTATGCCTGGGAGTTCCTGACTGACGAGCTGGGCCTGCCGCCGGAGCGCCTGTGGGCCACGGTCCACCACACGGATGACGAGGCGGAGCGCCTCTGGCAGGAGGTGGCCGGGCTGCCCAAGGAGCGCATCGTCCGCCTGGGCGACGAGGACAACTTCTGGCAGATGGGGGAGACGGGGCCGTGCGGACCGTGCTCGGAGATCCACTTCGATCGGCGCCCCGCCGACCAGCTGGGCGGCGCGCTTACGGCCGAGGCGTTCGTGGCCGCCACGGACCGCAATGACATCCTGGAGTTCTGGAACCTGGTCTTCATGCAGTTCGACCGCGGCGCTGACGGCACGCTGACCCCGCTGCCGGCGCCGTCCATCGACACGGGCATGGGGCTGGAGCGGCTGGCCATGCTGCTCCAGGACGTGGACTCCAACTACCGCACGGACCTCTTCACGCGGCTCATCGAGCGCGCCGTGGAGGTGGTGGGCACACCCTACGAGTACGATACGCCGGAAGGCGTTTCCTACCGGGTGCTGGCGGACCACAGCCGCGCCGTGGCCTTCCTGTTAGCCGATGGGGTCTTCCCCAGCAACGAGGGTCGCGGCTACGTGCTGCGCCGCATCCTGCGCCGCGCCGTGCGCCACGCCTGGCTGCTGGGGAGGCGGGAGCCCACACTGGTGGCCGTGGTGGAGCGGGTGATCGAGGAGATGGGTGAGGCGTTCCCGGAGTTGGAGCAGCGCCGCGAGCACCTGCTCACGGCCACGCGCCAGGAGGAGGAGCGCTTCCTGGAGACCATCGACCTGGGCATGAGCCGCATCGAGGAACTCACGCCCCCGCTCACCGAAGCGGAGCTGCCGCCGCCCACCATTCCCGGGGAGGACGTCTTCAAGTTGCACGATACGCACGGTTTCCCCGTGGACCTGACGGAGCTCATCGCGCGCGAGCGCGGCTGGCAGGTGGACACGGCCGGCTATGAGGCGGCGTTGGAGGAGCAGCGGGCGCGCTCCCGCCAGGACCGCAAGGCGGCCGGCCACGGGGTGGGCGCCGACGCGCTGGCCGAGGGCTGGGAGACGGTGGCGCCGGACGCGGAACAGGCCTTCGTGGGTTACGAGACGCTCGAGGTGGAAACGGACGTCGTCGCTTTCCGCAGGGAGAACGGGCGGCTGGCGCTGCAGCTGCGTGAGAACCCGTTCTACGCGGAGGCCGGAGGGCAGGTGAGTGACGCCGGTGAGATCAGTGGGGACGGCTGGCGCCTGGCGGTGGATGATGTGCGCCACGTGGCCGGCGCGGTGGCGGTGCTGGGGCAGGTGGAGGGGGACTTCCCCGGCCCCGCGGCCCCGCTCCGCGTGCGCGCCACGGTGCCGGGGGCCACGCGCCGGGACACGCAGCGCAACCACACGGCCACGCATCTGCTGCACGCCGCGCTGCGCGCCGAACTGGGCGAGCACGTGGTGCAGCGTGGCTCGCTGGTGGCGCCCGAGCGCCTGCGCTTCGACTTCGCGCACAACCAGCCGGTCACGTACGAGGAGCTGAAGCGCATCGAGGAGACGGTCAACCAGGTCATTCTGCGGGACGTGCCGGTGCGCATCGAGGAGACCAGCTACCGGGAGGCCGTGGACCGCGGCGCCATGGCGCTCTTCGGCGAGAAGTACGGCAGCGTGGTGCGCACGGTGGCCGTGCCCGGCGTGAGCCTGGAGCTGTGCGGCGGCACGCACGTGGCGCACACCGGGGAGATCGGGCTCTTCCGCATCGTGGGTGAGACCGGGGTGGCGGCGGGCGTGCGGCGCATCGAGGCGGTGTCGGGCAGTGAGGCCTACGGGCGTGCCGTGGCCACGGAGGAGCTGCTCAACGAGGCCGCCGCGCAGGTGCGCACCACGCCCGACAACCTGGTGCGCCGCCTGGAGCAGCTCACCGAGGAGAACCGTGAGCTGCGCCGTCAGCTGGAGCGGGCGCGCCAGGCCGGCGCCGCCGACGTGGTGGGGGATCTGCTGGGCGCGGCGGCCGACGTGGACGGCGTCCGCGTAGTGGCCACCGAAGTGGACGTGGACACGCCGGACGAGCTGCGTGCCCTCGGCGATCGGCTGCGCGAGCGGCTGGGCAGCGGCGCGGCGGTGGTGGCGGGGCGCAGCGGGGGCAGCGGGGGCAGCGGGGGCAGCGTGTCCCTGCTGGCCGTGGTGACGGACGACCTGGTGAGCCGTGGTGTGCGGGCCGACGCGCTGGTACGGGAGGTGGCCAAGGTCACGGGCGGCTCCGGCGGCGGGCGGCCGCACATGGCGCAGGGCGGGGTGGGGGACCCCGCCGCGGTGGCCGAAGCCCTGGAGCGCACGGCCGAGCTCGTGCGCGGCATGCTGGAGGCCAAGTGAGCGCCGGGGCCGCCGCCTGGCTGCGCGAGCGCGAACCGGCGCCGCCTCCGGAGTTGCTGGAGCGCATGACGGCCGCGCTGGAGACGCCGGAGTCCGCGGGGGACGCCGCGGTTGATGAGGCGCTGGAGGAGGCGCTGGCCGCCGCGGCGCTGCGCGAGCTGAAGGCGGCGCTGGCGCTCGGCAACGCCCGGGCGGCCGCCACGCCCCTGCTGTCGGCCGACGCCCTGCTCACCTGCGCCTTCCAGGCCGCGGCCGAGCGGGGCGGGACGGAGGCCGTGCGGCGCCTGGCGGAGGCGTACGGTCTGGAGCGCTTCCAGGGTCTGCTCGAGGACCCCGCGTGAGCGGCGCGGAGGCGGTGCGCGCCCACCTGGCCGGGCTGGCCGAGGCAGCGGAGCGCACCGGCGCGCTGGCGGAGCGCGTGGCGGAGGTGGCCGAGCTGGCCGCGGCCGCCATCGCCGCGGGCGGCAAGCTGCTCTTCTGCGGCAACGGCGGCTCGGCGGCCGACGCCCAGCACCTGGCTACCGAGTACGTGGTGCGCTTCCGGGCGGACCGGCGGGCGCTACCCGCGCTGGCGCTCACCACGGACACCTCGCTGCTCACCGCCGCCGGCAACGACCTGGGCTTCGAGGAGGTCTTCGCTCGCCAGGTGGAGGCGCTGGGCCGGCCGGGCGACGTGCTCTTCCTGCACTCCACCTCGGGCGCCTCGGAGAACCTGGTGCGGGCGGCCGCGGCGGCCCGCGCGGCGGGCCTCACCACGGTGGCGTTCCTGGCCCGGGGCGGTGGGCGTCTGCGGGACCACGTGGACCATGCCCTGATCCTTCCCACGGACACGGGCGCGCACGCGCAGGAGCTGCAGCTGGCGCTCGGCCACTGTGTGTGCGCGCTGGTAGAGGAGCGGCTCCGATGACACTCGCACGAAGCATGGCCGGCGCGCTGGCCGAGGCGCGCGCCGCGGAAAAGGACCAGTCGCTCTTCTACCGCACGCTGGCCGCGGCCGCCGAGGAGGCGGAGGACACGCTGCTCGCCGAGCGCCTCAACGGGCTGCACGCGGACGAGCAGCACCATCTCTCGCGGCTCACCGCGCGCCTGGTGGAGGCGGGCTTTCCGGTCAACGACCTGCCGGGCACGCCGCCGCCCGTGCCCGGACTGGACGTGTGGGAGGTGGAGGCGCGGGAGCGGGAGCTCGGGGAGGTGGCGCGCTACCGGGCCCTGCTGGAGATGGAGCTGGACGCTCGCACGGAGCTCATGCTGAAGGAATTCCTGGCCGCCGAGGAGCGGCACGCCGAGGAACTGGGCGGCAAGTGGATGGGGGCGTAATGGGTGCTGGACTGGATCTGCGGGGCAAGCGGGCGCTGGTCACCGGCGCCTCGCGCGGGGTGGGCGCCGCCACCGCCCGGCTGCTCGCGGAGGCGGGGGCGGACGTGGCGCTCACCTACCGCACCCGCCGGGATGAGGCCGAGCAGGTGGCGCAGGATGTCCGCCGCCGCGGCGTGCGCGCCCACCTGTGGGGCGGGGACCTCTCCGACCCCGACGCCGCGGGCGCGCTCTTCGATGACGTGCTGCGCGATTTCCAGGGGCTGGACATCCTGGTGGCCAACGCCGGCGTCTGGCCGCCCGAGGACGTGCCCGTGGCCGAGATGGCCGACGGCCAGTGGCGCCAGACGCTGGCCGTGAACCTGGACGCCGTCTTCTACTGTGTGCGCGCCGCCGCGCGCGTGCTCGAGGAACATGGCCGCGTCGTGCTGGTGGGCTCCACCGCCGGCCAGCGCGGCGAGGCCGGTCACGCCGATTACGCCGCCAGCAAGGGCGCCCTCATCTCCATGGTGAAGGGCATTGCCCTCGAACTGGCGCCCCGGGACATCACCGTGAACTGCGTGGCGCCCGGCTGGATCGACACCGAGATGGCCGCGCTCCCCTACGCGGACGGCGGCCGCACGCGCATCGAGGCGGCCATCCCGCTGGGCCGCGTGGCCAGCGCCGAGGACGTGGCGGGCCCCATCGTCTTCCTCTGCTCCCCCCTGGGGCGCCATATCACGGGTGAGGTGCTGAACGTGAACGGCGGCGCCGTCCTGTGCGGCTGACGGGGCGGCTGGATCTCCGCCCTCCCGAGGGCGTCCTGTGGATTGCCCGCAAGCTGGCGGACGCCGGCCACCAGGCCTGGGCCGTGGGCGGCGCGGTGCGCGACGCCCTCCTGGAGCAGCGCCACGGTGACTGGGACCTGGCCACCGACGCCACGCCGGACCGCATGCGCGCGCTCTTCCGGCGCACCGTACCGCTGGGCATCGAGCACGGCACCGTGGGCATCCTGGCACCCGACGGCGCCATGTACGAGACCACCACCTTCCGCCGCGACGTGGAGACCTTCGGGCGGCACGCCGTGGTGGCCTTTGCCGAGACGCTGGAGGAGGACCTGGGGCGGCGGGACTTCACCATCAACGCCCTGGCCTGGGACCCGCTCACGGGAGAGCTGCGCGATCCCTACCGCGGCGCCGCCGACCTGCGCGCCGGCCGCCTGCGCACCGTGGGCGTGCCCGGCGAGCGCTTTGCCGAGGACTGGCTGCGCGTCCTCCGCGCCCTGCGCTTCGCCGGCCACTACGGCCTCACGGTGGAGGAAGGCACATGGGCCGCGCTCGTGGCCGCCGCCCCCGAGCTCCCCACCCTCAGCGCCGAACGCGTGCGCGAGGAGCTCTGGAAGGTGCTCGGCAAGACGCCCCGCGCCTCCGTGGCGCTGGATCTCTACGCCCGGGCCGGCGTGCTGGACGCGCTCTACCCGGCGCTGGCCGCCACCGTGGGCTTCCTGCCGCAGGAGGAGGACACGCAGGACGTGTGGACCACGGCCATCCGCGCCGTGGACACCCTCCCCGTCACCCGGGTGGTGGTGCGCGTGGCCGCCCTCTTCCACGGCGTGGGCATGCCCGCCGCCCGCTCCCGCGACCTGCGCGGCGGCTGGCGCTACGTGGGCCACGAGCTGCTCGGCGGGCGCAAGACGGAGGAGGCCATGCGCCGCCTGCGCGCTTCCAACGCGGACGCCGAGCGGGTGGCGTGGCTGGTGGCCCGCCAGTCAGACATCTTCCCGCCCGACGCGCCGCCCGCCGGCATCCGTCGCTGGCTCAGGGACATGAGCCCCGAGCGCGTGAATGACCTCTTCCGCCTGCGCTTCGCGCTGTGGCGCGCGCAGCCCACACCGCGCGGCGACCGCGAGCTCAGCGAGCGCTGGCGCGCCGCGCACCGCGTCCTGCTGGAGCACCCTCCCCTGGACGTGGGCGGGCTGGCCATCAGCGGCCGTGAGTTGCGCACCCTGGGCATGAGCCCCGGCCCCGACATGGGCCAGCTGCTGCGCGGGCTGCTCGAGGAAGTGCTCGACGATCCCGCCCTGAACGACCCCGAGCGCCTGCGCGAGCGTGCCCTCCACGCCATCCAGGAGAACGCCTCGTGAGCGGCGTCTTCTGGACGGCCGTGGCCGGGCTCGGCAACCTGCTCGGCGGCGCGCTGGTGGTGGCCCAGCCGCACACGCGCCAGTCGGTGCTCAAGGCCTTCGTGGGCTTCGGCGCCGGCTTCATGCTGGCCGTGGTCATCGTGGAGATGCTGCCCGAGGCGCTGGAGCTGCGCGGCGGGGTGCTGGCCGTCCTCGTGGGCTACCTGCTGGTGCACCTGACGCAGCACGCCCTCACGCCGCACTTCCACTTCGGTGAGGAGACGCACACGGAGGCCATGGTCTCGCCGAGCGTGGGCGTCATCGCGCTCGTGGGCCTCCTGCCGCACTCCTTCTTCGACGGCGTGGCCATCAGCGGCGGCTTTGCCGAATCGCAGCGCCTGGGTCTGCTCATCTTCGGCGCCATCCTGCTCCACAAGGTCCCCTCCGGCGTGGCCCTGGCCAGCATCATGATGGCCAGCGGCAACTCCCGCCGCGCCGCGTTCTGGGGCGTGGTCGGCCTGGCCGCGGCCAGCGTGCTGGGCGCCCTCGTGACGCCGCTCGTGGCGCCGCTGGCCACCTACGCGCTGCCGCTGGCCGCCGGCGTCACGCTCTACGTGGCCGCCTCCAACCTCATCCCGGAGTCCCAGCACGAGCACTCCTGGCTCGTCCAGGGCGGCATCTTCGCGGGCGTGCTGGCCTTCTTCCTGCTCGGCATGATCCTGCCGGCACACTAGTAAGCGACGATGCCCGTCACCGTCCTCCGCGCGCACGCATGACGCAGCCGAATCTCTTCGGCGGGGGCGCCCCCGAGCCGCCCAGCGATCCGCTGCAGCCCGGCGCCGGCGCGCCGCTGGCGGCCCGCATGCGCCCCCGCTCGCTGGACGAGTTCGTGGGCCAGGAGCACCTGCTCGGCCCGGGCAAGGCGCTGCGCGAGCTGGTGGAGAAGGGGGAGCCCGGCTCGCTCATCCTGTGGGGCCCGCCCGGCACCGGGAAGACCACCCTGGCGCGCATCATTGCCCGCCACGCCAGGGCCACCTTCGTGCCCTTCAGCGCCGTCACGGAGGGCGTGGCCCGGGTGCGCGAGATCATCAAGGAGGCCGGCGTGCGCCGGCAGGCCGTGGGCAAGGCCACCATCCTCTTCTGCGACGAGATCCACCGCTTCAACAAGGCCCAGCAGGATGCCTTTCTGCCCCACGTGGAGGCGGGCACCGTGTCCCTCATCGGCGCCACCACCGAGAACCCGTCGTTCGAGGTCATCGGCGCCCTGCTCTCACGCTCCCGGGTGTTCGTGCTGGAGCCGCTCGGCGCCGAGGCGCTGGAGGTGATCCTCCGGCGCGCGCTGGCGGACGAGGAGCGCGGCCTGGGCGGCCGCGGCCTGCGGGTGGATGACGAGGCGCTGGCCACCATCGCCGAGGAAGCCGATGGCGACGCGCGCCGCGCCCTGAACGCCCTGGACTCCGCCGCCGTGCTGGCCGGGGACAAGGGCCACGTCACCGAGCAGCGCGCCCGCGACGCCCTGCAGCTCCGCTTTGCCCGCTTCGACAAGGGCGGCGAGGCGCACTTCAACCTGCTCAGCGCCTACCACAAGGCGCTGCGCGGCAGCGACCCGGACGGCGCCCTCTACTGGGCCGCCCGCATGATCGAGGGCGGCCAGGACCCCAAGGTGCTCTTCCGCCGCGCCCTGGCCATGGCCGCCGAGGACATCGGCCTGGCCGACCCGCAGGCGCTCCAGATGGCCGTAGCCGCGCGCGAGGCCTATCACGTGCTGGGCCCGCCGGAGGGCTACCTGCCACTGGCTGAGATGACCATCTACCTGGCCACCGCCCCCAAGTCCAACGCCGCCTACCGCGCCCTCAGCGCCGCGCGCCAGGCCGCCCGGGACACACCCGCCGCCCCGGTCCCCATGCACATCCGCAATGCGCCCACCAAGCTCATGAAGGAGCTGGGCTACCACGAGGGCTACCGCTACGCCCACGACGCCGAGGATGCCTACACGCCGCAGGAGTACCTCCCGGACGCCCTGCGCGGCACCCGCTTCTACCAGCCCGGCGCCATGGGCTTCGAGCAGCGCATTGCCGAGCGCCTGGCCTACTGGGAGGAGCGCAAGCGGGAGGCGGAGCGGGGGGACGGGGGCTGAGCCCCCCGCCGCGGTCCGCCAAGCCCCCCCCGCGGAACGGACCACCTCTTGCTCCGGTACCACGGTTAGCAGGAGGAGAATCATGCAGCATTGCATCACCAGGCTCCGCGTCCCGGGATGGTCCCGGGCGCGCGGCCGAATTGACAGCCGCCTCAGCCTCACCCTGGCGCTCACGCTCGCGGCCACCCTGGCCGCGGCCGCCTGCAGCTCCGTGTTCGAGCGCCCGCGCGTGCATCTGACCGACGTCCGCGTGGGCGGCCTCGGGCTGCGCGGCGCCACGGTCATCGCCGAGTTGGCAGTGGTTAATCCCAACCGCTTCGACGTGGAGATGGAGGGCCTCACCTACAATCTGGAGATCAGTGATCCGGATACCGAGGGGGGCTGGACCCGCTTTGCCGAGGGAAGCTGGGACGAGCGTCTGCGGGTGCGTTCGGGGGACAGCGTGAGCGTGGATATCCCCATCGAGTTCGGCTACAGCCAGATGGGCGCCGCCGTGCGCTCGATGATGGACCGCGGCACGTTCAACTACCGCGTGGCGGGGCAGGTGGAGGTACGCGATCCCGTGCGGCGCACGGTTCCTTACCGGCACCAGGGGAAGTTCACGCTCCAGGACACGCACTAGCGTCTTTCGGTCGGTGCCGGCCTGCCGCTAACTTCCGGCGGGCCTCAGAGACCTCCACAGGAGCTGCCTGCAATCGACCACTCCATGCCCACCGAAGCGCCCGTCGAGCGCGCGGTACTGGTATCGGCACCCACCAAGGACGTGCCCCCCGCCGAAGCGGCGGAGCACCTGGAGGAACTGGCTCGCCTGACGGACACGGCCGGCGCCGTGGTTGTGGGTACCATCGGCCAGCGCCTGGACGCGCCCCACCCGCGCCTCTACATAGGCGAGGGCAAGGCGCACGAGCTCAAGCAGCTTCTCGAAGAGCGGGATGCCAAGCTGGCCATCTTCGACGAGGAGCTCTCGCCGGCGCAGGGCAAGAACCTGGAGGACACGCTCAAGATCCGGGTCATGGACCGGGCGGAGCTCATCCTGGACATCTTTGCCACGCGCGCTCGCACGCGCGAGGCGCAGATGCAGGTGGAACTGGCGCAGCTCCAGTACATGCTGCCCCGCCTGAAGCGCATGTGGACGCACCTTACGCGCGGCGGCGGTATCGGCTTCCGCGGCCCGGGTGAAACGCAGCTGGAGACGGACCGCCGCCTCATCAGCCGCCGCATCCGTGACCTGCGCGGCAAGCTGAAGGTGGTCTCCCAGCGCCGCGCCACGCAGCGGAAGGGGCGCTCGGAGATGTTCCGGGCGGCGCTGGTGGGCTACACCAACGCCGGCAAGTCCTCCATTCTGCGCGCCCTGTCGGGCGCGGACGTCTTTGTGGAGGATCGGCTCTTCGCCACGCTCGACGCGGCCACGCGCCAGATCGAGCTGGAGGGCGGCCAGGAGGTGCTGCTCACGGACACCGTGGGCTTCATCCGCAAGCTGCCCCACCACCTGGTGGCCTCCTTCCGCGCCACCCTGGAGGAGACGGCGGAGGCGGACCTCCTGCTGCACGTCATCGACGCATCGCATGCCATGTGGGAGGAGCAGAAGGACGTGGTGGAGCAGGTGCTCGGTGACCTGGACATGCGTAACCACCCCACGCTCCTGGTCTTCAACAAGACGGACCGGCTGACGCACGCCGAGGAGGAGCTGCTGCGCGAGCGCGCGCGGGCGGCCTTCGTGCAGCCGGCCGTCTTCATCTCGGCGCAGAGCCCGGGTGGACTGGAGGAGCTCCGGACGGCCTTGCTGAACGCCCAGCGCTCCCGGCGCGAGCACGTCCGCGTGCGCATTCCCGCCCGCGACGGGGAGGCGCTGGCCTCCGTCTACCGTGAGGGGGAGGTGCTGGAACAGGCGCAGGAAGGCACGGAGATCTCGCTGGTGGCGCGGGTGCCGGAGGCCACGCTCGGCCGCCTCCGCCAGCGCGCCGGCGTGGTGGTGGAGAAGGGATGAGTGAGCGCGTGGTCATCGTAGGGCCGGGCCGCATGGGACTGGCGCTGGGCACCGCGCTCCGCCGCGCGGGCGCCGTGGAGTCCCTCACCTACCACGGCCGCGGCATCGAGCCGCCGCCGCACCCCATCTTCGAGGACCCCACCGAGGGCGCCGCCTACCAGCGCGGCCCGAACATCGTGTCGGACGGCACCACGATCCTTTTGCTGGCCGTGCCCGACCGCGCCATCGGGGAGGTGGCCTACGAGTATTCGGGGACCGGCACGGCGCCGGGCGGTTGCGCGGCGCTGCACCTGTCGGGGGCGCTGTCGGTGGACTCGCTGGGGCCGCTCCACCACGTGGGCTATGCCATCGGCTCGCTGCACCCGCTGCAGGCGGTGGCCGACCCGTGGCACCCGGGGGATCGCCTGACGGGCGCCGCCTTTGCCGTCTCGGGGGAGCCGGCGGCCGTGGCCGCCGGGCGGCGCGTGGCCAACGCGCTGCGGGGCAGGGCGCTGGTCATCCCGCCCGCCCTGCGGGTGACCTACCACGCCGCCGCCGTGCTGGCCTCGAACGCGCTCGTCACGCTGGCCGCGGCCGCGGCGCGCACGCTGGCGGCCGCCGGCGTGCCGGAGGACGAGGCGCTCCCCGCGCTGCTGCCGCTCATGCGCGGCACGCTGGACAACCTGGAGCATCTGGGCATCCCGGCCGCGCTCACCGGTCCCATCGCGCGCGGGGACGCGGACACCGTACGCATGCACCTGGCGCGGTTGTCGGAGGGCGATCGCTCCCTATATTGCGCGCTGGGGCGCGAAACCCTGGCCATGGCCCGCGCGGCGGGTCTGGCACCGGAACGCGCCGACGAGCTGGCACGTCTTCTCGAGGACTGATGCGCCTCCACATCAATATCGACCACGTGGCCACGATCCGGCAGGCGCGGCGCACGAACGAGCCGGATCCCGTGCGCGCGGCCGTGCTGGCGGAGCTGGGCGGCGCCGACGGCATCACCGTGCACCTGCGTGAGGACCGCCGTCACGTGCAGGAGCGTGACGTGCGCCTCCTGCAGGAGACGGTGCGCACCGGCGTGAACCTGGAGCTGGCCAGCGCCGGTGACGTGGTGGAGGTAGCGCTCGAGCTCCGCCCCATGGCGGCCACCTTCGTCCCGGAGAAGCGGGAGGAGATCACCACGGAGGGCGGCCTCGATCTGGCGGACGCCGCCGGCAGGGGGCGTGTGGCGGCGGCGGTGGAGCGCCTGCAGAGGGTTGGGGTGCGAACGTCGCTTTTCATCGATCCCGACGAGGGTTCCGTGCACGCCTCGGCCGCGCTGGGCGTGGCGGCGGTGGAGCTGCACACGGGGGAGTTCGCGGAGGCGTGGAAGCGCGCCGCGGCGCCCTGGGTGGACGAGGAGGTGGCCGGGCAGCTGGTGCGCCTGCGCCGGGTGGCGGCGCTGGCCCGCGCGCAGGGGCTGGCCGTGCACGCCGGGCACGGGCTGACCTACGAGAACGTGGCCGGCGTGGCCGCCATCGGCGACATCGAGGAACTGAACATCGGGCACAGCATCGTCAGCCGCGCGCTCTTCACGGGCATGGCAGCCGCGGTGCGGGAGATGCGGGAGATCATCCGGGTGGCGCGTACGGATCGCGCCGGAGGGAAGTGAGCATGGCCACGCTGCGCGATTATTTCGAGGAGGAATCCAAGCGCTACCTGACACGCCTCACCGAGGTGCTCGAGGAGGGCGCCGAGACGGCCGACGCGCACGAGCTGCATCGCGTGGCGCGCGGACTCCGCGGCGTGTCGCAGATGGCGCGCGAGGAGGACTTCTACACCGCGTCGCTGGCGCTTGAGGGCGCGGCCCGGCGCGTGGCGGAGGGCGCCCTCACCTGGACGGACGAGATGATGGAGCGGGTGCGCTCCACCGTGGATGACCTGGAGACCCTGGCCGAGGGCCAGCTGGACGACGACGCCGCGCGCCGCCGGGCCGACGAGGCGGCCGAGCGCTGGCGTGACGTGGGCGCCCCGGATGACACCACCGCCGAGGACGGCGAGGAGGCCGCCGATCCCGACGCCGAGTTCCGCGCCTTCGCCGCGCGCGAGGTGGCCGGCATTGCGGACACGCTGGACGAGGGCGTGGCGCGTCTGAAGGAGAACCCCGAGGACCAGGAGGCGCTCACGGCCATCCTGCGGCGCCAGCGCGCGCTGCTGGGCTCCGCGCGCCTGGAGGACATCCCCGCCGTGGCCGAGGCGCTGCGCGCGGTGGAGGACCTGACGCGCGTCATAGCCAAGCTCGGCGTGGCGGTCAAGCACGAGTGGTTCGACGTCTTCCGCGCCGCGCGCGTGGTGCTGATCGAGGCCCGTGACGCCCTGCAGCGCGGGGAGGAGCCGGCCGGCAACAACTCGCTGGCTCGCCTGCGCCACATGCGCGCGGAACTGCTGGAGCGCTACGGCGAGGGGGAAGCCGTCTCCACCGCGGCGCCGTCCTCGGCCGGGCTGGTGCAGGCGCAGGCCGTAACCGAGCCGCCCCCGCCCCATGGTGACCCGCTGACCACCCCCGAGGAGGACACGATGATCGAGGCCGATGAGGTGGTGGACATTACGGAGCTGTGCTACAGCGGCCAGGCCGCGCTGCGCGCCGCGCTGGAGCTGCGCGCCGACCTCGAGGAAACCGCCGGGGATGACCTCGACGCGCGCGAGAAGGTCGAGGAGGTGTTCGACCTGATCCGCCTCGGACTGGAGTGAGCGGAGCGCCGCCCCCGGTAGACCCTCCAGAACCCGCCTCCCCGATGACGCCTCCGCCGCCGGGGACGCCCTTGCCGGGGACGCCCTTGCCGGGGACGCCAGGGACGCCGCCCGCGGGCCCCGGTGGCAGCAGCGGCAGCGGCCGCGGTCGCGGCGGCATGGCCTGGAAGGCCGCCCTCGGCCTGCTCGTCAGCGGCCTGGCGCTCTGGTGGGTCTTCCGCGACGTGGACCTCGGCCACGTGGCCGCCGACATCGGCCGCGCCGACCCGCTCCTCTTCCTGCTCAGCGCCGCGGCCGCCACCGGCGTCTTCTGGATCCGCGCCTGGCGCTGGAAGGCGCTGCTCGAGCCGGTCTGTCCCGGCACCACCTTCCGCTCGCGCTTCGCCGCCGTGACCATCGGCTTCATGGGCAACAACCTGCTCCCCGCCCGCGTGGGGGAGTTCGCGCGCGCCTACGCCCTCTCGCGCATGACGCCCGTTCCCATCGTGGCGTCCTTCGGCTCGCTCGTGCTGGAGCGACTGCTGGACGGCGTCTTCGTGGTGGGCTTTCTCTTCGTGGCCATGTGGCTGCCCGGCTTCCCCGGCTTCCCCGGCGGCCAGTTCGAATACATGGGCGTGGTGCGCAGCGCGGGCGTCACCGTGCTGGCCGCGGTGGGCCTGCTCATGGTCATGGTCTTCTGGCCGGCCGGCTCCGTCCGCCTGCTCGAGCGTGCGGCGGTGCGCGTGCTGCCCAAGCGCATCGCCCGCCTGGTGGTGGACGCGCTGGAGGCCTTCCTGGCCGGCGTGGGCGCCCTGCGCGAGCCGCGCCTCATGGCCCGCGCGCTGGCGTGGAGCGCGGCGCTCTGGCTCTTCAACGCCGTGGGCTTCTGGATTGCCTTCGCCGCCTTCGACCTGGAGCTGGGCTACGTGGCCGCGCTCTTCCTCCAGTCGGTCGTGGCGCTCATGGTCTCCGTGCCGAGCGCCCCCGGCTTCTGGGGCGTCTTCGAGCTGGCCGCCGACGTGGTGCTGGTGGGCCTCTGGGGCCAGGCCGAGGTGCGCGCGCTGGCCTACGCCGTGGGCTTCCACCTGGCCGGCTTCATCCCCGTCACGCTGCTCGGCCTGTGGTACGCCTGGCGCCTGGGGCTGTCGGTGGGTGAGCTGGGCCGCTCCGAAGAGGTGGTCGAGCAGGAGGTGGAGCGGACCACGGGCGTCACCCCGGAGCACCCGCGCCTGTGACGGAGGTAAGCGACGTCCCCGCGCACCCTCCCGGCGCGCTCCACGAACGCGCCCACGCCAAGCTCAACCTGCGCCTGCGCATCCTGGCGCGCGAGGCGTCCGGCTTCCACCAGCTCGAGACGCTCTTCTGCCGCCTGGCGCTGCACGATGACGTGTGGGTGGGGCCGGGCAGCTCCGGCGTCACCCTGCGCGTCGAGGGCGCCGAACTCGGCGCCCCGGAAGACAACCTGGCCCATCGGGCCGCCACGCTCTGGTGCCAGCGGGCGGGCGTGACCCCCGCCTGCGCCATCCACCTGGTGAAGCGCATCCCCGCCGGCGCCGGCCTGGGCGGCGGCTCGAGCGACGCCGCGGCCGTGCTGCGCGCCCTGGACCGCCTGGCCGCCGCCGGCCGCGCCCCCGGCGGCGCGGCGCCGCTCGGTCCCGCCGAACTGCTCCGCCTGGCCGCCGCCCTCGGCAGCGACGTCCCCTTCCTCCTGGCGGGCGGCCCCCTGGCGCTGGCCTGGGGCCGGGGCGAGCGCCTGCTGCCGCTCCCCGCGCTCCCCCCGGCCGCCGTGGTGGTGGCCGCCCCGGCGGCCGGCATGGCCACCGCGGCCGCCTACGCGCGCCTGGCGGAGACGCGGGTGGCCGCGGCGTCCGCGCCCGCAGCCCCCGAGCCAGTTCGCCTGGAGCTCGTGTCGCTAGCCACCTGGCGGGGGGTAGCCGCCCTGGCCGTCAACGACTTCGAGCCGCTCGTGCTGGCCGAGGTGCCCGCCGCGGCCCGGGCGCTGGAGGTGCTCCGGGAGGCCGGCGCCGCACCGGCGCTGCTCACCGGTTCCGGATCCGCCGTTTTCGGCGTCTTTCCGGGCGGGGAAGGGCCGACCGTCGCCACCGCGCAGGCCGCCGCTACCGCCGCCGCCCACGATGTCCAGGCCGCCGTCCCCGACGCCCGGGTCTTCATCACCGCCCCCACATGACGGCATTGTAACCGCAAACCGGTTCTCCTAAGGCCTTTACCACGCTAGCGTTCATGCACGGACGAACTCTGGCAGGGAGATGGTGGTGGGAGATACAGCGGGACGAAGCAGCGGCGCGGGACCCCATCGGCCCATCCTGGCGGACATGAATCGCTTGCTCACCCTGGTACGCGGCCACGCGCATCTGGTGCTGTCCGAGGAGGGCCTGCCCGCCTCCATCCGCGCCCGCGTGGAGGAGATCGACGACGTGGTGCGCCAGGCCGGGCGGCTGACGCGGGAGCTGCTGGCGGCGGAGGGCTGAGGCCGCCAACGACCACAACCCATCCTCTCTCCCGAAAACCTCGGTTGCGCGTCCGGTTGTGGTTGCTCCGAGGCGCGGGCGGCCGCGCCGACGCCCACAAGGCGGCGGGCCGGTCGTGCAATCAAAGCCGCAAGCGCCGCCGACCTCCAGGACGCTTGCGCGTCTGGTGGCAATAATCGCAGTCAGACCCGCACGCGCGAGTGCGGACTCGGCGGTTGCACGATTGGTCGCAACTATTCGCACAGAACCCGCACGCGCGCTGATCAGCTGCTACGCGTGCGCGATTGGTAGCACCGCTGCTGGATCGCCACCCGAATCGCAGCCCGAACCGGGCCGCATGGAAAGGATGGCCGGAGGTGGTCGGTGCCCCCCCGCGTTGCCACCGCCGCCCGCCGCCATCATCTTTCCATGTCGTTCGATCCCCCGTCGTCTAACGGCAGGACAGAGGACTTTGGATCCTCGGGTGCTGGTTCGATTCCAGCCGGGGGAACTGCCCGCCGTCGCAAGGTGGTGGTTCGCCGCTCCGTGCCCGGTCGCGCCGTCCTGCATCCTCGCCCTCTTCAATCGTCGCACGTCCCGCAGGCGTGGGCTAATTGCCCGGATCGGACAACCTTGACAGACGTATCGGAAAAACCCTATAATTACGCCCATGACGCGCGGCGAATTGCTGGACGCCCTGCAACGCTTGGGCGAGCTCATTCCTGATCAGGCCAGGATCGTGATCGCTGGCGGAGCCGCGCTCATCCTCGGCGGCTATGTCGACCGCGGCACCGCCGATGGGGACGTGGTCTTTTCGGACCCGCCACTCATCAAACTCCGCTCGGCAATCCAGCAGGTAGCGCTGGAGATGAGCTTGTCGCCTCACTGGCTGAACGATGGAGTCAAGGCCTTCGGTGATGTCTTGCCGGAAGACTTCGACCAGCGCACGGACCGGATGGGTACTTTCGGGAACCTGCGCGTACTTCTGCTCGGTCGAATGGACCTCATCCTCAGCAAATTCTACGGTGGTCGCGAGGTGGACCTGGAGGATCTTGTGCAGATTCGACCCACGGATGAAGAGATCGAATTCGTTCTGGGTCAGATGGATCGAATCGCACGCTTCCGGCCAGACAAGGCACTCAGGATGCAACTGTATCTCGAAGAGGGAGCGGATGGTCCATGAGCAACGACCGGGAGCGAGCACGCTTGGCGGCAGAATGGACTCGCGCAGGCGGAGGGTTCATGGTCGAGCCGGCAGCGTACCCGATTGATCTCGAGCAACTCATCGGTCGGACCGCGGTCGCTGCGCCCAGGGACTATCGAGTGTTTGCGGTCGCAACGACGTGGCTGGCTCAGCACTCCGAGTTGGTGAACGTGCGTCGGCTCGGTAGGGTCGCGGAGGAGCTTGAGGAATTGCCGGCGGCCATTCTCGGCGCAATGATCGAGATCGCAGGAGAGACGAGCCCCTCGGCCGATCGGCTGAAGGCAGCGCAACGACACTGCCTACCGCTACGCACGCCCCGGGCGCTGTTCGACCGGACGGAATCGAACCCGGTTCTGTGTGGTCTCGCGAAGGAGGCCGCGCTGCCGGCCTTCGAGAGGTGGGGGCTGTGGCAGGACGAATTGTCGCTCAAGTTCGACGCGCTACGTCCCATCGGCTGGATTCTGGAGCATTGCCCCGAACTGCGGCTCCGGGCGCTGTACGGCCCCGGACTGGAGGCGGAGATTGTTCAGGTGCTCGAAAGGGGATCGGCCACGATCGCCGCAATTTCTCGCGAAGTGGACGCGAGCTACTCGGCGACGCACGGCGCGGTGACCCGCCTGGAGGGGCGCGGCAGCGTAATTTCACTGGACGGCCATGGTGTGGATCTCAACCCTCCCGTTCGCAGGTGGATCGACGGCTATCCGGCGTTCGCGCGAGAGTACCGCGGCAGGCGGGCATCGTAGCCATCTGGGGAATTCGGTTTTTCCCGGCGCGGGGGAACTGCACCACCTCCCGCCGGGCCGTCAGCCGCTCCGCCGCGCCCGGATCGTGGGAGGGCAGGTAGACGGTGGGCGTTGAGCTGGCGTACTGCCGGATCTGCCGCAGCGTGCGCGCGGCAGCCGCCTGGCCCCCACCCAGGGACGCTACTCCGTCCACGATGCCCGACACCAGGTTGGCCTCCGTGTAGGAGGTGTCTCCCGCGAACAGCAACGCCCGCCTGTCCTCCTCAACGAGTACCGAGACGTGTCCGGCGGTGTGTCCAGGCGTGGCGACGATGCGTACGTCGCCTACCGCGGTGAGCGGTCGGCCACCGTCCAACCCGGTGGCGTCGGCCGTAACGTTGATGAGCCGCGGCCGGAACCACGCGGGCCAGTGCTGCGGGAGGTAGCCCCGGAGCTTTCCCAGCGTGCCGCGCGCCAGCCGGTACTCGGTCGCGGAGACCAGGATCTCGGCGGCGGGGAAGTGGTGCAGTCCGCCAGCGTGATCCGTGTGCAGGTGCGTCATGACCACCCAGCGCACGTCGCTGGTGGAGAGCCCGAGCGTCTTCATGGCCGGGCCTATCTCCTGACCGGCGGTGACCTCCTCACGTACCGCCAGGCGAAAGTAGGGGTGCCAGCGCGGGAAGTATCCCGGTCGTGCGGTGCGCGCCGTCTCGCCGGTGTCGATGACGAGCAGGCCCTCCGGATGCTCCACCACCCACGCGTAGATCGGCAGGGGAGCGGTCCACTCGCGGTCCAGCAGCGTGTTGGCAAAGCGGATCAGCCCGCTGCCCCTGCCGCTGCGCTGGCGCTCGTGCACCCGCACGGTGCCCGTCTGCACGGCGTGAATGCGCATCATGAGAAGCCTCGCAGCATCACCTCCACGGTGCCCTCGGCGAGCGTACGGTCGATCGGTCCGCCGGTCACGAGCAGGCGGTAGAAGAGCGGACCGCCCATGACGTCGAGCGCCAGTTCACGGTCCAGGTCGGCGCGCAGCTCACCCCGCGCCACGCCCCGCTCCAGGACGGCTCGGAGCGCCGCCCGTCTGGGAACCAGGAACCCGTGGCGTACGGCCGCCGCCACGCTGGGCTCCCGCGCCATGGCCGCGATCAGTCCGGGCATGAGCCGGCCGGACTGGCCGCTGTAGAGGTCTACGGCGCCGTGCATGAGCGCCAGGAGGTCCCCGCGGATCGAGCCCGTGTCCGGGATGCGGATGCCCCGCACCAGGAGATCCACGGCCGCGGCCAGGACGCCAGCCTTGGAATCCCACCGCCGATAGATGGCCGCCTTACCCACGCCGCCGCGCTCCGCGATGGCCTCCATGGTGAGTCCGTCCCAGCCCGCGTCGGCCAGCACGGCCAGCGCCGCCTCGAGGATGGCCCGCTCGACCTCCGGACTGCGCGGTCGGCCGCGCCGGCGTGGGTCCGTCCGTTTTCTCGACATCGCGACCTTTCCGATACGATGGCGTCTCGTTACAAATCTAGCCTACACCCCGCCAATACGGAACGCAAGGGTTTCGTATACGTTCCTCCTGATTTCCGGGATTTCCCTACAGCCGCGCCGCGCGCCACGCCTTACGCTGCCCGTGAACCTGGGACGAACCCGGACGAATCCGACTGAACCCGGACGAATCCGACTGAACCCGGATGAATCCGACTGAACCCGGATGAAGCCGACTGAACCCGGAGGCATCCATGGGCGGCATGCCGTTCACCGAGCTCGAATTCTTTGGCGTTTTCGCGGCTTACAATCAGGCGGTGTGGCCCGCTCCGCTGCTTCTTGCGGTGGCCGCCGTGGGCGTGGCCGCAGCGGCACTGGGGGCGCCGGCCCGCGCGGCGGCCGGTGGGTGGCCGCGTTCCTGGCCGTGCTCTGGGGCTGGACGGGGCTTGCCTACCATCTGCTGTATTTCACGGCCATCAACCCGGCCGCCTACGCCTTCGGCGGCCTCTTCCTCCTCCAGGCGGCGCTGTTCGCCTGGTGGGGCGTGGTGCGGGGCGGCCTCCGCTTCCGCACGGACGACAGCGTCCGACAGGCGCTCGCGGGTGCCGTGCTGCTCTACGCCCTTGTCCTGTATCCGCTGGCAGGGGCCGCGGCGGGCCAGCGTTACATGGCCAGCCCTACCTTCGGCGCTCCTTGCCCCGCGGTCATCTACACGTTCGGCCTGCTGCTGCTCGCCCGGCGCGTGCCGCCGTGGCTGGTGGTGATTCCGGTGGCGTGGGCCGTGATCGGTACCAGCGCAGTGTTCGCGTTCGGCGTGGTCCAGGACCTCGGGCTGGTCGTGAGCGGGGCGGTCTACCTGGCCGCCCGAGCCTTCCGACCCGCCCCACTGCCGGCGGGCGCGTAACATTCCGACTGGCCCATCGCCCCGCCGGCCCGTAACCTGCTAGCCCCTGCTGGCCTGTTCGCGCCGCGCCACCACAGACCGGAGCCGAGTCATGCCGCCACGCCCCTCACTGCGCCGCCTGCCCGACACCGTGCGCCTCCGCCTGGAGGTGGCCACGGCCATGGCCTGGGAGAACCTGGTGGACGCGCACGTGGACAACGCCACGGAGTTCGTGGAGTTGATGGAGGATCAGGCCTCGCTGGAGGAGGCGCTCACGCGCTACCTGCGCGAGATGGACCTGACAGAGGCCATGGCGGTGGCCATTCGCACGCGCGCGCTGGTGAGCGTGGAAGCGGAGGAGCGTGCGGAGGAGACGGCGGGGCGGGGCGCCAGTGACCACGACGCGGGGACGTCGCTTGAAACGGACGGGGCGGAGGACGGGGACGGCTGGCGCCGCTTCCGCCCCGACGTGATGGTGCGCGGCGTCCGGCAGCGCAAGCAGCGCTCCGATGAGGAGGAGATGCGCGTGCTCCTGGCCCTGGCCCGCGCGGAGGAGAACGTCATCACCACGCACGTGGACAGCGCGCTGGGCTTTGCCGCGCTGCTGGGGGACCACATGCCATTGGACCGAACGGTACAACAGTACCTGGGCGCGGTTTCGCTGACGGGCGGGCGCGCGCAGACCGTGCATCAGCGCTCCATGGCGCGCCTGGCCGACATCCATCTGCCGCGCCCGCGCTGAAAGCCCGCCCGCCCGCACGCAGGCGGCGCACAACCCGCACGCAGGCGGCGCGCACCCGCCCCTGTACGCGGTTGACCACCCGCACGTTCGTGGGTAGCTTGCACGGCTGTTGTCCCAACGGTACTTGAGCCGCCCAGGCAGGTCATGCCCGAGAATGCGTCGCTAGGACCGCTGCTCCTGC
>JBBDRO010000050.1:0-16820 GCA_040905425.1 Gemmatimonadota bacterium | reverse complement strand
GAGCCGCCCAGGCAGGTCATGCCCGAGAATGCGTCGCTAGGACCGCTGCTCCTGCTGAGTGGCACTTCCAATCGGCCCCTGGCCGAGGAAATCGCTCAGAAAATGCAGACCCGCCTGGCCGACATGGAGGTCAAGCGGTTCGCCGACGGTGAGATCTTCGTGCGCCTGGACGAGAACGCGCGCGGCCGGGATGTGTTCATCATCCAGCCCACGCCGCCGCCGGCCGACAGCATCATGGAGCTGCTGCTCATGATCGACGCGGCCAAGCGCGCGTCGGCGGCCCGGGTGACGGCCATCGTGCCGTACTATGGGTATGCGCGGCAGGACCGCAAGGATCAGCCGCGGGTGGCCATCGGCGCGAAGCTGGTGGCCAACCTCATGGAGTCGGCCGGGGCGGACAAGCTGCTGGGGATCGATTTCCACACGCACCAGATCCAGGGCTTTTTCGACGTGCCGGTGGACCATCTGTACGCGGCCCCGGTGCTGGTGCGTTACTTCCGGGAGCTGCAGCTGGAGGACCCGGTGATCGTGGCGCCCGACGTGGGCGCGGCCAAGATGGCGCGGGGCTTTGCCCGCCGCCTGGACGCCAGCTTTGCCATCATCGACAAGCGTCGCCCCACGGCCAACGTGGCCGAGGTGGTGCACGTGGTGGGTGAGGTGAAGGACAAGCCGTGCATCATCGTGGATGACATGATCGACACGGCGGGCACGCTCACGAGCGTCATCCAGGCGCTCACGGAGCGCGGCGCGGCGCAGGTCTACGCGGCGGCCACGCACCCGCTGCTCTCCGGGCCCGCGGCGGAGCGCCTGCAGGCGTCGCCGGTGGTGGAGGTGGTGGTGACCAATACGTTGCACGTGCCCGAGGAACGGACGTTCGGCAAGCTGCGTGTGCTGTCGGTGGGTGAGCTGCTGGCCCGCGCCATCGAGTACACGCATTCCAACGAGTCCGTCAGCCAGCTTTTCGACTGAATCGAAGCTGTAAGAGTCCGGCCGCCGCGGCGGCCCCATAAGGAGATAGTTCGAGATGGCATCCAACGCGTCCCTCAAGGCCCAGCCCCGCTCCGGCAGGGGCAAGGGTGACGCCCGCAAGCAGCGGGCTACCGGTAGCATTCCCGCCGTGGTATACGGGCACAACGAGGAAACCCGCTCGCTGTCCATCGATGCCCACGAGCTGGAGCGGCTCTTTGCCACGGTGCACGTGGAGAATACCATCGTCGAGCTGGACATCGAGGGGGAGGCGCAGCCGGTGCGTACCCTGGTGCGCGAGGTCCAGGCGCACCCCTGGCGGGGGACCGTGCTGCACGTGGACTTCTACCAGATCCACGCCGGTGAGAAGATCGAGGTGGAGATTCCGGTGCACCTGATCGGCGACGCGCCGGGCGTGAAGGAGGGCGGCGTGCTCTCCGCCAATATCAACGACCTCGAGGTAAGCTGCCTGCCGGACGCCATCCCCGAGTATATCGAGGTGGACATCTCCGGACTGCACATCGGAGACTCCATCCACGTGTCGGACCTGCCGCTCCCGGAGGGCGTGGAGGCGCTGATCGACCCGACGCGCACGGTCTGCACCGTGACGCCGCCGACCGTGCTCAAGACGCTCGAGGAGGAGGAGGCCGAAGCGGCCGAGGCGGCCGAGGCCGAGGCGCTCCTGGAGGGTGAGGAAGGCGCGCCCGAGCCTGAGGTCATCGGCAAGAAGCCCGACAAGGAAGAGGACGAGGAGTAGGGGCCCGCGCGGCCTGATCCTCGGTGAAGGTTGTCTGCGGACTGGGCAATCCCGGTCCGGAGTACGCGGCCACCCGCCACAACGTGGGCTGGTGGGCGGTGGACGAGCTGCACGAGGCGTGGGACTTCCCGCCCTTCCGGCGGGAGGGTCCCATCCTCAGCAGCGGGGGGGAAGTGGCGGGGTGGCCGGTGCTCCTCGTGAAACCCCTGACCTACACGAACCGGAGCGGCGTGGCCGTGGCGCCGCTGGCCCGTCTCGAGGACTTCGACGTGACCACCGACCTGCTGGTGGTGGTCGACGACGCGGCCCTCGAGCCCGGACGCCTCCGCTTCCGCCCCTCGGGCAGCAGCGGTGGCCACAACGGGCTCAAGTCCGTGGAGGCGGCACTACGCACGCGGGACTATCCGCGCCTGCGGCTGGGCGTGGGCGGCGCACCGGAGGGGGAGGATCTGGCGGCATGGGTCCTGGCGCCCTTCGAAGCGGAGGACGAGCGCCGGGTGGTGGAGTTGCTCCCCATCGTGGTCGAGGTCGTGGGCGTATGGGTGGAAGAAGGCAATGACAGCGTGTCCCGCTACAACCGCTGATGGCGGCGGTGGGTCACAGACTGCCGGGGCGGGCCGCCCCGGCCAACCTGGCGCCAACAGGCGCCACATGCTGACGGAGGAGTCGTGACCGAGTTGACGATGTGGGCCCAGTGGTCGCCGATCCTCGGCGTAGCGGGGCTCCTCGCCGCGCTGGGGCTCTACGTATACCTCGTGCGTCAGAGCACCGGCACCCAGGTCATGTCCGACCTGGCCGATGAGATCCACGCGGGATCCATGGCGTTCCTGCGCCGGGAATACAGTGTACTGGCGGTGTTCGTGGTGGTGGTGGCCGGCCTGCTGTGGTGGGCCATCGGGGGCATGACCTCCCTGGCCTACGTCACGGGCGCCTTCACCTCGGTGGCCGCTGGCTTCTTCGGCATGAAGGCCGCCACCAAGGCCAACGTGCGTACCACGGCCGCCGCCAAGGACTTCGGCATGGGCAAGGCCCTGCGCGTGGCCTTCTTCGGCGGCGCCGTGATGGGGCTCTCGGTGGCCGCGCTGGGGCTGCTGGGCGTGGGGCTGTGGTATTACTTCGCCGGCAGCGCCGCGATCAGCGACCTGGAATTCGCCACCTTCGCCGGCACCATCAGCGGCTTTGCCATGGGTGCCAGCACCATCGCGCTCTTCGCGCGTGTGGGCGGCGGCATCTACACCAAGGCCGCCGACGTGGGCGCCGACCTGGTCGGCAAAGTGGAGGCCGGCATCCCCGAGGATGACCCGCGCAACCCCGCCACCATTGCCGACAACGTGGGTGACAACGTGGGGGATGTGGCCGGCATGGGGGCCGACATCTTCGAGAGCTACGTGGGCGCCGTGGTGGCCAGCATTGCCATTGCCGCCACCTCGCCGCTCTACCTGGCCAACCGCGTGGAAGCGGTGACGCTGCCCATCATCACCATCATGGTGGGCCTGCTGGCCTCGCTGGTGGCCATCGCACTCATGAAGGTGCTGGAGAAGAGCAGCCCGGCCGCGGCGCTGCGCAATGTGACGTTCGTGGCCGCGGGTCTCTTCCTTGTGGTCATGTACTTCGTGGTGGGCGGGCTGGGCTTCGAGATCTTCGATCCGGTGAGCGGCCGCGCGCTGCCGGCGAGCGGGCCGTTCTGGGCGCTCCTGTCCGGCTCGCTCGTGGGCATTGCCATCGGGCTGGTGACGGAGTACTACACGGCCGCCGGCCCGGTGCGCCGGATTGCCCAGGCCAGTGAGACGGGCGCCGCCACCAACATCATCAACGGGCTGGCCGTGGGCATGGAGTCCACCCTGGTCCCCGTGCTCCTCATTGCGCTGGGCATCGGCACCTCCTACTGGGTGGCCGGCCTGTACGGCATCGGCATCGCGGCGGTGGGCATGCTGGCCACGGTGGGCGTCACCATGTCGGTGGACGCCTACGGTCCGGTGGCCGACAACGCCGGCGGCATTGCCGAGATGAGCCACCTGGGCCCCGAGGTGCGGGCCATCACGGACGCCCTGGACGCGCAGGGCAACACCACGGCCGCCATCGGCAAGGGCTTTGCCATCGGCTCCGCGGCGCTCACGGCGCTGGCGCTCTTCAGCGCCTACGCGTCGGCGGTGGGGCTGCGGGACATCGGCATCAACATCGTGGACCCGGCCGTGACCATCGGTCTGCTCGTGGGCGGCGCCGTGCCGTTCTTCGTGGCGGCGCTGACCATGACGGCCGTGGGCCGCGCGGCCGCCGGCATGGTGGACGAGGTGCGCCGCCAGTTCCGCGAGATCCCCGGCCTCATGGAGGGCACCGCCAAGCCGGACAGCGCGCGCTGCGTGGACATCTCCACGAAGGCCGCGCTGCGGGAGATGATCCTGCCCGGCCTGGTGGCCGTGACCGTGCCCGTCGTGGTGGGCTACATCAGCATCGCCGCGCTGGGCGGCCTGCTGGCCGGCGCCACGGTGACCGGCGTGCTCATGGCGCTCTTCATGGCCAACGCCGGCGGCGCCTGGGACAACGCCAAGAAGTACATCGAGGGCGGCGCGCACGGCGGCAAGGGCTCCGATCCGCACAAGGCAGCAGTGGTGGGTGACACGGTAGGTGACCCGTTCAAGGACACGAGCGGCCCCTCCATGAACATCCTCATCAAGCTCATGAGCGTGGTGTCCCTGGTGCTGGCCCCGTGGTTCCGGGCCGTCCACGCTGATGAGACGCAGGCCGCGCTCGAGACCTTCAAGGCCGTGGTGCGCGTCTTCTTCGCGTAGCCCGGGGGGCCCGTCGCGCGTGTGCGGCGGGCCCCCGCGTGCTTGCGCCTCCTCCGGCAGCCGGAGCAGCCCCGTGCCGTCGTAAGCGACGTCCCCCGGAGACCTCCGCGCGCGCCGCCTGCCCTTGCGCGCGCCGCTTCGCGCCTCGCCGTGCGTCCCCCCTGTGCGCCTCGCCGCGCGCGCCGCCCGTTGCTACCTTCCGCCCTATGAGCAACGACCTCTCCTTCGACCGTATGCTGGGCTTTGCCCGGGCGCTCATCCGGACTCCCTCGCCGCCGGGCCGCGAGGAGAAGGTGGCGCGCCAGGTCCTGGCGGAGCTCAAGGTGCTGGGGTTCCAGGACGTGCGCTCCGACGCCGTGGGCAACGTCGTCGGCGTGGCGCGGGGCAGGGGAGAAGCGCCGCCCGTCATGCTCTCCTCTCACCTGGACGTGGTGGACGTGGGTGAGGAGGACGCCTGGGAGTACCCGCCCTTCGCGGCCGACGTGGCGGACGGCTTCCTCCACGGCCGCGGCGCCATGGACATCAAGGGCCCCCTGGCGGTGCAGACCTACGCCGCCGCCCGCTACCTGGAGTACCCCGCCGCCGGCAGCGTCATCGTGGCCCACACCGTCCTGGAGGAGCGCGGCGGCTGGGGCATGGAGCACCTGATCGAGGCCGCCGAGGTGGCGCCCGGCGCCGTCATCCTGGGGGAGGCCACCAACCTGGACGTGTGCATCGGCCACCGCGGCCGCGCCGAGCTGATCGTGGAGATCACCGGCGTGGCTGGCCACGCGAGTGCGCCCGGCCGGGCCCGCAATCCGCTCTACGCTTTCAGCACGGTGCTGCCGGCGCTGGAGGCCTTTGCCGCCGAGCTGGAGGAGGATCCCGTGCTCGGCCGCGCCACGCTGGCGCCCACCGAAGCCACCACGCTGCCCGCCAGCCGGAACGTCATCCCGGACCGCGCCCGGCTGGTGCTGGACTGGCGCGTGCTGCCGGGGCTGAACGCCGAGGACGCCGCGCAGCGGGTGGAGTCGTATCTGCACGAGCACGCGTCGCTGCCTGAGGGCTGCGCGCTCACCGTCCGCTGCGCCACGGAGCGTCAGCATACCTGGACCGACCGCCAGGAGGAGCGGCGCCTCTTCACCCCCGGCTACCTGCTCGCGCCCGACCACGCCGTGGTGCGCGCCGCTGCCAGCGCCGTGGAGGCGGCCACCGGCCGCCGCCCCGAGACGCGCCCCTGGACCTTTGCCACTGACGGCGGCCACACCTGCGGCGTGGCCGGCATCCCCACCATAGGCTTCGCGCCAGGTGAGGAACGCCACGCCCACACCAACCGGGAGCGCCTGGAGCTGGCGCAGATGCGCACGGCCTACGACGCCCACCCGGCGCTGATCGAAGCCGTGATGGGGGCGTTGCGGTAGGGCGGTTGCGGCCGCCCCCATCCCGCCTACATTGCCGCCCGGACTTTCGGGTGTCCGCGTTCGGACGCCGAGCCTACACGCCGACCCTTACCGAAGCGCACAGCATGGCCCGCTATCTCGTCACCGGCGCCGCCGGATTCATTGCCTCCCAGGTCTGCCACATCCTGCTCGCGCGCGGGGACGAGGTGGTGGGGGTGGACAACATGAACGACGCCTACGACGTGCGGCTGAAGGAGTGGCGCCTGGCGCGGCTGCGCGGCGTGCGGGGCTTCACGTTTCACCAGGGGGACATCGAGCGGCGACCCACGGTGGAGGCGCTCTTCGCCGGGGCGGAGGGTACGCCGTTCGCGGGCGTCGTGAACCTGGCGGCGCGTGCCGGGGTGCGGCCGTCGGTGGAGAATCCATGGGTCTACGTGGACACGAACACCACGGGCACGCTGAACCTGCTGGAGGCCTGTCGGGAGCGGGGCGTCACGAAGTTCGTGCTGGCCTCCACCTCCAGCCTCTACGGGTCCAACAATCCGCGGCCTTACGCCGAAGACCAGGACACGAGCCGCCCGCTCTCGCCGTACGCCGCCTCCAAGAAGGCTGCCGAGGCGCTCTGCTACACCTACCACTACCTGTTCGACATCGACGTCACGGTGCTCCGCTACTTCACGGTCTACGGCCCCGCCGGCCGCCCCGACATGAGCCTCTTCCGCTTCGTGCAGTGGATCCGCGAGGGCCGACCCGTGCGCGTCTTCGGCGACGGCGGCCAGGAGCGGGACTTCACGTACGTGGATGACATTGCCCGCGGCACGGTGGCCGCCCTGCGGCCGCTGGGCTACGAGGTGATCAACCTGGGTTCGGACGAGCCGGTGGTGTTGATGGACGCCATCCGCCTCGTGGAGGAGCTGACCGGCAAGCAGGCCAACCTGGTGCATTCCGAGGCGCACAAGGCGGACGTGCGGGCCACATGGGCGGACATCTCGAAGGCGGAGAAGCTGCTCGAATGGCGGCCGGAATACTCCTTCCGCGATGGCGTGAGCGCGCTGGTGGACTGGTACGAGCAGAACCGCGACTGGGCCGCGGAGATCGACACCTCGGGGTGAGGCGCGCCCGCGGGCCGGGGCGGCCGCCGTGTCGCCGCGGCCCGAATCGGCCGCGCCGCCGCCCGCCACCCGCCACCCGCCGCTGGACCCACCCCTGCCGCGCCGCTAAATTAATAGGCTGTATCTCAGAGGCCGCCGCGCCGGATGCGCAGGCGGCCTTCTGCGCGCCTTGAAGCGGTTCAACAGCGGACGATCGACGCCATGCCCAATCTGAAGCTCGGTATCGTGGGGCTCCCCAACGTGGGGAAGTCCACGCTCTTCAACGCCCTCACCGAGGCCGGCGCGGCCGCGGAGAACTACCCGTTCTGCACGGTGGATCCAAACGTAGGCGTGGTGGAGGTCCCCGACGCGCGCCTGGACCTGCTGGAGGAGCGCGTGCAGCCCAAGGCGCGCGTCCCGGCGGTGGTCACCTTCGTGGACATCGCGGGGCTGGTGAAGGGCGCCTCGGAGGGGGAGGGGCTGGGCAACAAGTTCCTGACCAACATCCGCGAGGTGCACGCCATCGTGCACGTGGTGCGCTGCCACGATGACCCGGACGTCACGCACGTGTTGGGGGACGTGGACCCGGTCCGCGACCGCGAGGTCATCAACTACGAACTCATCCTGGCGGACCTGCAGGTCATCGAGAAGCGGCTGGAGCGGGCGGAGAAGGTGGCGCGCACCGGGGAGAAGGAGGCGGTGCTGGAGGCCAACCTGCTGGCCCGCGTGAAGGCGGCGCTCGAGGAGGGCAGGCCCGCCCGCGTAGTGGAGCCGGGCCATGCGGAGGAGGCGCGCCTGCTGCGCACCTACAACCTGCTCAGCGCCAAGCCGGAGCTCTACGTGGCCAACATCTCGGAATCCGACCTGGGCGGTCCCGAGCCGGAGCTGGTGCGGCGTCTGCGCGCCGCCGTCGAGGCGTCGGGGGAGCGGGCCGAGGTGGTGCCGCTGTGCGCCCGCATCGAGGCGGAACTCATGGATCTGGACGCCGAGCATCGCAAAGAGTTTCTGGAGGACCTGGGCATTGCGGAGCCCGGGCTGCACGCCCTGATCCGCGCCGGCTACCGGCTGCTCAACCTCATCAGCTACTTCACGGCCGGCCCCAAGGAGGTGCGCGCCTGGACCATCCGGCGCGGCTCCACGGCGCCCCAGGCGGCGGGGGAGATCCACTCGGACTTCGAGCGCGGCTTCATCCGCGCCGAGACGCTGGGCTGGGAGGACTTCGTGGCGGCGGGCTCCGAGAAGGCCGCGCGCGAGCAGGGGAAGATGCGCAGCGAGGGCAAGGACTACGTGGTGCGCGACGGCGACGTGCTGCTCTTTCGGTTCAACGTCTGAGCGTATGCTACGGGTCCGAATCGGCAAAATTCTTGCATCACTTTACCGGGTTTATGGCGCAGCACGTGGCCGTTCCGTGTACATGACCCGCAAGCGAAGGTGCCATGAAGCAGATTCTCGTGATCGACGACTCACAGGACGAGCGGCAGATCATGCGCGCGCTCCTGGAGCATGACGGATATCAGGTGGCAACGGCATCCGACTCCGCAACGGCACTGGCCGAGCTGCGGGCGCGGCCCCCGCACGCCATCCTGATGGGCCTGCGCCTCCCGGATGTCCCCGGGTTGGAACTGGCCCGCATGATTCGAGATGAGCCGGGCATGGCGGACGTCCCGCTGGTGGCCGTGTCGGCCTTCCTGGATCGCTTTGACGAGAGCCAGCTCCGCCAGGCAGGTTTCGACACCTGGATCTCCAAGCCCATCGGGGCTGGCAACATCCGCCAGCTGCTGTCGGCGATGTGGCGGGACGAGAAGAGGCTCGATTCGTAGCGCGGGGGGTTTCAAAAGCAGCCGTCGCTTGCTATAATAAAAAGCTCTGCACCATCTCCTGCTCCGCCGACGATCGGTGGGGCCGCACAGTCCGGGGGAGGAATTTTGAGGGACTACGAGATCGTATACATCTTCGACTCAGAGTTGGACGAGGAGAAGATCAACGGGAAACTGGAGCGCTATCACGGGCTCCTGACCGGCACGGACGGCGGCGAGGTCACGGCCGTCGACCAGTGGGGACGGCGCCAGCTGGCGTTCCCCATCCGCAAGCAGCTCAGCGGCTACTACGTGGTGACGCAGTTCAAGACGGCCACCGAAGCCCTGCCGGAGTTCGAGCGTATCCTGAAGCTCGATGACGATCTGCTGCGCTACCTCATCGTCCTGCACGAGGGTGAGCCCACCGCACCCATGTCCATCGCCACGCGTGATCCGCGCCGTGAAGACGATGACGATGACGATGACGACGACGAGGAGGATTAGCCATGGCGCGCCCTAGCAAGAACTGCCCGCTGTGCGAGCACGGCATCCGGCAGATCAACTACAAGGATGACAAGACGCTGCTGCGTCTGGTCACGGAGCAGGGCAAGATCCTGCCCCGGCGCATGACGGGCATGTGCGCGCGCCATCAGCGCCAGACCACCACCGCCATCAAGCGGGGGCGCTACCTGGCCCTGGTGCCGTACACGAAGGGTTATCACGACTGAGGACCTGAGCGGCGGGGAGGGTCCGGCCGCGCCGCTCCGGCGGCGTCGCGACTGGGGCGTCCCGGTGCTGCTAGCGCTGGTTACGGCCGGCCTGGCCGTGATCCCGCCGGCGCCGCTCATTTTCGTGCCCTTCGGCCTCATGGCGCTGGCGCTGCAGCCGCGCCGGCCGATGTTGATGCTCGGCGGCGCGCTGCTGGGCGCCCTGGCCTTTGCCGGCGGCGGCCGCGGCCCGCTCTGGCTGGTGGAGCACGGCTGGGTGCTCATCCTGGGGGCGTGGTTCGTGAGCGCCACGGTGGCGGCGCCGCACGTGGGGTTCCTGCCGCGCGCGCTGGCGGCGGTGGCGGGCGCGTTCGCGTCGGTGGCGCTGCTCGTGGCGCCGCTGGCGGACGGGTTGAGCCGCCTGGACGAGCTGGTGCGGGACCGTGTGCGCGGCGCCGCGGTGGACGTGGTGACGGTCTGGAACGCGGAGAGCCTGGGCTCCTTCGGGGAGGCCATGAGCGAAGCGGCGGTGGGCGCGGCCCGGATGCAGGCGGAGGTCTACCCGGCCATGCTGGCGCTGGGCTCCGTGAGCGCCCTGGGCGTGGCCTACTGGGCGTGGGGACGGCTGGCGCGCGATGAGGCGCGCCCGCTCGCGCCCTTTCGGAGGTTCGGCTTTCCGGACGCGCTGGTGTGGGTGCTGATCGCCTCGCTGGTGCTGATCGTGGCGCCGCTCGGGGACGCCGCGGCCCGCGTGGGCTGGAACGGCGCCCTCTTCATGGGGGCGCTCTACGCGCTCCGGGGCGCGGCGGTGCTGGGCACCGTGGCGCCGCGACCGGGGCTGATCGGACGGATCGTGCTGGGGCTGTTGATCGTGCTGCTGTACCCCGTGGCAATGGGGACGGCGTTGATGGTTGGACTAACGGACACCTGGATCGACCTGCGGGCGCGACACGCCCGCCTGGAGTCGGAGAGCTAAGTATGGCAAGAAACGTCAAGGTCATTCTGCGGCAGGACATGGACATGGTGGGGGAGACCGGTGAGGTGATCACCGTGAAGCCCGGCTTTGCCCGCAATTACCTGCTCCCTCGCGGCTTTGCCTACGAAGCCACGGACGCCAACCTGCGGCAGATCGAGGAGGAGAAGCGGCGCGTGGAGCAGCGTGCGCGGCGCAACTTCCTGGAGGGCCGCCGGCGCGCCTCGCAGCTCGAGGCAGTCAGCCTCACCTTCCACGCCAAGGCGGGCGAGGAGTCCAAGCTCTTCGGCTCCATCGGCTCAGCGGACATTGCCGAGAAGCTGAACGCCGAGGGCGGCCTGGACTTCGAGGTGGACCGCCGCTGGATCGAGCTGGAGAACCCCATCAAGGTACTGGGCGTCTACGCCGTGCCGATCAAGCTGCACACGGACGTGAAGCCCGAGATCAAGGTGTGGGTGATCAAGGAAGACTGAGGCGCCGGGCGGCGAATGCCGTCACGGCGGACGCGGATGAAGCGGCGGCCGGCCCGGGGAGGGTCGGCCGCCGTTTTGGCAGGGGGCGGGGCGGCCGGGTGGTGGATGAGGGGCGGGGGGCCACCTTCCGCGGCGCCCGGAGAATTCGACGCGCCGCCGCGTGGTTGAGCCAAAATACTTTATACAATATTTTGGCGGCTGGCCGCGAGATTTCTGCGGAATCCCGCAGCACGGCGGACCGCGCATCCGCCGCGGTGACCTGCTACGTGGCGCGCAGCATAACCGCACCGCCGCACCCGCCCGCCGCCGCGCGGGTCGATGCAAGCACCCCACATTGCGCTGCGCACCCTCGGCCCCGAATATGCGAGTGGGCATCGCGCAAGCACCCGTGATGCCGGCGCACCGCGCATGGCACACGGCGCACGGCGCACGGCGCATGGCACACGGCCCACGGCGCACCGCGCATGGCACACGGCGCACCGCGCAAGCGCCCGTGCCCTCGCCGGAACCAATCCACATCCCAGGGGGATTAAGACAGCATGAATGACACGCAGTCGCCGGCCCGGTCGGAAGCCCAGCTCGAGAACGCGGTGGATCCGGCCTCCCTCGGCCTGCCCGAGGAAGTGGCGGCGGCCGCCGAGCTGGCGGGCGAGCGCAAGGCGCAGGACGCGCTCCTGCTGGACCTGCGCGGCATCTCCAACGCCACCGACTACTTCCTCATTGCGTCCGGCACCTCGGACACGCACGTGCAGGCCATTGCCGAGAACATCATCGAGGGGCTGAAGCAGGTCGGTCACCGGCCCGCCCACGTGGAGGGGCTGCGCGGCGGGCGCTGGGTGCTGATCGATTACATTGACTTCGTGGTGCACGTCTTCCATCCGACGGCCCGCGCGTTCTATCAGTTGGAGAGGTTGTGGGGCGACGCACCCACGCACGCCCTGGCGGTTTAGCCTTCATCCTGGCGGTATAGCCTTCACCCGGAAGCCATGATTCCACGCCTGCGCACCGTCCTGCTGGCCGCGGCCGCGGCCGCTACGCTTCTGCCCGCCGCGGGGCACGCGCAGTATTTCGGGCGCAACAAGGTGCAGTACCGCTCCTTCGACTTCCAGGTCATCGAGACCGAGCACTTTGACGTCCACTACTACGAGCGCGAGCGCACGGCGGCCATGGACGCCGCGCGCATGATCGAGCGCTCCTACGCCCGTCTGTCGCGCATCCTGGAGTACGAGTTCCAGGAGCGTAAGCCCCTCATTGTCTACGCCAGCCACACGGACTTCCAGCAGACCAATGCGCTCGGCGGCTTCATCGGCGAGGGCACGGGCGGCGTCACCGAGTCCCTCAAGGAGCGGATGATCCTGCCCTTCACGGGGTCGTACGCGGACTTCGACCACGTGCTGACGCACGAGCTGGTGCACGGCTTCCAGTATGACGTGCTCTTCGGCAGCGGCGTCATGAGCGCCGGCGCGCCCATGGCCGTCCGCCTGCCGCTCTGGTTCATGGAGGGCATGGCCGAGTACCTCTCGGTGGGCGTCATCGACCCCCTCACCCAGGCGTGGCTGCGGGACGCGGTGCTGACCGGCTACTTCCGCAGCATCGGCGAGATGAGCGTGCGGGATGACTACCTCTCCTACCGCTTCGGCCAGTCCCTGTGGGCCTACATCGGGGACAAGTGGGGGGACGAGGTGGTGGGCATCCTGCTGCAGAAGGCGCCGCGCGTGGGCGTGGAGCGCGCCTTCGAGACCACGCTCGGGCTCACGCTCCCCGAGCTCTCGCGCGAGTGGCAGGCGGAGGTGCGCGCCACCTACATCCCGCAGGTGGCCGAGTACACGCGGCCGGGCGAGATTGCCACGCGGCTGACGCGGCACGAGGAGGTGGAGGACCCCTGGTTCCTGGCGCCGGCGATGTCGCCTGACGGATCCCAGTTGGTGTACCTCACGCAGGAGGACAGCTACGCCTTCGACCTGGTCCTGGCCGACGGCCGCACCGGCAAGCCCGTCCGCAAGCTCATCAGCTCGGCCGGCAACGCGGACTTCGAGAGCCTGCGCTACCTCTCCTCGAGCGCCGCCTTCAGCCCGGATGGCCGCTACGTGGCCTTTGCCGCGCAGACGGGCGGGCGGGACGCGCTCTACATCTACGACCTGCGCCGCCGCCGCGTGTGGAAGAAGCTGCGCTTCGAGCTGGACGCCGTGCTCACGCCGAGCTGGGCGCCGGACGGGCGGAAGCTGGTCTTCACGGGGCTGGACGGCGGCATCAGTGACCTCTTCGTGACCGATCTCGAGGGCCGCCTGGAGCGCCTCACCAACGACCGCTTCGCCGACCTGCTGCCCGCCTGGTCGCCCGACGGCCGCACCATTGCCTTCAGCACGGACCGCGGCCCGGACGCCGATCTCTCCATGCTCCGCTACGGCAACCTGCGCGTGGGTCTGCTGGACGTGGCGGGCGGCACCATCTCCCTGCTGCCGCACCAGGAGGAGGGCAAGAACATCAACCCGCAGTGGTCGCCCGACGGCACCGAGCTGGCCTGGGTGAGCGACCGCACCGGCAAGAATGACCTCTACCTCTTTGACCTGGCGAGCGCCACGCTGGAGCGCGCCTCGGACTTCCTCTCCGGCGTCATGGCCGTCACGCCCACCAGCCCCGTGCTCTCCTGGTCGCGTTCCGGTCGCCTGGCCTTCACCTACTTCGAGACCGCCGGCTACAACACCTACGTGGTGGAGGACGTGGCCGCGCTGCCTCGTTTCCCGGTGGCGCCGCCCGCGCACATCGTTCTAAGCGACGACGCCCCGCCAGCGCCCGAGGCGCCGCCAGCGGCCGGCACGCCGCCCGACTCCGCGGCCACGCCGCCCGACTCCGTGGCCACGCCGCATACGCCCGTGAGCTGGGGCGGGGCGCCGCCCGACACCGGCGCCGCGGCGCTCGCGGCCGGCTTCCGCGGCTCCTTCTATCGCAGCGCGGCGGGCGTGCGCCCCAGTGAGCGGCTGCCCCCCGGCCGGCGGGCCGCGGCGCCCGTGAGCGTGGTGGCGCTCCTGGACAGCTCCGCCCTGGCGCTGCCCGACACCGCCACCTTCGGGCACCGGGACTACGGCGTGGAGCTCACCGCCGACTACGTGGGCCGCCCCAGCCTGGGCGCGCAGTTCGGCGGCTACGGCGGCGGCCTCTACGGCGGCAGCTACATCCAGCTCTCGGACATGCTGGGCAACCACAACCTGCTGCTGGCCGGCAACCTGAGCGGCTCGCTCTCGGACGCCAGCTTCCTGGGCGTCTACCAGTTCCTGCGCCGCCGCGCGGACCTGGGCGTGGCCGTGGCCCAGCAGCCCTACTACGCCTACCTGGGCGGCGGTGTCCTGCCGCTGGACATCAACGGCACCGACCAGGATGTGGTGGCCAACGTCTTCATGCGCACCGTCTACCGGCAGGTACAGGGGATGGTGAGCTACCCCTTCAGCACCTTCCGGCGCGTGGAACTGGGCCTCTCGGGCGTCCACTACGCGCGCGAGCTGCTCTACCGCGGCTACCTGGCCGAGTCGCGGGAGCAGGTGTCCATCGACGAGACCGTGGACTCGGACGCCTACCTGCGCCCCAGCATTGCCGCCGTCTTCGACAACACCATCTTCGGCTGGACGGGCCCCGTGCACGGCCGCCGCTACCGCATGCAGGCCGCCCGCACCATGGGTGACCTCAGCGTGGACGAGCTCTTCACCGACTTCCGCAACTACGCCAGCTGGAACCAGAAGCTGGTGCTGGCCACCCGCTTCATGGGCCTCCTGCGCACCGGGGACGCCTCCGAGCGCTACCGCAACTACTGGGGCGGCCCCTACTACCTGCGCGGCTACGACGGCGGCTCCTTCCAGCTGGGCAGCGGGGAGTGCGAAGCCAGCCGCGCGCTGGGCACCGGCGGCACGAGCGTCACCAGCTGCCCCGCCCGCGACCAGCTCATCGGCTCCAGCGTGCTGCTGGCCAACGTGGAGCTCCGCTACCCCGTCATCCAGGAGCTGCAGATCGGCTTCATCGGCAACTTCCCGCCCGTGGACGCCGTGGCCTTCTTCGACGCCGGCGTGGCCTGGGACGAGCGCGCCTGCCTCCTCGAATCGCGCGAGCGCCCCGGCGAGTGCGCCCCCGGCCAGGAAGTGGACATCCACCTCAAATGGCAGCGCGGCCCCGCCGACGACCCCTACCTGGTGCGCACCCCCCTGGCCAGCTACGGCGTGGGCCTCCGCCTGAACGTCTTCTACGCCATCCTGCGCCTGGACTACGCCGTGCCCATCCACCGCCCCGGCGTGCGGGGCCCGCTGGACGGCAGGTTCTCGTTGAGTTTCGGGGAGTCGTTTTAGGCGCCTGCCGCCGGCGCTGACCGCCGCAGCGTGCGGGGCGCGCAGCATAATCCCGTACCACTAAACCCGCATCCGGCGCCACCGATTTACGCGCGTGCGGGTTCTGCGCGAATAATTGCAACCAAACGCACAACCGCCGCGCCCGCATCCGCGCGTGCGACTCCGATAGCAATAATCGCCACCAGACGCGCAACGGCCGCGGAGGACCGCCGCGCGTGCGGCTTTGATCGCACGTACGCGCCCCGCCCGCCGCATAAGGCGCAGCCGCGGCCAGCGCCTACCCGCGGCATAACGCGCCCGCGGCCTGACGGCCCCGCCCGCCGCATAACGCGCCCCCCCGGCCCGCCCGCCCCCTGGAGCAACCACAACCGCACGCCTAACCCGGGTTTTCAGAGATAAGGTTGGGATGTGGTCGTATTCACGACCACATCCCGTCAATTTTCCCTTCGCGCTCCGGTTGCCTGTGCAGCTGAGGTCGTGGTCACAGCAGCAGGCGGCACAACGTGCCTGAGGGGCGGGAAGGCTGTCCAGTTGTGGTCGTTGCGCCTCGGCCGCGTCCCCGGCGTGGCCGCCCGGCGGCCTCTCGCACCCGCCTGTGCCCCAGCTTTCGTCGAACGGAGCAACGAGACCTTGTCAGGGAACAGAACGCGCAATTATGTTACAAGTCAACACAAACCGTGTACCAGAGGTAGTCATGGATCAGCCGACGACTCGCTTCAATGTTCAGCTGGATAAGAAGCATGCGATCAAGCTACATGCGCTCGCTGAGAGGACCCATGTGAATCCAGGAACGCTCGCTCGTTCGCTGTTGAGCATGGCCATCGAAGAGGCATCGCCGTCTCCTTCGTCGATCGTGGACCTGCTGGATGCTATCCCCGGTGCATACGAGCGCGCGCAGCAGGGCCTCCGTGAGACGCAAGCGGGGCAGGGTATCCCGCTCAGCGAGTTGTGAGGCCGTGGCGAAGGTGATCGTCGCCCCCGCAGCGGCGGAGGATCTTCAGCTTCTGATCGGGGGACTCAACCTTCCCAGCGATACGCGGTCGCGGGTCCGAGATCGATTGAGCCAACTGGCTCAGTTCCCTGAGAGCGGTGAGGCGCTGACTGGCCGGTGGCAGGGCTTCAGGTACATCCTCGGTCCGTGGCGTTGGATGCTCGTGATCTTCACCTACGATCGAAGCACTGATCGGGTCCGCGTCGTTACGATCCAGGATTCTCGCACCGCGGCATCTGCGAAGTCGGATGCGCTTTACACCAGGAGGGGACGATGGCTGCACGAAAGCTCACCCTGAGCGTGGACGAGCAGGTGATCGAGCGCGCACGCCGCTACAGCCAGCTTCACAACACGAGCATTTCCCGTCTGGTGAGCACTTTCCTGGCTCAGCTCCCCGTCGAGCCTGATGAGGAAACCCCCATCGTGCGGAGGCTCCGCGGCATCCTGCCGGTCGAGGCCGATGTGCGTGAGCACAAGGGGTACCTCGATGAGAAATACGGCGGATGAAGGCTCCCGAAGCTCGAGGAGGTAGCATGGCCAAGCAGGCGAAGGCGCGGGAACGCATGG
>JBBDRO010000049.1:2761-6875 GCA_040905425.1 Gemmatimonadota bacterium | reverse complement strand
TCCAGGCGGGCGCCCGCGTAGAGCAGCATGCCGGCCATGTCCGCGTGGCCGTGCTCGGCCGCCCAGTGCAGGGCGGTCATGCCGTCCCCCTGCGCCGCGTTCACGTCCGCGCCCTGCTGCAGCAGTGCCCGCACCGCCGCTACGTCCTCACGCATGGCCGCGTCGGCCACCGGCGCGTCGGGTGGCGGCGGCGCCGCGCCCCACAGCAGGAGGCTGGCGGCCACGACGGCCATGCCCCGCCAGCCGCGCCGCGCTAACCCGCGGCCACCCGGCGGGCCGCCCCGCCCGCCAATCCGCTCAGACATGCGTGGACACCAGCAGCGGCGCCGTGCTGTCCCCGAAGCTGGCCACGTCGTCCAGTCCCAGGGTGTGCAGCAGGCTCAGCATGGCGTTGGCCATGGGCGTGCCGTCGGGCGCCCGCAGGTGCAGGTTGCCCGCCAGCTTGCCGTTGGCCTTGCCCATCAGGAAGAGCGGGCAGCGCCGGTGATTGTGCAGGTTGCCGTCGGCCATCGGCGAGCCGTACATGATCACCGTGTTGTCCAGCAGGTTGCCCTCACCCTCCGACATGCTCTTCAGCTTCTCCAGGAAGTACGGCAGCATGCCCACGTGGTACTTGTTGATCTCGAAGAACTCACGCACGCCGCGCTCGCCCCCACCGTGATGGGAGGCGGGGTGGAAGGGCCGGTCCGAGCCGCTCTCGGGGTAGACGCGGCTGGAGCCGTCGCGGCCGAGCTTGAAGGAGAAGACGCGCGTCATGTCCGCGGCAAAGGCCAGCGCCTGGATGTCGAACATGAGCTGCACGTGCTCGGAGAAGGAGTCCGGCACGCCGGCCGGGGCCTCCGGCAGGTCGCGCGGCTCGCCGCTGAAGTTGCGCGCCTCGATGCGCTCGATGCGGCGCTCCACCTCACGGATGTCCTGCAGGTAGCGGTCGAGCCGGTGCCGATCGCTCGGGCCGAGCAGACGCTGCACGGAGAGCATCTCCGTGGCCACCCAGTCCAGGATGCTGCGCCGCGTCTCGCGCCGCGTGGCCCGCTCCGCGGCCGTGCCGCCCACGCCGAACAGCTTCTCGAAGGCCACGCGGGGATCCCGGATCACGGGCAGCGGCTCGGTGGGTGACGCCCAGCTGATGGAGTCCGTGTACACGCAGGCGTAGCCGTAGGCGCAGCCGCCCGCCTGGTCCACCGGCTCGATGCACAGCTGCATGGAGGGGATGGGCGTGTCCTGGCCGTAGCGCTGCGCATACATCTGGTCCAGCGAGGTGCCCACGTAGACGTTCGAGCCCTCCGTCTGGGTGGGGTGTGACTGGGTCAGGAACACGGCGCTCGAGCGGAAGTGGTCGCCACCGATCTCGTGCGGCGCGAATGGCTCCGCCTGGCGCACGTCCGTGTTGCTGATGATGGTCAGATAGTCGCGGTAGGGCTCCAGACTCTGCAGCGCCGTGGGGCTCAGGTCGAAGTCCCGGCCCGCCTTGGCCGGCGACCACAGGTTGAGCTTGGCGCCCAGCTCGTTGCAGCCGGCCGCGCCGTGCACCGCCTCGATGGCCACCAGACGCGTCCCGCCGGCCGCCGCCGCCGCGTTGGCGCCGCGCCCGATGGGCACCATGGCGTCCAGGAAGGGCAGTGCCACGGCAGCGCCCGCGCCCCGCAGGAAGGTGCGTCGAGGTAGCGCCTTGCACGTCAGAATGTCCATGCCTCTGCTCCCTGGCTCGAAGGTCCCGTCAGCGGCGGTTGGTTGCGTCCCCGTTCGTGTCCTCATCGTCGGCTACCGGCAGCCGCTTCATGCGGAACGCGTCACTCTCCACGATGCCCAGCACGAACGCGGAGAACCGATAATCCTGCCTGGCCGCCTGCGCCGTGACGGCGCGTACGGTGGGCTGGTCGAAGTACTCCACCCGGCGGCCCAGCCCGTAGGCCATCAGGTTCAGCGTGAAGTTGCGCAGCAGCGGGATGGGCCGCTCCAGGAGGGCGGCCTGCAGCTCCGCCGGGGTGGACACCGGGGTGCCGTCGTAGAGCTCACCGCGCGTGTCCAGCGCCGCGCCGTTCTCCTTGGTGCGCCAGCGGCCGGTGACGTCGAAGTTGTCGAGCGCCAGGCCGATCGGATCCATGTACTGGTGGCAGGAGCGGCACACCGCGTTGGCGCGGTGCATCTCCATCCGCTCGCGGGTGGTCAGCATGCGGCCTTCCTTGGCCTCCTCCGTCTTCTCCAGATCCGGCACCCCCGGGGGCGGCGGCGGCGGCGGCGTGCCAAGCAGCACCTCCATGACCCACTTGCCGCGCAGCACGGGTGAGGTCCGATTGGCATGCGACGTCAGCGTGAGCACGCTCGCGTGTCCGAACAGCCCTCGTCGCCTGTCATCCTCATAGCTGACCCGGCGGAAGGCCGGCCCGGTCACGCCGGGAATGCCGTAGTGGCGCGCCAGGGCTTCGTTCACGTAGGTGTAGTCCGCGCGGTAGAGGTCGAGCACGCTGCGATCTTCCCGCACCACGCTGTAGAAGAGCAGCTCGGTCTCGCGGCGCATGGCCTCGGCCAGCTGCAGGTGGAAGTCGGGGTACTGCAGCGCGTCCGGGTGGATCTTCGCCAGGTCCTGCAGGCGCAGCCATTGCGCGGCGAAGCGGGTGGCCAGCGCCTCGGCGCGCGGGTCGGCCAGCATGCGGAGCGCCTGCTCGCGGAGCTGGTCGGGCTCGTGCAGCTTGCCACGGCGCGCCAGCTCCACCAGGTCGGCGTCGGGCGGCGTGCCCCACAGGAAGAAGGAGAGGCGTGAGGCCAGATCCACGTCCTCCAGCTCGTAGCGCTCGCCGGGCCGCGTGCGGGCCGGCATCTCCTCCAGGCGGAAGATGAAGTGCGGGCTGGCCAGGAGCGCCTCCAGCGCCATGCGGATGCCGGCCTCGAAGCCGCCCTCAGCCGCGCCCTCCCGGAAGAAGCCGAGTAGCGGCTCCACATCCCGCTCCTCGACCGGCCGGCGATAGGCCTGGCCGGCCAGGCGGCGCAGGATGGCTTCCGCGCAGGGCAACTCCTGGTCGGCCGCCACGGGCCGGCAGGTGAAGACGCGCCGGCGGCTGTCGGTCTCCGAGAGACCCGTGGGATGGTAGGGTCCCTTGACCACCAGCTCGCCCAGATGGGCCACGTTGGTGATGCCCTGCTCGGAGCCGATCTGCGTGTCGGCAATGCTATGGCCGTGCGCGGCCAGGTTGTCATTGACCGGCCCCTCGAAGGTGCGCAGGAAGGCCGCGCTCACGCGGCGCGCGCCCGCCCGTACCGGGATGGAATCCGTGCTCAGCTCCATGCCGTTCGGATCCGACTGGGCCATCCAGCGGTCCACCTCGATGAGCGCCACGCGCTCCCCGTTGATGGACACCTCGATGACCTCGTCCACCGGCGCGTCGGAGCCGAAGAGTTGGCCGGTGGGGATGGCGTGCAGCGAGACGGCAAAGACGTACTGACCGTCCGCGGGGAAGTGGTGCGTGACCGAGGTGCCGCCGCGCGTGCCCATGGGCGCACCAGGCACCCGGTTCCACTGCGAGACCAGGCGCGGCACGCGATAGCTGGTGGAGGAGGGGCTGGCGTTGGCGTCCCCCACCGCCATGCGCGCGATCTCGCTGGCCGCGTCCAGGTAGGAATCAAGCAGCGTGGCCGAGGGCATCTGCACGTCGGCAATGTTGTCGAAGTTGGCGCTCTTGGTATCCAGCGGCAGCCACTTGCCGGGATCCACCTCCAGGCCGAGCAGGGCGCGGATGGAGTTGGCGTACTCGCTGCGATTCAGCCGCTGGAAGATGCGCGCGCCGGGGTTCGGATTCTCGCGGGCGGCCTCGTCCAGCAGCTTCTCCAGCGTCTCAACCAGTACCTCCAGCGTGTCCCCTTCCGGCCGCGGAATGCCGGGGGGCGGCATCATCCCCGCGCGCAGCTTGACCACCATCTTCTCGGAGACCTCCGGCACGCTGGCGGCCTGCGCCACGTCGTAGTCCTGCAGCGACAGGTTGCCCGTCATGAGCGCCGGATTGTGGCACAGGCCGCACACGCGGCGGACCACCTCGGTGAGCGCCTCGTCGGGGATGGCGGCCGCCGGACGCGGCGCGTGCATGTAGGCGGCGGCCGGGATCGCAAAGCCCTGCCCGGG
>JBBDRO010000049.1:0-2661 GCA_040905425.1 Gemmatimonadota bacterium | reverse complement strand
TGAGAACCAGAATCCCGGATGCAGCCAGGCCTACGGCCTTCATGCGTGCTCCAGTCGTGAGGCGGTCTAAAGGGGGGTTCGGGCAATATGGTCCCAGCATGGGTCGGAGGGCAAGGCGGACGTGACCGAGGGGGGGGAAGCGGACGCGGGCAAGCGAGCGCGATCGGGCGCGCGGGCTAGCGCGCGTGCTGGGGGGCAGGAGCGCACTTTGTCGATCGCGCGCGGACGGGCGCACACGCGCGGGGGCGCGGGGCGCGGGGCGCGGGGTGCGGGGCGCGCGGTGCTCGGGGGCGCGGTGCTCGGGGGCGCGGGGCGCTGGGCGCGCGGTGCTCGGGGGCGCTCGGGGGGCGCGGCGCGCTCGGGGTTTTCGCACAATCTGCCGCGTGGTTGAGCCAAAATATTTTATAAAGTATTTTGGCGGCAGGCCGGGCCGGACCCTGGTTCTGCGCAGAGCGTTCCAGCACCTACCTCCCGGCGCCCCATCTCCCTGCGTGCCGCGCATTTCCTGACCGCGCTGCACACGGGTCGTGAGACGCGCCGCACAAGCACGCCGCCGTGGCGGACGCCCCGGGCGCGTGATGACGGCTGCCGCTTTCAGGGCTGCGCTCTCTGCATCGCGGGCGGCGTCGTGGTTGCGGGACGCTGGTCTCCCGCCGCACATTGCCTCCGTCACCCTTACCCGGACCCCCATGCCAAACCGCCGCGGCTTCCTGTCCACGCTCGGCGTGGCCGCCCTCGGGTGCGCCGCGCACACCCCCGGTGTGGGCGCCTTCGCAGCCGGCCGGCCACGGCTGGAGCGCATCGGCCTGCAGCTCTACACCGTGCGGGGCGAACTGCGCCGCGATTTCGCGGGCACGCTGGCCGAGGTGGCCGGCATCGGCTACCGGGAGGTGGAGTTCGCGGGCTACGAGGGCCGCCCACCGGCGGAGGTCCGGGCGCTGCTCGCCGCCAACCGGCTGACCTCGCCGTCCACGCACGTGGCGTACGGCCAGGTCACCGGCAACCTCGACCGGGTCCTGGCGGACGCGCGGGCGGTGGGCCACCGCTGGGTGACCGTGCCGTCGCTGCCCGCCAGCGAGCGGAGCAGTCTCGCGGGCTGGCGCGGCATCGCGGCCGCCTTCAACCGGGCCGGGGCCCAGGCGCGCGCGGCGGGGCTCCGCCTGGCCTACCACAACCACGATGTCGAATTCGCGCCGCTCGAGGGCACGGTGCCCTTCGACCTGCTGCTCGCCGAGACGGACCCCGAGCTGGTGGACTTCCAGCTGGACCTCTACTGGGTGGCGCGCGCGGGCCACGACCCCATGACCTATCTGACCCGCCATCCGAAGCGGTTCGTGATGGTGCACGTCAAGGACACCACGGGCCCGCCGGACCACGGCATGGTGGACGTGGGTGCGGGCACGCTGGACTTCGCCGCCCTGCTGGCACAACCCGGCATCCAGCATCACTTCGTGGAGCACGACCGACCCACGGACGCCATGGCGTCGATCCGCGCCAGCTACGCCTATCTGAGCGGCCTGAACGGCTGAACGATCCACGCACCACGGGGCACGCAATGCAGCAGCGACCCATCTACGACGTCTGTATCATCGGCTCCGGCGCGGGTGGCGGCATGGCCGCCCACGCGCTCACGGCCCAGGGCGCCAACGTCATCATGCTCGAGGCGGGCGGCATGTGGGACAACGCGCGCGACTCGGCCATGCTCCAGCCCAACTACACGTCGCCGCGGCGGGGCGCCTCCACGCCCGAGCGGCCCTTCGGCGAGTTCGACGCCTGCATCGGCGGCTGGAACATCGAGGGCGAGCCGTACACCCGCGCCGACGGCAGCCGCTTCGACTGGTGGCGCGCCCGCATGCTCGGCGGGCGCACCAACCACTGGGGCCGCATCTCGCTGCGCTTCGGCCCGGATGACTTCCGCCGCCGCTCGCTGGACGGCCTGGGGGACGACTGGCCGATCAGCTACGGGGACGTGGCCCCCTACTACGACCGCGTGGACCGCTTCGTGGGCATCTTCGGCAGCCACGAGGGGCTGCCCAACGACCCCGACGGCATCTTCCAGCCGGCGCCGCAGCCGCGCTGCTACGAGCTGCTCATCAAGCAGGGGTGTGACGACCTGAACATCCGCTGCATCCCCTCCCGGCTGTCGATCATCACACGGCCCCTGAACGGCAGGCCGGCGTGCCACTACTGCGGGGACTGCTACCGCGGCTGCACCACCAACTCCAACTTCTCCAGCCCCAACGTGCTGATCTTCCCGGCCCTGCAGACCGGCCGTCTCACGCTGGTCACCGACGCCATGGCCCGCGAGGTGACGCTGGGCAGTGACGGCCTGGCCGACGGGGTCTCCTACATCAACAAGCAGACAGGCATGGACGAACACGTGCGGGCCCGCGTGGTGGTGCTGGCCGCCAGCGCCTGCGAGTCCGCGCGCCTGCTCCTCAACTCCACGTCGACGCGCTACCCGCAGGGGCTGGCCAACTCCAGCGGCACGGTGGGCAAGTACCTGACGGACACCACCGGCACGAGCGTGAGCGCCTTCTTCCCGGCCATGGCCGACCACGTGCCGCACAACGAGGACGGGGTGGGCGGCGGCCACGTCTACATGCCCTGGTGGCTGGACAACAGCCGGCTGGACTTCCCGCGCGGCTACCACATCGAGGT
>JBBDRO010000048.1:0-6938 GCA_040905425.1 Gemmatimonadota bacterium | reverse complement strand
CGCCCTTGCCCTCCGCTTCGCTCCGGGACATGCCTTCGGCACGTCGGCAACCCTGGAACGGTACGCGAGGTACGCGAGGGGCGCGAGGGGCGGGGCGAACAACGATAACTGGACGCTTATCGCCCCCTGGTGCGTCGCGGACGGGTTATCGTCGTAATCACAACCACAACTGGACTGGCGTCTCCACAGGCCCGATCCGGGGCCACTTATCGTTGTTGGAGGTTGCCGCGCCGCCGCCCGCGCACCCGCACCGCGCGACGCGGGTACCACCGGCCGCCTCCTACCAGTCCGTCTCCCGGTAATCCTTGAGAAACTTGCCCCACACGTGCCGGCCGGTGTTCATCCCGGCAATGATCGGGTCCACGATGCGCGCCGCGCCGTCCACGATGTCCAGCGGCGGATGGAAGCGCTGCTCCAGCACCTTCCGCTCCGCGATGGCGGCCGCGTCCTCGTCCGTCACCCACCCGGTGTCCACGCTGTTCATGTGGATGCCGTTGGCGTGGTATTCCGTGGCTGAGGTGCGCGTCATCATGTTGAGCGCCGCCTTGGCCATGTTGGTGTGCGGGTGGCGCGTGGTCTTGAAGTTCCGGTAGAACTGCCCCTCCACCGCCGACACGTTGACGATGTGCTTGTCACGGTTCTCCGTGCGCAGCATGAGCGGCTTCAGGCGCGCGTTCAGCACGAAGGGCGCTACCGCGTTCACCAGCTGCACCTCGAGCAGCTCCACCGAGGACACCTCGTCCAGCAGCAGCCGCCACGAGTTGCGCCCGCGCAGGTCCACCTGCTGGAGGTCCTGGTCCAGCCGGCCGGCCGGGAAGAGCTCGTGCTCCACCAGGTGGTCGTCCGGCAGCAGCGGCGCCTGCGAGAGTTCGGCGGCGTGCGTGAGGCCGGCCAGTTCCGGATGGGCCGGGGCGCCGAGCCCGGGCGCGATGGCCATGGGTGCGCTCTCTCCCAACGTGCCCGGCACCGGTAGCAACTCGCGGCCGCGCAGATTTTCATAGCCGCCGAGCAGCCGCCGGGCGGTTTCCGGCAGCGTCTCCACGGCGGCCTCCTCGGCCGCCATCATGTGCTGGTAGAAGGCCGGCGGCCGGCGCACCGTCTGACAGGCGTTGTTGATGACGTAGTCCAGGCGCTCGCGCGTCTCCAGCAGGTGGTGGCAGAACGCCTCCACGCTGGGCGTGTGGCGCAGATCCAGCCCGAAGATCTCGAGGCGCTCCCCCCAGTCCTCGAAGTCCGGCTCCGCCGCATAGCGCGCCGCGGCGTCGCGCGGGAAGCGGGTGGTGACGATCAGGCGCGCGCCCGAGCGCAGCAGCTTGATGCCCGCCTGGTAGCCGATCTTGACCCGCCCGCCGGTGAGCAGCGCCACTCGCCCGGACAGCTCCGCCAGCTCCGTGCGCTTGGCGTAGTTGAACGCGGCGCAGTCCGGGCAGAGCTGGTCGTAGAAGTGGTGCAGCTCGTAGTAATCGGCCTTGCAGGTGTAGCAGTGCCGGCGGGCGTCCGTTTCCTCCTTCAATGCGACGTCCCGTTCCACCTGCGCTGGCTGCCCTTCGTCCACGTCCCTCGTCACGTCCGTCTGCTCGAAGTCCTCCGGCGGAAAGACGTTGGGCGTGGTGAAGACGTCCTGGTTGCGCAGCTTACGGATGCCGCACTCCTCCAGCCGCGCCTCCTCCCGCTGGGTCTTTTCGGCCCTGCGCCGGCGCTCCAGCGCCTTGACGAGCTGCCGGCGCGACGCCGTGTCGGGGGCGAACACCTCTCCCGACGCCTCGTTCAGCCGGCGTCGCAGCGGCTCGGGGAGGTAGGCCAGCAGGCCACGCCGCTCAGCCACCTCCTCGAGTAGCTCGGTGGCCTGGCGGACGCGGTCCAGGAACGCGGGGTCGTTCCCCACGTCGGCAACGGAAGTCTGGTCGTTGGACATGGGGGAAAGGCTAACGGCAGGTGGAGCGCGGAGGAAGGTATGCGCCGGCCCCGATGCCGCACTACTTTCCGGCGCGGCTTACGGTCCCTCACGGTGGCCGCGCCCGCGCGCACGCGCGATGGCATGCCCCCGCGATCCTATGTGCGGTTCGTCCTCATGGCCCCCCACGCCGCCGCCGCCGGGCCATGGATCCGCTACGTGGAGGAGACCAGCGGCGCCTCACCCGATGCGCTGTTGCGCACCGTCCATCCCCGCGCTGCCCATCCCGGTGCCGCCCGACCTGCGCACACCCGTGGCCGCCAGCACCGCCATCCACACCGCGATGATCAGCAGCCCGTACATCTCGCGTGACTCCTCGATGGCCATGCTCTTCATCTCGAACGCGCCGAACATGTCCAGGAACGGAACCCGCCCCAGGACGCGCGGCGCGATCCCGAGGGCCCAGCCGAGCGCCGCCAGGCCTAGGAGCGCGGGGAAGATCCAGTGGCCACGCCCGAGCACCGCGAGCAGGCACGCCGCGGCCGCCAGACCGTAGAGCGCCATCCACGCGATGGGGTCCGGATCGTTCACCTGTACCACCACCGAGAAGACGAACGCCAGCAGCAGGAGGACGTTCAGGCCCGCGAAGAGACGACTGCGCATCACCCTTGCCCCGGCACGGCGCTCAACCGGCCTCCCCCCCGAACGCCGCGAAGCCCACCAGGTTGCCCGCCGGGTCGCGCACGGTCACCTCATCCGCGCCGTAAAAGGTCTGGCGGCGCGGCACGACCGGCTCCACACCCGCCAGCGCTTCGAGCACCGCGTCCAGGTCCGTTACCTCCAGGAAGAGGATGCTGCCGCGCATGGGCGTGTCGGCCAGCGCCGGCACGTCCGCCTGCACGCTGGCGCGCGTCTGGTACATGACCTCCACGCCGTCCTTGTGGAGGATGACGAAGCCCAGCGCGTCCCCCTCCGGCACCTCCACCGTCTTCTCGAAGCCGAGCTTGTCCCAGAAGGGCAGGACCGGCTCGATGGCTTCCACATACACCACGGGCGTGAGCTTCTTGAAGGTGATCACGGGCGGCTCCGGTGGGGGTGATGGGGAGGCGGTCCGGTGCCGGACGGCCGCGGGGCGTCTTACGCATGAGGCCGAAGTATACCGAAGATAAACCGAAATTGCAACAGGCCGGTAGTTCCAGGATTGCTACCGCCGACCGATGAAGCTGGCAAGGCGGACAGCCCGCGGCTGCGAGTGCGAGACCCGATAGTGGGAGTGGCCCATCCAGCCATGGACCTCCGACGCCCCTCATGCCACCTTGAATCATGGCCACCTACGCGCCCGACCCGCCCCGCATCTCCCCGGAACGCTTCGCGTCCATTCCCTCCGACGATCGCTGGCGCGTGGAGCTGGCCGACGGCCGGCTGGTGCGGGAGCCGCGACCTGCGGCGCTGCATGGCGTGGTCGTGGCTCACGTGTACGATCTCCTCCGAGCCCACGTCGAGGTCCACGGGCTTGGCAGGGTCGTGCTCGAGACCGGCTTCCTCCTGCCCGGCGCCCGTGACACCGTTCGCGGACCGGACGTGGGCTTCATCGGAGGGGACCGTCTGCCCACAACGGTGCCGCGGACGGGATGGTGGGAGCTCGCTCCCACGCTCGCGGTCGAGGTTGTCTCGCCCCGGGACCAGTGGAACACGGTCCAGGGCAAGGTGGCGGATTACCTGACGGCCGGCTCCAGCGTGGTCTGGGTGCTGGACCCCGTGGGGCTCCGGGTGCTGGTCTACGAGGCGGGTGGCGCCGTCCGCTCGCTCGGCAGGGATGACCATCTCGACGGTGGCGCCGCGCTGCCCGGCTTCCGGGTGCAGGTGGCGGACCTTCTCCGGGTGGACTGATTCGGTCCGCCGTGCCGCTTCGTTCCGGCTCCGGTCGGGGGGCGCACCCCCGCCGAGCAGCCGCGCCGCCGGTGACCCCTCCTCACCCCTCCTGGATCCGGTACACCACCAGATAGGGCACGTCCAACTCGTCGTGCTCGAGGACCACGAGCCGGTCCCCCGCGGCGGCCTGCACCTGCTGGGCAGCCGGCAGTTGCAGCCTGCCAATGGCCTGCCCCTGCGCGTCGAACACCTCCCAGCGCGCCGGCTCCCCGGCCGCCGGCTCCTCACGGCGGACCCAGATGCGGCCGTCCTGCGTGGCCACCAGCCCGGTGACCGGCGGCAGCGTCTCGGGAACGAAGTCGGCATCGCGCCAGGCGGCCTCGATCTGCGCGGCGGTGAGCCCGGGCGCCCCGCGGCTGTAGGCGGCGGCACGCTCCTCGGCAAGGCGCGTCACGTAGGCGCCCGGCAGGGGCACGGGCGTGTAGGGGAGCCGCCGCTCGAAGACCGTATCGCGCCCGGAAGTGAGGCGCCGCAGTACCCAGCCGGGCTCGGGGCCGGGCGGCAGCGTCCGCTCCGCCACTACCGCACCGCCGCCGTCCCGGGCAATGGCCACGAGCGGCCCGTCGTTCACGGGCATGCGCATGACGAGTGGCCGTCCCTGGAAGTTCAGCAGCGTGTTGCCGCTCCGGTTCTGCTCCCACGCCAGCGTGTCCAGGATCGTACCCGTCGTGTCGAAGCGCACGATCGGTGAGCCACGTACCAGCGATGGCTCCCGCGCCTCCGGGGCTCCGCCCGTCATCATCGCTATGGCGCGCCCGGTAAGGGTAACTCCGCTCCCGTCCGGGAGGATCACTTCGGGAGGCGTGGGCAGGTAGGCGCCGCGGGCGGGGGCTTCCATGGACCACCTCTCCGTGGCCCACTCCCGGGAATCGAGGAAGGCCCCGTCGGGACCGAACCAGCTCACCCGGCGGCTGGGGCTGTCGCTCACCCATAGGGTGTCTCCCTGGAAGCCCAGCCCGCTCACGAACTGGAATTCGCCGGGCCCCCCACCGCGCCGGCCGATCATCCCCGCCGGCGACCCGTCCGGCGCGAAGACCCGGACGGCGGCGTCGCGCGGTTGGGCCACGAGGATGCGCCCATCGGGCGCCAGCATGACCACGCCTACCTGGGTGAGCGCCACCTCCCCATCCACGCTGCCGATGCGGACCACCTCCTCCAGTGGCCACTCCGGAACCGTGGACTCCGCGTGCCGCGGCCCGTCCGCGCCGCATGCGGTGAGGAGGAAGAGGAGCAGGGCGGCTGGAAGGGCGCGTCGGCAGGTCACGGCAGCTCCTTGTGGGGGTGTCCGGCCTCATGGACCTCGTACTTCAGGAGAACCATGCCGCTCGGGTAGGCGCGATGCCCGGCGAGTGTCAAGCGCCGGCGTGCCGCGGGCGAGGGAAGGAACGGCACCCCACCTCCCAGGAGCACCGGGATGAGCGCCAGTTCAACGGTATCCACGAGGTCCCAGGCCAGGACCTGGGAGAAGAGGCGGCCACCGCCGTAGAGCCAGATGTCCAGGCCGGCCTGCTCGCGGAGTTCGCGAATACGCGCCTCGAGGCCCTCACCAACCACTTCGATGTCCGGATGATCCTCCGTCCGGAGCGTTCGTGAGGCCACGACCACCTGCTTTCCGGCAAAGCTCTCGGGCGTGGCACGCACGATCTCGAAGGTGCGCCGGCCCATCAGGAGGGTGTCGAACTGCGCGTATAGCGCATTGAAATCGAACGCGGGCTCCGGGGTGATCCAGTCGAATTCACCTTCCGGCCCCGCTATGAAGCCGTCGATGCTGCATGCCACCTGGTAGCGGACCCGCCTCATCCGGCCTCCCTCATCAAAACTCCTCAAGTGGCTGCGTCTCCTGACACCCCGTCGGGGCTCACGTTGGGGATCATAGCGTTGGGTTGGCCGAGCGCCAATCGATCTCCCGGCGGTGGTGGCCGAGTCGGTTGCGCCGCATGTGGATCCTTCGTCACGCAATTTTACGTGACGTATTTTTACGTGACAACGTTCGTTCTACCATCATCGGCGCAGTGCCCCGACCAGATCGCGTAGCGTTCCGCCAACTTCAGGCATTGGGGCTACAGTACCATGTCACGGTTCCCATGCGCGTCGGTGACGATTCAGCCGCAGGTGTCTGAACCAGCCCGTCAGGCTCTTTGGTCTAACCCGTTGGGCTCTCCCGTCTGACCCGTTCGGGTGAGTCGCACTCACCCACCCCTCACCCCCCCCCCCCATCGGCTGATGGTGAACTGCCGGCCTCATGGCATGCTTTATGATGAGGAAACAGCAACGCCCAGCGCGACGATTTGCCCTTGGTGCTGACTGCGAAGGAAGCGCGTCCGCGATTCTATGTGTGTTGTGTAACCGGACCGGAGGTCCCAAATGAGCAGTTTGAAACGCCGTATTCGTCCACCGTGGACGCGGGGCGGCCTCATGGCCCCCGCCATGGTTGCACTCCTTTTCGCGGGTCTGTCCGTTACCGCGTGTGACGACGCCGCAGGACCCGAACAACTGGAGACCCTCACACTCACGGCGCCAACCACAACGGTCCAGCCGACCGCCACGGTACAGCTCACGGCGGTCGGTACCCGCGCAACCAGCGACGTCACCACTCTGCTCGGAGAGACCTACACGGTCGTCTCCGGTGGCGGTAGCGTCAGCGCGACGGGATTGTTCACGGCGCCGGCAGCGGCGGGGACCAGCAGGATCAGCGTCCTGTGCGCTGGTCTAACGGCCCTCGTGGACATCACGGTTGTGGCAGGGCCGCTCGCAACGATCACCGTCTCTCCCAACCCCACGCTTCCGATCCAGACCGCGCAGCAGTTCACCGCTGTGGGCCATGACGCGTTCGGCAACGTGGTGGCGATCACGCCGACGTGGTCAGGGGGCACCCAGGCAGGCACCATCGTCGCGGGCACCGGCATGTTCACCTCCGGTACCACGCTCGGTGTCTTCGCGGCCGCCGTCACGGCCACCTCGGGATCGATCTCCGGAACGGCTACGGTCACGGTGGAAGCGGGCCCGCTCGCCTCGATCACCGTCGAGCCGAATCCGGTCACCCTCCAGATCGGCGTGCAGCAGCAGTTCACTGCCGTGGGTCACGATGCCGGTGGCAATCCGGTTCCGGTAA
>JBBDRO010000047.1:0-39587 GCA_040905425.1 Gemmatimonadota bacterium | reverse complement strand
GTAGCGCGGCGTGGGGCGGAGGCGGGAATGCAGCTGCGGGCGAGGACCAGGTGCGCCGCTCGGTCGTGGGCGTGGGCATGGGCCACGCTTGGGCCAGCGGGCGGGCGGGGCCATGGTATCATGGGCCACGGCCCCGAGACATCTCTGTTCGCGCTCGTCCACGCTCCCCGGAGCGATCAGCTCTACCATCTTCGAAAGATGGTGGCCGCCGATGCTTACGCTTCAATCCCGGCCTCTGGCAGATGTCCCGAATCGGATCTTTCCCCACCTCGGGCCCACGCGGCACGAAGAGCCCAACCGGCTAGGGCTCGACGACCGTGGAATCCCCTGTAGTCACTGCCGTGGGCCCTCCGCTTCATGGCGCGCGGCCTGGGCACGCAGGAGACGCGCAGCGCCGACGTGCTCTCCATGCTCATGTTGCAGCCGCGCTACCTGCAAAGCCTCCTCCGCCTGGGCAAGCAGGACGCCGAGCGCAACGCCGCCCCGATCGACGCGTTCCTGCAGGGCGCGCCCTCGGACGCCGTGGCCGCGGGGCGCTGATCCGGGCTCAGCCGCTGTCCCACACCACGTCGTAGACCACCACGCTCTGCACGCCCAGGCTGTCGGCCACGGTGGCCCAGATGCGGTCCCGCCTGGCCGCGCCCCCGGCCGCCTCCTCCGGCAGGTCGAGGCGCCCGACCGGCTCGCCGTCCCCGCCGATGACATAGTACGGACGCCGGCCGTCGCGCGGGTGGTGCTCGATCCACACCGTTCCGTCGTTGCCCAGCAGGACCGATCGGAAGGGCGGGAAGACGGCGGGGATCACCGTCTGCCGCCGGAAGCCCGCCTCGACGATGGCGCGGTAATCCGCCGGGATGCGCTCGCCCTCGATGCGCTCCTCGATCCGGGCGCGCGCCTCCTTTTCCGTGAGGGGCACCGCCGCGAAGCGGTAGCGCTCGTGGAAGAGGGTGTCCCCGTCCAGCTCCGCCAGGGTGACGTCGAAAGTGCCCGCGGAATCACCCAGGACGTGGGCCATGGCTACCACAATGTGCTCACCATCCGGCGCCACGACGTAGCGGGCGTGATTGGCAAAGGGCAGGCTGATGAACACATCCTCACCGATTTCGGCCCCCCCGTTGATGCCAGCTGGGAGGGGCACCACGTGGGCCGTGTCCGCCCCGTCACGATCCACGCGGGTGAGATGAAGCGCGCCCGCCGCATCCGACGTGCGCAGCACGAGGGCGCCGTCCGGCGTCCGGCCGAGCGTCCCGGGCAGCGCCTGCTCCGTGCGTTGCAGCTCGAACGCAGGGGAGAACCACGTGAAGCGTCGGGTGCGCGCATCGAAGACGCGCAGCGTGTCGGCCACCCAGGCCAGCTGCGTCGGGAAGCGGAGTTCCCCCGGCCCCCCCCCCCCCCCCCCCACGGTGGTCGACGGCGCGCCGTCGGCGGTAAAGACCCGGACCTCGGCGTCCTGCGGCTGGATGAAGGCGATGGTGCCGTCGTCCCGCACGGCCATGGCCCCGATGGGCACCAGCTCCTCCGCGTAGCCGTCGATGCGGAGCACCTCCGTCAGGCTGGCCACCGGCTCCTCGAACTCGGGCAGCCAATCGGACGGCGTGGAACCGCAGTTGGTGGCGGTCAGCAGCGTTACTGCCCCGATCAGCATCTTATAAGCGACGTCCCCGCGCCTGCTCCCGTCGCTCCGCACCTCCATCACTCTCTCCATGTCCAGGGTGCCAGCCGCCAGCCACCAGCGAGTGCCCGGGGCTATGCTTCGCCTCCAATCCGCTGATCCGCGGGGCGCGGCAGCACTCCGCCCGGGCGGCCGTAATGCGGCACGAGCCCCTGCTCTGCCAGCTCGATACCTGGGCGCGGAGCGTCGAAGCGTTCACGCGCCGCCGCATAATACAGGCACCCGGCCTCCTCGGGCGGCATGGCCTCGACGAACGCCTCAGCATTGGCCAGGCTATTCAGCCAATACTCCTTTGCGCGAACCAGATCGAAAGGCTCAGCAAGGTCGAGGCGCTGCGTCTGCTCCGGGCGGTAGCGCCCCCGCCGCTTCAGTTGTTCGAGCAGCGATAGCGGCGTAAACCCAGGGTCCTTGGCCACGGCGGCCCACACCAGCGAACCGAGCTCGAGGATCCGCTCCATCACGAAGAGGATGTCCACGCGAAGTGGAGCGCGGCACCTCCCGCCAGATAGCTGTCCGGCGTGCGGGCCGGTGCCAGCAGCGCGAGCAGTTCTCGCTAGAATTCGGTTAGCGGCATAACCGCATGCCTGCCTCCCAGGCCTCCCGGTCACCGTGCTTCATCAACGTCCTGGCCACCCACTCCACGTCTTCCATGCCGACCTCCAGATCAGGCCGGTAGGACCAGAAGCACCGAGCGTGGAATTTCCGGTACGCGCGGCGAGCTTCGCGCACCTGCACCATGCGGCGTGCGGTGTCGGTATCCAGCGCGCGGCGGCTCTTGCGTCCACCGCGTTGTCCGATCTTGGCCAGGTAGCTCCGGATCGCGTCGTCCAAGGCTTGAATATAAGCCGCTTATGATGCGAAGCCGACCGCCATGCTGCAGCGGCAACAGGCGCTTGCGGTGGTTGCAGCGCGGGCGCGGATCGTGGATGGCGGTCGGCATCGTGCAACTTCCCTGGGTGTAAGCCGCACGCCCCACCTGTTCCCAATATCCCCGGGTCGAGCCGCGTGGCGAGCGACTACCCGATACTTCGGACGCGACTCCGCGTGACTGCTTCACACCCTTGTTAGGCAGACTCTTTTCGGGATTTCAATTGTCGCTTCGTTGCGTGACTAATCACATGCACCAGCCATGAATTCAGGCTTTCGCCGTCGGTCGCCGCCGCGATTGCCGCAGCCCTGTGCAATCGAGTTCCCAACCTTAGGTTGAGCTTTCCCGAAAATGGCTTTTCAGGCTCTTCATTGCGCTTATCGCACACAGAGAGATAATGGTCGACGGCGCGACGCATGGACGATTCGAGTTCCTCTACCGACGACCCTTCGAAGTAGATCTCGTCCCTAAGATCAACCACATGTCCTGTAAAGAGCTTTAGGTCTGGGTCAAAGTCTACGACCGCTGTGTACCCCCTGTATTCAATCATGTTTTGTAACACCTTTCGTTTTTGCTGTGCGCTATTCTCGATTCTATTGGAATACTTGCCGCTAACCGAGGAGCCGCTACAAATGCCCCGTTTCCCGCAAGAACGATCGGAGGCGCTTGGTCAGGCCGCGGCCACACTCGCGCCTCGGATGAGGACGATCGGCAGTGAATTTCCGCCCCTTCAACACAAAAGTGACGGTTGAGCCCGGCCCTTCGTAGACCTCGGCGCCGAGTGCCTTGAGATAAGCCTCAACGTTGGACCAATGGAGTCCTGGATCTGATCGTCGGATGGCCGCCTTGGTGCGCTCGTATTTCGCCATGGTACTAATTTACAGTACCACAGTCCCGATGGCAAGTGGAAGACCGCGACGGCGCCCGCTACCGCCCGCCCGCAGCCTCCCCCGCCGCGCGAATCGCACGTACCCTTGACGTTGGCGGAGTCGCCGCGAGGATCCGCGGGGCTTCCGCTTCTGCCGATACAGACGTATCTTGGGTTGGGTACAGATCACCTGGGAGACGCTCGTGGCTAAGACCACCGGAAGACCGTCGCGGAAAAGTGCTGAAGCGCGGATCCGTCGCAAGAATATCAACATCGATCAGGCCAAGCTCGATCGTGTTCGGAAGTTGCTTGCAGCTTCGTCGGAAACCGAGGCCGTCGATCAAGCGCTGAGCATGCTGCTCCTGCGCGAGGAACTCATCAACGGAATCGAGCAGATCGCCGGGACTGGTGGCATCGATAACGTCTTCGAGGACGATGTCGAGCCGTGAAGAAGTACGTTCTCGATACCAATCTGTACATTCGAGCATTTCGGTCACGCCAGGGTGCCGACGCCCTCCAACAGTATCTGCTCGTGTTCACGCCCAACACGTATCTTAGCTCGATCGTTCTGCATGAGCTCCTTGTCGGCGCCAACACGCAAGCCAAGGCGCGCGAGATTGAGGATCGGATTGCGGGCCCGCTGCGTAGAGTGGGACGCATAATCACGCCAAGTCATGACGCCTGGCGACTGGCGGGAATAGCCGTTTCTCAGTTCGCGAAGAAGGAGAAGCGTGAACTGCGAAGCATACCGAAGTCGCTTGTGAATGACTTCCTCCTCGCGGCTTCGTGTCGAGAGAGTGGCGCCACACTACTAACCGCGAACTCAGCCGATTACGAGAGCCTCAGCAAGTACGTACCTGTGTCATATGAAAGCTGGAATGGGGCAAGTTAGTTTTCGGCAGGACTGACCCGACCAGCCATGGACGTTACCGCCAGAACGATTCGCCGCAGCACGCACGTCAGATAGCGGGTTCCCGCTGCAGATCGTACAGGTCCACCTGTTCCACGTCGAAAGCATCCCTCCGGATCCCCAGCACGAAGTCGGCGCCGATCTGCTCTACCTCGAGGTGGGCCGGGAGGCGGACGGTGCCCTGGCATGCGCCCTCGGGGTCGAAGACGAACCACAGCCCCTGGTCGGCCGGATCCACGTCATAGCGGCGGGCCCAGAGCAGTCCCAGGTCGTCCACCACCAGGCGGTCGATGAGGGGGAGGACTTCCGGGGCGGGGATGCGGCTCTGTTGCTCACGGTACCACGGCGTGATCCCTTTGGGTGTGTAGAGTCTGTAGTACTCGGCTACCAGCTCCGGAGTGCGCACCCGCGGCGGGATGGACAGGCGTAGAATCCTGCGGAGTGTCCCGGTGGCGTCATAGGCGTGGACGTCGGCGCGCTCGTCCATCGTAAGGAAGAGCCCCCGGGCCGAGGCGGCAGCGGCGGGTTCTATGTCGAAAGGAACGTCGAGCATCCCTTGCTGGCCCAGCTCGTCGTGCTCGGTGTAGTACATCCGCCGGCCCACCGGGCTGGCCACGGTGTGCGCTCTTCCCGCCGAATCTACCAGGACGAAGGCCACGCTCTCCGCCTCCCACACGCCGACCGGCAGCCCCACGTAGCCCACGGTCCGCCGGAAGACCAACTTGCCATCGGGCAGAAGCCCCAGGAGCTCGGCGTTCCGCTCTCTCGGCGGGAGGTCGACGGTGCGGACGGCCATTACCTGGCCGTCGGCGGCTACAGCAGTCAGGCGGGCCCGTTGACGGTCGTAGATCACCACCGCGTCGCTGCCGCGCCCTGGCACGAGGTGGGGCTGGCGGAATTCGCCGGGACCGTCGCCGGCACCGCCGACGGTGCGGCGGTGGGTGCCGTCCGGGTTGAAGAGACGGAGCTCGAGGGTGGCGCCGTCCAGCACGGCTAGCGTGCCGTCGGCTAGAACGGCTGCTCCGCGGATACGGTGGAACTGGCCCGCTGGATCCGTGGGGTCGGCTCCGAGCGTCACCCGCGGCTCAGATGGTACGCGCCATGCCAGCGGGCTTTCGGTGGCCGCGCGCGAGCTGGTGACGATGGTGATGCCGGCGCTGTCGCGGGTGGTCACGCCATAGCTGGTGTCCGGCGCATGGTCACCGGCGCCGCATGCCGCGGTGAGGATGACAACGCTGAGCGTGAACCAATACTGCGGCACGCGGCCTGATGGCCGCCTCAATCCACCACCCCCAGCGCCCGCAGCTTCACGAACCGCACCTCGTCCGGCGACGTGAAGGCAAACAGATAGTCCGTGGCCGATTCGCTGGCGCCTTCGGGTCCGAGGCTGCGTACGATGGACCGCACGGAGACCACCTGCACGCCGGCGTAGCTTGGCCGCTCGTCCACGTTGCCGGGCCAGTAGGGGGCGCCCTCGCGGGGGAGGGCCAGGAGCGCCAATCGGTACGGTTCGGCGGGGCAGTTGCGCTGCCGCCGCTCCGGCACCTCCGGCGAGGGGGGGACGAGGACGCCGGGACAGGCGCGGTGGGCCTCCAGCCGGGCGGTGTCCACGGCCAGGCGCCGGAGCAGATCGAGCCGGTGCTCCAGAATGACCGGCTCCACTTCCGCAAAGGGCTGCTCGGCCGTTGCCGGGACCACCCGCCCGGCGGTGGCCGCGTCCAACCCCTCGTGGACGCTCACCAGCGCCGGGTCCGGCCGGAGCGGCCGGGGATCCACCCGTAACGGCCGGCCACCGGGGTCCTCCTCCAGGAAGTGGGCCACCGCGGCAAAGAGCGTGCTGTCCGCCGGCAGCTCGGCGGCGGCGGCCTGCCCCTGCCGGACGGCGCCGGAGGCGCCGACGACCGCGCCCGCTCCGCCCGCCACGAGCAAGGCGCAGGCGGTGATGATGGAAGAGCGCCGGATTGTGAAAAGCATCGTCGCTTACAGACCGCCCACCGGCCCCAGGGCATTGTATTTCCGCAGCACCTCCAGCACCTCATCCAGCGGCAGCGCGCGCACCGTCCGCCCGCCGCTGGTCACGTCCACCGCCCGGAACAAGGAGTTGTAGATGGCCTCCTCGGTGGCCTCGGCCACGGCCTGGAAGAGGGGGCTCATGGCGTCGTTGGGGAGCTCGGTGATCTGGCGCGGGCCGCGGCCGCCCTCGCGGCGCACCTCAGCCGCGGTGCTGAAGGCTATGACATAGTCGCCGCTGCCGTTGCTGCTCGTGGCGCCGGTGCGTGCCAGGCCGAAGAGGGCGCGCTGCGCCAGGCGCTCCAGGTTGCGGCTGTCCAGCGGCGCGTCCGTGGCCACCACGATCATGATGCTGCCGTCGGGCGTGAAGCCCTCGGCGTCCATGCCCACGGGGCGCGCGTCCCACGAGTCGCCGCCATTGCCCTGCGGCATGGCGTCGTTGCCGCGCGGCTGGAACGAGTAGCGGCCCAGCTCCTGGCCCACCGGTGCGCCGTTGATGGTGAGCACGCCGCCGTAATTGCTCTGCACCAGCACGCCCACCGTGTAGCCGCCGTACTCCTCGCGGAGCAGCCGCGAGCTGGTGCCGATGCCGCCCTTCCAGCCGAAAGCGACGGTCCCCGCGCCGGCGCCCACCGCGCCCTCCTCCACCGCGCCGCCGCCGGCTCCCTCGAGCGCCGCCACCACGTGGGCCGGCTGGATGGGGCGGGCGCGGATGTCGTTGAGCGAGCCGTCGTTGGTCTCCCCCACCACGGGGTTGATGGAGCGCACGTTGCCCATGTCCGGCTGCTCCAGCAGCCATCCCACCATGGCGTCGGCGGCGCGCCACACGCACAGCGTGCAGGTGAGCAGCACGGGCGTCTCCAGCTCCCCCAGCTCCATGACCTGGCTGATGCCGAGCAGCTTGCCGAAGCCGTTGCCGAGCACCATGGCGGCCGGGACGCGGCTCTGGTAGGCGTTGCCCGCGTGGGGCAGGATGGCCGTGATGCCGGTGCGCACGCCCGCCGCCTCGTCCACCACGGTGGTCTGCCCCACGCGCACGCCGGCCACGTCCGTGATGGCGTTCAGCGGGCCGGGCTCGAAGACGCCCACGATGACGCCCGCGTCGCGGGCGCGGGGACGCTCGCCTGTGGTCTGGCTCATGAGCGGTGCCGTCCAGAGGAGCAGGATGGGCGTGGCAAGGTAGAGAACACGGCGCATGGTAGCCTCAGCGTCCCAGTGGCACGGTCACACCGAACCGATGCGTGGTCACCCGGAAGTCCGGCATGTCCACCGGGTCCGTGGGCGCCACCACGAAATCGATGCTGCCAGGCGCGGCGATGGCGTCACCCTCGGCCCTGGTGACGAACCAGCCGTCGTCCGTGAACCCCTTGGCCACGAAGCGGCCGCTGTAGCGCAGCTCGAATGTGCCGATCCGGTACATGGCGCCCCAGCTCGGCGACCACTCCATCCAGCCCTCGCGGGTGCTGCGCTCCGTCTCGCGCAGGAAGTTCTTCTGCTCGAGGCGGTAGGAGTAGTTGGTGAAGCCCAGCCCGAGCTGCGCGCCGTAGCGCTCGGCCTCGTGGTCGAAGCCCACGCGCATGGACCAGTTGGCGTAGCGGAAGCGGTTGTCCACCGTCTTGTCCCCGGGCTGCAGCTTGGCGCCGCTCGGCAGCTCCACGATGGTGTCGGCAAACGCCCACGTGTGGCTCTTGCCGGGCGAGAGGAGCACCTCGGCGCCGAGCGTGTTGTTGCCTTCCTGCTTCTGGATGCCGGCGCCGATGCCGAAGACGGCGGAGTTGCCGGGGTCACGCGGGATATTCACCACCTCGTAGTTGGGGATCTTGGGGTGGTCCTTGGTGTTGGCGGCGAGCACCACGCCGAAGCGCGTGTCCTCCCCCTGGAGCGGCGCGGTGTAGCGCAGCCGCGTGCCCCAGGTCTCGGTGCGGTCCCGGTTGTCCTCCTCCCACTGGCGCGTCCATGGCGTGCCGGTGGGCTCGTCCCAGCCCCAGTCCAGGTAGTGCACGTGGTGGCTCATGTCGAGCATGCTGCGGGACACGGTGGCTTCCAGGGTGCGCTCGCCGGTGAGGTCATGAAGCAGGCCCAGGCGCACCTCCGAGAGGTCGCCCGCCTGGTCGATGCCCACGCTGCGGGCGTAAAGCCGGTTCACGCCGTCCACGGCTCCCAGGTCGGCGTAGTAGACGCTCGCGCCCACGGCAGTGCGGCCACCTCCGAGACGGCGGCCCAGGGAGCCGTGGAAGTAGCTGTTGCTCGGCTCATTGCCCAGCAGCACCTGATCGGTCGGTTCGGGCCTGGGGATCCAGCCCCAGCGGTCGCGGGAGGGGTCCTCCACCTGCTGCATGGCCACCATGACGCCGCCGAACCAGCGCTCGCCGCCGCCCATCACCGTGAGCGGCAGCGAGCGCCCCGCCACCATGTTGTCATTGGAGCCGTAGAAGGTAGGGTGGGTGGAGAACCAGGTGCCTTCGGTGCGCGCGCCGAGCGCCGGATTGATGAAGGGGTCCAGCAGCCGGTCGCTGGCCGCGATGTGCAGGCCGCCCGCCCCCATGTTGGCGGAGGGGAAGAGCAGGAACTGCTCGCCGTGCGGGATGGGCACGGTCTTGATGGCAATGGACTGCGCCGCGGCGGCCACGGGGGTCAGGCAGAGGAGGACCAGTGCGGCGCGGAGCGAGCGGAACGGTAGCGAAGTGGTCATCGGGCCTCCCGCGGCGGAGTGTAAACGAGTGTTGTCTCCCATCTGACGAACGCCCGAGCGGGGTCTAATCTGGACACTCACGTGCGCGCCGGCCACTCGAACAGCGCCACCTCCGGCGGGGCGCCCAGGCGCGCGGGGATCACCGAGGTCCCGATCCCGCGCGAAACATACATGGGCGCGGGGCCCTCCGGGTACCATCCGGAAACATAACCGCCGCTGCCCCGCGGCAGGGCGGGGCTCCAGCCGAGCAGCCGGATCTGACCGCCGTGGGTGTGCCCCGAGAGGATGCAGTCCACGCTCGTGCCGGCCAGCTCCAGGGCGTCCCGCTGGGCCGGGCAGTGCGCCAGGAGGATGTGCCCCTCTTCCTGGATGCGGCTGGGCCCGAGCGCCTCCACCAGGTCGGGCTCGCCCGCCACGAAGTCATCCAGCCCGGTGATGCGCACGCTCGCGCCGCGGGCGCGGTGGACCGTGGAGTCGTTGACCAGCAGGCGGCCGTCGGCGCGGTCGTAGGTGCGGGCCAGCGCGCGCCGGCCCACCTCCCCCCAGTGCTCCCAGTTGCCCAGGATGGCGTACTTCGGCACGGGCGGGAGCATGGCCAGGAAGTCCGCCAGGGCGGGCAGGGCATTGCTGTCATCCACCGCGTCCCCGGTGACGAGCAGGAAATCCAGTTCGGCTTCCGCCAGCTCCGCCGCGATGGCCTCGTGCATGGCGCCGGGCTCGCGCAGATGCAGGTCGGAGAGCTGGGCAAAGCGGAGCGTGGCGCCGGGCGCCTCCACGAAGCGGCGTACACGATGGCGCGTGAAAACCACACGTTCGGGGGCTACCCAGCGGGCGTAGGAGGCCGTGCCGCCAGCGGTGAGCGCTGTGACGGCGGCGCCGGTGCCGGCCACGGTGAGAAAGCGGCGTCGGTTCATGGGTTGGGGCTCCCCGGCGTGCTTGCCTCGGCGGTATGACCATGGTATGATAAAGGTATGAAGATCACCGTTTCCGTTCCGGATGACGTGTTCGAATCGGCCGATGCCCTGGCCGAGCGCCTCGAGGTTTCGCGCAGCTGGCTCTATGCCATGGCCGTGGCGGAGTACGTGGCCAAGCACCGCCACGCCGACGTGACGGCCCGGCTGAACGATGTGTACGCCGGGGAGCCGAGCGGGCTCGATCCCGCTCTGCGCAGCGCCCAGGCGGCCACCCTCGGCGGCGGCGAGTGGTAGTACAGCGCCGCGAAATCTGGTGGGCCGAACTCGATGAGCCGCGGGGCTCCGAGCCCGGCTGCCGCCGCCCGGTGCTGATCGTCCAGGCGGACGCCTTCAATCGCAGCAGGATCCGCACGGTCGCGGCTGTGATCCTGACGTCCAACCTCAGGCTGCTGGACGCTCCCGGCAACGTCCTCCTCTCCTGCAGCGCATCGGGGCTACCGCGCGACAGCGTTGCCAACGTGTCTCAGATCGTGACGCTCGACCGCGCCTTTCTGACGGAGCGGGTGAGCCGCATCGCGCCGCGCGTGATGGCGCAGATCGACGCGGGCCTGACGCTGGTCCTGGATCTTTGAGCGGCCGCCTCCCGCCCTACCCGGTGGATCCAGCCGCCTCCGCCATCCGCTCCACCCAGGCCGCCAGCGCCGGGATCGGCACGTCGGTGGGGCAGACGCGCGCGCAGGCGTCACAGTGGGCGCAGGCGCCGGCCTGGAGCGCCGCGAGCGGCGCGGCGTCCAGGGAGCGGGAGGGGCCGGCCACGAAGCTCCACGCCTCGTCCCAGGCGCTCGCCGGCGCCTCCCTCAGCACCGGGCACGCCAGCGAGCAGAGGCCGCAGTGGATGCAGCCCATGGCGGCCGGCGTGAGGGCGCGCTCCGCCGGCGTGAGCGGCAGGTAGCCTTCGGCCATGGTGGTGTGCCGGAAGCGCCGCGCCGAGCGGTCCCGGCCCAGGAGTCTCATGGGCAGCCGGGTGGTGATCTGGATGGCGAAGTGCCAGGCCAGGTTGAGCCACGCCACGAAGCGGGTCACGATGCGCCTCCCCGAGCGGCGGCCGCGGCTGCGCGCGTGCCCGCCCGCCAACCCTCGGCGGCCGCGTGGCCCAGACCCAGCCACGCCGTCTCGGCGCCCGCGCGCACGGAGCCCGCGGCCCACACGTTGGCGGCCCCGGCCACGCCCTCGGTGCCGAGCGGGCGGCCGTCCGCGTCCAGCCGCACGCCCGCCGCCAGCAGCGGCTGCGCGTCCGTGCGGTCCACGTCCGTCACGGCCAGCGGCTCGGCTTCCGGGATGCGCTCGCCGAAGCGTTCGGCCGTGGCGGGCAGCCCGAAGACGGCGTCGCGCAGGTGCTCGCCGCCCACCGCGCCGCCGACCACGCCGCCGCCCAGGAACTTGCCCGTGGCCAGCACGAACGTGTGCGCCTCGAGCGCGTCGGTGTCCGCACCGCCGTTGCGGCGCACGAGCAGCGCCCGACGCGCCCGGCCGTCCTCCAGCTGGCAGCGCTCCGCCCGCCCCTCGATCACGGTGACGCCCGCGCTGGCCAGCGCGGCCAGGAGGGCGCGGTCCAGCCGCCAGCCCGGCAGCGAGGGTGGCGTGCCGAGGGCCTCGTGCACGGGGCGCCCGGCCGCTTCGGCCACCGTGGCCCGGGTGGCCTCCGGGCGCTCGAGCCCGAGGACCGCGGGCAGGATGATGAATGCGTCGTCGCTTGCATCCAGCGTGCGGAGGGCGTGGCCCAGCCGCTCCGGCTCCCGGTCAAGCAGCGCGGCCAGCGCCACCGGGGACCAGCCGGCCGCCGGCGTGCCGCCCAGGGTGACCTCGGCCGCGCGCAGCGGCACGCCGGCCGCCTCCCCCCAGAGCCGCGCCAGGGCGGGCGCGTGGAAGCCGGCGATGCCGGCGATCCCCACCACGAGCGTGCCCGCCACCGGTGAGGCGCCCGCGTGGGAAGCACCCGCCAGCTCATAATGGCGCAGGTCACCGTGCGGGTGGGGCAGCGGCCCGCCGGCTTCCTCCAGCGGGTAGCCCGCCGCGGCCAGACGATCGCGTAGCGTCCCGGCCAGCGGCCCGCGCCAGCCGCCCGAACCGAGCGCGCTGGCGCCCGGCCCGGCGCGCAGCAGGGCGGTGCGCGCGCCCGCCTCCGCCGCCGCCAGCGCGGCCGCGCATCCGGCCGCGCCGCCACCCAGTACAAGCACGTCCCAACGCTCGTTCATTCAGGCACGATAGAGGCCCGCCGCACCTCGGTGCAATGCGGGTTGAGACACATCGTCCCAGAGCGGACGGTAGTGCTTGACCACCCCCCGACTCCGCATTAGCCTTCGGGGCTATTGCCCGGTTCGTTCCCTGAACCCCGATCGAGATGGGATGGAGTAGGAAGGCGCTCGTGCGCGCCCCCCTGGCGGCCGCGCGCGCTTCAGCCGTGCTGCTGCTCGCGGCCTGCGCGGGCGAGTACCCGCAGACCACCTTCGAGCCGGTCACCGACTTCGGCGTCCTCATCAATGAGGTCTTCGCCATCACGGTGTGGTGGACCATGGGCATCCTGGTGGTGGTCCTGAGCCTGATCATCGTGGCGGCGATCCGCTTCCGGGAGACGCCCGACTCGCCCGAGCCGGAGCAGGTGCACGGCAACGTGAAGCTGGAGATTGCCTGGACCATCGTGCCCGCCATCATCGTGGTGATGATCCTGGTGCCCACGGTCAGCGCCATCTTCGAGACGCAGCGCCGGCCCTCGGAGGACGCGCTCACCATCGAGGTCATCGGGCACCAGTGGTGGTGGGAGTTCCGCTACCCCGAGTATGACGTGGTGACGGCCAACCTGGCCTACATGCCCACGGGCCGGGAGATCCACCTGCAGATGCACTCGGCGGACGTCATCCACTCCTTCTGGGTGCCCCGGCTGGGCGGCAAGCGTGACGTGAACCCCCGCCCGCGCCAGGCCGAAGGGGAGGCGCAGCACTCCACGCACCTGCTCTTCACCATCAGCGAGCCCGGCCGCTACGCCGGCCAGTGCGCCGAGTTCTGCGGGGACTCGCACGCCATCATGCGCATCGAGGTGGAGGCCGTGGCGCCGGACGCCTTCGAGGCCTGGGTGGCGGACATGAAGGCGCCGCCGCGCGAGCCGCTCCCCCTGGAGGGTGACACGGCGGCCACGCCGGCGCCGCCACCGGGTGCGCTGCCGGTTCCCACCGGCACGGGCCAGCGGGTCTCCGCCGGCCGCCCGGACTCCCTCATCTTCGAGGGCAAGCGCGTCTTCAGCAGCAGCACCTGCGTGGCGTGCCACACCATCGAGGGCGTCTCCAGCGGCCCGCTGGGGCCGAACCTGACGCTCTTCGGCCGCCGCCTCACGGTGGGCGCCGGCGCGCTGCCCAACACTCTGGAAAACGTGGAGGCCTGGATCAGGGATCCCGTAGCCGTCAAGGCCGGCGCGCAGATGCCCGGTGCCGAGCGGCCCTGGGGAGCTTTCCCCGCCACCGGCCTCTCCGACGCGGAGATCCGGGCCGTGGCGGCGTACCTGACCAGCCTGAAGTAGGGAGACGCAACGCATGGCAACGCTCGAGGCGCACGCGCCCCCCGCCGCACAGCCGAGGGGCACGCGCAGCATCATCTGGGACTACATGACCACGGTCGATCACAAAAAGATCGGCATCCTGTATTTCCTGACGTCCCTGTTCTTCCTGGTGGTGGGCGGGCTGGAGGCCATCCTCATCCGCATCCAGCTCATGCGGCCCGGCAACGAGTTCGTCTCGGCGGAGGTCTACAACCAGCTCTTCACCATGCACGGCACCACCATGGTCTTCCTCATGGGGATGCCCATTGCGGTGGCCTTCTTCAACTACATCGTGCCGCTGCAGATCGGCGCGCGGGACGTGGCCTTCCCGCGGCTGAACGCCCTGTCCTACTGGATCTTCCTCTTCGGTGGGATCTTCATCAACGCCAGCTTCCTCATCGGCGCCGCGCCCAACGGCGGCTGGTTCGGCTACGCCAATCTGACGTCGAGCGAATTCTCGCCAGGGCTGAACATCGACTTCTGGGTGCTGGGGCTGCAGGCGCTGGGCGCCGCCTCCATCATGGGCGGCGTCAACTTCGTGGCCACCATCATCAACCTGCGCGCGCCCGGCATGCGGCTGATGCGCATGCCGCTGTTCACCTGGATGGCGTTCATCACCAGCTTCCTCATCATCACGGCCCTGCCGGTCTTTGCCGTGGCGCTCTTCCTGGTGACCTTCGACCGCTTCTGGGGCACGGTCTTCTTCCAGGTGAGCGCCGGCGGTGACCCGGTGCTCTGGCAGCACCTGTTCTGGATGTTCGGCCACCCCGAGGTCTACATCCTGATCCTGCCGGCCTTCGGCATCATCTCGGAGGTGATCCCCACCTTCTCGCGCAAGCCGCTCTTCGGCTACGCGGTCATGGTGTACTCGGCGGCGCTCATTGCGCTCATCGGCTGGGGCGCCTGGGCGCACCACATGTTCGCCACGGGGCTCGGTCCCATTGCCGACGCCTTCTTCACGGTGAGCACCATGATCATTGCCATCCCCACGGGGGTGAAGATCTTCAACTGGATCGCCACCATGTGGGGCGGCAAGATCCGCTTCACCACGGCCATGCTCTTTGCCGTGGGCGCGGTGGCGCTCTTCACCGTGGGCGGCGTGTCCGGCGTCATGCACGCCACCTCGCCGCACGACCTGCAGCAGACGGACACCTACTTCGTGGTGGCGCACTTCCACTACGTGCTGATCGGCGGCACGGTGATGGGCGTCTTTGCGGGGATCTTCTACTGGTTCCCCAAGGTGACCGGCCGTTTCATGAACGAGACGCTGGGCAGGTGGTTCTTCTGGCTCTACTTCGTGGGCATGAACCTGACGTTCTTTCCCATGCACTTCGCGGGTCTGTTGGGTATGCCGCGGCGTATCTTCACGTACGCGCCGGAGCTGAACCTGACCACGATTAATTTCGTGACGTCCATGGGCGCCTTCCTGCAGGTGCCGGCCGTCCTGCTGCTGGTCTACAACCTGTGGATCAGCGTGCGGCGCGGCGCCCCGGCGGGCACCAACCCGTGGAACGCCGCCACGCTCGAGTGGGCCACGGAGTCTCCCCCGGCGGAGCACAATTTCAACACCACGCCGGTGGTGCACAGTCGTGAGCCGCTCTGGGTGGAGCCCGCCAAGATGGAGGAAGCCGCGCGCGGACCCATGGAGCACATCCACCTGCCGCCGCCCTCGTACTGGCCCATTCTCACGGCCGCGGGCGTGGTGGCCACCATGGCGCTCTTCATGACCAATCTCTGGTGGGCGCCCCTAATCGGACTGGCGTGGACCATGATCGGCGCCATCAACTGGGCCTTCGAGCCGACGCACTGATGGAGAATACCGCAGCCATGCCAGCACCCCACGGTCCCGGTCACGGCCCCGGCGAGTCGGCTCATGCCGCGCATCCGCCCACGGCCACCGGACTGAACACCTGGAAGCTGGGCTTCTGGATCTTCATGGGGTCGGAGACGCTGTTCTTCGGAACGCTCATCTCCACCTACATGGTCTACAAGCACGAGTCCGTCACGGGCCCCTATCCCACGGACCTGCTGGACATCCCGCTCACCTCGGTCAGCACCTTCGTGCTGCTCATGAGCTCACTGGCCATGGTGATTGCGCTGGACGGCTTCCAGCGCAACAATCGCAAGGTGGGGCTCTGGGGTCTCATGGGGGTCATCATCCTGGGCGCCACCTTCCTGGGCTTCCAGGCCTACGAGTTCACGCACTTCTACCACGAAGGGCTGACGCTCCAGACCAACCTGTTCGGCTCCAGCTTCTTCGTGCTGACGGGCTTCCACGGCGCCCACGTGACCATTGGCGTGATCTGGCTGCTGATCCTGTGGCTCGAGTCCTTCCGGGGCCGCTTCGCCGTGACCAACGAGCACGCCCTCAAGGTGGAGATCGCGGGGCTCTACTGGCACTTCGTGGACATCGTATGGATCGCGATCTTCACGCTGATCTACCTGATCGAGTAGGAGAGGCGTATGGCGGAACATCACGAGGCCCACGAGGCCGGGCACATGACGTGGCGGGGCTACGTGCTCATCGGCATCATCCTCACCGTCATCACCGGCGTGGAAGTGGCCATCTTCTACATTCCGGCGCTGGCCCCGGTGCTCGTGCCCACGCTGCTGATCCTCTCGGCGGCCAAGTTCGTCATGGTGGTGCTCTTCTACATGCACCTGAAGTCGGACAGCCCCATCTTCAGCCGCGTCTTCTTCGGCCCCATGGTGCTGGCGGTCTTCGTGGTGGTGGGCCTGGTCATCCTCTTCAAGGTGCTGCCGGAGTACGGCGGCTGAGCGCCGCTACTCGTAGCGCAGCGCCTGGCTGGGCGCCGTCCGCGAGGCCCTGACCGCCGGCACCAGCCCCGCCGCCAGCGCGAACACCGCCAGCAGACTGGCCGACGCCGCGAACACCAGCGGGTCGGTGCCCTCCATGCCGAAGAGGATGGCGCTGGCCGCCCGGCCCAGGAACACCGCGCCGACGATTCCCACCACCCCGCCCACCGCGAGCATGCGGAGGACCTGGCCCAGGACCATGCGCCGCACGGCACCCGCGCTGGCGCCCAGGGCCATGCGCACGCCGATCTCCCGGGAGCGGGTGGCCACGGTGTAGGCCAGCACGCCGTAGAGCCCCACCGCCGCCAGCAGCGTGGCCAGCCCGGCGAAACAGGCGGACAGGATGCTGATGATGCGGTCGAGGGCCACGTTCTCACGGACCTGCTGCCGCATGGTCTTCATTTCCTCCAGCGGCAGATTCGGATCGATCCCCCGCATGACGTTCCGGGCGCTCCGGATCACCTGCGCGGGCGGCAAGGGCGAGCTGATGTAGAAGCTGAGCGCGCCCACGTCCTCGTTCTGCGGCCAGGGCCGGAAGAAGAGGGGCGGGACATCATCCTTGACGTTGTTGTAGGCGGCGTTGCGCACCACGCCCACGATCTGGATGTCCAGCTCGTCGTGGCCCCCGTCCGACATGAAGCTGCCCACGGCGTCCCGGCCGAGCCCGAACTTCTCCACGAAGGCCTCATTCACCACGGCCACCGGCGCCCCCACCGCATCATCGGCCCGGGTGAACTCCCGTCCCGCCTGCAGCGGCATCCCGAAGGTGGCAAAGTAGCCGGGGCCCACATGGTTGTAGCGGGCGCCTGAATCGATGCCCGGGCCGCTCTCGAAGCCCTCCACGCGCACGCTCGTCCCCCAACTGCTGCCCGCCAGCACCGGCACCATGGCGGCGGTCACGGCGGTGACACCGGGGAGGGCCGCGAGCTGGTCCTGCACCTCCTGGAAGAGCGGGTAGCGCTGTTCGGCCGCCATGCCGTTCAGCGCCGGCGCGATCTGGAAGGTGACGATGCCGTCCGCCGTGAGCCCCAGGTCCACGCGCGTGACGTTCACCAGGCTCTTCAGGAACAGCCCCGCAGCAATGAGCAGCGCCATGGAGAGGGCTATCTGGGCGGTCACGAGCGTCGTGCGGAAGCGCACCGCCCCCCGGGTCACCGTCAGGTTGCCGGCATTGGCGCGGATGCTGGACACCAGCTCGGAGCGGGTGCTGTGCAGCGCCGGGAAAAGCCCGAAGAACAGCCCCGTGAGCACCGACAGCGCGGCCGCGAAGCCCACCACCGACCATTGCAGCGAGAAGGCCAGGCTCTCCGACGCCTCCGGCGGCAGGAGGGAGGCAATCCCCGCCAGCGTCCAGTGGGCCACCACCAGGCTGGCCGCGCCGCCCATGAGCGCCAGCAGCACCGCCTCCGTCAGGAGCTGCCCGACCACCTGCCGCCGGCGCGCGCCCAGTGACAACCGCACCGCCATCTCGAGCCCCCGGTTGGCGCCGCGCGCCAGCAGCAGGTTCGCGATGTTGGCTACCGCAATGAGGAGCACGATGCTCGCGGTGGCGAACATCATGATGAGCGGCGTCCTGGCTTCCTCGTGCACCGAGCTCTGCCCGCGGCGCCCGTCCTCCAGCAGCAGCTCGCGCGCGCGGAAGCGCTCCAGTGTCTGCGGGTCCATGCCCTCCTGGAGGGGCGCCTCCACCTCATTCAGGATGGGGCGGTAGACGCCGTTCACGGCCGCCTGCGCCTGCTCCACGGACATCCCGGGCGCCAGGCGCGCGAACGCGTAGATCCAGTAGTTGCGCCGGTTCTCGAAGGCGTCCCAGCCGGGCGACATCTGCGCGCGCATGACCAGCGGGACGTAGACCACCGGCCGGCTCCCCAGCGTGGCGCCGCGGAAGGTTTCGGGCGCCACGCCCACGATGTCCAGCGTGGTGCCGTTCACCACCAGGGTGCGGCCCACCACCTCCGGGTCGGAGCCCATGCGGGTGCGCCAGAAGCCGTGGCTGAGCACCGCCACCGGGTGCGCGCCTATGGTCTGATCGTCGCCGCGCCCCAGCAGGCGACCCGCCGCCGGCTGCAGGCCGAGCACCTCGAAGTAGGAGCCGGAGACCAGCACGCCCTCCGCGTTCATGGTCTCCCCGCCGGGCACGGCCACGTTGGCGGAGAAGTAGCGGTGCGCCGCCAGGGTGCCGAAGGGTTCCGCCGCCCGCTCCAGGTCCCGGTACATGGGGTAGCTCAGCACGTAGTCACAGTCCCCCGCCTGATTGCACGTGGTGCTGCCGTGCTTCGGCCCCGGCGCGTTCAGGTTCACCAGCCGCTCCGGCGCGCGCACCGGCAGCGGGGAGAGGATCATCTGGTCGAAGAGGGAGAAGATGGCCGCGTTGGCCCCGATCCCCAGCGCCAGGGAGAGGATGGCCACCACGGTGACGAGCGGTGACTTGAAGAGCATTCGCAGGGCCAGCTTCACATTGCGCATGGGCGTGTTCGGTTGTGGGGTCGCGGGCCGGGCCGCAGGGAGCCGTGTGCGGGTACGTACGTATTGGATGGGATGAAAGTGTCAGGGGTTGGAAGGAGAGGTGGAGGCGCCCCCGTGACCTGCCGAGCGTCGTCGCTTACCTTATAGCCTTCCCTGAACCTGTAACGGAGAGGACCATGCGCCGCATCGTCACCCTGCTGCTGGGCATCACCCTGGCGGCCTGCGCCGGCAACAACGGCGGGCCGCCCGCGGAGACTGACCCGGTGCTGCTCGATCCCGCCGCCGCCGCGTTCGCCGCGGAGCCCCCGGACACCTTCGTGGCTCGCTTCGAGACCACCGCCGGCACGTTCGACATCCAGGTCATCGAGGCGTGGGCGCCCGAGGGCGCCAAGCGCTTCTACAACCTGGTGCGCAACGGCTACTATGACGGCAACCGCTTCTTCCGCGTGCTGCCCGGGTTCATGGCCCAGGTGGGCCTGCACGGTGATTCTGCCGTGAGCGAGGCGTGGACGGGCCAGACCATCCCCGACGATCCGGTGACGCAGACGAACGGTCGCGGCATGGTGAGCTTCGCCGCCCAGTCCCAGCCCAACACGCGCACCACCCAGTTCTTCATCAATTTCGGCGACAACTCCAACCTGGACGCCATGCGCTTCGCGCCGTTCGGCCGCGTGACGAACGGGATGGAGGCGGTGGATGCCCTCTACTCCGGCTACGGTGAGGGCGCGCCCCGCGGCGCAGGCCCCGATCAGGGGCTCATGCGCAGTCGCGGCAACGCGTATCTGGAGGAGATGTTTCCCAGCCTGGATTACATCCGTCGCACCACCATCATAGAGCGGTAAGCGACGTCCCACTTCAACGCACCGGCGTAGCTCCCACCATCCCGGGGGCGGCGCCGGTTCGTCAGTAGGGCAGCTTGTCGATGGCCAACAGGAGAAGGAGCAGCGGCAGGTAGGCAATGGAGCCGATGAACAGGCCCCAGGCGTCCCGGTCCGTGCGGCGCATGGCGTGGCGGACGGCCAGCGCCGTGAACGCCACGCCCAGGATCAGCGCCGCGCCCAGGTAGAGCTGACCGGCCACGCCCAGCACGGAGGGCAGCAGGCTGGCGGGGATGAGCAGCAGCGCGAAGAGCACGGCCTGCCTGCCCGAGCGGCGGCCGCTCGGGTCCACCACGGTGAGCATGCGGAAGCCGCCGCGGCTGTAATCGTCCCGGTAGATCCAGGCCAGCGCGAAGAAGTGCGGCATCTGCCAGAGGAAGAGGATGGCAAAGAGCGCCCAGCCCACGGCGTCCAGCCCGCCGCCCGCGGCCGTCCACCCCGCCAGGATGGGCAGCGCCCCCGGCACCGCCCCCACCCAGGTGGCCACCCACGTGGCCTTCTTCATGGGCGTGTAGATCCACACGTAGCTGGCCAGGCTGGCCGCCACCAGCACGGCGGTGAGCAGGTTCACGAACACCACCAACTGCACCAGCCCCACCGCGGATATGAAGACGGAGAAGGCGTAGGCCTCCGCGGTGCCGAGCCGGCCGCTGGGCAGCGGACGGCGCGCCGTCCGCTTCATGCGCGCGTCGGCGTCCCGCTCCAGGATCTGGTTGAAGGCGTTGCACCCGCTGGCCACGAGCGCCGTGGCCACCAGGGTGTGGAGCAGCAGAAACCAGTCGATGCCCCCGCGCGCGGCCATGTAGAAGCCCGCGGCGGTGGTGACCACCACCATACGCGTGATGCCCGGCTTGGTGAGCTCCAGGTAGGCGCGCGGCAGGCCGGCGCGCGCGGGCGGACGGGGCGGTCGCGCACGCGCACGTGGCTCCGCGGCCGCGCCGGTGTGCACGGCGCCGCCGGAACCGGCGTCGGGGACCCGAGCCTCGAGGGTGGTCAATTCGCCTCCGTAGGGGTGCGGCATGGCGCCGCGTCGATCCGCAGGCCCCTAATATAACGCGCGCGGCGCGCGCTTCCACCCTGACGTTGATTGCGGGCTCATGCGGCGCACCCCACCATCCCCCACGGCCCGGGCGGCCGAATTCTTCTCCGAGCGCCGGCAGGCAGGTGCTGGAACGCTCGGCGCAGAAGCAGGGTCCGGCCCGGCCTGCCGCCAAAATACTTTATAAAGTATTTTGGCTTAACCACGCGCCGGGCTGTGCAAAAGCTCCGAGCGTTGTGCACCCCCGCGCGCTCCCACCCGTGTGCGGCGCGACCTCCGGCCCACACCGCCGGCAGCCGCGCCGTTTTCACCACCCGCCCTTCGTCCACATCACCAACAGGCCGCAGCTGAAACGCAGGTCCTGGGCAATCTGGTGCTCGTTGGCATCCATGGCATGCTGGATCCAGAACTCCGGATTCTCGTCGTCCTCCCGGTAGAACTCCATGCCCGCGATGTCCTCCGGCATGAGGACCGCATCCACGCTGATAGCCCACCCCCCCATCCCGGCAAACGGGTCGGATGTCCGAGGATTCGCGATGCGCTCGATGTAGGCCTCATGGGCAGCCACGATGGCTCTCGGACGCATGAAGCGTATGCGGGGCGTGGTTGAGCGCCACTGGCCATTCACCACCACGTGCACGCACAGCGTGCGGGTGGACGTGTACACCATGGTCCCGTCCGGCATACCTGACGGCGCCACCCCCTCCTCCCCCCGCAGAATGTATGAGGTGGCAGGCGGATTCTTGAGACGGATCTCCTCGGCCGTGATGAAGCGGCCCTTACCCAGCCGCTGGTTGGCGTCGAAGATGTCCTGGCCGCGGGACAGCTTCATGGTGGAGCGGCCGATCACCTCGATGGGCGCCAGCTCGATGCCCTCGATGCCCATGTAGAGGCGGAAGTCCACCACCTGCTGGTCCTCGTCCAGGGTTAGCCTGGTGGAAAGCGCCGGCGGGTATTCGGCATGGACGGCCCGCAACTGGTAGGTTCCCGGCCCGGGCGCAGGCAGCGTGAACGCGCCGAGCGAATCTGACAGGGTGGCGCCGAAGCGCTCGCCGGCGGTGCCGAGGAGCTCCACCACCGCGGCGGCCACGCCCGCGCCAGTGCGGGCGTCCTCCAGCTTGCCGCGTACCAGCGTCTGGGCCTCGACGCCGCTGGCGGGGAGGAGGGCGGCCAGGACGGACGCCAGGAGCATGTAGGTTGCCCGCACTGCCCGCGGCTTCATCGACGTACCCCCTCCCATGCCGCCTTCGTCCACACGATAATGAGCGCACAGCGGCCGTGTTTCAGTGGTGCCAGATCGGCCGGCACCTCGTCACCCTCCCGGTAGAGTTCGATGCCCGCCAGGTCGCGCGGGTCGAAGAAGTTGTCGACGTGGCCGAAAAAACCGCCATCATGTGCCCCCCTGAGGCGCGCCGAGACAATGGTGTCCCCGTTCATGGCGCGGGTGAGGGCGTAGATACCAGCCGGCGGCCCCCGCTGACGCGCGGCGCCGCCGAAGTCGTGGACTTTCGGTGGCCGGAGCGGATTCACGTACGTGAAGGCGCAGTTATTCGGCGCGCGCGGAAAGACGTAGACCGGATAGAGCCGGCTGTTCAGGGTGGGCCAGATCCCCTCCTCCGCCCGTAGCGCGTCGGTGAAGAAGCCGGGCTTCTTCTCGGCCAGACGGATGCTATCGATGAACACGCCCTTTCCCAGCGCGCGGTGCGCCTCGAAGCTGGCGCGTCCCACGGGGAGGAGCGGTGCCGCCTCGACCTCCACGCGCAGCCGGGGAAGCACATAGCCCGAATAGACCAGCGTCAGTTGGAGCACCCGCGTCTCCCCGGCGCGCAGCTCCACCACGGGCGAGCGGGCCATGCCGTAGCTGTTGTGGTGCGCCCGCACGGCGTAGGTGCCAGGACCCTCCGCCTCCAGCCGGAAGGCACCCGTCGTGTCCGACAGCACCGCCGCGAACCGCTCCCCGCGCGGACCGAGCAGCTCCACGATGGCACCGACCACCGGCGCCTCCGTAGCCCCCTCGAGTACCCGTCCCTCCACGACCGGGCGCTGCGCGGCCGCCGGGACCGTCCACGTACCCGTCAGCAGCAAAGCGACGACCCCCGTCACCCGCCACGCGCGCGTCGCCTGCCCGCCACCGCTCACCACGCCGCCCGCGTCCAGATGACCACCAGCCCGCAAGCCTGCAGCCCGCCGAAGGCCCCGTCGCCGCCCTGCCACGCTTCCCGCTTCCACTCCTCCGGCACCTCGTTGAACTCGCGGAAGAACTCGATGCCCGCGATCTCCTCCGGGCTGAGCAGCGCGTCCAGGCCGGGGTGGCGGATGGGTCCGTCCCGATTGGGCGTGGTGATGGCGTTGACCATGGCTTCCGTGGCGGCGATCACGCCGCGGCCGCTATCGACCATCACCAACCCGCTCCGCCCGGCCCACTGTCCATTGATGACCGTATAGATGCAGGGCTTGGCGCCGCGCAGGGCACGGTATCCCATGGAGCCGTCCGGCAGCGCGAAGGGGATGACGCCCTCCTCGGCCCGCAGGACGTGGGAGGCGCCAGGTGGCTTCTTGGCCATGATCTCCTCCGCCGTAATAAACCGGCCCTTCCCCAGCGCCTGGTGCCGCTCGAAGGACTCGCGCCCGCTGAGCATCCGCGCGTCCGCACGGCCGATGACCTGCAGCGGCGCCAGCTCGTAGCCCTGGATGCCCAGGAACAGCACCAGGTCCACGCCCTCGCCGTCCTTCAACACGCGCAGGGTCTCCGAGACGATGCGCTCATAGTCCGCGTGCAGCACCCGCACCCGGTATTCGCCGGGGCCCGGCGCCACCAGGCGGAACATACCCACCGAGTCGGAGACGGTGGCGCCGAAGCGCTCGTCCGCCAGACCCAGCAGCTCCACCACGGCCCCCACCACCGGCTGCCCGCTCGAGGCGTGCTGCAGCTGCCCCCGCACGAGCGACTGGGCGGCCAGCCCCGTGACGCCCGAGCATGCCAGCGCGCAGGCCAGGACCAGCGCCCGGCCACCCACCCGCCCCACGGACCTCATCGCTGCTTCCACCGCCACGCCTCCTCCGTCCATACGATGACGAGCGCGCATTCCCGCACCTTCAGCGGCTCCAGGTCGGGCGGCACCTCACTGCCTTCCCGGTAGAACTCGATGCCCGCCAGCTTGCGCGGGTCGAAGAGCAGATCGGCACGGCCATAGCGGCCGGCGCTGCTGAAGCCCGCCAGGCGTGCCGAGACGATGGTGTCCGTACCCTCGCCGTAGCGTATGGCATAGATCCCCACCGGGTACTCGCCCTGCCGCGCGGCGCCCGGGAAGTCGTGCGGCTCCGGCGCTTCCAGCGGGTTCACGTAGGTATAGGCGCAGCCGTTCGGCGAGCGGGTGAACCTGAAGCGGCGTCCGATGGGGTAGGCGCCCTCCTCCGCCCGCAACGCGTCCGAAAAGAAGCCCGGCTTCTTCTCGGCCAGCCGGACGCTGTCGATGAACACGCCCTTGCCCAGCGCGCGATGGGCGTCGAAGCTGGCCTGCCCCACAGGCAGCAGGGGCGCCGCATCCGTCTCCACGGAAATCCCGGGCAGTTCGTAGTCCACCCGGCGCAGCCGGAGCTCCACGCTGCGGAGCTGGCCCGCAGCCAGTTCCAGCGGACCCGACAGGTCCACACCGTGCTCGTTGTGGTACCCCCGCACCCGGTAGCGGCCCGGACCCTCCGCCTCCAGCCGGAACGCGCCCGCGGAATCCGAGAGCACCCCCGCGAACCGCTCGCCCTGCGGACCGAGCAGCTCCACGATGGCCCCAGCCACCGGCGCCTCCGTGCCGCCCTCGAACACCCGCCCCTCCACGATCGGGCGCTGCGCGGCCGCCGGGAACGTCCACGTACCCATCAGCATCAAAGCGACGACCCCCGTCACCCCCCACGCGCGCGCCGCCTGCCCGCCACCGCTCACCATGCGGCCCGCGTCCAGATGATCATGAGGCCGCAGGGGGCCGGGACCGTCATCGTCGTCCCGTCGTCCGGCGGCCAGGCCAGATGCACCCACTCCCGCGGCACCTCGTTGAACTCCCGGTAGAACTCGATCCCTTCGATGAAGTCCACGTCCAGGTAGGTGTCGATACTCAGGTCGCCACTTTGGCCGGCGAAGTTCGGCGTGGCCCCGCCGCGCAGGAGGTTTACGTACACGTACAGGCAACCCCAGCCGCGGAGGGACTTCAGGGTGGGCACGATCCTGCTGCCGACCAGCTCCATGCTCGTGATGACACCCTCCTCCTGACGGAACACCTCCGACACCACCTCGGCTCCCATGGCCGCGATTTCCGCTCGCGTGATGAAGCGCCCACCGCGGCTCTCCCGCCGATGGGCGTCGAAGAACGCCTGCCCCCGAGTCAGCTTGGCCCGCTTCGAGGTGCCGACCACCTCGATGGGCGCCAGCCGATAGCTCTCGATGCCCAGGAAGAGGCGCACGTCCTTCCACTCGTCGGCCGCAAAGGTCATGACCTCGGAGAGGGTGGTGCCGTACTCGGCGTGGCTGGCGCGGAGCTGGTACTGGCCCGCCCCCGGAATCGACAGCGGCACGGCGCCCACCGAGTCGGTGACGCCCACGTCGAAGCGCTCCCCGTCCGTGCCCAGCAGCTCCACGACGGCCTCCGTGACGGGCAGCCGCGTCATGGGGTTCTCCACGCGCACGCGGAGCACCTGAGCTACCGCGGGCGCGGGGGCAAGCAACACGAGCAGTGCCACGAATGGCGCGCACCGAAAGGAGGTCAACACGCCGCCTTCGTCCAGATCATCATGACGCCGCAGCGGCTGATGCCTTCACCGTAGACCTCGCGCCCTTCTCTCCCAGGAGGAGGTGGGACACCGCTGGAAGGTTCATGCCGTGCACATCTTCCGCTGTCAGGAAGCGGCCCTTCCCCAGCAGCCGGTGCGCCTGGAAGGAATCCCGCCCACGGGTGAGCCGCGCCTGCGACCGCTGCGCACGACCGCGCACCTCCAGCGGCGCCAGTTCGTAGCCCTGAATGCCCAGGTAGAGCACCAGGTAAAAGGCCCCCAGGGAATCCGACAGCGTAGCGGCGAAGCGCTCCTGAGAAGTACCCAGGAGCTCCACCACGGCGCCGCGCACAGGGGTGCCCGTGGGGGCATGCTCCAGACGGCCCCGGACGAGCGACTGCGCGGAAGCGGACTGTGTCAGCGGTAATCCGAGCAGCAATACCAGCAGGCTGGTATAGGGAGCACGACGAAACCGCACGGGCGGCTCTCCGGAAGGGAGGTGAGTTGGCAGGGGAGCGCCGCCCGCCCGGGCGGTGCCATCAGACCGTACACGGGACGCGCGACGGAGGTTCCGCAGGGACAGCGCGCCCGGAGTGGACGTCGCTTAATACCGCAATCTCAAGCGACGTCCCCGGGAAACTCCCCGGGAGGCGTTGCCGCTACGCCCTCACGTCGCCCGCGAAACGGCTAGCCACTCGGCCAGAAAGGGGTCGACGAGTCGGTACCGGCTCTGGCCCATACTCGCGTCGACGCGAATCACGCGGGAATCATCGAGCGACTGCAGAGCGGTTCGTAGGCTCGACATGGGAATCCGGAGTGCTCTGCTGTGCTCGGCGGCGAGCACCTCAAGGCCGCCACGTTCTGGGTATCGCTATCCTGGGCGAAGCCGCTCCGGCTTGCGCACGGACCTCCGCCCTTCTATACTCATCCATAACTATACCTGATCATAGGTATATCTAACAGTAGGTATAGCCATAGGGTACGTTGTGACCACGGACGTAATCATTGATCGCGAGGCGGAGATCGCGCGCCTCCGGCAACTTGCGGACAGCGGTGACCTGAAGCTCGGGCTCCTGTATGGCCGGCGGCGCGTCGGCAAGACGTACCTGCTGACGCACCTCTGGGACCCGGAGAGGGCCTTCTACTTCACCGCGTCGGCCACGAGCCCCGAACTGAACCGCCGCGTCCTGATCGAGGAGGCCGCGCGCTGGTCCGGCCAGGATCTGCGTCCGCAGGATAACTCGACGTGGCGCAACGTCTTCCGAACCCTGCTCTCGCTCGCCCCCGAGCGCAACGTGGTCCTCGTCCTCGACGAATTTCAGTACCTGGCCAAAGGGGATGAGGGCCTGCGGGAGGTTGCTTCGGAGCTCAACGCCGTCTGGGAGGGCCGGCGCCTTCGCACCGGCGGGCTCCTGCTGATGATCTCTGGCTCCGCCATCCGGACGCTCGAAGCGCTCAAGGACGGGGGCTCACCTCTCTACGGTCGCCTCGACTGGTCCACCCAGCTCTTTCCGTTCGACTACTACGACGCCGGCCGGATGGTGGAGGGGTACGGCCCCCTCGAGCGGATTCACACGTACGCCGCGTTCGGGGGCGTCCCCAAGTACCTGCGTCCGATCAACCCCAGGCGCCCGGTGGGGGAGAACATCATTGACCTGCTCCTGTCCCCGACGGGGGAGGTGCGCCTGCAGGTAGAAACCGCGCTCGCACAGGAGGAGGGGCTACAGAATCTCACGCGGTATCAAGCCATCCTGACCGCGGTCGGGATTGGACGGAGAACGCTGGGGGAGATTGCCGCCGCGCTCAGCACCAACGTGGATTCGAATTTCCGCCGCATGATCGAACGGCTGACGGAGATGGGCTACCTGGAGGCGGAGCGCAACTTCGAGGAGACCGGGACCCATGCCTTCAGGTACCGCGTGGGCGACCCGGCCCTGCGCATGTACTACGGGCTGATCCTCCCCAACGAGTCCGCCATCGCGCGCATCGGCGCCGCGACCGTTTGGCGCGAGCGGCTGGAGGCTACGCAGTTCCCGGGCTACGTCGGCCAACACGTCTTCGAGGACGTCGTGCAGCAGGCGTACGCACGGTTCCAGAACGAAAGGGACCTGCCGCTGGTCGAGTCGTGGGGCCGATGGGAGGGGCAGGATCGCACGCGGAAGGCGCTGGAGATCGACGTGGTCGCGCGCCTGCTCGACGGCACGATGATGACGGGTTCAGCAAAGATCCGGAAGCGCGCCGCTGACGCAACCGTCTTCCTGCGGCACCTGCAAGATCTCGAGCGCCTGGCGGACAGCGGCAAGAGCTGGGCTGAGGAGGCCATGAAGAAGGACGCGCCCAAACTGTTCGTCTCGGCTTCCGGGTTCAAGGACTCCTTCGCGGCGGCCGTGCAGGACTCGGGGCACCGAGTCATCCGCTGGACAATCGAGGATCTGTTTTAGCGAGCCTGCAGGATGCGCACAAGCGCGCACGCTGCCCTACAGAGGAACTTTACTTTAACGAGGGGAGCCGGATCTCATAAACTTCGATTGACTGGACCCCAAGCGAATCGATCGTGCCAATATAAAGTCGATCTCCCCTGAAGTACGGACGCACATCTGGGTCACGGTCTGGCATTCGCGTCTCGCCAATCAAGCTGCCCGTGGAATCGTACAGAGTGAACGTGAATCCGTTTCCGTCCGCGGCGGTGGCTTCCACCAGGAGTTGGCCCGTGTCATCAGACACGATAGTTCGCAGGATCGGTAGGAAATCGGGACGCAAGTCATCCGAGGCGCAGGGCCCGCCAGTATTCCTGTCCCGGAGTTCTGTTCCTGCTTCTCGAGCAAGGTCCCGGAAGAACTGGATTTCTGGCTGAGATTCCCATTCGTCTCTCGAGACTGATACTCTCGGATACGGACGCCTGATGATCTTTACCACCTCTTGGGTGTGGATATCTACAATGTCGATCCGAAACGTGTCTCGGTAAGCCAGTGCGAGCCGATCATTTGGCAAAAAGGCGCGGAGCGGGCCGCGATCAAAGTAAGGCAACGGCCCGCCCTGAAAACTGACGCCATCTGGCATCAGGCACACAACGGAAGACGGTCCCATCTCCGGCTCGGATACGCGTGGCGCATCCTCTACTGTTCCGTCCGCCCGAAAGATAAGGTACTCATCGATTTGCGAGTCTGACTGACCTTGCACCTGGCGATTCACAGCCCGCACCAATGCGTATGCACTACTGCCCCCAGACATCAGCGGTGGCGTGGCACTGGTCACAAACGGCCAGTCCCATGCCCAGGTTCGGGCGACCCGCCCGCTCGGTTCAAAAAAGGTGAAGCGCCGTAACCGTACATCCATAGCAAGGATTTGTTGCCCCACCCATGTGGGACCTACAAGAGCTTGAAATTCGCCAGGACCTTCGCCTTGCCTGCCGATGCTCCTCCGAAGTACACCGTTTGGACTGATGACAACAATTTGTTGATTCCCCCGGTACTGAGTGTCCGAAACATAAATTTGGCCGCTGTCGTCTGCCACAACAGCTTGAACGCTCCCGTATAGGGAGGCATGGCCATCAAAAGTCGAAACATGATCCAGCGTAATTGCAGGCACGGCGCCTGGGCTGCCATCTCCTATATAATCCCCTGGACTGCAGCCCATTTCCAACACGAGCATCTGGAAGGCGGCCAGGCGGAGTAAGGGGTGCATCATTCCTTTAACCATTTGCTTCTAATCACTCCTTTTGGGGTGCTCTAACGCCGGAATTCGCCCACAATCAAGGAGTCAAGCATCGTTAGAGGCAGAGCGCCAATCATACGGTTGCCATTGAGAAACATCGTCGGCGTTGCAGCAACGCCCAGCTTCGCACCCTCCTGATAGTGTTCCGCTACAGTGCTTGCATGTCGGCGCGAACTAACACATTCGAGGAAGGCCGTAGGACTTGGAATCTCGATCGTCTGCGCAAGAATGCGCGCAGCGTCGGAATAGCCAAGAATGCCAGCATTCGCAAAAGCGGTATGATGGAAGGCCTCAAATACGCCTTGCTCAGCAGCGCATTCCGCCCCCTCGGGAACGAGGTATTGTCGCCTATGCGGAGTGGATGGATCGACGAAATGGTGAAAGACAACCGCAAAGTGTTGTGGGTACTTGCTACGTAGCCGCTCGATGGATGCGTCTAGCGTCTTGCAGAAGCTGCACCGGTAATCATTGTAGACGAGAAGGACCGCTGGAGCGTTCCGCTCGCCCAGCCATTGTCCGGATGAGGTAAGTCGCGCGAATTCGGCCGGGTCGAGTCGCGCGTTCACAGTAGTGGCGTCCGCATCCAGCAGGCCATCACCGGCGATCCACCACGCCGTGACGATTGCAGCGCCTCCCATTCCCGCCAGTGTTAACGTAAATGCTGCGAGCCAATCGACCCATTTGCCGCCCCGCCGCGGCGATCGGGCGTCGTCGGCCACTCGCCCGTCCGGCGCCATCGAGCGATCAAAGAGATCCGTCATGGCAAGAGAGGAAATCGATAAATTTCCGCAGTTGTCAAAGAGGTTGCGAGCATTGTGCTATCTTCCGCCGAGATTTCGATCGAATGAACGGCAGGCTCAAGCCTGTTTACCGCCTGCAACTCTCCAGTCCAGTCGAATACATGCAGGAACTCCGACGCATAGCGGTCAGGCGTGGCTGGATTGTCGGCGTAATTCGCGTCGAATCGGCCCGAGAACGCTGCATATAAACGATCCTCATTCACAGCGCAGGATCGATAATAACTACGCTCCCGATTCGGTACGAGGGCGCCGTCAGCATCCGGCACGAAGCCATTGGAAGCATAGGGTACATCGGCGGTTCGCACGAGCTGGGCCGCAAGATTGTAGTATTCGATACGACCTGCGCGGGTATACGCGATTGCGAAGCCGCGGCCTGGCCAAGGGCAGATGACAAATCCCCCAACGGTTTCACGGATTCGCCGCGTTCGCGAAGCATCCTCTGGCCCCAGTAATTCGCCAGAAACTGTTCGCATCCGTGCGCCGGTTGCCGAGAACAGTGAGAAGCGCGAGTCATCTGACGCGTGGACGCCTAGGATCCGATCAGATGTCAGCCAGATGGCGCGGTAGGCGTTCCCTCCCTCGCCGACAGCAAGCGAAATCACCAGGGGATCGTCGAGCGGCGCCCTCGGATCAAATCGTGTCATCCGCTGGAGCATCCGATCAAACACCCAGACAGCGCCGTCGAGATCTCCAGGTCGAACCTGGACCTGGGGGCTGCCTCTGAACTCGCCAGGGCCCTCGCCCCTTCTGGCCATGGACATGAGCAACTCAACCGTACCCAGATCGAGCATATGCAAACTTGGATCCAGGGCAATATCCCCTACCCAGAGTCGATCACCGCTAACGCGCAGTTCAAACGGTTGGCCCAACACGGGCATTGCGTTGACGGATTCTCCGCGCAGAAGCGGAGCATCGTAGAAATCGGCTGCAGAAAAGTCGCCAGTCAACTCACAGGCTGCCAAAACGACAACAGCACAGAGGTTGAGTGCCCGCGGCACTGCGGACAAGCTGAGGCCATGCCATGGATCTACGGGGCACAACCTCCGGGCTGAGATCCAAGGGACGGTTGCCACTCGCATGTTCTGAAGGGCCGTCCCATCTTCGGCGTTATCCACTGCTCTGGTGCTCGTATCCATCGAGCACGCAATTCTCGACCTGGCATCCGACCTCCTCGTTGTCGGGGGCGCAAAAGCTGGCCGGATCTTTCAGGCAGTTTGTGCAGTTTGCGGTCGGCCCGCCCCCGCATAGGGCATCATCCATCACTCCGTAAATCGAGGCACAACCATAAGGTTCCTCCTGAGCGGTGCAGCCGCCGAAACCTTGGACGCCGGTCGGACTCAGCGCCAACGCCGTCACGGTAAGACCGATGAGGACCAACGCCCATACGAAACCAGCGGTAACGCGGATGAGGGCCCTCGGCTCACAAGCAAACACATGCACCTCCGTGTCGAATTGGCTCAAGACCTACTGCCATACAGTAATACCTCAGCAGCCCGCAATCGGACTACTCGAGATCCTTCCGGATGCCCACGAGCGCCTGCCGCAGCTTTCTTCGTACCGTCCTGATCGTGTTCTTGACGGTCGAGTTAGCTACTCCGAGATCGTCGGCGATCTCGGCGGTGGGGGACGAATCCAGGAAGTACTTCCGGGCGATCTCGCACTGGCGTGGGGGCAGCTCATCGAGTGCCGTATCTATCCGCGCTCTGAGGTCGCTACGCTCGGTGGCCTTTTCCGGGAGGACCTGCACCGGGCGAGCGGGCGGGTTCTCCTGCAGGAGTTCCCTGTGTCGCGCCGTATCGCGCTGCAGGTGCAGGAACTCGAACGCGACGGCGGTGAGTAACCTCCGCACCCGTCGGGATAACGGTACGTCCCGTAGAGGCAGATCTCCGGCGACGACCTTCACCAGCGCCTTCTGCACGAGGTCATCGGGCTCAACGGACTGGCCCGCGGGGCTGTCGCGCAGGAGGCGCGTTGCTAGGCCAAGCATCTTTGGTCTCGCTTCCACGGCCAGGCGCTCGATTTCCGGGTTGGGTAGACGCCCGCGGCCACCGAGCTGCGGATCGTTTCGCGCGGCCTCGGACGGCTTCGATGTCTGGCCGGTCCTACGTTTGGCGGCCGGGGCAGTGCGGCGAGAACGCCTCGGGAAGGTTGATTCAGGCTGCGAGTTGGCCATGTTCACCTCGGTTGGTGGCGCAGGCGTAGGCAGGCGGAGGCGGCGTCACCATGGCGGGCAGAGTCGATGGCTCCCAAGGTATAGTGCAGGGCACCGATCCAGCGCAACGTTGTTCGAGAATGGAGGCTGCGCGCCGGAGCTCACCCTCCCGCCGGGAAGCCTACACTTTGCCCCCGCAACGAACGATCGGCCTCCGCCGGCAAGCCAGCCCGGCGACGTCGCTTAAATCACTCCCCCTGAACCCCCGCCGCCACCCCATACCCCGGCGCTCCCAACTCCCCCGCCGCCGGCCGCAGCCGTACCGCGCAGTACTTGTACTCGGGGATCTTGCCGAAGGGATCCAGCACGGGGTTGGTGAGCACGTTGGCCGCCGCCTCCACGAAGGCGAAGGGGATGAAGACGCTGCCGCGGCCCACCATGTCGTCCACGCGGGCCTGGGCGGTGACCTGGCCGCGTCGCGTCTCCAGCGTGACGGGCTCGGTGTCCGCGATGCCCAGCGCGGCGGCGTCGGCCGAGTGGATGGTGACCGTGGGCACGGGCTCCAGCGCGTCCAGCACGCCGGAGCGACGCGTCATGGCGCCCGTGTGCCAGTGCTCGAGCACGCGGCCGGTGATGAGCACGAACGGGTAGGTCTCATCGGGCGGCTCGTCCCCCTGCATGTACTCGGCGGGGGTGAAGGTGGCGCGCCCGTCGGCGGTGGGGAAGTCCTCCACGAAGATGACCTCCTGGCCGGGGTCCCCCTCCTTCAGGCACGGGTACGTCACGGCGCTCTCCTCCTCCAGGCGCTGCCACGTGATGCCGGCCACGGAGGGGCACGCCTGGCGGATCTCCGCCCACACCTCCGCGGGCCCCGCATAGTCCCAGTCCAGCCCCATGCGCCGGGCCAGCTCCTGGATGAGCTCCAGATCCTGGCGGCACTCGCCCGGCATCTCCAGCGCCTTCCGGCCCAGCTGCACGCGCCGGTCCGTGTTCGTGAAGGTGCCGTCCTTTTCCGGGAAGGCCGAGGCGGGCAGCACCACGTCCGCGAAGCTGGCCGTCTCGGTGAGGAAGAGGTCCTGCACCACCAGGTGGTCCAGCGCGGCCAGCGCCTCGCGGGCATGGCTCACGTCGGGATCCGACATGGCGGGGTTCTCCCCCATGATGTACATGCCGCGGATCTGCCCCGCCTTGATGGCGTGCATGATCTCCACCACGGTGAGGCCGGGCTCGGGGTCCAGCTCCGTGCCCCACAGCTCCTCGAAGAACGCCTTCGCCTTCGGGCTGGCCACCGACTGGTAGTCCGGGTAGACCATGGGGATGAGCCCCACGTCCGAGGCGCCCTGCACGTTGTTCTGGCCGCGCAGCGGGTGCAGCCCCACGCCGCGCCGGCCCACGTTGCCCGTCATGAGCGCCAGGTTGATGAGGCAGCGGGAGTTGTCCGTGCCGTGCACGTGCTGGCTGATGCCCATCCCCCAGAAGATCATTGCCTTGCCCGCGGACCCATAGAGCCGCGCGGCGGCGCGGATGGTCTCGGCCGGGACGCCGCACACCTCCGCCATGGCTTCCGGCGTGTAGGGCTCCAGCACCCGCTTCAGCTCGTCGAAGCCCTTGGTCCGCTCACGCACGAACGCCTCGTCCACCAGCCCCTCCGCCACGATGACGTGCATCATGGCGTTCAGCAGCGCCACGTCCGTGTCCGGCTTGAACTGCAGCGAGTACTCCGCCAGGCGCGCGAGTTCCGTCTTCCGCGGGTCAATGAGGATGAGCTTGGCGCCCCGCTCGATGGCGTTCTTCATGAACGTGGCGGCCACCGGATGGTTCACGGTGGGATTGGCGCCGATGATGATGAAGACGTCCGTGTACTGGACGTCCGACACCGGGTTGGACACCGCGCCCGAGGAGAGGTTCTCCATGAGCGCGGCCACCGAAGAGGCGTGGCACAGGCGCGTGCAGTGGTCCACGTTGTTGGTGCCGAAGCCCACGCGCACCAGCTTCTGGAAGAGGTAGGCCTCCTCGTTGCTCCCCTTGGCCGAGCCGAAGCCGGCCAGCGCGTTGCCGCCGTGCTCGTCCCGGATGCGCGTGAGGCCGGCCGCCGCGCGCTCCAGCGCCTCCTCCCACGTGGCCTCGCGGAAGGCCTCCAGCGGGTTGCCGGGGTCCACCAGCTTGGTAGCGTCCTTGGGCACGTCGTCGCGCCGCACGAGCGGCTTCGTCAGCCGCTGCGGGTGGTGCACGTAGTCGAAGCCGAAGCGACCCTTCACGCACAGCCGCCCCAGGTTGGCCGGCCCCTCCCGCCCGCTCACCCGCAGGATACGGTTGTCGGCAATCTGGTAGGTGGTCTGGCACCCCACGCCGCAGTACGGACAGAGCGACGGCACCAGCTCCTCCGCGGGTGTCCAGCCGGCGGCCGGCTTGCCGTTCGTGGTGGCCGCCGCCGCACTCTTTGAAGCGACGTCCCCCATCACCTCACCAGCGCGCTTCCCGTTGCCCGCCGCCGCATCCCCGTTCCCCCGCGCGAGCGGCAGCAGCGCCGGCAGTAGCGCGCCCGTGGGGCACGCCCGCACGCACTCGCCGCACGCCACGCAGGTGGACTCCCCCATGGGGTCGTCGAAGTCGAAGACGATCTTTGCGGCCGCGCCCCGGCCGGCGTAGCCGATGACGTCATTCACCTGCACCTCGCGGCAGGCGCGCACGCAGCGCGTACATTTGATGCAGGCGTCCAGGCGCACCTCGATGCCGGGGTGCGAGAGGTCCGGCGCGGGCATGGCGGCCGCCGGGAAGCGCGGCGTGCCCACCTTCAGCTTGCGGGCCCAGTGCGCCAGCTCGGACGCGGCGCTGTGCGGCGTCTCCGGGTGGTCGGAGAGGAGCAGCTCCACCACGGTGCGCTGGCTGCGGAGCGCGCGCTCGCTGGCGCTCTGCACCTTCATGCCCTCCGTCGGGCGCCGGCAGCAGGAGGGCGCCAGCACGCGCTCGCCCTCCACCTCCACCACGCACGAGCGACAGTTGCCGTCCGGCCGCATCCCCTCCGTGTAGCAGAGGTGCGGGATGGCCACGCCGTGCCGCGCCGCCGCCTCCAGGATGGTCTCCCCCGGCGCGGCCGTCACCGACTGGCCGTCCAGCTCGAAGGGGACCGGCTCTCCGCCGCTCGCGGGAGGCCAGCCCAGCCGCTGCTCGATCTCGTGCCGCGGCGAGGTGCGGGCGCTCGTGGCCACCGGCACGGCCAGGGCGCCGCCGTCGGGATTCTGCCCCGACCACAGCCCGCTCCACGGCTCCGTGCCCTGCGGACCCACCGGGTTGGTGCCCGGCTCCAGGGGCGCGCTGCTGGAGGCGCCGTCGATGCCGCTCATGCGTCCAGCTCCTGCGGAAAGAATCGCTTCACGCTCTCGTACGCGTTCGGGGCCGCCTGCCCCAGGCCGCAGATGGAGGCATCCACCATGGCGGCGGAGAGGTCATCCAGCAGCGGCAGGCGCCAGTCCTGCTCGGCCATCAGCACCGTGGCCTTTTCCGTGCCCGCGCGGCACGGCGTGCACTTGCCGCAGCTCTCGTGCGCAAAGAAGTGCATGAGGTTGTGCGCCGCCTCGCGCGCACTGTCCTGGTCCGAGAGGATGACCACCGCCGCCGAGCCGATGAAGCAGCCGTGCTCGGCCAGCACGCCGAAGTCCAGCGGCAGGTCCGCCAGCCGCGCCGGCAGGATGCCGCCCGACGCGCCGCCCGGCAGGTAGCCGTAGAGCGTGTGCCCCTCGGCCATGCCCCCCGCCATCTCCACCAGCTCGCGCGCGGTCACGCCGTTCGGCGCCAGGTACACCCCCGGCTCCTTCACCCGCCCGCTCACGGAGAAGTAGCGCACGCCGGGATGGCCCTCCTTGCCGCGCGCCGCAAAGGCCTCCGCGCCGTCCTCCAGGATCTCCCGCAGCCAGAAGACCGTCTCCACGTTCTGCACCAGGGTGGGCCGGCCGAAGATACCCACCTGCGCGGGGAAGGGCGGGCGCAGCCGCGGCTCCCCCCGTTTGCCCTCGATGGACTCGATGAGCGACGTCTCCTCCCCGCAGATGTACGCCCCCGCACCCCGCCGCAGCTGGAAGGCCGGCAGCGCGCACGGCGGGTCCGCGTAGAGCGCCTCGATCTCCCGGGTCAGGACGCCGCGCGCCGCGGCGTACTCGTCACGCAGGTAGAAGAAGACCTCATCCGCCTCGATCACCCACGCCGCGATGAGCACGCCCTCCAGCACCCGGTGCGGGTCCGTCTCCATGCAGAAGCGGTCCTTGAAGGTGCCCGGCTCGCCCTCGTCGGCGTTCAGCGCCATGAGCCGCGGCCCCGCCTCTGCGCGCACGAACTGCCATTTCTTGCCGGTGGGAAAGCCCGCGCCGCCGAGCCCCTTAAGCCCGGACGCCAGCACCGTCTCGATGACCTCCTCGCGGCTCCGCTCGCCCGTCACGCACGCGCGCAGGACCTCATATCCGCCGCCCTTCCTGTACTCTTCATAAGCGACGCCCCCCGGAAGCGCCGCCTCCGTGGCCTCCGAGCGCACCGCCTCATCCACCTTCGCCGCCGTGGCGCGGTCCACCGGGTTGGTGCCCACCACCGCCACGGGCGCCTGCTCGCAGCGCCCCACGCACGGCGCCCGCAGCACCCGCACGCCGTCCGCCTCCCGCCCGGCCAGCTCCGCGTGCAGCGCCTCGGCCCCCGCCATGTGACAGGCAATGCTCTCGCACACGCGCACGGTGAGCGCCGGCGGCGGCGCCTCTCCCTCGTCCACGATGTCGAAATGATGGTAGAAGGTGGCCACCTCGTAGACCTCGGCCGGCGCCAGCCCCATTTCGGCCGCCAACGCGTTCAGGTGCGCCACGGGCAGATGGCCGAGCGCATCCTGGAGGACGTGCAGGTGCTCGATCAGCAGGTCGGGGCGGCGGGGGCGCGCGCCGAGCAGGCGGCGCACCTGATCCAGCGGCTCGCTCATGACCGGGCGGCCCTTGGGGGCGGGGCGCAGCTTCAGCCCACCGGAGGTGCGTTTCTTCCCAGGCGGCATGGCTCCTCGGGTCTCTGGGTCGGATGCTCCGAACGTACCCGGCGGCGCGCGGGGGACGCAAGCGGGGAGGGGCGTGGCCGCCGGCTGGTTTTCAAGCACATTGACCGGGTGACGCGGCTGATGGTACCGTTCGTCAGGCGGTGCACCTCCTCCTGGTGAGCCGATCGCGACCGGACTTCCGTCCGCCACACCGCCGTCAGCATCCCCCTGGCCCACGTTTGACCTCCAGACCGGTCTGGAGGTGAAGGCGATCCAACCATGCCCCCGCTCACGCGGTATCCGCTACGCGCCGCCGTCCTGTGCAGTGCGCTCGCCGCCCTGGCCAGTCCGATCCAGGCGCAGGAGCCTCCCGTGCTACGGGGCCAGGTGGTGGACTCCATCACCGGCGCGCCGCTGGCCGGCACCCTAGTGCGCATCTCCGCGCTGAACCGTTACACCGTCACGAACGACGGCGGCTGGTTCGTCTTCACCGGCCTCGAGGAGCGCCTCTACTTGCTGACGGTGGGGCAATTGGGCTACGCGGACGCCTTTCCGGCGGCGGTGCTGCCGCAGAGAACGCCCCTGCGCATACGGCTCGCCCCGAAGCCGGTCGAACTCGAGGCGGTGCGGGCGTACAATGACCGCCTCAATTCGCAGGCCAGGGCACGGGCGCACCCCTACATCCTGATCGGCGCGGGCTTCTACCGGGCGTTCGACCGGGACAAGATCCTGGAGACAGGGGCGGTCCACGGCCTGGAGTTCCTGGCGTTGGGTCCGCACATGCCCGTGGTCCGATGTAATCTCAACGATCCCACGGAGTCGATGTGCACGCGGATGCCCATGATGTACGGCCTCGACCTCGGACGCATGGGCCGCGTGTACGGCGGGACGTCCGTCGGCGGCTCTCGCTCTGGCGCTCGACGCGGAATTGCGGGGATCAAGGCGGTGGCGCAGCCGCCGGTCTTTCTCGATGACGAAAAAATGCCCGGCGGCATCGCGGGCCTGGCCGACGTGCCGATGGGTGACATCCACCGCGTGGAGACGTTCGGCATCCGCGGCGAGATCCAGGTCCGCTTCTACACCGCCGGCTATCTCCAACTCCTGGCCACGGGCGTGCGGCGCCCCGTGTTCCACCTGGCGGAGACGGAGCGCTACAGCCCGCCGTGGATCGTGGTGCAGCCGGATACGGTGGGTGGGTGGCGGTGAGGGAGCGCTCGTCGGGTGGACGGACGGTGTGCGGATCGGCGCGGCGGGCGTGCGTGCGGCCGTGCGGCGGGCGTGCGGGGACCGGGCGAGTGCAAAAATGCAAAAACGCCCCCGTTGCGCCGGCGCTTGTGCACTTTGGCCCGCCCTGGACGTAAAAACGCACAAAGGTGATTCCGGGCTGGTGCGGATTGCGCATTATGGCGTGCCAGGCGGGCCAAAATGCACAATCGCCGCCCCGCGGGGTGCCGTTGGGCAGAATTACCTCCTGATCATTACCGGGGGCACAGCCAGGACGGGTGAGCAGTGGCACCGCCCCCACCCGTTGCCACCGCAGCCCGCTGGTATTCAAGCGCTAAATCATATAATATGATTCTATGCGAATACATGCTAATGTCACCGATCTCATCCGGAACTTCTCCGCTTATGTAAACCGGGTAGTGTATCGCCGGGAGCATTTCGTGATCGTTCGAGGAGGGAAGCCGGTGGCGGAGCTGTCGCCGGTGCCGACGGCTACGCGGCTGGGCGATCTGCCGGCGCTGCTGGGCTCACTTCCCCGTCTGGATCAAACGGAGGCGTCCTCGCTCGCCGAGGATCTGGCATCGGCGCGGACGGAGCTGGAGGCCCGGGAGCCGGAGGACCGGTGGGAGTCCTGATCGACGCCAGCGTCCTCATCGGCTGGGAGCGGGCGGGTGTGGATGTGGATGCTCGGGTGCGCGGCCGCGAGGACGAGGGACTCTTCCTTTCCGTGATCACGGTCAGCGAGTTGCTTCATGGCGTCCACCGCGCCGAGGAGCGGGCGCAACGGGCGCGGCGGTCGGCGTTCGTGGAGGCGGTGATCGACGCGTTTCCGCTGCTGCCCATCGACCTCCCTACGGCGCGGCTCCATGCCGAGCTCTGGGCCGGGTTGGCTGCGACCGGCTCGATGATCGGTGCCCACGACCTCTGGCTCGGCGCCGCGGCCGTGGCCCACGACCTCACTCTGGCCACGGTGAACGTGCGGGAGTTCCGGCGGGTGCCGGGGCTGGAGGTCGAGGACTGGGGCCAGCCAGCCTGACACCACGACCTAGAACTACCGCCCCAAGCCACCCCGTTGCACGCCACGCCCACCCGATACACCTTTCCTGCAGGTGCCGGCGCGGCCCGGGCATCCCCGCCCGGAAGCCCGCGACCGTGGCATCGCGGTCACGCTGGCTGGAGGTAACGATGTCCCGCTGGTCGATGGTCCGGCCGCT
>JBBDRO010000046.1:31302-40502 GCA_040905425.1 Gemmatimonadota bacterium | reverse complement strand
CCGCCGGCTCGAAGCGGTCGAGCTTCGCGTAGCCGATGGTGGTGCCGGCCGACAACGGCTGCCACGCGGTGCCGTCCACCGAGCCGTCCACCCGGTAGCGCGCCACCATCTGGCCGCGGGTGATGTCTTCGGCCATACGAATGATGTGCGCTTCGAGCGGCCGGCCCAGGTCGACCTCGGCCACGGCCGTGTGCTCGCCCGTGCGGCGCCAGTCCACTGTCCGGCCCAGCGCCAGGTCCTCGGCGAAGGCCGCGCGCCGCAGGTCGGCGAATCCCATGAGGCTCGCCACGTCGGCCTCGTGCAGCAGGCCGTCCGGTGTCGGCGGCACGTTCAGAAGCAGCTTGGAGTTGCGGCCGACCGATCGGAAGTAGAGATCGTAGAGCTGCTCGGGGGACTTCACCCGGTCGTCCTCGGCCGGATGGTAGAACCAGCCGGGCCGGATGGAGGTGTCCGCCTCGGCTGGCCGCCATACCGTGCCGTGCGGATGGCCGTGCTGCAGCGCGTCGATGATACCCGGTCCGCTCGTGCCCGGATACGGGACCACGGCCGGGTCGACCGTGGACCAGTTAGGATCGCCCGCCGACCCGCTCTCGTTGCCGCACCAGCGTACGTCCGGACCGGCGTCCGAGAAGACCACGGCGTCGGGCTGGAGCCGTTTCACCATCTCCCACACGCGTGGCCAGTCGTACTCCTGCCGCTTGCCGTTGGGCCCTTCGCCGTTGGCGCCATCGAACCACACCTCGGCCAGCGGACCGTAGCCGGTCAGGAGTTCGGTGAGCTGCTCTGCGTACACGTCGTTGTAGCGGGGCGAGTCCCCGTAGGTGGGGTGGTTCCGGTCCCAGGGCGAGAGGTAGAGCCCCGGACGGAGGCCCTCGGCCCGGCACGCGTCCACGAATTCCCGCACCACGTCACCGGTGCCACCGCGGAAAGGGCTCGCCGCCACGGAATGCTCCGTGGTCTTCGTGGGCCAGAGGCAGAAGCCGTCGTGGTGCTTGGCGGTGAGCACCAGCGCGCGGAAGCCGGCGGCGCGCGCGCTCCGGGCCCACTGGCGGGCGTCGAGCCGGCGTGGCGCGAAGATGCGCGGCGATTCGGTGCCGCGCCCCCACTCGCGGTCGGTGAAGGTGTTGACGCCGAAGTGGATGAAGATGGCCAGCTCGTCGCGCTGCCACGCCAGCTGCGCGGCCGACGGCAGGGGCCGCTCGGCTCCGGGCAGTCGGCCGCCCAGACCAACGCCCAGGCGCAGGCTCGCCGCCGCCGCGGCGCCGTGAAGCAGGAAGGATCGCCGGTGCATGGATGTCCTCATCTCGAACGCGGCTCCGGACCCGGTGAGCTTCCCGGGTATGTTGCCGGCGCCGACGGGCTCAGTTCAGGTGGCGATCCAGGAACTCGCGGATCGCCGGAATGCGCAGCTCGGGGGGCGGCAGGTGGCCGACACCGTCGAACAACTCGAGCTGCTTGGGTTCTGTGAGCAGGTTCCACAGCGGCAGGGCGCGCGTGCGCCACGGATGCTCCTCGTCCTCGCGGCCGTTCACGACCAGCTTGGGTCCGCGAATGCGGGGCGCGAAGTTGATGTTGCTCGCCTCCGGCAGCGTCGGCTGCAAGCGTTCATCGATGCCGGCGCCGATCAGCACCGTGGCGCGAAAGCGATCGTCGATGGCCGCGAAGAGGAGCCTGGAGCCGGCGCCCCAGCTGTTGCCCACGTAGGCGAGTCGGCTGACGTCGATGTTGTCACGCGTTTCCAGGTAGTCCAGTCCCAGGCGCAGTTCGATGGCACGGCGGACCATCTGGTCACGGAATGCCGCGCTGTTCGTAGCCGGTGGCACGTAGTCGGCCGGGTATGCGCGCTCGGTCATGCCCTCCATCACCACCGTGAACATGGCGCGCCCGGCACGTACCAGCGGGCCGAGCGTCGACTCGGCCTGGGCCGGAACGCTGCTACCGAAGAATGCCATTACGCTCGGCACATAGACCATGGTCTGGTAAGGCGGCCGCCCGGCCTTCGGCAGGAACAGGTAGGCAATGGCGCGCTGGCCATCCCCTACTGCGTAGGTGATTCTCTCGCGGACCCAGCCGGCGTCCTCGCGGCGCTCTTCGACCACCGCCTCGAGTGGGCGCGGGTCGTACTGATAATGGGAAAGCAGGCCGCGGAACGTGGCGTCGTCGGCCGGCACGTACTCCGGCGTCTCGATGGCCAGCCGCAGCGGGACGTTGCCCTGGGCGCCGGGCTGGCTGGCCGCGTCATCGCGCCCGCGGGCGCAACGGAAGCCGACGACGGGCGAGGCCGTGGCGGGGTCCATGGAGCCGACCTCGGAGAAGACGTAGATCGGATCGGCCCAGGAGCCGCCGGTGACCGCGCGCCCGGACTCCGAGCGGTTGCGCAGCCACTCCTTTGCGTTGCCCGCCATGTCCCAGGCACCGTACGCGCTCACGCCGAAGGGGTAGGAGCCGACCGGCGTGGTGCCGGTGCCGGACAGGTTGGCGCGGTCCGTGCCCGGGTCGCGGGGGCCCACGTAGCCCCAGGGCAGCTCGATGCCGCGGATCGAGGTGACGCCGTCGCGCGCGGCCTTCTCCCACTCGAATAGCGTCGGCAGCGCCCCGCCCCGGAATCGGCAGAATGCGGCCGCCTCGTACCAGCTCACGTCCGTAACGGGATGCGCTTCGGCGCCTGGCGGCGGCCGTTGTCCGGTCCACTGCCGGGGCGCGGGCAGGCCGGTGCGGTCGACAAACCGCTGGCGCACCTCGTGAGCAGCGGCGCGTGCCGCGTCGGCCAGGTCCAGCCAGTACTCGGTACGTCCATAGCCGTCCGCGTCGACGAACTCCATGTAGTGGGCGTTGGTGACCTCGAACCGGTCGATGAAGAAGTCATCCAGCTGGGCGGACAGTGACTGCAGGTCGCGGCTGGCCACGCGGTAGAGGCCGCCCGGCACGTGGACCATGCCCTCGGGAACACGTGCGAGCGGCATCAGTTGCACCTCGAGGTGCACCTCGGCGGTGCCAGGCCTATCGAGCGCCCGCGCGCCGGCGCTCGATGCCATACGCTCGACAGGCGCGTAGCCGTCCGCCTCTACGCGCAGATGGTAGTCGTCGCGCGGCACGGCAAGGCCACGGAGCGGCGTACGGCCAAGATCCGCCCAGACCGTGTCCTGCGCCGGTGCGCCCGGCACGAACCGCCACGCCCTGACGCGCGCGCCGGCAGGTTCGGTGAGTACTGTCAGCCGGTTCGTGAAGCGGTGGCTCACGGAATCCGGCACCTCCTGGCCTGCTTCGGCCGCCAGCTGCGCCAGCTTGAACGCATCCACGTAGCGGCCCGCGTCGGCAAGCCTGCCCAGCTCGGTGAGCAGCGCCGGCCCGCGCAGCACTTCAGTCCGGCCGATACCGCCGAACGCGTACACGCCGAGTCCGGCAGCCACCGCGAGTACCACAAGCGCACCGGCCAGCGCAGATGCTGGCAGGCGCCTGCTCGGGCGGGACGCGTGGGGCTGGGTGGCGGCCGGGACGCTGTCCGGCGCCGCGCCCGCTCCGATGTCCACCGTACGCGCCGCACCAGCGCGCTGCACGCCGTCTGTCCCGATGTCGTACGCCCAGGCGAGCACGAGCGCGAGCGGGAACCCGAGCAGCGCAAGCACGATGATCGCGCGCGTCAGCAGCGGCGGCAGCAGGAGCTCCGGCACGATGATCGAGGCCGCCTCGATCACGACCCACGCCACCACGCCGTACATGGCCGCGACGCGGTAGACGCGCCGCGCCCTAAGTTCGATGAGGAACTCGACGATCCTGGACATGGGAGAGCTCCTGCGGAGGGGCGAACGGAGCGCATCCAAGGTTGCGGCCCCGCTGGACGGGCGTCAAGTGGGCGGCAGCGGCTATGCCTTGCGCTGCATGCAACTCCGTTGCGCCAGCACACGGGCCAACCTGAGGTGTTCGTACGGTATCTTGGGAGGCCAGGCTCCTGAGCGGTCGTATGTGGGCTCACCCCAACAGCTTCAGCAGCGCCTCCCTGCCGAAGAGGTCCGCTTCGGGTCCGGGCTCCAGGAAGGGGGCCACGTCGCGCGCGGCCGTACGCCAATCGAGGGCCTCGACCCGCCCCCGCACCGCCGACCGCCAGGTGGAGGGTTGCAGCGGCTCTCGATCCCAGCCGCTCTGACCGAGGGCATTGTTCAGCAGCACGAGGTTGGGGCCGGGCCAGGTCGGATCGCTGAGGTACCAGAAGAGGTCGAAGAGGTCCCGTCCCTTGGTCCAGTCCCGCTGGAGGACCGCGTGCAGCTTGCCGGCGAGGAGGCTCGGACGATCGTGATGCTGGAGGTTGAGGAGAACGTGCCGCCGCACGATCGTGGTGGTCAGGCCCGCCCCCTCGGGAGGGTTCGTATCCACCTCGACCCGGATGTTCAGGCGCTGCGACGGGTGGGGAGACAGCCCGGCCTCGTGCAGAAGCCCGGGGAAGCTCAACATGACGCCTTCCACCGCCCGGCCGGTTCTGGCCTTCGTCAGCACGTCATAACCTTCGCCCTCGAGCCGGGTGGCGACACGCTGCGCCGCGTGGAGGAGGTCAAAGGGGGCACGCTCTGCCCGTTCCAGCGCGAAGTCCAGGTCCTCCGAGAAACGCGGCAGGTCGAAGAGGAAGCGCAGGGCCGTGCCTCCCTGGAAGGCCAGGGGGATCATCGCGCCCGCGTCCTGCAAGGCCAGGAGGATCCTGGCCTGAACATACTCCCGCGCAAGATTCCCCGGGGCGGCCGGCTCTCTGGCGTCACGCACGATCTCGAGCAGCCGCTCCTTCATGGCCGGATGTCTCCGCCCGCGGGCCCTTCCCTCAGCCGGAGGATGTTCTCGGCGGCCTTCAGGATCGCGGGCTTGCCCCACCTGCGCGCGTGTCCCAGCAGCTCGTCCTCATGGACCTGCTCGAGCCCGTCGAGGCGCAGCGACTTCAGGTGAGCCATGCTGGCCCCACCGGGCGTGAGGTACGATAGGTCGAGAAGCGCTTTAGCCGGCGTGGCCACGAGCGACTCCTGGTTCCGGAAGACGGGGGTCTGACGGTACCCGAAGAATGCGTCCCTGCGCAGGTGTCGATAGGCGTAGAGGCCGAACGGGGTGGAGATCTGGATGGGACGCCCGGTGGTCACCGACGTCGTGACCGGCACGCTCTCCGGAATCATCCCGTAATGGGCCAGGGCGGACTGCAAGCTGACGTAGGAGGGGCCGTGGAGTTCGTTCGCGACCAGGAACGGATGCGGCTCCGCCCGACGCCAGGGCGAGGCGAGGGCGTACAGATTGCGACGCAGCTGGACCACCTTGCCGGCCGCCTTCCAGCGGGATAGCTGACGTCTCACGTCGGCCGGATCGTGGTCGCCTGCCAGCAGCAGGCTCCCTCGAAAGAGCGGCAGGTCACCAACGATGTCGAGGAGTTCAGCGAATTTCATGGTAGTATCTTGCCACTAATGGCAACTTTACGCAATATAAATGTCGAAGGTGCCGCCATCCACCCGACCGCGGGTTGGTTCATCGTCACTTGTGCCAGACGCCCGGCCATGAAACGTTGTCCCATAGAGCCATAGCCCGTTTGCCCGGAGCCCGTTAGCCCGTTAGCCCGTTAGCCCGTTAGCCCGGAGCCCGGAGCCCGGAGCCCGGAGCCCGGAGCCCGAGGAGAGAGCCGCTATGCCCCGATCCCCGATCCGCCACACCCTCAGCGCCTTTGCCGTCGCCGTCGCCGCTACCCTCGGTCTCGGCCTGCCCGCGCCCGCCACCGCCCAGGAGGAGGTCCGGCACTCCGCCTTCCACGACTACCGGGTGGTCACCGTAGCTGACGGGCTCGTGAACCCGTGGTCCATGGCCTTCCTGCCGGGCGGCGACATGCTGGTCACCGAGCGGCCCGGACGACTCCGGATCGTACGCGATGGCCGGCTGCTGCCCGACCCCGTGCCGGGCGTCCCCGACGTCTTCGCCCGGGGGCAGGGCGGGCTGCTAGACGTGGTCCCGCACCCCGACTTCGCCTCGAACCGGCTGCTCTACCTCAGCTACTCGAAGCCGCTGCCGGACGACGAGTCCACCACCGCCGTGGTGCGGGGCGTGTTCGAGAATGACCGGCTCACCGGCGTCGAGGAGCTCTTCGAGGCCGACTCCCGCGGCGGCGGCCATTACGGCTCGCGGATCGTCTTCGACGGCAACGGCCACTTCTTCGTCTCTGTGGGCGACCGCCAGGTCGCGTCCCGCGGCGACCTCGAGGCGCACCCCGCCCAGGACCTCTCCAACCATCACGGCGTGGTGGTGCGGCTCCACGCGGACGGGCGCGTCCCCGATGACAACCCGTTCGTCGGGCAGGCGGGCGCGCGGCCCGAGATCTGGAGCTACGGGCACCGCAACATCCAGGGCATGGCCATGCACCCCGGGACCGGCGACCTCTGGGCCAACGAGCACGGCCCCCAGGGCGGCGACGAGCTGAACCTCGTCCTGCCCGGCCTCAACTACGGCTGGCCCGTGATCGGCTACGGCGTCAACTACCGGAGCGGCACCGCGATCCACGAGGGTACGCAGCGCGAGGGGATGGAGTCGCCCGTCCACTTCTGGGTCCCGTCCATCGCCACGTCCGGGCTGATGGTCTATACCGGCGACCGGTTCCCGGAATGGCGCGGCAATCTCTTCATCGGCGGCCTGAACGGGCAGCAGCTCGCGCGCCTCACGCTCGACGGGCAGGAAGTCACCCGGGAAGAGACGCTGCTGCATGACATCGGCCGTATCCGCGACATCCGCCAGGGGCCCGACGGCTACATCTACGTGGCCATCGAGGAACGCGGTGGGAACCCGACGCCGGTGGTCCGGCTCGAGCCGGTGGCAAGGTAAGACCGAGGATCCCCCGCGCCTCGCGGGTCGCGGGCTCCCGTGCGCCCCTCAGCGCACCTCGAACGTGCCGCGCAGCCGGATGTCCTCCGACGACGCGCCGATCATGACGCGGAACGCACCGGGCTCCACGACCGGCTGGAGGTCCGCATCCAACATGCGGAGGGCGTCCGGGCCGAGGCGGAACGTGACCTGGCAACCAGCGCCAGGGGTAGTGCGCCGCCCACCGTCATCAGCGCCAGAGCCCCGAGTGCCACGATCCGGGTTCTGAAGCCGATCGGATTTCGGGTCATGCCAACTCCCGGTGAAACGATGTCGCGCATTTCTGCATGATGGGAACGTTCCGCTGATCCACTGCCCTTTCAGTAATAACGCGCGACCGGCCGGAACTGGCACAGAACGCCAGCCTGGGCTTTCACGGACCACGTCGAAATCGTCGTAAGGAGCGGTGCCTAGCCGCGCTCCCCCTTCTTCCCGGTGCCTCGAGGGCGTCCGCCCTTCAGACCGTTGCGGCGCGCCGCGCGCGCCTTGGCCACGGTGGAGACGGATCCGGCCCTGCGGGCATGCTCGCGCATCCACACACGTGAGCCGAGGCGGCCTGCCAGGAGACCGGCAACCGTGAAGTGGACGTCGAGCGTTTCCCAGTGCAGGGCGTATCCATCGCCTACGATCTCGATTTGCTCCAGCTCGGCCGGAGGTGCCCCGCACAATCCTTCGGCTGTGTCCACGGGAAATGCGAAGAGGCAACGGTCATTCAACTCGATCTCGATGCGGCCGGCCGCATGATCGTAGCGCACGCTCAATGCCCGCGGCTCGCCAGGGTCAGCGATCCTCGAGTGTTGCCGTGCTTCCTCGATCTGCCGGGACAGCGCCTCGTCGGTCAGCGGCGTCCAGCTACGAGCCATGGCACTTCCTCCACGCGTTGGAGAACGTCTCCTGGTTGCTCGTGACGATCCGGACACATGCGCTGGTTCATGGTCGTCGAAGTAAATGATGAATCTGAATCCCCGCTCTCGATGAATCGTCGGCATGAAGAATAACCCAACATGATGGCTTACTGCAAGGCGTTGCGCGATAGCCAATCTGGCGCGGCAGGCAGGCAGTGGAAGGGCAGTTCCGGCCATCAGCAGTGGGGCGGCACGAGCGGATGCACGTCGTGGAGATCGGCCGACGAGCCGTCCTCAGCCCGGGGCGATGTTCGCGTTCAGGCGGAACAGGTTGTCCGGGTCGTAGCGCCGCTTGATCCGGACCAGGCGCGCGAGATTGCCACGGTAGTTTCGCGCGATCGCCGAGTCGGTATACATGTCGGGCGCGCCGTCGTTCGAATAGAAGCCCTGCGTGAACGGCTCGATGTTCGTCCAGAACTCCCTGATCCACGCGATGTGGGCCGCGGGATCGTCATTGGCGGCCCAGTCGACGCCGATGCCGAGATTGCCGAGGGCGTCACGGTGGGAGAAGGCGGTGGCATCGTTCGCGATGCGCCCGACCGCACCGCCTCCAGGCTGAATGAACATGATCGTGGAGCGGTTAGGATGGCCCTCGAGCCCCTCGACAAGCGCGGTGATCAGATCGGCTGACAATTCGGGAAGGAAGCCGCTCTTGAGGTAGCTGGCCCGCGCCCGCGGGTCGGAGATGTCCCCCGACCGCTGCAGCGCCACATAGTCCATGGGCTCCACGTCGGCCAGCGGCGTACCGAGCCGCCGCATCGGTGCCAGCACCCGTTCGGCCTGGCCCGCCGGTCCGGACCAGCAGACGCCGAAGCCCACGACGCCCGGCTCACCACCACTGGGCAGCGCCATGAACGGGCTCAGGTCCAGCTCGTCCGGGGCATCCGGCATGTAGTCGGCGTAGAGGCTCAGCACCTCGCGCGCACGGCTGATGGGATAGACGATGTTGCCGCCCACCACCTGGCGCTGCATGGGATGGAGGCGGAACTCGAAGTTGGTGACGATGCCGAAGTTGCCGCCCCCGCCGCGCACGCCCCAGAAGAGGTCCGGCTCCAGGTCCGCGGTGGCCCGCCGGAGCTGCCCGTCCGCCCCCACCACGTCCACGGCGGTGAGATTGTCGATGGCCAGGCCGAAGCGGCGCCCCACCCTGCCGAACCCACCGCCGGTCACGAGTCCACCCACCCCCGTGTGGGATACGGTCCCCATGGTCGTGACGAGGTCGAAGCTCATGGCGTCGTGATCGAGCTGTCCCAGCAGGCTGCCGCCCGTCACGCGGGCGCGGCGCGCGACCGGATCGATGTGCACGCTGCGGAACGGCGAGAGGTCGATCATCATGCCCCGGTCGCACGTCGATTTTCCGGAGGCGCTGTGTCCACCGCCAACCGGACGTCGGCCACGCCCGTCACCTGGGCGATCAGCGCGGGG
>JBBDRO010000046.1:4835-31202 GCA_040905425.1 Gemmatimonadota bacterium | reverse complement strand
GTCCACCGCCAACCGGACGTCGGCCACGCCCGTCACCTGGGCGATCAGCGCGGGGTACTTGTCGAACGAGGGATTCAGGACGCGGCGGGCATCGTCGTACCCGTCCCGGTTGGCGATCAACACACGGCCCAGCAGCCGCGCATCCAGCTCGCTGATGGCGCTGCCGGGGAGCACGATCTCGCGGCCATCACCGGTGACGGCGGCAATGTCCTGGTCCTGCCGCGGCCGGTGAAAGGGCACCGTAGCCAGGGACAGCACGGGAGCCGGCAGCGTCGAGGCAAATCCGGCGGCCAGGGTCGAACGGACGAAGGTGCGACGCTTCACGGCAGCCCTCCGGGCTAGGGAGTCACATGCCAGAGCTTCAGGCGGGGATCGGACGAACTTCGAAGGTTGGCGGTGGCCCGCCGCGCCGCAACCCTTTTGTGTGCCGCGCCCGTGTTGCCGCAGCGGACGGCAGGATGCGGACGAAAGACCCCCGCCGCTATCGCGTCGGTGCGGAGCGTGGTAGGGGTCCACGACGGCCGGGCCCCAGCGTCCACGCGAGCCATCCGGCGGCCACCAGCACGAAGAACGTGCGTGCCGCTATGATGCCCGCCGCCGGCGCCGCGGGGATGGCCAGCATCTCATGGGCGGCGGCGGCCACCGCGGGCACCGTGAACCAGTAGTAGAGGCCGATCGCCAGCGCGGCCGCGATGCGTGTCATGCTCAGCGTACCGATCCTGACCAGCGCCTGGAACGCCATCAGGAGTACCGCACCGCCGGCCGCGACGGACAGGATCCAGCCGTATGCCTGGAGTACGGTCGGTGCTTCGGGCGCCGTGAAGTAGCCCAGCACGAAGCCGGGGAACGCCGCCGCGAAGATGCCCATCGGGCTGCGATATAGCGGCTCGCCGCGCCGGTTACCCACCGCGTGCGCCATGGATCGGCCGGCGCCCAGGTCGTAGCAACCCGCGATGCAGCCCGTGCACGTAGCGCAATGGGCGTGATCCGCCTGCACGGGCGGCGCCTGCCCGTAGAGGCGCTCCACGGGTAGCACGGGACAGAAGGTGGCGCACCAGCCGGCCTTGCCGGCATAGAGCAGGCCCCCCACGAGCGCAACCACCAGCACACTCACCACGAAGAGCGCCAGCGCCGGGCCGCTGTCGTTGAACAGGACCAGCCGGAGCGGCACGATCAGGAACAGCAGCGCCGCCGCCACGGCCGGGGCCCACGCCTGCGCCGGCCGCGCAAGCCGACGCGCCGGTCGCGCGCCGAGCGTGGCGGGAAGCTGATGTACGACCGAGATGGGGCAGAGATTCCGCCACACGCCCGGCGCCACTAGGAGCAGGAGCGGCACGGCCGGAATCAATACGTCCCAGGTCAGCCAGAGCGCTGCCCCGGGGCGCAGCACGAGCAGCACCACCACCACCACGGCCGCGAGGACCGACACCGCCTGCGCCGCGAGCCACAGCCGCCCGGCGGCCCCACGGCCGTTCGTTACTCCGTCGGGAGAACCGCCTCGCTGCGCTGATGGCGCAGGGTCCGACTTTATGACACCGGGCATCGGTCCTCCTGGATAAAAATCGATCATGCCGTAATGATAAATACCATCGTTACCGTTCCCGGAGCAACCCTTCTGATTCCCCGCCCCTTGACCCTCTCGGTCAACATCCTTGCATTAATTCGACTCAACGTTCAATTTTCGACTCATGAGTATAACTTCTGCGGGGAGTGGTTCGCGGGCGGCGAGCGGTTCGCGCTCCGCGCCGACTTCCGCCAGCGCCCACGTGCAGGCCAAGCGCGCCCGACGGCGTGAGGAGATCCTGCATGCCGCGCTGGCCGAGGTGCGCGAGCAAGGCTTCCACACCGCCACGCTCGAGGGCATCGCGGAGCGGATCGGCATCCGGAAGGCGGCGCTCTACCACTACTTCCCGGACAAGGACGCCATCCTCTACGCCTGCCACCGGGAATCGCTGGCGGAGCTGGAGCGCCTCATCTCGGCCTCGCTCGAGTGCTGTGACGGGCCGGCTGAGCGGCTGGCTTTCCTTATCCGTGAGCACGTGCGGGTGATGACCGAGACGCTGGAGGGCTCGCCGCTGGCCTTCGAGGTGCCCGCGCTGTCGGCGGAGCGGCGGGCGGAGATCGTGGCCGGCCGCGACGCCTACGAGCGCGTTCTGCGGGACCTCATTGCCGACGGTGTGGCGCTCGGCGTGTTCCGCGCGGCGGATCCGAAGGTGGCGGTGTTTGCCATCCTCGGTGCGGTCAACTGGATTGCGCGTTGGTACCGGCCGGACGGGCGCATGACCGGTACGGAGCTCGGCGAGCAGTTCGCGGACTATCTGCTGGGCGGGCTCTACCGCTGAGCCGGCAGGCATCGAGGGGCCGCGGCGGGCGCGGCCGACCATGTGTGGACGGGAGGAGGGCATGCGGGCATTGCAGTTGACGGTACCGGGCGGACCGCTGGAGTTGTGCAACGTGGCCCGGCCGGAGCCGGGCCCCGGGGACGTCCTGGTCGAGGTGGCGGGCTGTGGCGTCTGCCATACCGACGTGGGGTTCTGGCGGGACGGCGTGGCCACGCGCAAGCCGCTCCCGCTCACGCTCGGGCACGAGATCGCCGGCGTGGTGGTGGAAGCAAGCCGCGCGGCGGAGCACCTGGTGGGACGGGAGGTCATCGTGCCCGCCGTCATTCCGTGCGGCAATTGCGCCCTGTGCACATCCGGCCGCGGCAACGCCTGCCGCCGGCAGCTCATGCCGGGCAATGACATGGACGGAGGCTTTGCCGACTTCGTGCGCGTGCCGCTGCGTGGCCTGTGCATGGTGGACGAGCGCGGCGGCCTGGAGCTGGCCGAGCTGGCGGTGATCGCCGACGCGGTGACCACCCCCTACCAGGCGGTGGTGCGGAGCGGGCTGGCCGCCGGTGACCTGGCAGTGGTGGTGGGGGTGGGCGGCGTGGGCACCTACGCCGTGCAGATCGCGGCGGCGCTGGGGGCCCACGTGGTGGCCGTGGATGTGGATGCCACACGTCTGGAAGCGGTCGCGGCGCATGGTGCCCGGCTCACGCTGGACTCCTCCGCGCTGGATTTCAAGGAGCTACGGGGCCGCGTGAAGGAGGCAGCAGGGGCGTGGGGCTGCCCCGACCACGGCTGGAAGATCTTCGAGTGCTCGGGCCACCCGGCCGGGCAGGAGACCGCCTTCGGGCTGCTCAACCACGCGGCCACGCTCATGGTGGTGGGCTTCACCATGGCCCGGGTGAACCTGCGGCTGAGCAACCTCATGGCCTTCGACGCCACGGCGCAGGGCACGTGGGGCTGCCTGCCCGAGCTCTACCCCGCCGCGCTGGAGCTGGTCACCAGCGGCCGCGTGGCCGTCCGCCCCTTCGTCCGTACCTACCCACTGCACGACGGCGCCGAGGTCCTGCGGGCCGTTGCGGATCACGAAATCGACCGGCGCGCCGTGCTGGTCCCCGCCGGTACCTGAGGAGGCTGCCATGCTGAAGAGTCACACGCTCGTACCCGAACAGAGCTTCACCGAGATCGGCTACGAGCTCCGCCCCGCCGTGGCCCCCGACGGCACGGTGGCCGAGGGGCTCCACAACGCCTGGATCGTGCTCGACAACCCCGCGCAGTTCAACAGCTACACCACGGATGCCGTGAAGGAGGTCATCCTGGCCTTCCGGCAGGCCAGCATGGATCGCCGGGTGGTGGCCGTGGTCTTCACGGCCGTGGGCGAGCGCGCCTTCTGCACCGGTGGCAATACCAAGGAGTACGCGGAGTACTACGCGGGCAATCCGCAGGAGTACAAGCAGTACATGCGTCTCTTCAATGACATGATCGACGCCATCCTGCGCTGTGACAAACCGGTGATCAACCGGGTGAACGGCATGCGCATAGCCGGCGGGCAGGAGATCGGCATGGCGTGCGACTTCAGCGTGGCGGCGGACACGGCCGTGTTCGGTCAGGCCGGCCCGCGGCACGGCTCGGCACCGGACGGCGGATCCACGGATTTCCTGCCGCTGTACGTGGGTTTCGGGCGCGCCATGGAGAGTGGCGTGCTGTGCGACATGTGGAGCGCCCATCGCGCGCATTTCATTGGACTGATCAATGAAGTGGAGCCCGTGCTGAAACTGGACGGGGCGTGGATTCCCAATCCGCTGGTGGTCACCGACCGCTTCCTGGACCCGTTCGGCCGCCTGATCTACGGGGACTTCCACACCGGCGAAGCGGCCGCGGAGGCGCGCCGTACCCTGGCCAGGACGGAGACCGATCTGTCCGGTCTGGACGCGGCGGTGGACCGTCTCTGCACGCGGCTGCTCATGCTCATGCCCGACTGTACCACCAAGACCATCAACAGCCTGCGCAAGCACAAGCAGCGGCACTGGGACCTGAACGCCATCACCAACCGGGAGTGGCTGGGCCTGAACATGATGACGGAGGGCAAAGTAGGCTTCCGGGCCTTCAACGAAGGTCCCAAGGGCAATCGGGAAGTGGACTTCGTGAAGCTCCGTCAGATGCTGGCTGAGGGCCATCCGTGGAACGAGGAGCTGGAGCGCGCGGTCTCGCCCCAGTACCGGACCGCAGCCGAGTCCGTCCCGGCGGCGGGCGTGTGAGGTCCCTCGCGTGGAGCTGAGCCTGGCCGGGCGGGTGGCGCTCGTGACCGGCGCCGGGGGCGGGATCGGCGGCGCCATCGCCCGGCGGCTCGCTGCCGCGGACGCCGATGTGGTTCTCGTGGACCGTGACGGGGCCAGGGCGGCGGCCGTGGCGGCAGAGGTGACGCGTGCCGGGCGGCGGGCCCTGCCCCTGGAGGCGGATGTCCGTGACCTGGAGCGCGCCCGGGACGTGGTGGCCGAAGCGGTGGCCACGCTCGGCGGTCTGCACAGCCTGGTGTGCGCGGCCGGGGTGGTGCGGGACCGGGTGTCGTGGAAGATGGCCGAAACGGAGTGGGACGAGGTGCTGGACGTCAACCTGAAGGGTTGCTTTGCCTATGCCCGGGCTGCCCTGCCGGCGCTCCGGGCGGGCGGGGGCGGGCGCATCGTCAACATTGCCTCCATCAACGGCCTGCGGGGCAAGTTCGGCCAGGCCAACTACGCGGCGTCCAAGGCGGGCATGATCGGTCTTACCAAGTCGCTGGCGCGCGAGGCGGGCGCCTTCGGCGTGACGGTGAACGCGGTGGCGCCGGGGCTGGTGCGCACGGAGCTCACGCGCGCCCTGCCGGCGGAGGTGCTGCGCGCGGCGGCGGCGGAGGCGGTGCTGACCCGGCCCACGGAGCCGGAGGACGTGGCCAACGCGGTGCTCTTCCTCTGCTCCGACCTGGCAAGCCAGGTAACGGGCGAGGTGATCCGGGTGGACGGCGGCCAGTACATCTAGCGGCGGAGGGTCCATGGTGGAGACAGCGTTCGAGGGAGGGATCGGCCGGCTCACGCTGGCCGACCCACCGCTCAACATCCTGAACCGAGCGGTGCTGGCGGAGATGCGGCAGTGCCTCGACGAGCTTGCCGCGGAGCCCCTGCTCCGTGTGCTGGTCGTGGCTGCGGAGGGCCCCCACTTCTCCGCCGGCGCCGCTGTCCAGGAGCACCTGCCGCCCCACTTCCGGGACATGATTCCGGAGTTCACCCAGACCATCCGCGCTCTGCACGAGTTCCCCCTGCCGGTCATTGCCGTCGTGCGTGGCCGCTGCCTGGGCGGTGGCTTCGAGGTGGCGCAGACCGCGGATGTGGTGGTGGCGGGCCGGAGCGCCGTCTTCGGGCTCCCGGAGATCCGCCTGGGCGTCTTCCCTCCTGCCGCCTGCGCGCTGCTGCCCGCCCTCACCGGTGGTGCCCTGGCCGCCGAACTGATCTTCACCGGGGACAATCTGGACGCCACCGCCGCCGCCGCCGCGGGGCTCGTGCGCCGCGTGGTGGCGGACGGGGAGGTGGAGGCGCACGCGCTGGAGCTGGCCGGCCGCATGGCCCGCCACAGCGGCGCGGCGCTGCGCGCGGCCAAGCGTGCGCTGCGCGGCGCCGCGGCCCTGGACGCGGGCGGTGGCCTCGAGCACGCCGCCTCCGTCTACCTGGATGACCTGATGGCCACGGAGGACGCCCTGGAGGGGCTCACCGCCTTCGTGGAGAAGCGCTCTCCGGCCTGGAGCCACCGATGACTTCCGTGCCCGTATTTCCGGAGTGGCGGGACAAGCCGCTCGACGAACTGCTCTACACCTGCCGTGAGCTGCTCGAGGATACTGATTTTCCAACCGTGCGGCGCTGGCGCGAGGCCGGCGGCAAGGTGGCCGGCCACTTCCAGGTGTACTTCCCGGAGGAGCTCGTGCACGCCGCGGGAATGCTGCCCTTCAGGGTCCGGGGCGCACCGGTCGAGGCACTGCAGGCCGACTCGCGCTTCGGCTCCTACCTCTGCTCCATCCTGAAGACCTCCCTGGAGCTGGCGCTCAGCGGCCGGGTGGAGCTGGACATGTTCATCACGCATCCCATCTGCGACGCCGCCCGCAACCTGGCCGGCATCTGGGGCCGGAGCGCCGACTACAAGTGCCAGATCCTCTACCTGCCGCAGAACGCGGCCTCGGCGCACGCCCCCGCCTACCTGCGCGGCGAGTACGCGCGCCTGCTCGGGGACGTGGAGGCGGTGGCCGGTCGCACCGTCAGCGAAGACGATCTGCGCAATTCGATCGCGGTGTTCAACGAGAACCGGGCCCTGCTCCGCGAGCTCTACGCCATGAAGCGGGAAACCCCCTGGCTGGCCGCCGCCGACGAGGTCTACATCTTCGTGGCGCTGGGCGGGCTCCTGCCACGCGAGGAGCACAACGCGCTGCTGCGCCAGGCCATCCCCCTGCTCCGCGCCCGCGACGCCCGCAAGCTGGACCGTATCCGCGTGGTCTTCGAGGGCGGCTTCTGCGAGCAACCGCCGCTGGACCTGATCCGCGCCATCGCTCGGTCCTGCTACGTGGTGGACGATGACCTCCTCATCGGGCTCCGCTGGATCCTGGAGGACGTGGACGCGGGTGGGGATCCGCTCCTGGCGCTGGCCACCGCCTATCTGGAGTCATCCTCCTACAGCCCGGTGCAGCACGATCTGCGCAAGCCCAAGGAAACCATGCTGCTGGAACGCATCCGGAACGCGGACGCGAGCGCGGCCATCATTACGGCCGCCAAGATGTGTGAGCCCGGACTGGAGGAGCAGGTCACGTACGTCCATGGCCTGAATGAGGCCGGCGTCCCGTACTTCGTGAGCGAATTCGAGGAGAACATGACCAGCTTCGACCACCTCGAGATCCAGCTCGAGACGTTCGTCGAGAACCTGATGTTCGACTGACATGCGCACCGCCAAGGAGACGTGCTGATGCCCCATACCGATTCGGCTTCCAAGCTCGTGGGCCGCGGCAATGCCGAGGGCGCGCGCCTGTTCCGGGAATGGTTCGCCGACCTCACGCGGGCGGCGGAAGAGGAGCGCGGCGGGGCCTATGTCTTTGTCATGGGCAGCATGGCCGAGCTGCTGCGTTGCTTCGACTTTCCCATTGTCTTCCCGGAGATCAACTCCCTGCAGACGGCCGTGCGGCACGCCGCGCACGACTATCTGAACGAGGCGGAGGACTACGGCTATTCGCCGGATATCTGCGGCTACGTGAAGGCGGACGTGGCCACCCAGCTGCGCGGCGGCAAGCTGCCCATGGGTCAGGTTCCCAAGCCCGCGCTCGCGGTCTACACCAACGCCTGCAACACCTACATCAAGTGGGCGGAGATCTGGGAGCGGATGTATGGCACGCCCACGTTCACGCTGGACGTGCCGGGCGGACGCTCCGCCGGCCCGCGCGGCCCGAACGACCCCGAGCTGGTCAACGATCGCCGCTACGTGCTGGCGCAGATCCGGGAGCTCATTCCGGAACTGGAACGCATCAGCGGCGTGCGGTTCGACGTTGATCGCCTGCGCGAGCACATGCGCCACGTGAACACCATGAACCGGGGCTGGAAGCGGGTACTGGAGCTGAACGCGGCGCGTCCCTCCCTCTTCAACGCACTCACCGACGGCACCATCTACCTGGGGGTGTCCAACACCCTGCGTGGTACGCCGGAGGGCGCCCGCTTCTTCGAGGAGCTGGTCGAGGAGATGGAGTACAAGCGGGACGCCGGCATCGGCACGCTGACCGAGGAGCAGTATCGCCTGCTGTTCGTGGGCGTTCCCTGCTATCCCATTTTCCGGCGCTTCGACGAGCTGTTCAGCGAGTGGGGCGGCACCTTCGTGGCCTCCACCTACCTCTGGTTCGCGTCCGGCGGCGCCAACCGCGGCTACCAGTATGACCTGGACCGGCCGCTGGAGAGCCTGGCCGACGGTCTGCTGCTGGGCGTGCGGGACGCCATGGACAGCATGTTCTTCCAGACGGACGCGCTCATCCAGATGTACGCGGACATGGACGCCGACGGCATTGTCTACCACCCCATCAAGAGCTGCCGCACCGTGTCCACCGGCCTGGCCGACAATCGCCGTGCGGTGATGGCCCGGGCCGACATCGCCAGCCTCTTCATCGAGTCCGACATGATGGATCGGCGGGTGGTCTCGGAGGCGCAGCTCAAGAATCGCATCGACGCCTTCTTCGAAGGCCTCGCATCACGCAGACAGCAGGCGGTCCTGGCCTAGGAGGCGGCATGGCATACGCAGCCGGAGTGGACGTGGGTTCCACGCAGACGAAGGCGGTGGTCATCAGTGAGGAGCGCCGCATCGTGGCCCGTGCGCTCGTGGAGACGGGCGCCAACGTGATCCGGGCGGCGGAGACCGCCTTCCAGCAGGCCCTCGAAGCCGGCGGGCTCCAGGAGGAGGAGGTGGAGTACGTGGTCGGCACCGGCTACGGTCGCTACAAGGTGACCTTCGGCAACACGCAGGTGACGGAGATCAGCTGCCACGGCCGCGGCGCCGTGCACATGTTTCCCGCCACGCGCACGGTCGTGGACATGGGCGGCCAGGACACCAAGGCCATCAGCGTGGCCCCCACGGGTGAGATCGTGGACTTCTGCATGAATGACAAGTGCGCCGCCGGCACCGGCCGCTTCCTGGGCGCGGCCTCGCGCGCGCTGGACATCCCGCTGGAGGATCTCGGCGCCACGGCGCTGCGCGGGGAGCGCCCCGTGAAGATCAGCACCACCTGCACCGTGTTCGCTGAATCCGAGGTCCTGTCCTGGCTGGGCAAGGGCAAGAAGATCGAGGACATCCTGCTGGGCGTGCACCAGTCCATCGCCGCGCGCTCCGCCGGCCTGCTGCGGCGCGTGGGCATCAACGAGGAGGTCACCTTCACCGGCGGCGTGGCCCGCAACCAGGCCATGATCGCCACCCTGAACGAACGGCTTGGGGTGGAGATGAATGTAAGCGACGACTCCCATTTCATGGGCGCGCTGGGCGCCGCGCTCTTCGCACTCGACCATGTGCTCGGGCGGCGGTCTCCCACGCGCGTGGAGCAGGAGGCATGATGACCTACACGGCCGGTATCGACGTGGGCTCCACCTACACCAAGGCCGTGGTCCTGGACGCGGCCGACAGGATCGTGGCCAGGGCCATGCAGCCCACCGGGTTCCGCCTGAACGAGGCCGCCGAGGCGGCGCTCAGCGCGGCACTCGCCGAAGCGGGCCTGGAGCGCGCCAACGTACGCTACGTGGTGGCCACTGGATACGGGCGTCATCAGGCCGAGTGCGCGGACGTACGGGTCACCGATCTGACCGCCGGGGCGCGCGGGGCGAGCGCGCTCTTCCCCGCCACGCGCACCATCCTGGACGTGGGCGGGCAGACCATGAAGGCCACGCGCCTGGGAGAGCGCGCCCGCGTGGAGTCCTTCCGGTTGAATGACAAGTGCGCCGCCGGGACCGGTGCGTTCCTGGAGAAGACGGCGCGCTACATGGGCTACGGCACGGAGGAGATCGGACCGCTGGTGGCCACGTCCAAGGCCGAGGTCCCCATCTCGGGCGTGTGCGCCGTGTTCGCGGAGTCGGAGGTCATCAATCATCTCTCGCAGGGCGCCGCGCCCGCGGACATCATGCATGGCGCCATCGTCTCCCTGGTGGGCCGCTCCATCCAGCTCATGAAGCGCGTGGGCCTGGAGCCCGAGTTCACGCTCATCGGCGGCATCCTCCGGTTCCAGGGGATGGCGGACGTCATCCGCCGGGAGCTGACCAGCCAGGCCAACGTACCCGCCGGTGACCTGGTGCAGTTCACCTCCGCCTTCGGCGCCGCCATCCTGGGCCGGCGGCGTCTCGAGAAGCTGGCGCGCGAGGGAGCCTCATCCGAGCTCGTGGCGGATCGCGAGGCGCTGGTGGCGGAGGCCTGAGGCGATGACCACCGGCGAGCGTTCGGAAGCGGCGCTGGCGGGACTCCTCCGCCTGGAGGCGCACCGGGCTCGGGCCGCCGAACTCGGCGGCGCCGATCCGGCCCGGCTCGCGGACGGCTGGGAGCGCCGCTGCGTGGCTGACGGCCGGCGTGCCGCGGAGCTCATGGAGCTGTACGCGGAGCTGGGCTTCGAGGTGGTGGCCGATCCCGTGGCGGGCATGGAAATCGGGGGTGAGGATTGCGCGGACTGCCAGCTCGTGGCCATGCTGAGCTTCCGGGTGATCTACACCCGGCGGGCGCCCGATTCCTGATACGGTCCAGTTCGGGCGCCACCCTCCAGAGAACGCGCGGACCAGCGGCCCCTTCCGCGGGGGCCTGGAGGCACGATCATGCGGTGCCCTAGATGCGGCCACGACGCCGCCGCCACGGACAAATTCTGCGCCGAGTGCGGGATGTTTCTGCGCGACGCCTTCATTGATCACAGGATCCTGCACGCACTCCATCGCGAAACCGCCGGTGAACACCGTGAGGCGCGCCGCGAACTAAAGCGCCTGGTAGAGGCCGAGGCGGACAATGCCCTGGCCCACCATCTCCTGGGCACGGTGTACTTCCACCAGGGGACGCTCGACCTGGCCATCGAGCGCTACGCCCGGGCGCTCGAGATTTCTCCCGCCTTCGTACTCTGTTCCTACGACCTGGGGGTGGCCCATTATCATCGGGGCAACATGCCCGATGCCATCCGGGCCTACCGCCGCTGCCTCGAGCTGGACGAGCACTACTACGCCGCCCATTACCGGCTGGCCATAGCGCTCTTTCATGCGGGGGAACTGGACGAAGCGCTGGAGCACTTCGAGAAATGCTCCGCGCTCACGCCCGAGTACCTCATGGCCCGCTATCACAGGGGCGTGATCCACGAGCGCCGCGGCGATCTGGATGCCGCCGAACGCGAGTTCCAGCGGAGTCTGGACGAGGGCGTGGGTGAGGTGAGCAGCCTCTTCCACCTGGCGCACATCCGGCGCTCCCGTGGCGATGAGGCGGGCGCCGTCCGCCTCCTGGATCAGGCGCGCCAGTTTGCCAGCGCGAACGCCCATTGATCGGCCACCCATCAGCTGGGAGACGCGGACCTTGAGCGGTACCACAGGCCAGGATCTCATCCATGATTGGGCCCCCGCGGGCGCGGAGGACGCGCTGCCGCCGCGGCCGATGCTGGATGACGAGACGCTACGTGATGGGCTGCAGAGCCCCTCCGTGCAGGATCCGCCCGTGCAGCTCAAGATTCGTCTGCTGCACCTGATGGACCGCCTGGGCATCGATACCGCCGACGTGGGTCTGCCGGGTGCCGGGCCACGCCAGCGGGACGCCGTCGAACGGCTCTGCCGCGAGATCGAGCGCGAGCGCCTGTCCATCCGGCCCAACTGCGCGGCGCGCACGATGGTGGTGGACATCCAGCCCATTGCCGACGTGGTGCAGAAGACGGGCGTGCCGATCGAGGCGTGCGTCTTCATCGGCAGCAGCCCCATCCGGCACTACTCGGAGGAGTGGGATCTGGATCACGTGCTCCGCCACACGCGGCAGGCCGTGGAGTTCGCGGTGGGTGAGGGACTCCAGGTCATGTATGTGACGGAGGATACCATCCGCTCCGCGCCCGAACACCTGCGTGTGCTCCTGACCGCGGCGGTGGACGCCGGCGCCAGCCGTGTCTGCCTGTGCGACACGTGCGGGGCCGCCGTGCCGGCGGGAGTCCGCAACCTGACGCACTGGGTGAAGCAGCTGCTCACCGAACTGGGTGTGGCAGACCGCGTGGGCATTGACTGGCACGGGCACCGGGACCGCGGCCTGGACGTGGCCAACTCACTGGCCGCCGTGGAGGCCGGCGCCACGAGGGTGCATGGCACGGCGCTGGGCGTGGGCGAGCGCGTGGGCAATACGCCCATGGAGCAGCTCCTGGTGAACCTGCGCCTGCTCGGGCTCCGGGATGACGACCTGTCGTGCCTCATGGAGTACTGCCAGGTGGCGGGCGAGGCGCTCGGCATGCCGGTGCCGGTCAATCAGCCGATCGTGGGGCGTGACGCTTTCCGCACCGCCACGGGGGTGCACGCGGCCGCCGTGATTAAAGCGCAGCGCAAGGGGCAGGATTGGTTGGCGGATCGGGTCTACTCCGGCGTGCCCGCCGGGTGGGTGGGTCGCCTCCAGGAGATCGAGATCGGGCACATGTCGGGGGCCTCCAACGTGCACTATTTTATGGCGGCCCGAGGCATCACGGCCACCCATGAGATGGTGCAGGCGGTACTTGCCGCGGCCAAGCGCTCCGAACGCTTGCTGACGGAGGCGGAGGTGCTGGCGGCGGTCCGCTCGGTGGAGGGCACGCCCTGAGCGGACGGATCCGAGGCTGGGGGGCGGAGCTCCGGCAGGCGTTCGGAGCGCCCTCGGAGCCCGCGCTGCAGGGAGGGGGCCGGGGATGGGGATCGATACGTTTGCTGCGTTGCTGACGCGGGCCGCACAGCTCGGACCCGCGCGCCTGGCGGTGGTGGCGGCGGACAGCCCAAGTGCGCTCCACGCGGCATCCGAGGCTGTCAGCGGCGGCATGGTCACAGCCATTCTCATCGGCTCTCCCGACCGCATCCGCGCCCTCATCGGCGAGCACGCGCTGGCACCGCTCGGCGGCGCCCGGATCGTGGCCGCGGAGAACGGCGCCGAGGCCGCCGCCCGCGCCGCTGAGCTGGCCAACGCCGGCGAGGCGGAGCTGCTGCTCAAGGGTGCCCTGCGCACCGACGAGCTGCTGCACGCCGTCCTGGATCGCGCCCGCGGCCTGCGCACCGGCCGTCTGCTCAGTGACGTCCTGCTCTACGAGGATACGCTCGCCGGCGTGCCGCGCCTGGTGGGCGTCACCGACGGCGGCCTGAACCCTGCGCCCACCCCCGAGCAGCTCGCAGCCATTGCCGGCAATGCCGTGGCCGTCTTCCACGCGCTGGGCTTCGCGCGTCCGCGCGTGGCCCTGCTGAGCGCCACGGAAGTGGTGAGTGAAGCGCTTGCGTCCACGGTGGCGGCCGCCGAACTGGCCGCACGCGCCGCCGCCGGGCAGGTGCCCGGCCTGCGGGAGGCCGACGTGGCCGGCCCGCTGGCCCTGGACAACGCGTTGCTCGAGTCGGCTGCCCGTGCCAAGGGCATCACCGGTCCCGTGGCGGGACGGGCCGACATCATGGTCCTGCCGAACATCGAAGCCGGCAATGTGCTGGGGAAGGCCGTGAAGTACCTGGGCGGCTCCATCACGGCACACGTGGTGGTGGGCGCGCGGGTGCCGGTTCTCATCCCTTCCCGGGTCGAAAGTGCACAGGATAAGCTGCACAGCATCACGCTTGGTGCGGTGGTGGCCGCGAGCTAGTCAGCCCATGAGCCAACTCGTCCCGACCATTCTGGCACTGAACCCCGGCGCGGCCTCCACCAAGCTCGGGCTCTTCGACGGTGACTCCGAGCGTTTCGTCTCGGTGGTGGAGCACCCCGAAACGCTCACGAGCCAGCCCGTCCTGGCGCAGCTCGAGCCGCGCCTGGAAGCGGTGCAAGCCGAGCTGGAGCGCCAGGGCGCGGACGCGACCGGGTTGACGGCCGTGGCCGGCCGGGGCGGCCTGCTGCGCCCGGTACCGAGCGGCACCTTCCGGGTGGGGCCGGCCATGCTCGATGACCTGCGCTCCGCCGCGCGCGGTGAGCACGCCTCCAACCTGGGCGCGTTCCTGGCCGTCCGGCTGGCCGAGGCCGCGGGCGCACCGGCCTACGTGGTCGATCCCGTCAGCGTGGATGAGTGGGACGAGGTGGCCCGCCTGTCGGGGCTGCATGGCCTGGAGCGCACCTGCCTCTCGCACGCTCTCAACACCAAGGCCGTGGCGCGGCGCCACGCGCGGGAGGTGGATCGCGCGTATGCGGAGCTCCGCCTGGTGGTGGTCCACATGGGCAGCGGGATATCGGTGAGCGCGCACCGGGAGGCTCGCATGGTGGAAGTGTGCAACTCCCGCGAGGAGGGGCCCTTCGGCGCGGACCGGGCCGGCGGTCTGCCGGTAGCCGCTCTCCTGGACCGTATCCGCCGGGGCCAGGAGGATGCCGCCGACCTCTACCGGCGCGCCACACACCGCGGCGGCCTGCTCTCCTACATGGGCACCCGGGACGTCCGCGAGGTCCTGCGCCGCATCGAGCGGGGCAGCCGACGGGCCCGCCTGGTACTGGACGCCATGCTCTATCAGGTGCGCCGGGAGGCGGGCGCCATGGCCGCCGTGCTGGACGGTCGCGTGCACGCCGTCTTGCTCACGGGCGGCATGGTACAGGCCGCAGCCGTGGCCGAGGAGCTGCGCGAGCGCCTGGCGTGGATCGCGCCGGTGCACGTCTATCCGGGGGAGGACGAACTACGGGCGCTGGCGGAGGGCGCCCTGCGGGTGGTGCGCGGGGAAGAGGAGGCGCTCAGCTACGAGCCGGCGCTCACCGCGGAGTAGCGGGGAGCGCGCCCGACCTCAGTGCTCGTGAGGCCCGCCCTGGCAGGCGTCCACGGTGAACAGCGGCCGCGCCCTGCCCTTGCGCAGCGCGCGCAGCGCCTCGTCCACGTGCCAGGCGTCGGCCACCATGACACTGATTCCGCCGCTTCGCAGCCGCTCCAGGGCACGCGCACCCAGGCCGCGGCAGAGCACCACGTCCACGTCCAGGCCCGCCAGGGCCGCCATGGGTCGACAGGCCCCGTGCTCGTGCCTGGCATGCTCGTTGGCAAGCGATCGAGCCTCCAGCGTCTCCGCCCGCACGATCGTGAAAAACGGGGCGCTCCCGAAATGGGGAAAAAGCCGCGCCTTCAGGCCACTGTTGTCCACGGTAGGAATGCAGATGTTCATGACGTCACCCAGCGTGCCATAAGTGCCCCCTCCTTGAACGCTTCCAGGTTGGCCTCCACCGTATGTCGTGGCACCGCGCCCGCCACGGCCTTCTCCCAGGCCTCACGCGGCAGATCGAGTACCACGGAGAGGGCGCCGAGGACGGCCGTGCTGACCAGCCTGGGATTGCCGATGCCCCTGGCCAGTGCCAGCGCCGGCGTGACCAGCACGGTGCCGGCGTGCGCCCGGAGGCGCTCCTCGATCTCCGTGGGATAGCCCGTCAGCTTGAGGGACTCCACGGTGGGGCGGATGGCCTGGTTGTTCAGCACCACGGTGCCGCCCGGCCGGAGCCAGGGCAGGAAGCGGAGGCCCTCCAGCCGCTCGAATGCCACGAGGTAGTCCGCCTCCCCGCGGGGCACGGTGGGCGCGCCGGGGTCGGCGCCGTAGCGTACCGCCGTGACTACCGTACCGCCCCGTTGGGACATGCCGTGCACCTCCGAGGTCACCACCTGGTGGCCCGCCAGCACGGCGGCCTGGCCCACGATCTGGGTGGCCAGCACGGAGCCCTGCCCACCCACCCCGGCCAGCACCAGATTCACGGTGCGGGCGCCGACGGCGGCCGGAGCGCTCACCGCGCCCTCCCCGCCAGCCAGCTCGTGGCCGCCTCGGCCACGCGCCGGCCCGTGGCAATGGCCTGGGTCACAGTGCCGTGGCCGAACGCCGCATCGCCGCAGGCAAAGACGCCCTCGCGGCTGGTGGCGCCGGTGAAGCGCACCTCCACCCGGCCGTTCGTGCGGATGTCCACGCCACCCAGGAAGGCCAGGTCGGGGCGCTCGCCGATGGCCAGGATGACCGTGTCATAGGGCACGGTGCGCTCGCTGCCCACCACTTCGACCGGCGCGGCGCGGCCGCTGGCATCGGGCGCGCCCGCCGCCATGCGCACCAGTTCCACGCCCACGAGGCCGCCGCGGGCGTCGGTGACCACGCGCCTGGGCAGCTCGTGGAAGTGGAATTCCACACCCTCGTCCCGCGCCTCGTCCACCTCGTCCGGAATGGCCGGCATCTCCGCCTCACCGCGCCGGTACACCACGCTCACCTGAGCGCCCGCCCGCCGCGCGGCGCGGGCGCAGTCCACTGCGGTGTTCCCGCCACCCACCACCGCCACCCGTCCCCCCACCGGAGGCGGGTCCCCCCGGTTGAAGCGCGCCAGGAAGTCCACACCGTCCCAGACGCCGAGCGCCTCCTCGGCGCCATCGATGCCCGCCTCCCGCGGCGCGCCCGCGCCGGTGGCCACGATGATCGCCTCGTGGGCCTCCAGAATCTCCTCGAAGGGGAAGTCGCGCCCCACCCGGATCCCGCAGCGGAAGCGGACGCCCATCTCCTCCAGGCGGTGCACTTCGCCGTCCACCACCCAGCGTGGCAGGCGGAAGGAAGGAATGCCGTGGCGCAGCATGCCGCCGGGCGCGTCCCCGGCCTCGAAGACCGTGACGCGGAAGCCGCCGCGCCGCAGGTGCCAGGCGGCCGCCAGACCGGCCGGGCCGGCGCCCACCACCGCCACGCGCTGGCCGCGCTCCTCGGCGGGCTGGAAGGCCCGGCCCGGGACGTGTTCCAGACCCCAGTCGCCCAGCCAGCGCTCCACATGGCGGATGGAGATCTGCCCGTCGTGGGCAGCGTCCGGAAAGCGCGCCAGCAGCTCGGGGTAGCTGGCCGCCCAGCGGGTGTGCTGGTCGAAGCCCAGGGCATTCACGGCGTGGTCGCACGGGTGCGGGCAGACCCGCCCCGCCACGGCGGGGAAGGGGTTGGCGCGCACCAGCGTGTGATAGGCCTCCTCGAGGCGGTCGCGGGCCACCAGCTCCAGCACCAGCGGGATGTCGATGCCGGCGTTGCAGTCGGCGCACACCTGCTGGCAGTGCGTGCAGGCGGTGCACTGGAGGGGGTCCACGGCCAGCCGGCCGTCCACCTCCTGGATGGCGGGGCAGCCGAGTGCCGCGCACGCGTGGCAGTCGGTGCAGGCGTCGGCGTCCAGGATGACAGGCTCCCCGAAGACCACACGCTCCTTCAGCACGCACGGCGCCTCGGCCAGGAGTACCGTGGGCGCGTCGGTGGCCGCGGCCCCGTCCAGCGTGCGCCACGCGGCCATGAGGTCGTAGGGGTCCAGGCGGCGGACATCCGCCACGCCCAGTCCCCGCACCACCCCCTCGATGCTCACCGTTCCCGCGGGCTCCTGGTTCAGCCGCCGGCCGGTGCCGGGATGGTCCTGGTGGCCGGTCATGGCCGTGGTGTGGTTGTCCAGCACCAGCACGGTGGCCGCGCCGCCGTTGTAGACCACGTCCACCAGCCCCGTGATACCGGAGTGGTAGAAGGTGGAGTCCCCGATGACGGCCACCACCCGTGCGCGGTCGGCTTCGGGAAGCACCATGGCCATGCCCGCGGCCATGCCGATGGAGGCGCCCATGTTCATGCACGCGTCCATGGCGGCCAGGGGCGCAACCGCTCCCAGGGTGTAGCAGCCGATGTCCCCGGAAACGATGGCGTCCATGCGGCTCAGCGCGTGGAAGGCGCCGCGATGCGAGCACCCCGGGCAGAGGACGGGAGGCCGGACGGGAAGGACGGGCAGCGCCACGGCGGCCGGCGCGGGGACGTCGCTTGAAAGGGCGGCATGGAGAGCCTCCACACTGAGCTCGCCGTAGCGGGGCCAGGTGCGCGGCAGCGTGGCAATGCCCAGGGCGCGCACCTGCTCGTCCAGCATGGGCTCCAGCTCCTCCACCACCAGGACGCGCGGGTGGGCGGCCGCGAAGCGACGGATCACGTCCACGGGCAGCGGATGGGTCATGCCCAGCTTCAGCACGGCGGCGGCCGGGAAGGCCTCGCGCACATAGAGGTAGGGTACGCCGGCCGTGATAAACGCCACGTCCCCCGTGCCGGCGTGGACCAGGGCCATGCGCTCGGCCTGCTGCACCAGCCCGGGCATGCGCCGCTCCTCGATGAGGCGGTGGCGCGCCCGGCCGTGGGCCGGCAGCACCACGTTCTTGGTGGCGTTCTTACGGTAACGGCGGGGCAGCCGGTCATGGCGCGGCGCGAGCGGCACCGCCGCCTTGCCGTGCGAGAGGCGCGAGGTGGTGCGCAGCAGGACGGGCGTATCGAAGCGCTCCGAGAGCGCGAAGGCGGCCGCGGTGTAGTCGAGCGCCTCCGCGGGCGTGGCGGGCTCGAGCAGCGGCACCCGGGCGGCCCGCGCGAAGAGCCGGTTGTCCTGCTCGTTCTGCGAGGAGTGCATGCCCGGGTCGTCGGCGCTCACCACCACCAGACCGCCGTTCACGCCCATGTACGCGGCGGAGAAGAAGGGATCGGCCGCCACGTTCAGGCCCACGTGCTTCATGGTGACGAGCACCCGGCCGCCCGCCAGCGAGGCGCCCACCCCCACCTCCAGCGCCACCTTCTCGTTGGGGGACCACTGGCAGTCCACGTCGGGGAGCGCCGCCAGCGCCTCCAGGATCTCCGTGCTGGGTGTGCCCGGGTACCCGCAGCCCACCACCACCCCCGCCTGCCACGCCCCGCGCGCAATGGCCTCGTTGCCTGACAGGAGGCGCGCGCGGGCCCCGCGCTCGGCGGGCGCAGCAAGGTTGGCGGGTGGCGCTTCGGTGCGCGGCGCTGCGGGGGTGGGAACGGTCATCGGCTCTCCTGCGTTTCCGGCCACCGTGGGTCCGCCGTGGGTCCGCCGGAAAGCTAGGCGGCGCACAGGGGAAGGGTCTGTCAGGGAGGGGCGGAAAGTCTGTGGGGTCGATCCCGACAGCACGGCGGCGGGAACAGGTGCGCCCATGGTCCTTGACGGAAAGCGCTCGCCATGCTATTCATACAAACGTATGAATCAATCAGATCGCTGGTTCAGTGCCCGCGTGGCCGAGTTCACGGACCGCCCGCAGGCGGTGGCAGCGCCGGAGCACGAAACCGCCCTGGCGCTCGTGGCCGCCGCCACGCCCCGCTTCGGCGCGCGCGGCTACGACGGCGTGTCGGTGCGCGAGATCACCGCCGCCGCGGGCGCCAACCTGGGCGCCATCACCTACCACTTCGGCTCCAAGGAGGGCCTCTACGCCGCGGTGGTGACCAGTGCGCTCCGCCCTCTCGTTGAGGCAGTGAAGAGGGTGGTGGGCCGGGACGCGCCGCCGCTGGAGCGCGTGGGTGAGGTGGCGCGCACCCACTTCGAGCAGTTGCACGACCATCCGTGGATTCCGGGTCTCATGCTGCGTGTGCTGCTGGCCGACCGCCCGCCCCAGGCCCTGGGCGGTCCGCTCGGTGACATGATCCGCGCGCTCACGGGGCTGGTCATGGAGGGGCAGATGGAGGGCAGCATCCGCGATGGGGATCCAGCCCTCATGGGGATCAGCATCCTGTCCGTGCCCATCCACCTGAACCTGGTGCAGCGCCCGCTGCAGGCATTCACCGGCGTGGACGTCCAGGAGCCGGAGACGCGCCGCGGCCTGGCCGATCACGCGGCATCCTTTGTCCGCGCCGCTCTGGAGGAGCGAACATGAGACACACGCACGCGCTCGGGACCCTGGCGCTAAGCGTGCTGGCCGCCGCCGCAGCGGCAGGTGCCGGCCCGCTGGCCGCGCCCCTCGCGGGGCAGGACACGGCGCCGCCCGCCGCCACGACGGCGCCAGGCGCGTCCCGGCCCGCGGCGGCACAGTCCGCGCCCCTCACCGTGGCGGAGGCCGGACGGCGTGCCCTGGCCAGCCATCCGTCCATAGCGGCGGCCTCCGCCGCCGAGGCGCGGGCGCAGAGCGGGGTGGCGGAGGCCGCCGCGGCGCGCCTGCCGCAGGTGGCGCTCGAGAGCGCGCTCACGCACTTCCAGGAGCCCATGATCGTGGCGCCGCTGCACGCCTTCGATCCCGCCAACGTGCCCGCCTTCGAGCGCACGCTCACGCAGGGCAACGTGGGGCTCAGCTGGACGGCGTGGGACGGCGGGGCCCGGGGCGCACGGAGCGAGCGCGCCGGGGCGCTGGCGGAGGCCGCGGCCGAGGGGCTCCGCGGGGCGCGGCAGGCGCTGTTGGTGAGCGTGGTGCGCCAGTACGGCGCGCTGGCGGCGGCCCGCCAGGTGGTGGCGGCGGCGGGCGCGCGCATGGCGGCCATCCGGGCCGAGAGCGCGCGCGCCGGGCAGCTGCTGGCGGAGGGCAGCGCGGCGCGGCTGGTGGTGCTCCGCGCCGACGCGGCGCTGGCCACGGCGCGGGCGGATTCGCTGGGGGCGGCGGCGCGCCTGGACGCGGCGGAGCGGGAGCTGGCGCGGCTCATGGGGGCGGCGCCGGCGGAGGTGCGCGAGCGGCCGTTGGAGCCGCCGCCTGCCGCGCCGCCGGAGCCGCCCACGCACGCCGATGCGGCCGCGCGGGCCGCGGAGGCCAGCCCGGAGGTGGCGGCGGCGCGCCGGCGCGTGGCGGCCGCCCGCGCCAGCGGCGGGGAGGCGCGCGCCCTCTGGCTGCCGCGCGTGGACGCCATGGCCCGCTACAGCGGCTACGGCTCCACGGCGGGGAACTTCACGGCCGAGTGGCAGGGCGGCGTGCGGGTGGCCTACCCGCTCTTCACGGGCGGCGCACGGGGCGCGGCCGCCGACCGGGCCGGCGCCGAGCTGGCCGCCGCCGAGGCCGACCTGCGCCTGGCGGAGCTCCGCGCGGCCGCCGCCGCGGACGCCGCGCTGGTGGCGCTCACCGCGGCCACGGCCCGGGCCGGGGCGCTGGACGCGGCGGTCACCCAGTACGCCGAGGTGGCGCGCATCGAACGGCTGGCGCTGGACGAGGGCGCCGGCACACAGACGGACTGGCTGGCGGCTGAAGCGGAGCTCTTCCGTGCGCGGGCCGGCCTGGTGGAGGCACGCTCGGAGGCGCTCACGGCGCGGGCCGCCCTGGCGCGCGCCACGGGGGCCCTGACCCTGGACTGGCTGGCCGGCAACACGGAGGCGGAGACATGACACCCAAGCGCATTGCGGCGGCCCTCATCCTGGTGGCGGCGCTGGCCGTCACCGCCTGGCTGGTGCTCGGCGGGAGCGAACCGGAGGACACTCTCGGCGCCTCGGGCACGGTGGAGGCGCGCGAGGCGGACCTGGGCTTCCAGGCCGGCGGACGCGTGGCGGCCATGCACGTCGGCGAGGGAGAGCGAGTGGCTGTGGGACAGCCGCTGGCCATGCTGGACACGGCCGAGCTGGCCGCCCTGCGCGGCGCTGCCGCCGCGCAGGAGGACGCCGCCGCGGCGGCGCTGGCGGAGGTCCGGCGCGGGCCCCGCCCGGAGGAGCGGCGCCAGGCGGAGGCGGCGCTGCAGGCCGCCGCGGCCCGGCTGGCCGAGGCCGTCCGCGCCCACCAGCGCGCGGAGCGGCTGCACGCGGGCGGGGCCATCAGCCAGGAGGCGCTGGAGCGCGCCGCCACGGCCGCCGAGGTGGCCCGCGCCGCCCGCGACCAGGCGGCCGAGCAGCTGGACCTCACCCGCACGGGCCCCCGCCAGGAGCGCATCGACGCCGCGGCCGCGCAGCACCGCCAGACCCAGGCGGCGTTACAGCAGGTGGACGCCGCACTCGACAACGCGCTCATCCGCGCGCCCTTCGCGGGCGTGGTGACGGTGCGCCATCGCGAAGAGGGGGAGGCGGTCGGCCCCGGCCAGCCCGTGCTCACGGTGATGGACCCGAACGATCGCTGGGTGCGCATCTACGTGGCGGAGGACCGGGTGGGCCGCGTGGCGCTCGGGCAGGCCGCCCGCATCACGGTGGACAGCTACCCCGAGCGCGCCTACGAGGGGCGCGTGACCTTCATTGCCAGCCAGGCCGAGTTCACGCCGCGCAACGTGCAGACGCCCGAGGAGCGCGTGAAGCTGGTCTACGCGGTGAAGGTGGCGGTGACGGGTGACAGCGCCGGCCAGCTGAAGCCCGGCATGCCGGCGGACGTGACGCTGGCGGGTGCCGGGCCGCCGACGGCGGACGGAGCGCGATGAACGCGGATGAAGTGACCGTCGCTTATGATCCGGTGGTGCGGCTCTCCGGACTGACGCGCCGCTTCGGTCCGCTCACGGCGGTGGACGGGCTGGCGCTGGAGGTGCGGCGCGGCGAGCTGTTCGGCATCGTGGGCCCCGACGGCGCGGGCAAGACCACCACGCTGCGCATGCTGGCCGGCGTGCTGCCGCCCAGCGGCGGGCGGGCCGAGGTGCTGGGCGTGGACGTGGGCACCGACCCCGAGGGCGCCAAGCCGCGCGTGGCCTACATGGCCCAGCGCTTCGGCCTCTACGGGGACCTCACCGTGGCGGAGAATCTGCGCTTCTACGCGGACCTCTACCGCGTGCCCCGCGCGGCGCGCCCGGAGCGCCTGGAGCGCCTCTACCGCTTCTCCAATCTCGGGCCCTTCACCGACCGCCTGGCCGCCAACCTGTCGGGCGGCATGAAGCAGAAGCTGGCGCTCTCCTGCGCCCTCATCCACGAGCCCGAACTGCTCCTCCTGGACGAGCCCACCTTCGGCGTGGACCCCATCTCGCGCCGCGAGCTGTGGGCCATCCTGCGCGAGATGAACGAGCGCGGCGTCACCATCGTGCTCACCACCTCCTACCTGGACGAGGCCGAGCGCTGCCACCGCGTGGCCATGCTGCACCAGGGCCGCATCCTGGATCTGGACACACCGGCCCGTTTGCAAGCGACGATGCACGGCTCCCTGCTCGCGGTCCGCGCGCGTCCGGCCCGGGCCGCGCGCGACGCGTTGCGCGCCGCGCCCGGTGTGCGACGCGCGTCACTCTTCGGCCAGGCGGTGCACGTGGTGGTGGACGAGGCGGCGGACGGGGAGGCCCTCGTGCGTGCGGCGCTCGGCAGCATGGAGGTGGACGGGGTGGAGGTGATCCGCCCGTCGCTGGAGGACGTCTTCATCGAGCGCGTGGGGGCCGATGTCTGAGGCGGCCATCCAGGCGCGCGAGCTGACGCGCCGCTTCGGCGATTTCGTGGCGGTGGACCACGCCACATTCCAGGTGCAGACCGGCCAGGTGTTCGGCTTCCTGGGTCCGAACGGCGCGGGCAAGACCACCACCATCCGCATGCTCACGGGGCTGCTGCCGCCCTCCTCCGGCGTGGCTCGCGTGGCCGGGCTGGATCCGGCCGCGGAGTCGCGCCGGCTGCGCGGCCGGCTGGGCTACATGTCGCAGCTCTTCTCCCTCTACGGGGACCTCACCGTGGCGGAGAACATCGACCTCTTCGGCGGCCTCTACGAGGTCACCGGGGAGCGCTTCCGTGCGCGCCGCGCATGGGTGCTGGAGATGGCCGGGCTGGAGGGCCAGGAGAAGCGCCTCACGGCGGAGTTGCCGCTGGGCTGGAAGCAGCGTCTGGCGCTCGGCTGCGCCGTCCTGCACGAGCCGCCCATCCTCTTCCTGGACGAGCCCACGTCGGGCGTGGACCCGGTGGCGCGGCGCGCCTTCTGGGACCTCATCGACGCGCTGGCCGAGGGCGGCACCACGGTGCTGGTGAGCACGCACTACATGGAGGAGGCCGAGTACTGCAACCGGCTGCTCCTCATGAACCGTGGGCGGGTCATTGCCGAGGGCACGCCGGGGGAGCTGCGGGCGCGGCTGGAGACGCCGGACGCCTCGCTGGAGGACGTCTTCGTGGAGCTGGTGCGCCGCGAGGGGGGAGCGGTGGTGGGATGATCGACGCCGTCCGCCTGCTGGCCATGGCCCGCAAGGAGACCATCCAGATCCGCCGCGACCCGCGCAGCCTGGCGCTGGCCTTCGCGGTGCCCGTGCTCATGCTGATCTTCTTCGGCTACGCCATCACCTGGGACGTGGATGACCTGCCGCTGGCCGTGGTGAACGAGGACGCGGGCACGCGCGGCGAGCGACTGGTGGACGCCTTCACCGCCAGCGGCTACTTCGTGGTGGCCGTGCGCCCGGCACGCCGCTCTGACGCGGACAGGCTACTGGTGCGCGGCAGCGTGGCCGGCGTGCTGATCATCCCGCCCGACTTCTCGCGCCGCATGAGTGCCGGCGGTCCGGCCCCCGTGCAGCTCCTCCTCGACGGCGCGGACGCCAACACCGCCACCATCGCGCTGAACTACGCCGAGGCCATCGCGGGCCGGTGGTCGCGCGATGCCGTCCTCAGCGGCCGCACCGTGGCGCTGCCCGCCGACGCCGAGAGCCGCGTCTGGTACAACCCCACGCTGGCGTCCCGCAACATGATCGTGCCGGGGCTGATCGCCGTCATCATGTCCATCATCGCGGCCATGCTCACGGCGCTCACCATCGCGCGGGAGTGGGAGCGGGGCACCATGGAGCAGCTGGCGTCCACCCCCGTGCACCGCCTGGAGGTGGTGCTCGGCAAGCTGCTCCCCTACGTGGTGATCGGCATGGCGGACGTGGCGCTGGCGGTGGCGGTGGGCGTGACGCTCTTCGGCGTGCCGCTGAACGGCAGCGTGCTGCTGCTGGCGGTGCTCACGCTGCTCTTCCTGCTGGGCGCGCTGGGGCTGGGCATCTTCATCTCGGCCGCGCTCAAGTCCCAGGTGCTGGCCACGCAGGTGGCCATGGTGGCCACCTACCTGCCGGCGCTGCTGCTGTCGGGCTTCCTCTTCGACATTGCCAGCATGCCCGCGGTGCTGCGCGCCATCACCCTGGTCATCCCCGCGCGCTACTACGTGGCGGTCACGCGCGGCATCTTCCTCAAGGGGGTGGGCATCCAGGTGCTCTGGGTGCAGGGCGTGGCCATGCTGATCTTTGCCACCGTGGGGCTGGGGCTGGCCACGCTGGCCTTCCGCAAGCGGATCGCCGCATGATCTCCGTGCCGCGCGTCCGGGCCCTGCTGCGCAAGGAGCTGCGCCAGCTCTTCCGCGATCCCAAGACCAAGCGCATGGTGTTCGGCGCGCCCATCATCCAGCTCCTGCTCTTCGGCTACGCCGTGAACACGGACGTCACGCGCGTGGCCACCTTCGTGGTGGACCACGACCGGACGGAGGCCTCGCGCGCGCTGCTGGACGCCTTCACGGCGCCCGGCTACTTCCAGGTGGTGGGCCGCTCCGCGCGCCCGGCCGATCTGGACGCTGCGCTGGACCGAGGCAGCGTGGCGGTGGGGCTGTGGATCCCGCGCGGCTTCGCCGCCGATCTGGCGGGCGGCCGCGGCGCCACCGTGCAGGTGCTGGTGGACGGCACCAACTCCAACACCGCCACCGTGGCGCAGGGCTACGCCACGCGCATCGTACGGAGCTTCGGGTTGGCGCGGGCGGGGGCGGGCGGGACTGGCGCGGGCGGCGCGAATGCCGCGCCTCTGCCCACCGGCGTGGAGCTCCGCACCCGCGCCTGGTACAACCCGGACCTGGCCAGCCGCGTCTACAACGTGCCCGCCGTAGTGGCGCTCATCCTGATCCTCATGTGCTTCCTGCTCACCGCCATGACCGTGGTGCGCGAGCGGGAGCTGGGCACCCTGGAGCAGCTCATGGTGAGCCCGCTCTCCGCCGGCGAGCTGATGCTCGGCAAGACGCTGCCGGTGGCGCTCATCGGCCTGGCGGACCTGGTGCTGGTGGTGGCGGTGGCCATCCTGTGGTTCGACATTCCGTTCCGCGGCAACCCGCTCCTCCTGCTCGCGGCCAGCGCGGTCTTCATCCTGGCCTCCCTGGGGCTGGGCCTGTTCATCTCCACGGTGTCGAACACGCAGCAGGAGGCCTTCATGGGGATGTTCATGGTCATCCTGCCGCTCATCATCCTGTCTGGCTTCATGTACCCGATCCACACCATGCCGGACTTCTTCCAGGGGCTCACGCTGCTGAATCCGCTGCGCTACTTCCTGGAAATCGTGCGCGGCGTCTTCCTGAAGGGGGCGGGGCTGGCCGTGCTGTGGCCTCAGTTGCTGGTGCTGACGGCCATGGCGGCCGGGATCCTCACGCTGGCCACGCTGCGCTTCCGGCGCACGCTGCGGTGAACACCAATCGAGGAGACGGATATGCCTGAACGACCCTGGATGGTGGCCGAACGCACGTGGGCCGGGATGCAGGACATCGACTGGCAGTTGGCGGTGCTCCCCTGGGGCGCCACGGAGCCGCACAACCTGCACCTCCCCTACGGCACGGACACCGTGGAGAGCCAGGGCATCGCCGCGGAGGCGGGCCGGCTGGCCTGGGAGCGCGGCGCACGTGTGGCCGTGCTGCCCACCGTGCCCTTCGGCGCCAACGCCGGTCAGGTCATGCTGCCGCTCACCGTGGACATGCGGCCGTCCACGCAGCTGGCGCTGCTGCGGGACGTGGTGCGCTCGCTGGAGCGGCAGG
>JBBDRO010000046.1:0-4735 GCA_040905425.1 Gemmatimonadota bacterium | reverse complement strand
GGCCGCACGCGCCCGTTCACCGTGGCCGGCCTGCGCGAGGGCTGGGCATGGACACCGCGCGACTGGGCCCGCGCCACGGAGGACACCGGCTCCGGGAATCCGCGCGCGGCCAGCGCCGCGAAGGGCGCCCGCTATTTCCAGGCAGTGACCAAGCGGCTGGCGGACTTCCTGGTGGAGCTGGCGGCCACCGATCCGGCGCGGCTGTACGAGGGGGAGTAGCCGGGGCGAATGGGCTCCGTTCCCGCTCCGGCGGCGGGCCGTGGGCGACGGGCGGCCGGCGCCATCGGGGTACGGGCGCTCCTGCCCCCTATCCCGGTAGTCGAAAACGGACCACGGAGTGCACCCCGTACTCATCCCGCATCACGCCATAGACGGCATCGGCGGTGATACGCTCCACGCGCAGCTCGGCGGGAAGCACGATGGCCGGCAGGCGGTTGCCGCGGCGATCGAAGCGCTCCCATGTGGCGGTCGTGTCCGCGGGACTCGTACCCCGGCGGACCCACACCCCGTCCGCCGCATCCACGCGCAGGTCGTCCGCGGCCGGGATCGTCTGCGGCATCTCCATCTCCTCGAGAGCCGACGTGCGCCACGCAATGTCGGAATCCCACAGCTCCATGCCCGGCGGGTTCAGCACCGTATGGGCGTACGCCTCCTGGTCGTCGCGCCGGACGGCTCTGCCGCGGTACTCAATGGTCAGGATCCGGCCCGGAGGCGGTGCGTCCGCCGAGGCCACCTCCTCCGTCGACAACGGTGCGATCCTGATCGTGGGCTCACCCCGCTGCAGGGACACGCGGCGCCCATCCGCGAGGAACGCCCAGCGTGTGGCCGCGGGGAAGGGAGCCGGAATCACGGTGCAGCCACCGCCGTCGCGGTAGAGCGGATGGATGTCGTCGGCACGGACGTCCTCCAGGATGGTGGGCTGCCCGGAAACCAGGTCTACTGCCACCAGCCGATAGCGTCGATCCACGCTCGAGTCCGCGGAAACCGAACGCCCGGTTTCGGCGTTGCGCCCGATGTAACAGCCCATACCCGTCGCCAGGTAGAGTCGCTGGCCGGCACGCCCCAGAATGCGGATCACCATGCCGTGCCGCGTGGGAGAGAGCGGCACGTTCCTCGTGGCCATGGCCGTGCCCGCAGCGTTGAGCCACGTCAGGCGGCGCAGCTCGTCGTCCACGACGAAGAGGGTGTCGCCGGAGAGCAGCATGCCGCTGGGCCGCCGGAATTCTCCCGGCCCCCCTCCGGAGCCGCCGACGCGCCGGACGGTGCGACCGGCGGCATCGAAGACCCGGATGTCCGCCGAGCCCGCATCGAGTACGTAGATGGTGCCATCGGCTGTCACGCCGACGGCCTGCACGTACTCGAAGGCGGCGGCGCCCGAAGCCGCGGGCCCACCGATGACGAGGTCCGGGCGCAGCATCTCCTGGCCGCTGGCGGGATGTGCGGGGCCGGCCGCGATCAGGAGCGGCAGGGCCACCCGGATCCCACGAAGCCAATCTTGTTGGGTGGGGGGCCGCATCATGCCCGCCGCCACATGCGCCGCAGCATCCATGCGCACGCCAGCAGCGCCACACCGCCCCAGAGCACCCCCCAGAACAGCACGGGAATGCCGGTGAGCTCGGCCAGCATGAAGGCGTCGGACTGGATGCCAGGCCGCTGAAGGATGTCACTGCGGATGTCCAATACGGCATACAGCGCGCTGGTGATCCCCAGCGCGGTGAGTACCATCACGGCGGCGTCGTCCGACAAGCGCCGGGCGGCAAAGATGAGCACGCCTCCGAAGGCCAGACCGAAGACGAACCCGAATGCGCCGCGCACCAGACCCAGCGTGGCGATCACCACGAAGACACCGAGGGCGAGCAGCGCGTTCCTGGCCTTCCGGGGACTCCGTCCGGCCAGCTCCAGAAAAAGCAGGCCGAAGAGCAGGCTGCCCAGGTAGCCCGCCGAGAGCATCAGGAATGCGTTGCCGCCGCGTACCCGGGTGACGCCGCCCTCCCGCCAGTCCAGAGAGATCGATTCCACCTGCCCGCCTGTGGCCAGCGCGGCCAGCGCGTGACTCATCTCATGGAGGAACACCACGAAGATCTTGAGCGGATACACCGCCGCGCTGGGCCACAGCACCCAGAGCACGATGAAATAGAGCGTCAGGCCGAGCACCAGCGCCAGCCGGCGGCGATGGACGGGCTTCATGGATTCTCCAGCCGGGGACGTGTGGACGTCAGCAAAGCTCGCCTCCCTCTACGAAGCGCTGCGCTCCTGAGTTCCACACCATCATGCCGGGGCGCGAACCCGGGCGCAAAGATGTCCCAGATACCCCATTGACAGATTTTTCGGCTCGCCTAACTCGAGGAGCACACCCCACCGTCGTTCGTCGCCAGCAAGGCGTCTCGGGCGCCACCCGCGGACGCTTGCGCGTGCCCGCCAACTCCGATGACCTCGAACGCCCTCCACGGCCGTTCAGCGTCCACCCAGAGAGTCAAAAAACCACCCCTTATATTACAGGAAGTCGTTGGGACCACTGGCCAGAGGAGGGGTTCGATGGGTGAACGCGCGGAGGGTGTGAGCTACGCGGAGCGGATGGCGCTGGGCGGGCGGCGGCGGTGGGGATGGATGGTTCGGGAGCGGACGGTCGAGAGGGAGGGCGCGGAGCCGGAAGGGAGCGCGCCGCAGGTTTCGGACGCCGCTGAGGCACCCGGAGACGTTTCGGCCGAGATGTCGGGATGGGACACGGCCGCGGATGCGGCCGCTGCCGGGACGGATGCTGTGGACGCGGACGCCGTCCGGGATCAGGAGAGCGCCGAGCGCGAGCCCGTCGACCACGAAGCCATCGAGAACGACGAGCTCGAGGAACTCGGCAACGAGATCGCCACCATCGCCGCCCACATCCACGCGGCCGAGTACCAGCTGCTGGTCAAACTGGCCGAGTTCGACCGGCGCCAGGGCTGGGAGGTCTGCGGCTTCCGTAACTGCGCCGCCTGGCTGGCCTTCCGCACCGGCATCAGCACGGGCGCCTGCCGGGAGCGGGTGCGCGTGGCCCGGGCGCTGGAGGAGCTGCCCAGGATCAGCGCCGCCATGGCCGGCGGCGAACTCAGCTTCAGCCAGGTGCGGGCGCTCACGCGCGTGGCCACGCCGGAGAACGAGGAGGAGCTGCTCGAGTACGCCCACGCCTGCAGCGGCGACCAGTTGGAGATCTTCCTGCGTGGCTGGCGCCTGCACAACGCCCGGGACGAGCGCGAGCTGGCGCGGCTCCGCTGGGAGGCGCGTGAGGTTGTGATCTGGACGGAGGCCGAGGGCACGGTCCAGCTCCGCGCGCGGCTGCCGGCGGCGGAGGGGCTGATGCTGATGCGTACCCTGCAGGCGTACGGGCTGGCGGTCACGGGTGAGAGGGGTGAGGAGGACGGGCGGACGGACAAGCAGCGGCGGGCGGACGCGCTGCTCATGCTGGTCGAGCGGGCCAGGGCAGCGGGCACGGGTGACCTGGAGACGGACGCGCGCGTGGGGCTGGGGGCGGCTGCGGCGGAGGAGGAGGCGGTGGCCGGGGAGGAGCTGGCCGTGAACGATGCCGCCGCCGGGAAGCAGGCCGAGCCCCTCGGAAACGTTTCGGCCGAGATGTCGGAATGGGACAGGGAGACCGGAGCGGCGTCCACCAGGGCGGCGGTGCGGCACCCCAAAAACGTTTCGGCCGAGATGTCCGGATGGGACACGGAGACCTCGACGGGTGGGTCCACGGCGGCCGAGCCCACCGGAAACGTTTCGGCCGAGATGTCCGGATGGGACACGAAGACCGCGGCGGGTGGAGACACGGCGGCGCAACGGGATGAAGCGGCAGCGGCCGGCACCGAGCCCCCGGCCGCCACGGCGGCTGCCCCCCTCCCCATCAGCCCGAACGCCGAGCGCTTCCTGGTCATGCTGCACACCGAAAAGCAGGCGCTCGCCGCTGGCGCGGAGCCGGAGCGCTGCCACCTGGACGACGGCACGCGGGTGGCGGCGGAGACGGCGCGCAGGCTCACCTGCGACTGCAGCACCGTGGATGTCACGCGCGGCGCGGACGGCTCGGTGCTGGACGTGGGCCGGAAGACCCGCAAGATCAGCACGCCCATGCGGCGGGCGCTCGAGGTGCGGGACCGCTGCTGCCGCTTCCCGGGCTGCAATCTGCGCTTCGTGGCCACGCACCACGTGTTGCACTGGGGGGACGGCGGGCCCACGAAGCTGGAAAACCTCGTACTGCTGTGCAGCTACCACCACACGCTGGTGCACGAGGGCGGCTTCCGCATGGACATGCCGCTGCAGGGCAGGCCGAACTTCTATGATCGCCGCGGCAAGCTGGTGCCCGACACGCCGCCGCCTACCCGGGTGAGCAGAGCGCTGGAGGCGCTGGAGCGGGCGCACCGGCAGCAGCCACAGGGCGGCGCAACGGGCAGCACGGCGCCGGGGCCCTACACCGCCTCAAAAGGCCGCTACAAGTTCGACCGTCTGGTGCCATGGGCGGTCGAAGCGCGGGCGCGCGAGGCGGTGGATCCGAGCTAGTGTACTGACTCAAAGTCGCGTTGGAAGGAGCGCCGTAACCCGACGAGCACGAAGTCGGCGGCACGTCTCCCTTGCGCGGGCACCGCCACCGTGCTACGGGTCATTACGTATTTAGCGGGGAGGCTCCATGACGTCACCGCACGCTGCCAGGCACCGGACGCTCGCCGCCAGAAGCCTGACGCTCGCCGCCAGAAGCCTGACGCTCGCCGCC
>JBBDRO010000045.1:0-7413 GCA_040905425.1 Gemmatimonadota bacterium | reverse complement strand
ACTCGCCGCGAGTGCGGGTGCTGGTACGCAGTTAAAGCAAGAGTATTGCTGCTAGGGCTCTCTGCGGCGTTGGCAGTGGCCCTGGCGTGCGTGGGGATCTACGGCGTCATGGCGTCCGCCGTACGGCGGCGGACCCGCGAGATGGGGATCCGCCTGGCGCTGGGGGCGCGGCCGGTGCGGGTGGCCGGGAGCGTCCTGGCGGAGGGACTGGGCGTGGCGGGGGTTGGGCTCGCGGTGGGCCATCTCGTGCCGAAGCCGGGTCACTCGGCCCGCAGGGCCTCGCCGGGGTCCACCGCGGCGGCGCGGCGCGCGGGGAGGTAGGCGGCGGCGCCCGCCACCGCCAGCACGGTCAGCACCACGCTGGCCATGGCCACGGGATCCGAGGTCTCCACTTCGAAGAGGAAGCCACGGATGTAGCGCGCGGTGCCCGTAGCGATCAGCAGCCCCATGCCGATCCCGAGCGCGCCGAGTGCCAGACCCTGGGCGAGCACGGCGCGACGCACCCGCCGACCATCGGCGCCGAGCGCCATGCGCACACCGATCTCCCGCCGGCGCTCGGCAACGGCGTGGGAGACCACGCCGTAGACACCGAGTAGCGCCAGGATGGCTGCCACGAAGGCGAGTGAGGCCAGGAGCGTGGTGCGGAAGCGAGGGTGCGCGGTCGCCGTCGCTAGCCGGTCCTCGATGGTGAAGGCGTCCGGGGACTGCAGATCCGCCCTGCTGGCCAGGACGGTGGCGCGCACGGGAGTCATCATAGACGCCGCGGCCCCCCGGGTGCGGGCGGCCACGTAGAACACCCCACCGGCAGATCCCCTCTGGTAGAGGCGCGCACCCGGTGGCTCCGCTGGGTTCTGCGTGCGCATGCCAGCGACCACGCCGATCACCTCCAGCCAGGGATCCTCCCCCTCCCCGGTGCGCACGCGCCGGCCCACGGCCGGCCCCTCCCCCCAGAGCTGGTCGGCGAGCGGGCGGTTGACGATGACGCCCCCCTCGGCCTCGGGATCCCCGCCCGGCGCGAAGAAGCGGCCCTCGAGGAGGGGCACCTCCATGAATTCGAAGTAGCCGGGGGAGACGACGGCGTTGGCCACGGAGATGCTTTCCACCCCTCCCCCGATCCTTTCGTACTCGATGCCCGTGAGGCCCGTGCCACCGGCAAACGGCACATCCCCACTGACCACCACGTCCGCCACGCCGGGTAGCGCCGCCACCTGATCCCGGACGGCTGCCTCCCACCCCGCTACCGCCTCGCCATCCCGTGCAAAGCTCGGGGTTGTGTAGACGGGCACCACCACCATGCCGTGCGGGTCGAAGCCGAGCGGGACAGAGGTCAGCTGCAGGTAGGAGCGGGCCAGCAGTGCCGCACCCATGAGCAGGACCACCGCGGCCGTGATCTCCACCACCACCAGTGCCCGCTGCGCCCTACCGGCGGCGCGGCTGAAGCGCAAGCCGCCCCCCGCCGCGCGCAACGCCGCCGCGGGTGCGCTCCGCGCCGCGAACCAGGCCGGCGCAAGGGTGGCCAGGACGGCGGCCGCCAGCGTGACGAGCAGCGCGAAGGCCGCCACGGCGCCGTTGAACGCTATGCCATCCTGGCGGGGCAGCGCCTCGGGCAGCAGCGCCAGACTGGCGTCCAGCCCCCCCACGGCGGCAAGGGTGCCGACGAGCGCTCCGGCGGCCACCAGGAGGAGCGTCTCCACGAGTTGCAGGCGCAGCAGCCGTCCGGCCCCGGCGCCGAGCGCCCGACGCAGCGCCGCGTCGGCCGCCCGTCCGGTACTCCGGGCCAGGAGGAGATTGGTGACGTTCACGCTGGCCATGAGCACGACCACGAGCACGGTGACCATGAGCACCTGCAGGGCAAGCTCGACGTCGCCGAGGAGGGCCGCGCGCCGATCGGCCACGCGGACCCCGGCGGGACCGCGCCCGATGGTTGTGCCGGCTCGTGCCACCACGTCATCCATGGCCAACTGCGTGGCTGTAACGTCCATACCGGCACGGAGGCGCCCGATGGCGCGCAGGAAGTACGCGCCGCCGGAGGTGGCGCGCTGCCCATCGGAGAAGGACGTCAGGACGTCCACCCGCGCCGTGGGAAAGTAAAAGCCCGGCGGCATGACACCGATCACCCGGAAGGTGCGCTCACCCAGGCGAACGTCCCGCCCGACCACGGCGGAGTCGCCGCCGAAGCGCATCTGCCACGCAGGGTGCGTGAGCACGGCAGTGGCGGGGCCGCCGATCACGTCCTCCGCCGCCGCGGGAAGGCGCCCGAGCGCCGCGGGGACGCCGAGTACCTCGAAGACGCCGGCTGTCACCGAGGCCGCGTTCAGCGGCTGCTGCTCGGTGTCGTTGTCCTGGTAGAGGGGAGCATCCCCCTGATAGGCGCCGAACGACGCCAGGGGGAGGCTCGCCGCCGAGCGCCAGGCCTCGAAGACGGGATAGGACAGGGGGTAACGCTCGCCCATCTGCCTGCTCGCCGGATCGTCCAGCGCCGCCATCACGGGGTTCACGAGATGAACGTCCACCAGTTCCTCGGGCTCGGCGTAGGGAAACGGCCGCAGGATCACGCCCTCGTAGATGGAGAACACCAGGGTGGCCGATGCCATGGCCAGCGCCACGGTGAGGACGATGACGGCCGAGGGAAGGGGCGTGCGCCGCACCGATCGGAGGGATGCGCGCACGTCCTGGATGAAGCCGGTCATCGGACCTCCTGGTCGGCGATGGGAGCGGTGCGGGGAGTGGAGGCGCTCCTCCGCGCGAGCCAGCGCCCACGGCCGGGAGCGGAGCACCTGGGTCAGGTACCAGAGGCGGGCGGCCAGGGCGCCGCGCCGCTCGTGCAGCTCGGCAAAATCCTCGCGCAGATCGCCCAGGTAGGGCCCGCGGAGCGCGGGCGGCAGCAGGCGCTCGAGTAGCGCCTCGGCCAGGCGCGGTGGGGGCGGCGGGGGGGGCGGGTCGGCGGGATAAGAGGGCATGAGACGCCTCAGGCCCGCGCGCTGGAGGCGTCCACGCCGTCCCACATGCGCAGCAGCGTGTCGCGCGCCTCCCGCGCGGCCGCCACGCCATCCGGCTCTACCCTGAAATGGCGCCGTGCCTTGCCGCCGCGTTTGCTGGTGGGCTCTCCCATCCACGAACTCACGAACCCCTTCTCCTCCAGGCGCATGAGCGTGACGTAGACGGTGCTGAGCACGACGTCCCGGCCGGCGGCGCGCGCCAGTTCGCGGCGCACCGCACCGCCGTAGGTGTCGTTGCCCAGGCGCAGGAGCGCCAGGAGAACCAGTTGCTCGAGCTCACCGATGCCGTTGCGACCCACACACCCTCCGCGCAGTTAAGTTGATTTTGTCAATTTAAACGACGCGGAGCATCGGTCAAGGGGTTCGTGGAAGCGATGGTGCTGGCGGGCAACGCTGGCTCCGTCGATCGGCGAAAGAGTAGCCGGGCCGGCTCAGGACTCGAGCTGCTGCAGCACGCCCCGGATGCGCTCCCCATCTTCCTTGGCCAGGCAGGCCATGGTACTGGATGACTGGCCGCGGGTCTCCACGGTAACCCGATCCCAGAAGATGCCGGACGTGTAGTCGAAGCCGGCCACCTTCCGCCAGGGGATTTCCTCTTCCTGGGTGCTGAGATTGAAGGTGCCCGGCGTGGAGATGAGGATCTTTTCAGGCGTGAAGCGCATGGTCTGTGGGAGCAGGCGACCACGGTGGAGGAAGGTGGGGAGGCGCCGGGCCTCGATCGAGAAAGGCTCGAAGTCCACCCGTTCCGTATCCTGCTGAAAGCGATGCCCACACCAGCGGCACACCACCGCCTCGGCGGGGCCGCGGGAGCCGCAATCCGGACAGGCCGTCCCTTCTACACGCTCGCCGCAAAAGCGGCAGACGGCCGCCGCGGCCGGGATCTCGCTCAAGCAGTCGGGGCACGTCTTCATCGCAGCACCCAGCTCAGCTCGGTCTGCCAGGTCTCCGGGCCGCCGGACTCCGGTCCCACCATGTACCGCTCCCGGAACTCCGGGCCGACGTCGAGCCGATCAGCCTTCACCCGTGTATCGAAGGTCCTCCAGGCTTCCGGGATGCTGTCATAGGACCCATGGTGGATCGTGCGTAGCACCCTCGCAGCAGGCAGCTCGCCGGGCTTCATCCGCCCCTCGGGGCGCACCTGGCTCGACACCGGAAAGCCCACTTCGAAGTCGAACACTTCAGGATCGAATCGAAAGTGTCGTGCGAAGGGTGGTCCCGCCGGAGTCAGTCCCTGCCGCTGGAGCGAATCCAGAATTTCGTGGATGGCGCGGGGAAACTCCGTCTGCATGGCGTCGCGCGGGATCGCAAGGTGGATCACCGCGGCGGGCACGGCCTCGGCGTCGTGTACTTCCATGGTCTCGTTCGTCATTTGGCCACCCCATCGGTGTCGAAGACCGCGTTGCCCCATCGATCATCCATCCCACCTCGAACCGATCCACGAAGTGCGCGTACAGCTCGTTCCACTCGGTCTGCCGGGGCCCCATCTGGACGGTGCCACCACCAGAGAGGGCTCGGAAGATGCCGCCTGAAGTCTCCGCGGAACACCCCCCGGTAGAACTCGATCGCCTCTTCCGTGGTTCCTGGAGCGCGTGGCCACGCCGAAATCAGGGCTCCCCATCCTGCCGCTCCACCCCGTCGAAGTCCAGGATCCAGTCAGCGCCGAACGCAGTGGAAGGCGTCTGGAAGCCAACCGTAGCCTCCCCGTCCAGCACCCGCCGTACCGCTGCCACGGCTGCTATGACGTGGCGGGCAGCCACTGCGGGTCTCGGCGCGAGTCCATCAGGACTTCGTACGCCTCGTGCCGGACCTGCGTGCGGGCCATGATTTCGGCCGGCTCACGTCCGTGCGACGTGGCATGCTCCTGACTCTTCATGTAACGCCGGAATGCGTCGCGATCCACCCACGCGGTTACGAACGTGTGGGTGGCCTCGCCGGCATCCGGCTTGAGCAATTGCAGGTAGAGAAACCCGGGGAACGCGTCGACGAGACCGGACCGCTCGCGGAAATGGCGCTCGAGCTCCACGTGGTCCTGCTCCGGCACGGTCAGGTGCGAGACGAAAACGAACACGTCAGGCCCCGCTGCTCACAGTGTGGGCGACGGCGACCGCGTGTCTGATATTGTGACCGAAACCGTCCGCTCCGATCTCGCGCCACATCTCCGGGCTGCTGCGGAACGCGCCGCCGCCGACGAGGATGGCCACGGCACCGAAGTGCCTGCGCGTCTGCTCGATGAGGTCTGCGACGGCAGGCAGGTTGCGGAGCACGGTGGCTGATATGCCGAGCAGGCTCGGCCGGTGATCCTCGATAGCCGACAGCACGGCCGCGTGCGGCAGGTGCGTGCCCAGAAAGCGCATGTTCCAACCGTCGGCCTCCAGCATGTCGGCAACCATGTTGCCGCCGATCTGGTGGAGCTCGCCCTGCACGCCCGTGACGATCGCATTGCCGCGGGAGGCAGCCGGCATATCGATGCGTGCGTAAAGCTGAGCCATTACGTACTGCGTGATGGCCGTGGCCATGTGCTCGGTCGCGACGGAGATCACGTTCTGCTCCCACAGCCGGCCGACCTCGTACTGCACAGGCTGCAGGATGCTTTCGTACACCTCGGGCACGGCCGCGCCAGCCACGAGCGACTCGAACGCCACGGTCAGCGCGGCCCCTCGCTGTCCGGCCAGGACCGCCTGCAAATAGAGTGACCGCTCGGTCGCGAACGGGTCACTGTCGTCCTGCCGAACGGCGGCGCGGCCACCGTCGATCGCGGCGATGCCGGCCTCCACGATTGCCTCGATACGCCACCGCCCTTCGTCGTCGGCCTCAGCCGCCGCTGCATTTGCGACGTCCTTCAGATGCTCCTGGAGAAACACCGGCTCGATACCGCGCGCGGCGAGCATGCCGGCGGTCCATCGCGCGTAATCCTCGAAGGCCGACACGTCATCGAAGAGCACTGCGCCTGCCAGGAATTCCAGGTGGAACAGAGCGTCCTCCTCACCGCGGACGCGCGCCGCCCCGCCATAACGGGCCTCCCAGTCCGGGTGCCGGTCCAGAAAGGCGTCATTCGCGCGTCGCGCGAGGCGCGATCTCCCCGCGTGCAGCAGCTCGGCCAGGCCGCGCCGACTGGGCATGTCAGAGTTCATTGGCTAGCCTCGTCGTCGAGTCCGTAGCGGGCCATGACCTCATCCGTGCAGGCGGGACAGTAGCCGTGGCTCATGAAGATCCTGTTGGCCTTCAGGTACTCGAGGACGGGCTCCCACCCTGCATCCCCCGTCTTCACCCGGCCGCACTCCATGCACACCGGCAGCACCTCCTGGATCTTCTGCAGGTGCCAGTAGGATGTCTGCAGCTCGGTCAGCGCGGTCTCCAGTTCGCCGCGGGTGCGCTCCAGCTCGCGTTCGCGCCGCGCCAGTTCGCGCACCATGGTCGCGAACTCGTTGTTGACACGCATTATTTCAGCGGCCGCGGCCCGGTCACCGACGCTGTTCGGCTCACCCACGATCCGCATGTGCTCAGCGCTTCGTTCGACCACGCAGCGGAGCGTAAATGGCGAGCCTTCGGGGCTGGTGAAGTTGAGTTCGACCGGGTCAGCGGGAACGCTGTCCGACAGCCAGCCGCGCACGAGCGTGGCATCAGCCGCCGCCAGCACCTCGAAGACGGGCTGGCCCTGCAGCTCTGCGGTGTCCCTACCCACGTGCGCCGCGAATGCTGGATTCACGTAAGTCAGGTCACCATTGGCGTCCGTTTCCAGGCAAGCAATGTTCGACGACGCGTTGAGCAGTCGAATCAGCAGGTCCGCGCGCATGCGTGCCCTCGAGTCGGAGATCGTGTTCTGTGCTGTACGCAAGGTCCAGTCCGATCACTAAGTTCCGGGCGTCCGCGGGATCCCATCTCCAACGCGAGATCCCAATGGATCACGTCCGGCGTCCACCCGAGCGCCGGCAGAGGGAGGAGCCGCACGGCGAGGGGTGAGGCCAGCAGGTCCCCCGGAACCGTCTCGCCGGCCCAGTAGGGGTCCGCCCAGGTGCGGGCCAGGAAGACGGCCATGGCGGCGTCGACAACCCATTCCGGGACCAGCCGCAACCCGATGGCGGACGCAACGTACTCGAAGAGGGACCTGGCGCTCACGGGTACGGGGCCCGCTGGCTGTGGTGGTGGCGCACGGGGAATTCCTCTGCCGGAGGTGCGGGCCGACGGGCGGCGCTGGCGCGAGAAAGATGCACCCGCACACCGCGGCCGCGCCACGCCCGAGGCTGCAGCGGCGGTCGGCCGCCCCGTTGTGGTCCCCGGGTCCGAGACCGCTAGCGCTGCGGGCGCGGAGGAGGACCGTTTATCTGGATTGTCCAACTCTGTCGGCCGGACGGCACCGTCCCCTTAGACCCAAGTTCCAGGGTGGAATCTCTTGTGAACTGTTGTGGCGCAAGGC
>JBBDRO010000044.1:0-7432 GCA_040905425.1 Gemmatimonadota bacterium | reverse complement strand
GTCGCGTTCTGAGCGCAGTAACCGCCCGCCGCCGCCCGCCCCGACCACCCACCCCCGCGCCCGCCCCGCCCGCCTAGGGCCCCCGCCCCCGCCACGGTACCGACCTTGCGGCCTGCCCGGCCGCCGCAACCGTACGACCCCCACAACGGAGCCGCCGATGAAGCTCGACCGCATTCTCATGGGTGCCACCTTCGATCCACCTACGGTGGATGCCGTCCGCTGGGTCCAGACGGTCCTTGGCCCGGAGGCGGAACTCATCCTGGTGCATTGCCAGGAGAAGGCAGACGCCGACGGGCCGCCGCCGGAGGAGCGGCTCGACGCACTGGTGGCCGACGCGGCTCCGGGCGCGCGGGCCCTGACGTTCACGGGCGATCCCGAAAAGGTCCTGCCCGAACAGGCCGCGGAACACAAAGCCGACCTGCTTGTCCTGGGCCCGCGCGGCACCTCGGGCAGCGGTCCCGGAAACACGGCCGCCAGCATTCTGGCCGGCAGCAGGATCCCCGTTCTGGTGGTGCGGGAGTCTACCGAGGGACCGCCCCGCCAGATCCTGGCCAGCGTGGACGACTCGCCGGTGGCGGCGCTGGTGCTCCGCTGGACGCGCTTCCTGACCGAGCGCTTCGGGGCCGAAGCGGCGGCCCTGCACGCGGTGAGCAGCGCCCACTACGGTACCGTGAGCGCGGTCTCATCCAGCCGTGGCACGGAGAACGCCATGGCCAAGGGCATGGAGGGCGCGCGGCGCTGGTTGGAGGAGCAGGTGGCGGCCGCCGGCATCGCCGCCGCGGCCGCCACGGTGGAGGTGCGCGAGGGGGCGCCCGGCGAGACGATCGTGGAGCGTTCGCGGGACGGCCGCACGGATCTCGTGGTGATGGGCAGCCGCGGCGCGGGGCTGCTCGGGCGGGCGCTGCTGGGGAGCACGGCGGCCAGCGTAGTGGCGCAGGCGCACTGCCCCGTCTTCGTGGTGCCGGCGGCGGCGGTGGAGGATTGACCGCCATAGCAATATGTACCGATCGGTACAATCGACGGGTCCCCGATTGGCGTTCACGACCATTCGTCCTTATGCTACGGGACTCTCCTCGGGCCGTCCGGATCGGGTCGTGCCATGCTGGAGACCCTGATGCACCTCAGCGGGAGCGCGCATGAGCGCCACCGATAACGGCCGCGGCAGCGCCGCCTCGGCCGATACCACGAAGTCCCCGCCGCGCGGCTACCGGCCCACGGGCAAGGACACGGGCATCGTCAAGTCCAAGGGCACGGCGCGCCTGCCCATCCTGGACGGCGCGGCCAAGGACCTGAAGGAGCGCAAGCCGGAGTGGCTCAAGGTGCGCTCGCCGGGCGGTGACAACTACCGCCGGCTGAAGAAGCGCATGCGGGAGCTGGGGCTCCACTCCGTGTGCGAGGAGGCCGGCTGCCCCAACATCGGCGAGTGCTGGGAGGCGGGCACGGCCACCTTCCTCATCCTGGGGGACGTGTGCACGCGGGCGTGCAAGTACTGCGCGATCGCCCACGGCATGCCCACCGAACTGGACGAGGACGAGCCGCGCCGCGTGGCGGAGATGATCCAGCAGCTGGAGCTGGAGCACGCCGTCATCACCAGCGTGAACCGGGACGAGCTCCCCGACGGCGGCGCGCACATCTTCGCCGAGCTCATCCGCCGCGTGCGGGAGCTACGGCCGAGCTGCACCATCGAGGTGCTCACCCCCGACTTCAAGGGGGACGAGGCGGCCATCGCCACGGTCTCGAAGGCCAGGCCGGACATCTACGCCCACAACCTTGAGACGGTGGAGCGGCTGCACCCATGGGCGCGCCCGGGCGGCCGCTACTGGCGGAGCATCTCCTTCCTGGGCTATGCAAAAAAGCTGGACCCGGGCATGCTGACCAAGTCCGGTATCATGCTGGGCATGGGGGAAACGCAGGAGGAGATCCGCCAGGCGCTGGAGGACCTGCGCAAGGCGGCGGTGGACATCGTCACGGTGGGCCAGTACCTGCGTCCGAGCGAGCACCACGCGCCCGTGGCGCGCTGGGTGACGCCCGCCGAGTTCGCCATGTGGAAGCGGGTGGGGGAGCGGGAGCTGGGCTTCCGCCACGTGGAGAGCGGGGCGCTGGTGCGCTCCAGCTACCACGCCGAGAAGCAGGCCCGGACCGTCCAGGCAGGCGGGCCGGGGGAAATTCAGGACGTGCTGGAGGCGGACATCCCCGCGCCGGCGGAGCTGCCGGGCCTGAACGGTGGTCCGCAGCTGGTCCAGCTCGAGCGGCGGGCCGCCAGCTAGACGCCGCCACGAAAACCGGCCGGCGGGCGGGACGCCCGCACCGGCCCCGATCCACAACGTACGTACGTGGCGCGCGCGAGCGCGGCACACCGGTGAGCGGAGAGGCGCGGCGGCCCCACGGCCGTACCCTCCGCTCCTTCGTCACAGGAGAATCGATGGTCGCGAAGAAGAAAGCCGCTGCGAAGAGGAAGACCGCGGCGAAGAAGAAGGCGGCGTCCTCGTCGCCTGGAAAGAAGGGCGGCAAGCTGGGCGGCATGAAGAAGGAGCGCCTGCACGAGTTGCTGCGCATGATGCTGCTCGGGCGCCGCTTCGAGGAGAAGACGGCGGAGGCGTACGCCATCGGCAAGATCGGCGGCTTCTGCCACCTCTACATCGGCCAGGAGGCGGTCACCGCGGGCGCCTACGCGCCGCTCCGCCCGGACGACTACGTCATCACCGCCTACCGCGAGCACGTGCAGGCGCTGAACAAGGGCATCAGCGCGCGCGCCGTGATGGCCGAGCTGTACGGCAGGGCGGACGGCTGCAGCGGCGGCAAGGGCGGCTCCATGCACCTCTACGGCAAGGAGCAGAACTTCCTGGGCGGCTGGGGCATCGTGGGCGGTCAGATCCCCATGGCCACGGGCGCGGGCTGGGCCATCAAGTACCGGGGCGGTGACCAGGTCTGCCTCTGCTTCATGGGGGAGGCGGCCGTCAACCAGGGCGCCTTTCACGAGTCGCTCAACATGGCGGCGCTCTGGAAGCTGCCGGTGATCTTCATCGTGGAGAACAACCGCTTCGGCATGGGCACGGCGTGGGAGCGCGCCGCTTCCCTCTACGACATCGCGCAGAAGGCCCACGCCTACGACATGCCCTCGGCCGTGGCCGACGGCATGGACATCCTGGACATGGCGCGCGTGGTGGGGGAGGCGGTGGCGCGCGCCCGCGAGGACGGCACGCCCACGCTCATCGAGGCCCAGTGCTACCGCTTCATGGGCCACTCCATGTCCGACCCGGTGCACGGTGTCTACCGCACCAAGGAGGAGGTGGAGGAGCACAAGGGCCAGGACCCCATCCGCATCTTCATCGACAAGCTGAAGGACGCCAAACTGCTGTCGGACCAGGAGTTGGACGCCATGGACGCGTCGGTGCACGAGGAGGTGGATGACGCGGCGGAGTTTGCCGACAACTCGCCCGAGCCGCAGCCCGAGGCGCTCTACAGGAACGTCTACGCGGAGGAGAACGAGCACGGCAGGCTCTTCTTCGACCGCAAGAACCGCATCGCGGAGGGTGGCTGATGGCGGAGATCACCTACCGCGAGGCGCTCAACCAGGCGCTGGCGGAAGAGATGGAGCGGGACCCCGACGTCTTCCTCATGGGGGAGGAGGTGGGCCAGTACAACGGCGCCTACAAGGTGTCCAAGGGCCTGCTCGACCGCTTCGGCGAGATGCGCGTGGTGGACACGCCCATCACCGAGCTGGGCTTCACGGGGCTGGGCGTGGGCGCGGCCATGCTGGGCCTCCGGCCGGTCATCGAGTTCATGACCTTCAACTTCTCCATGCTGGCGCTCGACCAGGTGTGGAACAGCGCCGCCAAGCTGCACTACATGACCAACGGGCAGTACCACTGTCCCATAGTCTTCCGCGGCCCCACGGGCGCGGCGCTGCAGCTCTCCGCGCAGCACTCGCAGGCCATGGAGGCCAGTTACGTCCACTATCCCGGCGTCAAGGTGGTGGTGCCCGCCACCCCGGCCGACGCCAAGGGGCTGCTCAAGAGCTCCATCCGGGACAATGACCCCGTGGTCTTCATGGAGGGTGAGCTGCTCTACGCCATGAAGGGGGAGGTCCCCGAGGACGAGGACTTCATCATCCCCCTTGGCGTGGCGGACCTGAAGCACGAGGGGGAGCACGTCAGCATCATCACGCACGGCAAGATGGTGCACGTCTGCCTGCAGGCGGCGCAGCAGCTGGCCAAGGACGGCATTTCAAGCGACGTCCTGGATCTGCGTTCGCTGCGCCCGTTGGACGTGGACGCCATTCTGACCTCGGTGCGGAAGACCAACCGCGTGGTCTACGTGGAGGAGGGCTGGGCCTACGTGGGGATCGGCGCGCAGATCGCCGACCTCATCCAGCAGGAGGCCTTCGACCACCTGGACGCGCCCATCGCGCGCGTCACGCAGGCGGACGTACCCATGCCCTACAGCAAGAGTCTGGAGAAGCTGGCCAAGCCCTCGGTGGAGCGCGTCATCGACGCCTGCAACCGGGTGCTCTATCGCAAGAAGGGACAGTAGCCGATGGCGACCAAGGTCCACATGGAGGCGCTCTCCCCCACCATGGAGGAGGGGCAGCTGGTCAAGTGGCTGATGAGCGAAGGTGACGCCGTCAAGGACGGCGACGTGCTGGCCGAGATCGAGACCGACAAGGCCACCATGGAGCTGGTGGCGCGCGGCGCGGGCGTGCTGCGCAAGATCTTCATCGAGGAGGGTGCCACCGCCCCAGTGGGGGAGGTCATTGCCGTCATCGCCGAGGAGGACGAGGACATCTCGGAGATCGAGGGCGCGGCGGGGGGCGGTGGGGCGGCGGCGGCGGAGGAGCCGGCCGCCGACGAGGACGCGGAGGAGCCCGCCGCGGCTGGCGCGGACGACGCCGAGGACGACGAGGTGGCCGACAAGAAGGAGTCCGGGGAGCGGAAGCCCGGAAAGGCGGAGGCCGACGCCGAGCCGCGGGCGGAGGGGAAGCCGGATGCCGCCGCGAAGGCGGCGCCCGCCGCGCAGCCAGCCCGGGAGCCGTCGCCAGAAAAGGATGGCGGCCGCGTCAAAGCCTCCCCGCTGGCCCGTCGCCTGGCAGAGGAGAAGGGCGTGGAGCTGTCGGGGATCGAGGGCAGCGGCCCCGGCGGCCGCATCGTGAAGGCGGACGTGGAGGGGGCGGAGGCTGGGTCGAAGAAGGCCGCGGCGCCCGCCGCCGCCGCGCCGGCGTACGCGCGTGGTGGGCCGGAGACGGAGGAAGTGCCTGTCAGTCAGATGCGCAAGGCCATTGCCAAGCGGCTGGTGCAGAGCATCGGGCCCGTGCCCACCTTCTACCTCACGGTGGACGTGGACATGACGGCCGTGACGGAGGCCCGCGAGCGCGTGAACGCGTACCTGGAGCAGTTCGGCCAGAAGGCGTCCATCAACGATTTCATCCTGAAGGCCACCGCGCTGGCGCTGAAGAAGCACCCCGAGGTGAACGCCGCCTGGCAGGAGGACGTCATCGTGCGCCACCACCGCGTCCACCTGGGCGTGGCCGTGGCCATCGACGAAGGGCTCATCACGCCCGTGATCCGCGACGCGGACCTCAAGGGCGTGGGCCAGATCGGCGCCGAGGTGCGCGAGATGGCCGGCCGCGCGCGCGAGAAGAAGCTCAAGCCCGAAGAGTACACCGGCGCCACCTTCAGCGTCTCCAACCTGGGCATGTTCGGCATCGAGGAGTTCACCGCCATCATCAACCCGCCCGAGGCGGGCATCCTGGCCGTGGGCGCGGTGGAGGACCGGGTGGTGGTGGAGGACGGCGAGCCGCTCATTGCCGCCCGCATGAAGATGACCATGAGCTGCGACCACCGCGTGGTGGACGGCGCCATGGGCGCGCGCTTCCTGCAGACGCTGGTGGGGATCCTGGAGGAGCCGTTGATGGCCATGGTGTGAGGGGGCGCACAGTGGTATATTGCAATGAGATATATCATCCCTGGAGGGTCGATGGATCGTGCAAAGGTGTTCTGGTCAGGTAGGTCCCAGGCCGTGCGGCTGCCCAAGGAGTACCGCTTCGAGGCCACGGAGGTGCGGATTCGCAGGCGTGGCGCGGCTGTGATTCTCGAGCCGATCCCCACCGATTGGGACTGGTTGGACGACCTCGCGGCCCTGGGACCCCCCGATGCGGACTTTATTGCGGCGGTGACGGAGGAGAAACCCGCCGGCCAGGTTCGTCCCGAACTCGAGCGGCTTTTCGATTGAAGTACCTGCTGGATTCGAACGCCGTCATCGAGCTGCTCAGGGAGCCGGACGGTGCGCTGGCACGGCGTGCGCGAGCCCACGATCCGGTGGACGTGGGGCTCTCGGTGAGCGCGCTCCACGAACTGTACTTCGGCGCCTTTCGCAGCACGCGTCAGGAGCACAATCTGGCGCTCGTGGACGGGTTACGCTTCGAGGTCGTGGACTGCGAGCCGGACGACGCGCGCGTGGCCGGGGAGATCAGGGCCAACCTGGCCCGTCGCGGCCTGCCGATCGGCCCCTACGACGTCCTCATCGCCGGGCAGGCCAGGGCCCGCGGGCTCACGCTGGTGACGGCCAATGTGCAGGAATTCAGCCGTGTGGCGGGGCTGGAAATGGAAGATTGGGGCGCTCCGTAACTTCGCGGCGGGGCGCGGCAGGATGCACCCGGCTCCAACAGCGTGGTAGTGGAGGACGATGATCAGCGCGACGGAATCGCACGCGCTACGAGGGATTGTACTGCGGGGAGTCGGGGCCGTAGCTTTATGCCCATGACGGAACTCGGAGAACGACTGCAGGATATGGCCACCCGCTACGGCCTGCGGGACGTCTACGTGTTCGGTAGCCGGGCGCAGGCGATTGCCACGCGTGCGGGCGGCAGCCAGGCACAGGGCAGCCAGGCAGTGGATGCCGCGGAGGGCCGTGACGCCGACATCGGCGTGGAGCCGCTTTCCGCGGGGGGGCTGGACCCGCAGGCGCGCGTACGCCTGACGGCGGATCTGGAGGACCTCCTGGCGGCGCCACGGGTGGACTTGGTGGTGCTGTCCGAGGCCCCGACCCTCCTGGCGCTGGAGGTGGTGAAGGGCGAACTGCTATTCACGGCGGATCCGCGCGCGCAGGCGGAGCACGAGCTCTACATCATGCGTCGGGCGGCGGACCTGGCTCCGTTCCACAGGGAGCGGGTGCGGCAGGTGCTGGAGGAGGGCGCCCGATGACACCGGGGAAGCTACGTGCGGACCTGGTAGCCGAGCGGGCCGCATGGATCCGCGGTATGGTGAGCGGCTTAAAAGCCCTGCCGCTGGAGTCAAACGAGACTCTTCACCTGTTTGCGTCCGCGGCACTCACCCGACAAGGGCAATTCGGCTCTCGTGTAGGGCGTAGATGCGCAGGCGAAAGAACCCCGCATCACGGTGACCGTATGCCTGCCGCTGCAGCGTCTTGATCTTGT
>JBBDRO010000043.1:17416-41180 GCA_040905425.1 Gemmatimonadota bacterium | reverse complement strand
GGCTTGAAGGCGCTCGGATCGTCGCGGACGGCCTGGATGAGGGTCTGGGCGTCGATGACGGCCTTGAGCAGCTCGTCGTAGAGCGCGGGGTCCGTGAGGATGCGTTGCAGCGTCCCCTCACCCTGCGTCAGGCCGCCGATGAAGGCGTTCAGGCCGCCCAGGGCGCTGTCCGCCCGCAGCGCCGTGGCCATGAGGCCCTGGTAGAGCGAATCGCTCTGCAGCAGCTGGCTAAGGGTGCCACTGCCGTAGAGGATCAGTTCGCCGATCGAGTCCACCCGTGCCACGGCCGAGTGGATCTCGTTGTACACCGCGGGGTCGCGCAGGAAGCGGCCGAAGGTCCCGTCGGCGTCGTTCACCATGGCCAGGGTCTCTTCCAGCCGCGCCGTGGTCACCACCAGGCGGCCGTAAAGCTCGTCGTCGGTCACGAACTGGCCGAGCGTCCCCTGGCCGGCCACGAGGCCGGCCGTGAGCGTGCGCACGTCCGTCACCACGGCGCTGGTCTCGTCCATGAGGCCGGCGGCGCGCTCCAGGAACTGGTCCAGGTCCAGGGACTCGCCCGCGAGCAGGGTCCCCCCTGGCTGCAGTGCCGGGGAAGCCTCGGAGCCCGGCGCGATATCCACGTATTTGTCCCCGAGCAGCCCCTGGGTGCGCAGGAACGCCCGCGAATCGCGGCGCACCTGGGAGGCCACATCCTCGTTCAGCGCCAGCCGCACCCGCAGGTTGTTGCCATCCGCCTTGGCCGCCACGGGAATGAAACTGATCTCGACTACCTGACCGACACGCTGGCCGGCCAGCGTCACGGGTGCGCCTTCGCGCAGGCCGAGCGCGGTCGGGACCAGCGTGTAGACCTCGTAGCGATCGGCGAAGATGTCGAAGATCTTGCCCACCCGGTACACGCCGTAGCCGAGCAGGAAGAGGGCGCCCACGACCATGGCCAGGACCCGGACCTGTCGCCAGCCGAAGCTGCCGCGGGTGGTGGATCGTCCCGCCATCAGCCCAGAAACCGTTTGATGTAGGGATCGTCCGCGGCCACCATCTCCTCCGGCGTGCCATCGAAGACAATGCGCCCCTCGCGGAGGAGATTGACGCGCGAGGCCACGCGAAAGCCCGTGCGGATGTCGTGTGTCACCAGCACCGAGGTGACGCCCAGTTCGCGCTGGAGTTTGCGCACCAGGTCATTGAACTTGCCGATGGTGAGAGGATCGAGGCCGGCCGTGGGTTCGTCGTAGAGCACCACCTCGGGATCCGTGATGATGGCCCGGGCCACACCCACGCGCTTCTTCATGCCGCCCGAGAGCTGACTGGGGAGCTGGTCGTCCACCTGGGCGGGGTTCAGATCCACGAACTCCAGGCGCTGATGCACCGCGTCGCGGATGTCCTCCTCGCTCAGGTGGTCATTCCGCTCCCGCAGCGGGTAGGCCACGTTCTCGAACACGGAGAGCGAGTCGAAGAGGGCCGAATTCTGGAACACCATGCCGATGCGGCGGCGCAGGTCGAGCGCCTCCTTGAACGTGAGATCCTGGACCTCCTGGTCGAACACGCACACGGAGCCCGATTCGGGGACGAGCAAGCGCAGGATGAGCTTCAGGATGGTGGACTTCCCGGTGCCGGACTCGCCGGCTACCATGAGGGTCTCCCGCTCGCGGACTTCAAGGCTCACGCCATCCAGCACGGGCAGATCGAAGGCCAGGTGCACGTCCTCGAGGCGAATGATCGGGCGTCCCTCCGCCACGTTCGCTTCGGTCCGGCGATCATTCTCCAGTTCCTCACGAATGACGTCGAGATGGTCGGCGCCCTCACGCGAGGCCCGCGCGCCAGCGGAATCCTCCGCCCGACGGCCCGCGCCGGCTTCCGTGCGCCGCTCGTGTGCGGCGTCGTCCGGCTTGGCGTCCTGCGCCGCGGATACGGGAGGGCGGTCCACTTCTTCAGTCATCATCCTGGGCTCAACACCACGAGCATCAGCTGCGTGAGGAAGTAGTCCACGGCCAGGATGAGCACGGAGCAGGTGACCACCGAACTCGTGGCCGCCGCGCCCACGCCCTCCGTGCCGCCCTTGGTGTTCAGCCCGTAATAGCACGCCGTGAGGGTGATGATGCCGCCGAAGGCCAGCGGCTTGACCAGGCCGCTGATGAAGTCCTTGGGGAAGAAGCCCACGAATCCCGCCTGTGCCAGCGTGTTCAACACGCCCTGTAGAAAGATGTCCGGTGTGATGCCCACCCGGAACACGGCAATGAGCAGTCCACCCATGATGCCCACGGTATCCACCACCATGGTGAGCAGCGGCAGCACCACCAGGCCGGCGATGATGCGCGGCGTGACCAGCTTGCGGATGGGGTCGGTGCCGAAGCTCTGCAGCGCGTCGATCTGCTCCGTCACACGCATGGACCCGATCTCGGCGGCAATGCCCGAACCCGCCCGCCCCGCCACCATGAGAGCGCACAGCACCGGCCCCAGTTCGCGGACCATGGAGGCGCCCACCAGGTTGCCGATGTAGATCTCCGCGCCGAACTGCTTCAGCTCGACGGAGCTCTGCAGGGCCAGCACCATGCCCGTGAAGAGGCCCGTCAGGACGATGATCGGCAGCGACCCCACGCCGATGCGATCCATCTGGACAATGGTGTCCCGCCAGTAGAACGGCGGGGTCACCGCAAAGCGAAGGGCGCGGCCGGCCAGTATGAAATACTCGAGCACGCCGGTGCTCATGCCCCGGACACGCTCCTCCACGTTGGCCGCGAATCCTGCCATCCCCTCCTCGTTCCAGCGGCGGTTTACACTCCGCTCACGCCGCGGTAGCTTGCCGGACCTCGAACCGATGATGAACGGGGCGGCCTCACACAATTTCCGTGCCGCCCCCCGTCCGGAGATGCCCCGCATGAACCACCTCACCCTCGCGCGAACCGAGGAGATCCTCGAACGCGCCACCGCTTTGAAGGTGCTGGTGGTAGGGGACCTCATGCTGGACGTCTACCTGCGTGGCTCCGTCTCCCGCATCTCTCCCGAGGCCCCCGTCCCCGTGGTGAAAGTGGAAGAGAAATGGCGGGCACTCGGTGGTGCGGCCAACGTGGCCGCCAACGTGGTGGCGCTGGGCGCCGCCTGCCGGGTGGTGGGCTTCGTGGGCGCGGACACCCACGCGCTGGAGCTGCGGGACGCCCTGGAGGCCGCCGGCATCGACGCGTCGCAGGTGCTGCCCGTGGAGGGCAGGCCGACCACGGTGAAGACGCGCATCATGGCGCGCCAGCAGCAGGTGGTACGCTACGACCAGGAGGACGAGGAGGACCCGGACGGCGCGGTGGCCGAACAGCTGGTGGCCCGGGTGCGCGCCCTCGTGACGGACGCCGACGTGCTGGTGCTGGAGGACTACAACAAGGGGGTGCTGCAGCCCACGGTGATCCGCGCCGCGCTGGACGCGGCGGCCAGCGCCGCCATCCCGGTGGTGGTGGACCCCAAGAGCCGCTTCTTCTTCGATTACGCGGGCGCCACGGTCTTCAAGCCGAATCTGCTGGAGCTGGCTGCCGCGTTGCGCGAGGGGATCCGACCGGAGGACCCGGTGTGGATGGAGGCCACGCGTCAGCGCCTCGGGTGCCGCTATCTCCTGCTCACGCTGGGCGAGCATGGCATGGCGCTCTGCACACAGGAGGGCGAGTATCTCCAGGTGCCCGCCCTGGCGCGCTCCGTCTACGACGTGTCGGGCGCGGGTGACACCGTGACCGCGGTCATGGCGGTGGCGCTCGCCGCCGGCGCAACAGCCGCGGAAGCCGCCGTGCTGGCGAATCACGCCGCCGGCATCGAGGTGGGCCGCGCCGGGGTCACCACGGTCGCGCCCGCGGAACTGCGCCTGGCCGTGGACGAGCACCACGCGCAGGAAACTGGGAATTGAACCGACGCGGCCCCGGAGCGGGCCGCCGCAAAGCGAGGGGTGGATGATGGAGATGCGGAAGGTACACACCGAGGCGGCGCCTGCGGCCATCGGCCCGTACAGTCAGGCCATGGTGGCGGGAGATCTGGTCTACACGGCGGGCCAGATTGCGCTGGACCCCGAGAACATGGAAGTGGTGGGCACGGAGGTGGGCACACAGACCGAACAGGTGATGCGCAACCTGCGGGCGGTACTGGAGGCCGCGGGCTCGAGCCTGCAGCACGTCATCAAGACCACCGTATTCCTGGCGGACATGGGGGATTTCGCGCCCATGAACGAGGTCTACGCGCGTTTCTTCGGCGACCATGCGCCGGCCCGATCGACCGTTGCCGTGCGCACGCTCCCCAAGGAAGCGCTCGTGGAGATAGAGGTGGTGGCCCTGCGCGGCTGAAGGCGCCAGCGGGTCAGGGCCTCAATCCTCCACCTGGTACGCCACGCCCCACGCGCCCGGCCCCAGGTGGGTGGCCAGCACGGGGCTGGCGGGCGCGGTGATCACCTCGCGCGCGCCGAAGTTCTTCTCGAGCGCGGCGCATACCTCCGGGACGATCTCGGGGCGACCTACGTGCATCACGCCGAAGCGGAGCGCCCGCGCGTCGGCGGGGATCCGTTCGGCCAGCATCCCCATGATGCGCGGCACCCCGGGTCCGCCACCCCGAATCTGCCCGCAGCGGGCTACGGTACCGTCGGGGCGCAGGCCGAGCACGGGCTTGAGGTCCAGCAGCCCCGCGATCACCACCTTGCCGCGTCCGACCCGCCCCGACGCCAGGAGATTGTCGAAGACATCCACGGTGAAGAGGATCCCCGACCGGTCCCGGATCCGCTCCAGCTCCGCGGCGATGCGTTGCGGCGCCCAGCCCAGTTCCGCCAGCTCGGCCGCGCGCAGCACCAGGAGCCCCTCGGTCAGGGAAGCTCCCCGGGAGTCCACCAGGTGAATGGGCGCCTCGGCAACGCTGCCGGCGGCGGCACACGCCGAGCGGAAGGTGCCCGACAGGCTCGCGGCCAGCAGGACGGCCAGCACCGCCTCCCCGTCCTCGGCCGCGCCCCGGAAGGCCTCCGCGAACGCGGCGGGTGACGGTTGCGAGGTGCCGGGATGCTCCCCCCGGCGCAGCCGCTCCACGAAGGCATCCGCATGGATGTCCACGCCGTCCAGCAGCACCTCGTGCTCGAATACCAGGGTGAGCGGGACCACCCGGATACCGTGGGCACGGAGGATCTCCGCAGGCAGATCACAGCCGCTGTCGGTCACCAGGCTCAGCGGTCGGCGCGCCAGCCGGACGTGACCGGTATTGGCGCGCGCCACGGCGGCGTGCTGGGCGGCCATGTCCTCCGCCTTGTGGGTGACCAGCCGGCCGAGGGTGCGCAGGTAGGTGAAGACGTCCTCGGGGTCATCCGTATGGATGTGCACCTTGAGGATGTCGCTGGACCGGATGACGATGAGGGAGTCGCCGCGCCCGTGCAGGGCGGCTTGCACGTCCCGGGTCTCCGCGGCGGTGCCACGCACCAGAGCTTCCGTGCAGAAACGGAAGCGCTCACGTTCGTCGTAGGTCACGCGCGCGGCCGCCGTGTCCAGCGCCGCTCCGGATGGGCGTGGCGCCTCCACCACGGCCGCGGGGTCCCCGCGCACGTCGCGGACCACGCCTTCCACCATGTGGAAGAAGCCCTTGGCCCCCGCGTCCACCACACCGGCCTCGCGCAGGGCCGGGAGCAGCTCGGGGGTGCTCTCGACCGCCAGGTGGGCGCGCCTCAGGAGCAGACCCAGGAGTTCCTCGAAATCGTGCGTGGGAGCTGCGCGCGCTTCGTCGGCCACCGCGCGCATCACAGTGACGATCGTGCCTTCCACGGGCTGTTCGAGCGCGCGGTAGACGTGGGTCACGGCATCCTGCAGGGCGGCCGCGAATTCGGCGCGACGCAGCCGTGAGCGCTCCCCCACGCTGTCCGCGAAGCCCAGGAGAAAGTGGGACAGGATCATGCCGCAGTTGCCGCGCGCCCCCACGATGGCGGCCTCGGCCGCGCCGCGCGCCACGATGCCCACGTGCCGCTCGCGCAGCGGGCGCAGATGCTCAGCGAGCGCGGCCGCCGTGAGGCCTAGGTTGGTGCCCGTGTCCCCATCCGGCACGGGGAAGACGTTGATGCGGTTCAGCTCACCGCGCATGCCCTGCACATGGTCACAGCCCGCGAGCAACGCGCGGCGCAGACGGGCGCCGTCCAGGTAGGCGATCCTCATGGGAGGTCAAGATAGGGGCGGCGCGGGCGCCGGCACAGGCGGGCGCCGGCGCAGGCCGGCTTTTTGGCGGTGGGGTGCGGGCGCGCTACATTCGCCCTCAGCGAGGGGGCGGAGCCGTCCTGGTGGGCGGAGCGGTCTTCAAAACCGTCGTGGTCCGGTTGATACCCGGATCGGTGGGTTCGATTCCCACACGCTCCCGCCAGTTCCCTGCGCAGCGGGCCCGCCACCAGCCGGGCCACGGCGCGGGCGTGCCCGCGGGGCCCGGCGCGAAACCGCCCTGCGGGCGCGGCGGCAGCCGGTCGCTACGGCCGTTGGCGTCCGCTCGGGAGGACCACCCCGACGGGCGGGCAGGCGGCGGTCCCCCGCACCGGGCCGGGCCATCGGGCGCCGCCTGGTAGGGCCACCTGGGGGTACGTACGCACCTCATCCTGCGCGAAGCTGCGGCGGCGTGGGATGCGGCATGGGACCTCCCTGACGATGATGCGCGGGCTGGTTGACCGTCGGCGGGCGACCCGCCCATTGTAGCCCGCCGGGGTGCTGGCCGCCAATCCCGGGTCGACCTCTCCCGCGCCGTGCTTGCCGGCGGCCCGCCAACGGGTATTGTATACACTCTATCCCGCAGCCGACCGGAGCCATGGCCACGATCCTACGCAACTACCTCGCGGGCGCCTTCCAGCCCAGTCAGGCCGACGAACTCATCGACAGCCTGAATCCCTCCGACAGTGACGACGTCGTGGCGCGTGTGCCCGTGGGTACCGCGGCCGACGCGCGCGCCGCCGCCGCCGCGGCCCATGCCGCCCTCGAGGGATGGCGCGCCACGTCGGGCCCCGCCCGCGGCGAGCACCTGCACCGCTGGGCGGCCGTCATCGACGCGCGGCGGGAGGAGCTGGCCCGCGCCCTGGCTCGTGAGGTGGGCAAGCCCATCGGCGAGGCGCGCGGCGAGATGGGCCGCTGCGTGGTCATCCTCCGCTACTACGCCGGCGAGGCGGTCCGTGCCATCGGCGAGGTGGTGCCGGCCGCCAGTGCGGACACGCTCCAGTTCACCCTGCACGGCCCCCTCGGCGTGGTGGCGCTCATCACGCCCTGGAACTTCCCCGCGGCCATTCCGCTGTGGAAGGCCGCGCCGGCGCTGGCCTTCGGCAACACGGTGGTGCTGAAGCCGGCGGAGCAGTCCTCTCACATGGCACATCTACTGGCCGAGAGCGCCGCCGAGGCAGGCATTCCAGACGGTGTGTTCAACGTGCTCCATGGTGCCGGACCCACGGTCGGGGCCGGCCTTCTCGGCGCCGAGGAGGTGCGCGCGGTCAGCTTCACGGGCTCGGTGGCCGTGGGCGCCCGCGTGGCGGCCGTGGCCGCGGAGCGCAACATCCGCTATCAGACCGAGATGGGCGGCAAGAATGTGGTCATCGTGCTGCCCGATGCCGATCTGGACCGCGCCGCGGCGCTGACCGCAGCGGGCGCCATGCGCTTCGCGGGCCAGAAGTGCACCGCTACCAGCCGCGCCGTCGTGGCCAGGGAGGTCGAGGATGCGTTCCTGGAGCGGCTCACGGCGCAGGTGGCGCGGCTGCCCCTGGGGGATGTGGGCCAGGACGACACGGCGGTCGGGCCGCTCATCACCGGCGGCGCCCGCGACCGCGTGCTGGCTGCCCTGCAGGGCACGGACGGGCGCACGGTGTGCGGCGGCGGCGCGCCCGGGGACGAGCGCTTTGCCCGCGGCTTCTACGTGGAGCCCACGGTGATCCGGGACGCGGATCCGGCCGGTTCGCTGGCCCAGGAGGAGCTGTTCGGGCCGGTGCTGGTCACGCATACGGCAAGCGACGTCGACCATGCCATCGACCTGGCCAACCACACCCGCTACGGCCTCTCCGCCTCCCTCTTCACGCGGGATCTCGGCGCGGCGCTACACTACATCCAGCGTATCGAGGTGGGGCTGGTACGGGTCAACGGGGACACCACGGGCGTGGATCCGCACGCGCCCTTCGGTGGCCTCAAGGCATCCAGTTCCGGAACCCGCGAGCAGGGCCGTGCGGCGCGCGATTTCTACACGGAGATCCGCACGGTACAGGTGAATCCCTGAGCCCGAACCGCGCGGCTGGCCAGGGGCCCCGCTGGCCCGATGGACTGCGGGTGGTGGACTCCCACACGGAGGGGGAGCCCACGCGCGTGGTGCTCGACGGTTGGCCGGCGCCGACCGGCGCCTCCATGGCGGAGCGGCGGAGTGACCTGGGCGCGCGGTTCGATCACCTGCGCCGGGCGGTGGTCCTGGAGCCCCGCGGGCACGAGGCCATGGTCGGTGCGCTGCTGACCGAGCCGGTCTCCGCCGGGGCCGTGGCGGGCGTCATCTTCTTCAACAACGGCGGCTACCTGGACATGTGCGGGCACGGCCTGATGGGCGTGGCGCGCACGCTCGCGCACGTGGGGCGGCTGAGCGCGGGGGAGGCCCGGTTCGATACCCCGGCAGGCCCCGTGTCGGCCACGCTCGAGGATGGGGGCGCCGTGACCATCCGCAACGTGCCGGCGCACCTCCACGCGGCCGATGTGAGCGTGGCAGTGGAGGGCCTCGGGCGGGTGACGGGGGACGTGGCCTGGGGCGGCAACTGGTTCTTTCTGACGGAGCTGCCGGGCGAAGCGCTCGAGGTGGCGCGCGTGGGCAGGCTGAGCATGCTGGCCGGGCGTATCATGGCGGCGCTGGCCGCCGCCGGGATCACCGGCGCGGACGGTGCGCCGATCGATCACGTGGAGCTGTCGTGCGCGTCCCCGACCGCCGACGCGCGCGGCTTCGTGCTCTGCCCCGGGGGGGCCTGGGACCGCTCGCCCTGCGGGACCGGGACCTCCGCGCTGCTGGCGGTGCTGCACGCACGCGGCCGCCTGGAGCCCGGCACGCTGTGGCGCCAGGAAAGCGTCACCGGCGGGCGTTTCGAGGCGTGGCTCGAAGCCACGCCCGACGGGCTGCTGCCGCACGTGCGGGGCAGGGCGTTCATCACCGGGGAGGCCACCCTCCGCTTCGATCCGGCCGATCCGTTCCGGGGCGGGTTCGGCGGCGCATGACGGCCGCGGCCGTGACGCCCGACGCCCTCGTGGTGGGCGCCGGCGTGGTGGGCGCCGCCTGCGCCCGCGCGCTGGCGCAGGCCGGTCTGCGGGTGGAGCTGCTGGAGGCCGGCTTCCTGGGCGGTGGCGCCACGGGCGCGGGCATGGGCCATATCGTGGTCATGGACGATTCGCCGGCGCAGCTGGCCCTCACCCGGGCATCGTCCGGGCTGCTGGCGGAGCTTATGGACGAGCTCCCCGCGGACGTGGAGCTGGTGCGCACCGGCACCCTGTGGATCGCCGCGGACGCGGTGGAAATAGAGGGCGCCCGTGCCAAAGTGGACGCCTACCGCGCGGCCGGGGTAGCCGCCGAGCTGCTGGACGGCGCGGCGCTCGCGGAGGCCGAGCCGGAGCTGAGGCCGGGGCTGGCCGGCGCGGCCCGCGTGCCGGAGGATGCGGTGCTCTATCCACCGGCGCTGGCGCGCTGGCTGGCCGCCGCGCCCGGCCTCCGCGTCCGGGAGGGCAGCAGGGTGAGCGCGCTGGAGGGGGGCGGCGTGGTGCTCGAGGACGGCTCGCGGCGGTCGGCGGGGAGCGTGGTGCTTGCCACCGGGGCGGCGGCCGCCCAACTGGCGCCCGGGCTGCCGGTGATGCCGCGTCGGGGCCACCTCCTGGTGAGCGAACGCTACCCGGACTTCTGCCGGCATCAGCTCGTGGAGCTGGGCTACCTGCGGAGCGCGCACGACGTGCGCACGGCTTCCGTGGCCTTCAACGTCCAGCCGCGGGCCACGGGCCAGCTGCTGATCGGCTCCTCGCGTGAGCTGGTGGGCTGGGAGGCCGGCGTGAACCGCGGCATGGTGGCCCGCATGCTGGCCCGCGCGTGCGCCTATCTGCCGCGGCTGGCCGCGCTGCAGATGATTCGCACGTGGACGGGTTTCCGGCCTGCCACGCCGGACGGCCTGCCGCTCATCGGCCGCTGGCCGCGCGTGCCGGATACCTGGGTGGCCGTGGGGCACGAGGGGCTGGGCATCACCACCGCGCTGGCCACGGGCCGCCTGCTGGCCGAGCTGGTCACCGGGGCCGCGCCGTTCCTGGACCCGGCGCCCTACGATCCCCTGCGCGAGCCGGTGGTGAGCGGGTGACCACCCTGGAGCCCGGGGTGCGCATCGAAGTGGACGGCGTGCCGCACGCCGTACCGGCTGGCGCCACGGTGGCCGCCGCGCTCCTGAACGCCGGGGTGAGCGGCTTCCGGCGCGCCGTATCCGGGACGCTACGGGCGCCGCTGTGCGGCATGGGCAGCTGTTTCGAGTGCCGCGTCCGGATCGACGGCGTGCCGCACCGGCGCGCGTGCATGGAGGTGGTGCGGGACGGCATGGAGGTGCGTACCGGTGCTTGAGCGGCACAGCGCCGACGTGGTCGTGGTGGGTGCGGGCCCCGCCGGGGTGGCGGCGGCGTGCGCGGCGGCCGAGGCCGGCCGCCGCGTGCTGCTGCTGGACGAGGGGGTGCGCCCGGGCGGGCAGATCTGGCGCCACGCCGTCCGGTCGGGCTTGCCCCGGCCGGCGCGCCGCTGGTTGGACCGTGTGGACCGCTCCGGCGCCACCTTCACGGGCGGCACCACCGTGGTGGACGGCGCGCCGGGCCGGCTGCTGGCGGAGCGGCAGGGACAGCCGCTGGAGATCCGGGCGGCGGCGCTGGTGCTGGCCACCGGGGCACGCGAGCGCTTCCTGCCCTTCCGCGGCTGGACGCTGCCCGGCGTGGTCGGCGTGGGTGGCGCCCAGGCGCTGGTGAAGGGCGGCCTGGACGTGCGCGGCGCACGGATCGTGGTGGCCGGCACCGGACCACTGCCGCTTGCGGTGGCGGCGGCGCTGCGCACCGCCGGCGCGCGTGTGAGCACAGTGGCGGAACAGGCGCCCGCCCGCGCGGTGGCGCGCTTCGCCGCGGGGCTGTGGCGCACGCCCGCCCGCGCCCTGCAGGCGATCCGCTACCGCGCCACGCTCGCCGGCACGCGCTTCCGCACGGGAACGTGGGTGGCTGCGGCGGAGGGGCAGGACAGGGTCATCGGTGTGCGCCTCACCGACGGCCGGCGCGACTGGAGCGAGCCGTGCGACTGGCTGTGCGCGGCGTGGGGGCTCATCCCGGCCACTGAGCTGGCGGCCGTGCTCGGCTGCGCCACCCGGGATGGTGCGGTGGTCGTGGACGGGGCGCTGCGCACCAGCGTGCCGGGGATCTGGTGCGCCGGTGAGAGCGTGGGTGTGGCCGGGGTGGAGGCCGCGCTGGTGGAGGGGGAGATGGCGGGCCTGGCAGCCGCGGACCGGCCACCGCCCGCCCGGCTCGCCGCGGCCCGCCAGCGCCACCGGGGACTGGCCCGCCGCATGGAGGCGGCCTTCGCGCTCCGGCCCGAGCTGCGGTCGGTCGCGGAGGATGACGTGCTGGCGTGCCGCTGCGAGGACGTTCCGCTCGGCGCCGCGCGGGCGGCCGGCTCCTTCCGGGAGGCCCGGCTCCACACGCGGCTGGGCATGGGCGCCTGCCAGGGGCGGGTGTGCGGCTCCGCACTGGAGTTCCTGCTCGGCTGGGAACCACCCGCCGTACGCCCGCCGGTCCTGCCGGCGCGCGCGGGCACACTGCTCGCAATGACCGCTCAACCACGGAGAGACAGCTGATGCAGCGTAGCGACTGGGCCGGCGTATTCGCGGCCATCACCACGCCCTTTCAGGAGGACGGCGGCGTGGACGAAGCGTTCCTGGCCGCGCACGTGGCCTGGCTCCTGGAGCGGGGCACGCGCGGTATCGTGGCGCTCGGCTCGCTGGGCGAGGGCGCCACGCTCACCGCGCCGGAGAAGCGGCGCATCCTGGAGGTGTGCCGTAGCGCCACGGGCGGCGCCCCGCTGGTGGCCGGCATCAGCGGGTTGTCCACCGCCGAGTGCGTGGCGCTGGCCCGGACCGCCGAGGAGGTGGGCTGCGACGGCCTGATGGTGCTGCCGCCTTACGTGTACCGCACCGATCCGCGTGAGACCGCCGCGCATTTCGACGCGGTCCTGGACGCCACAGGCCTCTCCTGCATGATCTACAACAATCCCGTGGCCTACGGCACCGACCTCTCCGCGCACGACGTGGCCGCGCTGGCGGAACGGCACGCCAATGTGCACGCGGTCAAGGAATCCAGCGGGGACGTGCGCCGCCTGAGCGCGCTGGAGGAGGTCATGGGTGACCGGCTGGGGCGCTTCGCAGGTCTGGATGACATGGCGTTGGAAGCTGGCGCCATAGGCTGTGATGGCTGGATCGCGGGGCTCATCAACGCACTGCCCGAGGAATCCGTGCGCCTCTTCACGCTGGCGCGGGAAGGACGCATGCGCGAGGCGCGGGCACTCTACTCCTGGTTCCTGCCCATGCTCCGCATGGACACGGTGCCGAAGTTCGTGCAACTCATCAAGCTGGCGCAGGCAGAGGTGGGCATGGGTAGCGAGCGGGTGCGGCCGCCGCGCCTCCCGCTCGAGGGGCAGGAGCGGGAGGAGGCCCTGGGCGTGATCCGGGCGCAACTCGCGGCGCGCCCGGCTTGACACAGTGGTGAAATTTCACCATCGTGCTGAAAATTCACCACCACATCCGCCCCTGGAGCGACCATGTCCTCTTCCGCCGCCCCGAGCCTGAGCCGTCGCGAGCGCCAGGTTCTGGACGCCCTGTACCGGTTGCAGCGTGCCACCGTGGCCACCGTTGTCGAGGAACTGCCTGACGGGGCCAGCTACTCGGCGGTACGGGCAGCGCTGCGCACACTGCGCGAGAAGGCGCTGGTGGTCCATCGGGCCGACGGCCCGCGCTACGTCTACGCGCCGCGCGTGCCTGCGGAAAAGGCGCGCCGCAGCGCGCTGGATCACCTGGTGAGCACGTTCTTCGCGGGATCTCCCTCGGCCGCCGCGGCCGCTCTGCTGCGCATGTCCGACGGGGACCTGCCTGAGCGTTCCGTGGCCGACCTGCTGGAGCAGATTGAAAGCGCACGCGGGGAAGGGAGGTAGCCATGTCCGTCACGTTGCTCGAATGGCCACCGGTGCTGGCCGGCCTGCTGGAGACCACGGTGCGCGCTGCCGCATTGCTCGTCCTGGCCGGTGGCGCCGCCCTCCTCCTGCGGCGCGCGTCCGCGGCGTTGCGGCACCTGGCCTGGACCGTGGCGCTGGCGGGGGTGCTGGTGCTGCCGCTCGCGTCCGCGCTCTCCCCCTTCCAGTGGGACGTCCTGCCCGGAAGCTGGGCCGCGATGGATGCCCGCAGCGCGACCGCCGAGGCCGCGGCAGCGCCTCCAGCCGTGGGGCCGGCCACGCCGGCCGCCGAGGCTGGCCCGCGTGCGATCGCGAAGCAGGTGGGCACGGCGCCGCCGCCCGCGGGGTCGCCGCTGACGTGGCCGACCGCCCTGCTCCTGCTCTGGGCCGCGGGAGCCGGCGCCCTCGGGACGTTCTTTGCGTACGCCGCCCTGCGCCTGCGCCGCCTCCGGCTCGGCTCGGTGGAGGCGCCCGCGGCGTGGAGCGCCCTGGCGGACGCGGCGGCCCGCCGCATGGGTATCCGGACGCCCGCCGTGCGCGTGAGTGCGGAAGTGGACATTCCCATCACGCTGGGCCCCGCCCGCACCGTGGTGCTGCTGCCGGCCGAGGCGCGTGAGTGGCCCGCGGAACGACTGGCGGCCGCGCTGCAGCACGAATTTGCCCATGTGGCCCGGCACGATCTGGGCACACAGCTGGTGGCGGCCGCCGCGTGCACGCTCCACTGGTTCAACCCGCTGGTATGGGTTGCCGCCCGCCAGGCCCGCCTGGAGGCCGAACGCGCCTGCGACGACGTGGTGGTGGCCAGCGGCGCGCTGCCCTCCAGCTACGCCCGCCACCTGCTGGAGACGGCGCTGGCCGCCCGCCCCGCCATGCACCGCGGCCTGGCGCTGTCCATGGCCCGACCCTCCGAGCTGGAGGGCCGCATCCGGGCGCTACTGGCGCCGCATCGGCGCGGTATGCCCGCGGGGCCGCTGGGCGGCGCCGTGGTGGCCAGCGCGGCGCTCGTGCTGGTGCTGCTCGTGGCGTCGGCCGCCGGTAGCTCGGGGCCGCCCACCGGCACCGACGCCGCCGCGCAAGCCACGCTGCTCGAAGCGGCCGACACGGAAGGGGGAGCCGCCATCCACAGCCAGGCCCGGGTGAGCGTCCTGCTCGCCCTGGTGCGTGATGCCGACCCGCACGTGCGTGGCGCCGCCGCGCGCTCGCTCGCCGGGGCCGACCCCGAGCGTGCCCTGCCCGCGCTCCTGCTCGCCCTGGCGGATGAGCACCGGGACGTGCGCGAGGACGCCGCACGCGCGGTAGGGAGCATGGGTGCCGAGGCCGCCGTGGCCGACCTGGCCGCCCGCGCGGCCGGCGACCCGAGCCGCAGCGTACGTTATACGGCCATCTGGGCGCTCGGCGAGATCGGCTCCGACGAGGCCGTGGGCAGCCTCGTAACGTTGCTTGATGACGCGCACCGTGACAACGTCCGCGAGCGGGTGGCGGACGCCCTCGGTGACACCCGCAATCCGGCGGCTTTCGAGGCACTCCAGGAACTGGCCTCCGATCAGGATCGCGGGGTGCGCTACGCGGCGCTCGAGGCACTGGCCCGGCTCGGCAGTCCCGAGGCCCTGGCGGCGCTTTCCGAAGCACTCGAGACGGCGGACAGCCACACCCGTCGCCGACTGGCCCGCGCGCTCGGCAACGCCAGGTGAGCCCGGGAACAGGGCCCGGGCTGGCACCTTTCACCCTTCCACGTGGTAGTGGAGGGTAGGGCGGTCGCTCGGCCCACCTGACATATGGAGTGCGGGCGGCGTCCAATCCAGAGGGCCAACCGAATGCCCCCGGGGCGCGTCCAATGGGGCGAACGGACGCGCGGCGGCGGGACGCGTCATGCCACGAGCGGAGGTAGCAGTGCAATCGAGGAGCAGGACGAGGGCCGGCCGGCAGGGCTTCACCCTCATCGAGATCCTGGTGGTGATCGTGGTCATTGCGACGCTGGCCGCGCTGGTGGCACCCAATGTCTTCCGGCACGTGGAAACGGCCAATGACGCCGCCGCGCGCTCGCAGATCGAGATGCTCGGCGCCGCGCTGGACGCCTACCGCCTGGACAACGGCCGCTACCCCAGCACCCAGCAAGGACTCGACGCCCTCTGGGAGGAGCCGCGCGTCGAACCCCGGCCGCGCAACTGGCGCGGGCCCTACCTGCGCAAGGCGGTGCCGCCCGATCCCTGGGGCAATCCCTACGTCTACGAGAGCCCCGGCCAGGTGAATCCACGCGGCTACGACCTGCTCTCCTACGGCGCCGATGGCGTGCCCGGCGGGGAGCAGGAGAACGCCGACGTGGCCAGCTGGCAATGAGCCGGCGCCGCCGGGACTGAGCGCATCGTGCCCACCTTTGCCTACCGGGCCGTGGACGCCGCCGGGCGCCGCACGCGCGGCCGCCTGAGCGCGGCCAGCGCCACGGCCGTGACCCGCGAGCTGGAGGTGCAGGGCCTCCTGCCGCTGGAGGTCAAGGAGTCCGCCGCGCGCGCGGCCTCCACCAGCTACGGATTCGGCGCGCGCCGGGGGGTGCTGGAGTTCACCCGCGCGCTGGCGGCGCTGCTGCCGGCCGGCATGCCGCTGGCCCGTGCCCTGGCGGCCGCCACCACGGCCTCGCCGGAGCGCCTTCGACCGGCGCTGGACGCGGTGCGGCGCCGTGTGGAGCGCGGGGAGACGCTGGCGTCCGCGCTCGGCGAGCATCCGCGCCTCTTCTCCTCACTCTACATCGGCGTGGTGCAGGCGGGGGAGAAGAGCGGCACCCTGAACACGGCCTTCGAGCGGCTGGCCCGGCACCTGGAGCGGCAGGACGCGCTCCGCTCGAAGCTGGTCTCCATGTCCATCTACCCCGCGTTGCTGGCCGTGGTGGGCGCCGCCTCGGTGGCGGTGCTGGTGCTCTTCGTCCTGCCGCGCTTCGCCGACCTGCTGCTCTCCTCGGGGGCGGCGCTGCCGGCATCCACGGCCTTCGTGCTGGACGCGGCCATGAGCGCGCGCGAGCACTGGCGGCTCCTGGCCCTGCTGCCGGTGGCGCTGGTGGTGCTCCTGGCCTGGCTGCGCACCACCCCCTCCGGCCGGGCCGTGGGATCCCGCCTGCTGCTGGCGGTGCCCCTGCTCGGCCGCTGGCGCAGCCTGGCGCTGGGGGCCGCCTTCGCGCGCATGACCGGGGAACTGCTGGGCGGCGGCGCACCCCTGCTCACCGCCCTGGCCGACGCGCGCGACTGCACCAGCGATCCCGTGGCGCGCGCCGAGACCGATCGCATTCGCACGCGCGTGCGAGAAGGCAACGCGCTGCACGCCGCCATCGCAGAGCGCGGGGTCTTCCCGCCGGTGCTCCCCCAGCTGGTGGCGCTGGGCGAGGAGGCGGGCCGGCTGGCCGACTTCCTCCTCAAGGCGGCGGACCTGATGGAGAGCCGCACGGAGCGGGCGGTGGAACGGCTCGTGGTGCTGGCCGAACCCGCCATGATCATGATCTTCGGGGGTCTGGTGGCCCTGGTGGCGCTGGCGCTGCTGCAGGCCATCTACGGGGTCAACGCCGGGTCCTTCCGATGAGAGCGCCGCGGGGCCGCTCCGGTTTCACCCTCGTGGAGATGGTGGTGGTGCTGCTCATCCTGGCCGTCGTGGCGGCCGCTACGGTGCCAGCGCTGCGCTCGGAGATGGCGCCGGATGACGATCTGACGGCGGCCGTGCGCACCTTCGAGGCCGTCTTCCGGCTGGCGCGCGACTCCGCCGCCCGCGGCGCCGCGCCGGTCACGGTGGTGCTGGACTCCGCCACCCACCACGTATGGTTCGTGGTGCCCCCGCGGCCGGGCGGCGTCGATGACACGGAACTGGCCGCGGCACCGGAGCGGATGGCGCGCGTGGCCCCGGTGCGCCGCGGCACCCCGTCCGCCTTCGAGCCGGGAGCCGCGCTGGAGCTGCCTGCGAGCGTGCGACTCGAGCTCACCCGTGCACGTGCCCGCTTCACGCTCACCCCCCACGGCCTGGCCCTGGGTGACTCCCTCGTGCTGCGCAGCGGTACGCGCAGCGTCCTGCTCACCCTGGATCCATGGACGGGTGATGTCCTGGCGTTCTGACGGATTCGTCCTGCTGGAGGCGGTGCTGGCGCTGGCCATCGTCTCCCTCTTCGCCGTGGCGCTGCTCGCCACGGTGGGCGGCCAGGTGCGCACCAGTGAGCAGGCGGGCGTGCTGCTCGTGGCCAGCGCCCTGGCCGAGGACCGCCAGATGGCGCTGGAGCTGCTGGACCGGGAGGCCTTCCTGGACCTGCCCGACTCGCTGGCGGCGGGCGTCTTTGCGGAGCCGTTCACGGACTTCCGCTGGCAGGCCACTGTGGCGCCGGTCGAGGACGAGTATGACCTGTTCGCCGCGGAGGTCACCGTGGCGGGCTTCGGCCACGCCTACACCCGGCGCACGCTGGTGCATCGCAGCGGCACGGTCGTGGGCCAGGCGCCCGAGGCGGGCCGCTGATGCGCCCCCGCGCCGGCTTCACGCTGATCGAGATGATCGTGGGCCTCACGGTGGCCGGCGTGGTCTTCCTGGCCGGGTTCGCGGCGCTGGCCACCGTACAGGACCGCGGCGCACACGTGGAGGAGACCGGGCGGCACGCCCTGGCGGGCGCCACGCAGCGCAAGCTGCTCATGGACTGGCTGGCGGGGAGCCGCTTCCGGGCGCCCACGGGCGAGCAGTTCGAGGGCATCGAGGGGGAGGGGGAAGGCGGCCTGCCGCAGGATCTGCTGCTCTTTCCGACCACGGCCCGCACGCCGCTGAACAACCGTTCCACGGTGGTGGGCATCTACATAGACGAGGACCCCGACACGCCGGAGCGCGGCCTGGTGGCCGAGATGACGGGGCTGGACTTCACCGCCGAGCCGCGCCGCATGGAGCTCGTGCCACAGGCCGGGGCCATGCAGATCCGCTATTATCCGGAGACGGAGGGGGTGGGCGAATGGGTGGACGGCTGGGTCGGCAACAGCCTGCCGCGCGGTGTGGAGATTACCCTCTGGCCGGTGGCGGGCGATTCGCTGCCGGCACTGCTTCGGCTGCCGCTCCGTGTGGCGCTGGCCTCGCTCCGATGAAGCCGCGCGTCACGCACCGGAATAAGCGACGACGCCGCATAGCGCACCCGGCGCGCCGCGGCTTCGTCCTCATCGCCGCGCTCTGGCTGCTGGTGGCGCTCGGCGCGGTGGCGCTCGACATGTCCCTGCGCACGAAGGCGCGCCGCCTGGCGGCGGCCCACGTGCTGGACGAGCACCGCGCGCGGGCGGCGGCGCTCGGCGGCGCGGAGTACGCCCGCGCCCGGCTGGGGGGGGGGATCGTGGGCCGCGCCGACGAGATCCGCGCGGAGGTGGCGCGCAACCCGCGCAGCACCCGCGACGGGTTCCGCGGACCGCAGCGGCTGCAGGAGCGCATCATGCAGGATGCCCTCCGCCCGGGTGACCCGGCGGAGGATCCCTGGCGCGAGCCGCAGGCGCTGGTGCTCCAGGAGCACGGCTTCGCCGATGCCCGCTTCCAGCTGCACGTGCGGGACACGGGCGCCGCGCTCAACCTGAACGAGGCCAGCGAGCAGATGCTGCGCCAGTTCTTTGCCCAGGGGCTGCGGCTGGACTACGCTCTGGCGGACCGGCTGGCGCAGGCCATCCTGGACTGGCGGGACGAGGATGACAGCCCGCGGCTGAACGGCGCCGAGCGGGAGCAGTACCTGCGGGACGGTGCGCCGGTGCTGCCGCCGGACCGGCCCTTCGAGGAACTCGCGGAGCTACGCTGGGTGCGCGGCATGACCGACGAGCTCTACGCGGCGGCGCAACCGTACCTGACGCTCACCAGCTCCGGGCGGGTGAACCTGAACGCGGCGCCCGAGCCGGTGCTGCTGGCGCTGCCGGGCATGACGCCGGCCACGGCGTCGGAGCTGATGCGCCTGCGGGCGGCCGGTAGCCTGCCGCGGCGGGAGCGGGATCTGGAGGAGCTCCTCTCGACCGGTGCCATGGCGGGCATCCAGGCCGTGGAGCAGGAGTTCGGGCGGCGCGTCACCTACACTACGGACGAGGTGGAGATCATAGCCGACGGGTGGGTGGAAGGCAGTTCGGTCCGGGTGCGCACGCGGACGGTAGTGGCGCGCGCCCAGACGGGAGCGGTGGTGGTATGGCGCAAGCTGGATCGATGAGGCGGCTCGCGGCGGGGCGCGCACGGCGTGCGACGGGGGTGGCCGTGGGCCGGGATCGGCTCGTGGCCGTGTGCGGGAGCGCCACGGCGGAAGTCCCGGTGGCGGGTGGCGTGCGCGCCGCGGCCCCCGAGGCGCTGGCGGCCGCCTTCCGCGAGCTGCACGAGCGCCTGGCAAGTGCCGCGCCGCGCGGCGTGCGGCTGGTGCTCCTGCCGCCGCTCGTGAATGCCCGGCTCGTGGAACTGCCGCCGCTCAGGCGGCGGGAGGCCGAGGCCGTGCTGCGCCGCGACCCACGGCGCTACTTTCTGAACGGCGGCGAGCCGCGCGTGGTAGGGGTGGGCGAGCGGCCCCGTGGGGCGGGCGGCTCACTGCTCGCCGCCGCGGCGCCCATGGCGCTCGTGGACGGCCTGCGCGCGGCCGCCACGGCGGCCGGCTGGCGGGTGGACGGTGTGGCCGCCGCCCACGGGGCCTGGCTGGCGGCCGCCCGAGCGGTCGGCGCCGACCGCGCCGTCATAGCCCTGGCAGACATGCTCTACGTGGTGGGCGGCACGACGGGGCGGATCACCACGCTGCGCCGCCTCCCCCCCGCCGCGCTGGACGAGCTGGCGGGGGCCGCGCCCGGCCGGGTGCTGGTGCTGAGCAATGACCCGGAGGTCCGCCGCACGCTCGGCGCCGCGCTGCCCGCCTCGGCTGCCGGGCGGGACGGGTCGGACCCGCTACGGGCGGCGGCCAGCCACCCGGAGCGCGCGGCGCCGGAGCTGGTCACGCCGGATCACGCCGCCGCCCTGCGTGCCGGTGCCCGGACGCGCGCGGCGCTGCTGGCCGCCGCGGCCGTCCTCCTGCTGATCGGCGCCGCGGCGCTCGAGCTCTGGGGCGCCGAGCGTGAGCTGCAGGCCGTACAGGAGCGGCGTACCGCCTTGCGCGCCGAGGTAGCGCCGCTGCTGGTACTGCGGGACTCCGTGGACGCGTTGGCGGAGCGCACGGCGGCCGTGGGCGCCCTGGCCACGGACGCACCGGCATGGACGCCCGCGCTCCTCGATCTGGCGTTGCTGCTGCCGGAGGACGCGCACGTGGAGGGCTTGCGCACGACGGGAGACACGCTGGTGGCGGACGTGGTGGCCGGCCGCGCCGGGGCCGCGCTGCAGGCGCTCCGGTCCGCGGCCAGCCTGCGCGACGTGCGTCTGCGCGGCGTGGTGGATCGGGAGATGAGCCAGGGCAGCACGGCGCGCGAGCGCTTCACCCTGACGGCTCGGGTGGTGCCGCCGCCCCCCACGCGGGTGTCTCCCGCCGGCGCGGGAGGCCGGCCATGAGGTGGCTGCGTGAGGCGCCGAAAACGCTACGCGGGCGTCTGGCCAGCCTGGGTGAGCGCGATCGCCGCGCCCTCCTGCTCGGCGCCGCGGTGCTGCTGCCGGCGCTGCTCTGGGCGGGCGCCGTCCGCCCGTACACGGCGGCGCTGCAGGATGTCCGCGACCGCCTGAGCACGGAGCGCGCTCTGCTCGCGCGCGAACAGGGGTTGGTGGCCACCGCGGCCGAGCTGCCCGCGCGCCTGACGGACGCGGAGCGCCTGGCGGCCGCCAGCGGCGAACGGCTCGTGCGGGCCTCCAATCGGCCGCTGGCCGAGGCGGCGCTGACGGGTACGCTGGAGCACGTGGCCAGCGCCTCGCGCGTGCTGTTGCAGGGCGTGCGCGGGGTGGAGCCGGTGGACGCGCCCACGGCGCCGGCGGGCGTCGTGGCGGTGCAGGTGGCGGTGCAGGGTGAGAGTGACGTGGCCGGCCTCACCCGCTTCCTGCATCGCATCGAGAGCAGTCCGCTGCTCATGCGTGTGCGGGCGCTGGATGTGCGCCCGCGTGCCGGCAGTGGCCGGGAGCGCGCGGGCCCGGCGCCGGAGGAGATGGGCGTCGTCGCTTTCTCCTTCGTGGTGGAAGCGTACGCACCGGCCGAGATCGAGGACACGGATGACGGGCGCGCCGCGGGGATCGCGGCGGCCGACCCCGGTAAGGAAGGTTGGATCCCATGAGCATCACGCAGCGAGCGGTTCTCCTGGCGGGCGCGGCCGCGCTCGGCGCCGGTGCCCTCTTCGCGGCCTCGGCCTGGCGCGCCGTCAGTCTGCCGCAGGTGACCGCCGAGTTGCCTGCGCCACCCGACGCGGCGGCTGCGCCCACCAGCCAGCCGCGCCTGGACGCGGCGGCGCTGGAGCTGGTGGCGGAGCACGACCCCTTCCGGCCCGAGCGCGCGCCGGCACCTCTCCCTTACCGCATGCCCGGGGACCCGCGCCCCGAGGAGCCGGCGCCGCCGCCGGAGCCGCCGCCGGAGCCACCGGCCGTGCAGGTGCTGGGCACCGTGGTCATGGGGGATGGCGGCGGGATTGCCCTGATCCGTTCCGAAGGGGAGCAGCAGCCCCGCTTCATGAGGGTGGGAGACGCCGTCATGGGCTTCCGGCTCACCACCGTACACCGCAATGGGGCCGAGCTCACACGGGGTGAGCAGGTGGTGCAGCTGGCCGTGGCCGACCCGCGCATGACGCCGCCCGCACCCAGCGAGGACCGGGATGACCGGCGGCGGCGGGGCCGGGAGGAGCAGGCGGAGCGGCTTACGGTCGAGTTCATGCAGGTGCGCGAGAGCCTGCTGCAGCAGCAGCAGCAGCTCATGCGACAGCGGGCAGGGGGGCAGGGAGGCCTCATCCTGCGCGATTCCGCCGGGACCGTGCGCGGTCGCGTGGGCGGCGCGGTCCTGATCCGGCCCCGTCCGGACACGTCCGGTGTGGCCGAGCCCACGGGAGCGGGTCGATGACACGAGCCCCCCTCCTTGCGGCCCTGCTGCTGGTGGCCGCCGCCGCGCCGCTGCCGGCGCAGGAAGTACCCGTCCGGCCCGCGCAGGGCGGCGTCCTGCTCACCTTCCAGGACGCCGACCTGGGCTTCGTCATCTCGGCGTTGGCGCAGGCGGCCGGGATCAACGTGATCTACACGGACCTGCCCGCCAAGCCGGTGACGCTGCGCACGCAGACGCCGGTGCCGCTGGCCTCGCTCGTGGACCTCATCCGCAGCCTGGCCGCGGCCAACGGCATCGCGGTCATCGAGGATGGGCCGTTCCTGCAACTGCGCGGCGGGGGCGAGGACACCGAGCCGCCCGACGACCGGCGCCTCTACATCCATCGCCTGCGCCACGCCCGGGCCACGGTGCTGGCCGAGACGCTGCAGCAGCTCTTCGGCGGCGGCGGCATCACCACCAGCAACCCGCAGCGCACGCAGGCGCTCTCCCAGCAGATCCGCAACCTGCAGCAGCAGGGCGTGAACGTGCGCGTCCAGGAGGAGGCGCTGCGCCGCGCGGGCCTCAGCGGTGCGCTGGAAGGAGACGTGCTGATCGTGCCTGACGAGACCACCAACTCGCTGCTCGTGCGTGCCACCCCCGCCGACTGGCAGGTCATGCAGCAGGCGCTCGGTTCGCTCGACCTGCGGCCGCTCCAGGTGCTCATCGAGGTGGTGATCGCGGAGGTGCGCCGGACGGACGACCTGAACGTGGGCGTGGCCTTCGCGGCGGAGGACACGGAGGGCACGCGTGGTGAACTGCTGGATGACGTCACGCCCGACAACTTCACCCTGCGCATGTCCAGCACCGGGGACATCGACGTGGAGGCCACCCTCTCCGCGCTCGCGGCCTCGGGCAACGTGCGCATCCTCTCCCGGCCGGTCATCCAGGCGCAGAACAACATGGAGGCGCGCATCCTGGTCGGTTCGGAGCGCCCCTTCGTGGCCTTGCAGTTCACCGCCCCCAATCAGGGCGGAGGAGCCCAGCAGTCGGTGCAGTACCGCAACGTGGGCACAGAACTCATCATCCTGCCGACCATCAATCCCGAGGGGTACGTGAACCTGACGCTCACCCAGATGGTGAGCAGCGCCACCAACGAGGTGCAGTTCGACGCGCCCGTTATCAGCACCCGCGAGGCCGAGACCCAGCTGCTGGCGCGCGACGGGCAGACGGTGGTGATCGGCGGACTGGTGGACCAGCTGGAGGATCGCATCCGGAGCGGCATCCCCTTCCTCAAGGACATCCCCGTGCTGGGCTTCCTCTTCGGCTCCACACGGAACGCGGACGCCACCAGCGAGCTCTTCCTCTTCCTGACGCCGCACATCGTGCACTCGGATGAGGACGCCGACCGGATGAAGCGGGAGATCGAGGCCAACGCGCGCCTGCTGGAGTCCCTCACCCCCATCCTGCCGCTCATCCCGCCGGTGGTGCTGCCGGACACGATGCTGCCCCCGGATACCATGTTACTGCCGGGCACCATGGTGTTGCCGGATACCATGGCGGCGCCTCCGGCCGGGGCCGTCCGGGGCGGACGCTCGTGAACGCTGAGGCGCACGCGGTCGGGCCGGCGGCCGACAGGGGCGACCCCGGTGATCCGGC
>JBBDRO010000043.1:11698-17316 GCA_040905425.1 Gemmatimonadota bacterium | reverse complement strand
AGGAGCGGCCCGAGAACCGGCTGACGCCGTGGCCGTGGACGCCGGGACGGCGGACCCCGAGCTGAACGCCGCGCTTGCCTCCGCCGAGCCGCTCTCACCCGAGCTCACGGCGGAGTACCTGGAGCACCACGCGCTCTTCCCCGTGGGGCGGCGCAACGGGGCCCTGCTCGCGGCCACCTGGGTGGCGGCGCCCGACGACCAGGCGCTGGACGATCTGCGCCTGCTGGCGGGCGCCCCCGTGGTGCTGGTCCACCTGCCGGAGGCCGAAGTGCGCGCGGCCATCCGCCGCGTCTACACGGAGGGCGGCCTCACGGCCGAGGACGTCATTGCCGGCATGGGCGACGACCTGCGCCTGGGCGGGGAGGTGGATCCGGCGCTGGACGATCTGGTCAGCCTGGCCAACGAGGCGCCGGTGGTGAAGCTGGTGAACCTCCTGCTGCTGGAAGCGCTCGAGGCGCGCGCCTCCGACGTGCACCTGGAGACCTATGCGGGCGGCGTGCGCGTGCGCTACCGGGTGGACGGGGTGCTGCAGGACGCCGCCGCGCCGCCGCGCCGCCTGGCCGCCGCCGTGGTGAGCCGCCTCAAGATCATGGCGGAGCTGGACATCGCGGAGCGGCGCGTGCCGCAGGACGGCCGCATCCGCCTGCGCATGCGCGACCGGCAGGTGGACGTGCGCGTCTCCACGCTGCCCACGCTGCATGGCGAGAGCGTGGTGCTCCGGCTGCTGGACAAGGAGGCGGGCCGCATCGAGCTGGAGCAGCTGGGCATGGCGGAGGACACGCTGCGCGCCTTCGCGGAGGTGGTGCACCGGCCGCACGGCATCGTGCTCTCCACCGGGCCCACGGGCTCCGGCAAGACCACCACGCTGTACGCCGCCATCGACCGCATCCGCACCGGCCAGGAGAAGATCCTCACCGTGGAGGACCCGGTGGAATACGAGCTGGCGGGCGTCCCCCAGGTGCCGGTGAACGAGAAGGTGGGACTCACCTTCGCTTCCGCACTGCGCTCGCTGCTCCGCCAGGATCCCGACATCATGCTGGTGGGTGAGATTCGCGACGGGGAAACCGCCGACATTGCCACCCACGCCGCGCTCACGGGACACCTGGTGCTCTCCACGCTGCACACCAACGACGCGGCCACGGCGCTCACCCGCCTGGTGGACCTGGGCATCGAGCCCTACCTGGTGGCGTCCACCGTGGAAGCCGTGCTGGCCCAGCGGTTGGTGCGGCGGGTGTGCGCCGCCTGCCGCCGGGCGACCCCCCTCGGCGCCGATCAGCGCATTGCGCTGGGCGTGAGCCAGGAGGAGCTTCCCGAGGCTTTCGTGGGCGCCGGCTGCGCCGCCTGCCGCGGCACCGGGTACCACGGCCGCACGGGCATCTACGAGCTGCTCATCATGGATGACGAATTGCGCACCGCGGTCCACGAGGACGCCACCGCCGGCCACCTCACCCGGATGGCCGTGGCCAAGGGCATGCGTACCCTGCGGGAGGACGGCATACGGCAGATCCGCGCCGGCGCCACCACCCCCGAGGAAGTCCTCCGCGTGGCCGCTGCCTGAGCCCGTAGCCGACCCCTTGACTGCCCCCATCCCGGACGCACCGGCCACCATGCACGTGGTCCTGAACCCCACCTCCGGCGGTGGGGCGGGCCTGCGCGTACGCGCGGAGCTCGAGCGGGTGCTGTACGCCGCCGGACAGCCGTTTTCCGTGCATCCCACAGAGGGTCCCGGACATGCCGCGGAGCTGGCGAGTGCCGCGGTGGCGGCCGGCGCGGGCGTGGTGGTGGCGGTGGGCGGGGACGGCACGGCGCACGAAGTGGCCAACGGCCTGCTGGACGCCAGGGCGGCGCACCCCGGCGCGGCCACGGCGCTGGCGCTCGTGCCCGTGGGCACGGGCAACGACTTCGCGAAGGTGATATCCGGCGCGGCCCCCCGCGCCCGCGCGCTGCGCACGCTGGTCGAGGGCGCGGCCCGCCCCCACGACGCCGGCCGCGTCCACTGGAACGGGCGCAAGGAATGGTTCGTGAACGCCATGGGCACCGGCATCGACGGGGAAGTGGTCCGCCAGCTGGCCCGCTCGCGCAACCTTCCGGGCGGCGCCGTGTACCTGACCGCGCTCGTGCGGGCGCTGCTCGGCTACCGGCCGGTGCCCGTACGGCTGACCGCTGAAGACTTCCGCTTCGAGGGTCGGGTGATGACACTGGCGGCGGGCAACGGCCGCTGTGTGGGCGGCGCTTTCCAGCTCTGCCCCGGGGCCCGGCCCGATGACGGCCTGCTGGATGTCTCCATCATTGCCGAGATCGGTCCGCTGGGGATCGCTCGCACGCTGCCGGGGGTGCTCACCGGACGGCTGGCGGGCAAGCCGGGCTACATAGCGCACCGCACGCGGCGGCTGCGCCTGGAACTGCTCGGCCGGGGTCCACACCATGTCCAGCTGGACGGCGAGTTGCGGGAGGTGGCGGCACCGGCCACCCTGGAGGTGGAGGTGCTGCCGGGCGTGCTCCCGGTGCTCACCGACGTGTCAACCGAAGGAGACGACAGCCATTGACCAGAGCCGCGATCCCGAGTTTGCTCCTTGCCCTCCTGGTGGGAGCCCTCGTGCCGCCGCTGCACGGGCAGGTGGTAGCCGATACCACCGCTGCCGCCGCGCCCGTCCAGGATACCATCGTGGCGTCCGGGGCCACGCCGCGCGGCGCCTTTCTGCGCGCCCTGGCGCTGCCCGCCTGGGGCCACCTCTACATCGACGAACCGGTGCGCGGCGGCGTGTTCTTCGGTCTCCAGACCGCCTCCTACTTCATGCTCGCGAAGACGCTCGGCAAGCTGGGCGAGGCGGAGGAGCGCCGTGACCTGGCGGTGGGGCTCGCCGCCGATTCCATCCTGCTGTTGATGGAGGCGGACACGGCGCTGGCGCGCCGGCTGGCCGACCCCGTGCTCTTCGACGAGGCCGTCCAGGCAGCACCGCGGGTGGAAGCGCCCCAGGCGCTGGTCGACTCCCGCACCCGCCACCGGCAGGACTGGATTGTCTACACGGCCACCTTCACCTTCGCCGCGGCGGTGGACGCCTACGTGGCGGCGCACCTGAAGGGTTTCCCCGACTTCGACGTGACCCCGGCCACCGACGGCACCGTGCGCCTGCGCATGCGTCTCCCGGCGGGACGCCGCCGATGAGCGCCGCGGAACTGCCCGTGGGGATCTTCGACTCGGGGATCGGCGGCCTCACGGTGGTGCGGGAGATCGTACGCCAGCTGCCGAACGAGTCCATCCTCTACTGCGGGGACACCGCCCGCGTCCCCTACGGGTCCAAGTCACCGGCGGTCGTGCGCCGCTACAGCCAGGAGGCCACCGCCTTCCTGGTGTCACGGGGCGTGAAGGCCGTGGTAGTGGCGTGCAACACGGCCACCGCGCACGCCCACGCACAGCTGCGCGCCACGGCGCCGGTGCCGGTGCTGGGCGTCATCGAGCCGGGGGCCCGCGCGGCCGTGGCCACCACGCGCACGGGCCGGGTGGGCGTCATCGGTACCGCGGGCACCATCGGCTCCGGTGCCTACGACCTGGCGGTGCGCCGCCTCCTGCCCGACGCGCGCGTATACGCCCAGCCGTGCCCGCTCTTCGTGCCGCTCGTGGAGGAGGGCTGGTTGCGCCACCAGGTGTCCCGCGCTGTCGCGGACGAATACGTGACCCCGCTGCTGGAGATGGACGTGGACGTGCTCATCCTGGGGTGCACCCACTACCCGCTCCTGCGCGAGGTGCTGGAGGAGGTGATGGGCCCCTCCGTGACGCTCGTGGACTCGGCCGAGGAGACGGCGCGGGACCTGCGCGCGCTGCTGCACGCGGAGGGCCTCGAGCGGTCCACGGGCACGCCGCCCGAGTACCACTTTGCCGCCAGCGACGCGCCGCTCCGCTTCCGCGACGTGGGCCGGCAGTTCGTGGGGGAGATCCTGCGCTCGGTGGAGCGGGTGGATCTGGAGGACTACCGCGAGCTGGCCGAGCGCTGAGCCCCGGCCGCCGCAGGCCAGCGTAGCAGTTCGGGAGCGGCGTCCTCGGCCACCCTGAAATAGGTGAAGGAGCGCACCCAGTCACCGGCGTTCAGGTACCAGTGCCCCGGCGCCACTTCCACCCGCGCGGGTTCGTGGGAGTGGCCGCACACCACCACCTCCAGCGCCCCGTCCGCCGCCAGGCGGGCGCGCGCCCACGCCTCCAGGAAATCGGCTCGCCCCTTCGTGTCTCCGTGCGCCGCGTGGTCCTCGGTCCCCGACACGGCGCGCGCCACGCGCAGCCCCAACTCCGGGTGCAGCGCGCGGAAGGCGCCCACCGTGAGCGGGCTGCGCAGGAAGCGCTTCAGCGTGCGGTACTTCAGGTCTCCGGTGCCCAGCCCATCGCCGTGCGCCACCAGCGCCGCCCGACCCGCGAGCGAGGTGTGGAACGGGTCCCGGTGGAAGGCCACGCCCACCTCGTCGCGCAGGAAGGCGCCGCCCCAGGCGTCGTGGTTGCCGCCCGCCAGCGTGACCGGCACGCCCGCCTCCACCAGCTCCGCCAGCGCCGCCAGCACCCGGAAGTGCTTGCCGTGGATGATCTCCCCGTACTCGAACCAGAAATCGAAGAGGTCCCCGGCCAGGAGCAGCGCGGCGCCCTCGGCCCCCACGTGCTCGAGGAAGCCGATGAAGGCGCGTTCCGTGCTCGCCGGCACCGCGCCCAGATGCACGTCGGAGGCAATGAAGTGTGGCTTGGCCATAGGGCGCGAAGGTAGCTATTGTTCACGTCCATGGCCACGGCACAACGCAGCACCGGCAGCGTCCGCGGCGCCCCCGCGCACCACCCGGCCCGCAACCCCGGCTTCCCTCTGGAGCTGGAGTGGGTTCGGGAGGCGCGCGTCAATCCCAGTGCTGTGGAGCGCCGCGCCGCCACCATGGCCACGCGCCGCACCGTGAAGGGAGACTGGCAGGCGGCCTGGCTGCTCCGCGCCGTCACGCTGATGGACCTCACCACGCTTGCCGGCAGTGACACCCCGGGCAGCGTGCGACGCCTCTGCGCCAAGGCCCAGAGCCCCGTGCGGCGCGACCTCCTGGATGCCTTGGGCATGGGAGACCGCACGCTGCGCACGGGCGCGGTGTGCGTCTACCACGCTTATGTGGCCACGGCCGTGGAGGCGCTGGCGGGCTCCGGCATCCCGGTGGCCGCCGTGGCCGCCGGCTTCCCGGCGGGGTTGTCCCCCTTCGAGGAGCGCGTGCGGGAGATCCGCGCGTCCGTGGCGGACGGCGCGGAGGAGATCGACATCGTCATCACCCGCGCCCACGTGCTGGGCGGCCACTGGGAGGCGCTCTATGACGAGGTGCGCGCCTTTCGAGAAGCCGCGGGCCACGCCCATCTCAAGGCCATCCTGGCCACGGGCGAGCTGGGCGGCCTACGCAACGTGCTGCGCGCCAGCCTGGTGTGCATGATGGGGGGCGCCGATTTCATCAAGACCTCCACGGGCATGGAGGTGGTCAACGCCACCCTCCCCGTGGGCCTGGTCATGGCGCGCGCCATCCGCACCTACGGCGAGCGCACCGGCCACGTGGTGGGCTTCAAGCCGGCCGGCGGCATCCGCACGGCCCGGGACGTCCTCACCTGGATGCTCCTC
>JBBDRO010000043.1:0-11598 GCA_040905425.1 Gemmatimonadota bacterium | reverse complement strand
GTGGCCGGGCAGATCATCCCGTGGAACTTCCCGCTCCTCATGCTCGCGTGGAAGGTGGCGCCCGCGCTGGCCACCGGCAGTACCGTGGTGCTGAAGCCCGCCGAGTACACCCCACTCACGGCCCTGCGCTTCGCCGAGCTGTGCGCCGACCTCGGCCTGCCGCCCGGCGTGCTGAACATCGTCACGGGAGACGGCCGCACGGGCGCCGCCCTCGTGGACCATCCCGACGTGGACAAGATTGCCTTCACCGGCTCCACGGAGGTGGGCCGCGCCATCCGCGTGGCCACCGCCGGATCGGGCAAGAGGCTCAGCCTCGAACTGGGCGGCAAGAGTCCCTTCGTGGTCTTCGAGGACGCGGAGCTGGACAGCGTGGTGGAGGGCGTGGTGGACGCCATCTGGTTCAACCAGGGGCAGGTCTGCTGCGCCGGCTCGCGCATCCTGGTGCAGGAGGGCGTGGCGGACACGCTCGTGGCCAAGCTGCGTGCCCGCATGGAGCGGCTGCGCGTGGGGGATCCGCTGGATAAGGGGATCGACATCGGCGCCATCGTGGCCCCCGTACAGCTCGAGCGCATCCAGGCCATGGTCCGGAGCGGCCTGGAGGAGGGCGCCACCTGCTGGCAGCCCTCCTGGAGCTGCCCTGAGGAGGGGTTGTTCTATCCGCCCACGCTACTCACGGACGTGGCGCCCGCCGCCACCGTGGCGCAGGAGGAGATCTTCGGGCCGGTGGCGGTGCTCTTGACGTTCCGCACCCACGAGGAGGCGGTGGCGCTGGCCAACAACACCCGCTTCGGCCTGGCGGCCAGCGTGTGGTCGGAGAGCGTGAACCTGGCCCTCCACATGGCGCCGCGTATCAAGGCCGGCACCGTGTGGGTGAACGCCACCAACCTCTTCGACGCCGCGGCCGGCTTCGGCGGCTACCGGGAGAGCGGCTTCGGGCGAGAGGGCGGCCGGGAGGGCCTCCTGGAGTATCTGCGTCCAGTGGTAAGCGACGACGCCGCGTCGGCCACCGGAGCCGCCGGCCACGCACGCGGCCCGGCGGACGCCGTGGCCAGGGCGGGCGGCGTGCCGGAGGACGCCGCGGATGCGCCCGCCGCATCGGCGCCTGCCGGCGCCGCCATGCCGGGGCAGCCATCCCCGCTGCCACCGGTGGACCGGACCGCCAAGCTCTACATCGGCGGCAAAGGGGCCCGGCCGGACGGCGGCTACACCCTCCAGGTGCGCGGCCCTGGCGGCGCCCTGCTGGGGGAGGTGGGGCAGGGCAATCGCAAGGACGTGCGCAACGCCGTGGAGGCGGCCCACCGGGCCACGGACTGGCCCGGTGCCAGCGCCCACGGGCGCGCGCAGGTGCTCTACTACGTGGCCGAGAACCTGGCCGCCCGCCGGGACGAATTCGCGCGGCAGCTGGAGGCGCTGGGCAGCGCGGCCGGCGGCGCGGAGGTGGATGCCAGCGTGGCGCGGCTCTTCACCTGGGCGGCCTGGGCCGACAAGCACGACGGGGCGGTGCACGCCACCCCGCAGCGCACCGTCACCATGGCCATGCACGAGCCCATGGGCGTGGTGGGCGTCGTGTGTCCCGACCAGGAGCCGCTGCTGGGCTTCGTGGCGCTGGTGGCGCCCGCACTGGCCATGGGCAACACCGTCGTGGCCGTGCCCTCCGAGTGCGCGCCGCTGGCCGCCACCGATCTCTACCAGGTGCTGGACACCTCGGAGCTGCCGGGCGGCGCCCTGAACATCGTCACGGGGCTGCGCGCGGAGCTGGCGCCCGTCCTGGCGGCCCACGATGACGTGGACGCCGTGTGGTACCATGCGGCGGATGATGGCGGCGCGGAGGTGGAGCGGCTGTCCGCCGGCAACCTGAAGCGCACCTGGATCGGCGGGCCGGGGCACGCGCACGCCCCCGGCACCGAGCAAGCCGTCCTGCACCATGCCACCCAGGTGAAGAACATCTGGGTACCGTACGGCGCATGAGCACGCCCGCCGAGCCCGTGCCGACCTTCCACACCAGCGAGCTCCGCGTCCGCTACGCCGAGACCGACCAGATGGGCGTGGTCTATCACGCGCACTATCTGGTCTGGTGCGAGGTGGCGCGCACCGACTACATCCGCGCGCTGGGGACACCCTACGCCGAACTGGAGCGGAGCGGTGTGCTGCTGGCCGTGGCGGACGCGCGCCTGCGCTATCACGCCTCCGCTCGCTATGACGACCGCATCCACGTCACGGCGCGCCTGACGCGGGTGCAGAGCCGGGCGGTGACCTTCAGCTACGAGATCACCGCGGCCGACGCCGAGCCGCCGCGCCGCCTGGTGAGCGCGGAGACCAAGCTGGTCGTGACCGGCCGGGACGGCCGGCCCCGGCCGCTGCCACCGGAGCTGCTGGCGCGGTTCCGGGCAGCGCTGGAGGAGGCCACGTGAGGAAACGCGGCGGCGGGTGCCGGATACGAGGATCGTGCCGCTGGAGCCGACCGGCGATCGTCGCTTTGCTGACGCTCGTGCTATCCGTGCCCGCGGCGGCGCAGACGGTACCGTTCGGCAAGAACAAGATCCAGTACCGGGACTTCGAGTGGCGCGTCCTGGCCGGCGCGCACGTGGACGTCTACCACTACCCGGAGGAGGAGGAGGTGGCGCGGCTGGCGCTGGCCTACGCCGACGAGAGCTTCGAGGTGCTGGAGCGGCGCTTCCAGCACCATCCCCGCGCCCGCATCCCGCTCATCGTGTACGCCTCGGACCAGCACTTCGAGCAGACCAACGTCTTCCCCGGCTTCATTCCCGAGGGCGTGCTGGGCTTCACCGAGTACCTGAAGCGGCGCGTGGCGCTGCCGTTCCGGGGCGATTACGACCAGTTCCGCCAGACGCTCCGCCACGAAATGGTGCACGCCTTCCAGCTCTCCAAGCTGGCCGACGTGCGGCGCCTCCATCCGCGCCGCGGCCGCTTCTACCCGCAGGCCGTCCACTGGTGGACGGAGGGGCTGGCCGAGTTCTGGTCGGGTGAGCAGACCACCGAGGATGACATGTTCGTCCGGGACCTGGTGGTCAACGGCACCCTGCCGGACATCCAGACGTTCAGCCGCAGCTACAGCTTCTTCTCCTATCCGGTGGGCGGTGCGCTGCACGCCTATCTGGCCGGGCGGTTCGGGGAGGAGTACATCGTCCGGCTCTACGATGAGCACTGGAAGTACGACCGCTTCGAGGACGCCCTCGAGGACGTGCTGGGCGTGCCGCTGGACATGCTCAGCCGGGAGTGGCACTACGCCCTCGAGCAGCGCTTCTTCCCGCAGTACGCGGAGCGCCCGCCGCTGGCCGTGGGCGCACGGCCGGTCATCGATCGGGGCGGGGCCAACTACAAGCCCATGGTCCGGGAGCGCGCCGACGGTGCGGTGGAGCTGCTCTTCATGTCCCCGCGCTCCGGCTATACCACGCTCTATCGCACCACGCTGGAGGAGGGCGAGGACGGGATGGAGGCGGTGCTGGAAGGGGAGCGGAGCGCCGAATTCGAGTCCTTCCACGCCTACGAATCGCGCTTTGACGTGAACGCCAGCGGCGTGGTGGCGCTGGTGGCCCGCTACCTGGAGCGGGACGCGCTCGTGCTCTGGAGTCTGGACGAGGAACAGCTCGTGGGGCGCTACCAGTGGCCGGACCTGAGCGGGGTGAAGTCTCCCTCCTGGTCACCCGACGGCGGTGCGGTGGTGTTCGAGGGGCTCTCCACGGCGGGCTTCTCCGACCTCTACGTGCTGGACTTTGCCAGCGGCGAGCGGCGCGCCCTCACGGCGGACCCCTATCGCGATGCGGATCCCGACTGGTCCCCCGTGGACGGCACCATCGTCTTTGCCTCCGATCGCGGCCCGCACGGCGCCACGGGCGCCACCAACCTGTACGCGGTGGACGCCGCGGGCGGCGCCGTCCGTGCACTCACCCGCGGCAACTGGCACGACGGCACGCCGCGCTGGTCGGGGACGGGCGAGCGCATTGCCTTCAGCTCCGACCGCACCGGCTTCTACGACCTCTACGCCATGGACAGGGCGGGCCGCGGTCAGCGCGTGAGCCAGCTCACCGGCGGGGCCTTCGACCCGGTGTGGCTGCCGGGTGACGAGGGGCTGGTCTTTGCCGGGTACGCCGACGGCGGCTTCCGCATCTATCGCACGGCGCTGGAGGATGGAGATGCGCCCGTCATGGCGCTGGGGCCGCCGCCCGGCGTGTCCGACACGGCGTCCGCCTGGCGCTGGGCGGGCCTCGCGCCGGACGACAGCGTGGCGGAGGCCACGCGCTACGACAGCTGGGACGGCTTGACCGTGGACTTCGCCGGTGGCGAGGCTGTCGTGGCGCCGGGCCTCGGCACCGCGCAGGGCGCCCAGTTCCTGGCCAGTGACATGCTGGGCAACCACATCCTCTTCCTGGGCGTCTCCGCCCTCCAGGCCAGCGGGGTGCGGGATCTGGCGGACAGCTTCAGCGGCAGTCTCCTCTACCTGAACCTCACCAACCGCCTGAACTACGGTGCGGCGCTCTTCCGCATGAAGGGCCGCTATCGGGACGTGTCCCTGAACCTCTACTCCGAGGAGACCTACGGCGGCTACGTGCTGGCCAGCTATCCCTTCTCGAAGTTCAGACGGGTGGAGGTGGAGCTGACCCTGGAGCGCAGCCGCCGGCGCGACATCGAGGACCTCTTCGAGGAGGGCCTGGGCGGCACGCGACGCGGCGATCCCCGCGACCTCACGCGCGATGGCACGCTGGTGCGCAACTACGTCTCGCTGGTCAAGGACAACACGCTCTGGCTGCCCACCGGGCCGGTGGACGGCGAGCGCTGGAACGTGAGCGCCGGCTTCGTGACGTGCTTTGCCTGTGCCTCGCCCAGCGCCACGACCGGCGCCATGGTGGCGCGCCCCGCGGCGGCGGAGAACTACGCCGTGCTGGCCGACTACCGGCGCTACTTCCGCACCTCCCTTTACAGCGCGTACGCGGTGCGGGGGTACGTGTACCTTAGCGACGGCGCCATTCCGGGCAGGGCGGTGCTCGGCGGTCCGCATCAGCTGCGCGGTTATCCGCGCTGGTCGCTGGCCGGGTCGCGCGTGTACCTAGTGAACCAGGAGTGGCGCTTCCCGGTGCTCCACGGCCTGAGCCTTGCCTTCCCGTTCGGGACGCTCCGCCTGCCGGGCGTGCAGGGCGCCGTCTTCGCGGACCTGGGCTCGAGCTGGCTCGATGACGCGGCGGGGCCGGACGGGCACTGGGGCAGCTGGGGCGGCGCGCTGCGCTCCTCGCTGGGTGGTGCTCTGGTGCTACGCCTGGACGCGGGACGGCGCTTTCACTTCGGCGAGCCACCGCCCGTGGTGTTCGGGGGTGGGGAGGACTTCGATGATACCTTCGTGGACTTCTTCTTCGGATTCAATTTCTAGTGCCTTGCCGCGTTGACCGGCCGTGGCCGCCCCGGTATCTTGCGCGCGCTCTGAGCGTGGCCGCGCTGGCCACTGTGGCCGCGGGCGCGGCCGGTTGCGCCGCGGCGGGCGCCCCGGAGGAGCCCCGACCCGTGGATGCCGCCCTGGCCGCGGCAGCGCGCGCGGGCACCCGTCCGGAGCACCGGGTACAGGTGGTCTTCGACTGGCGCATGCGGGACCGCGACGTGCGCCTCTCGGGCGCGGGGGTGGCGCGCATCGATTCCGGCGGGCGGGCCCGCCTGGACCTGTTCGGCCCGCGCGGAGAGACCTATCTGGCGGCGGCCCTCGTGGGCCAGGAGCTGCGCCTGCCGGCCGCAGGACTGGCCGATCTGCTGCCCCCGCCCGCGTTACTTTGGAGTGCCATCGGGGTAGTGGAGCCACCGCCGGATGCCACGCTCGTCGAGGCGTTCCGGGAGGGGAGCATCGTGACGCTGGCCTACGCCCTGGAGGGCGAGCGCTGGCGCTACCGGCTGGAGGACGGCCGCCTGATCCACGTCCAGTGGGAGCGGTCCGGTGCGGGCCGGCGCACGGTGGAGCTCGGTGGCAGCGCCTCCTTCGGTCTTCCGGGTGAGGCGCTCTACCGCGATCACATGGCTTTTCGTGAACTCGAGTTGACGCTGCAACAAGCCGAGGAAGTGGATGCCTTTCCGAACGACATCTGGGATCCACGCCTTCCGCCGGAAGTGGGTGCTGCTTCCGCTGGCCCTGGCCGCGCTCGGCGGCTGCAACTACGGCTTCAGCGGCGGGGGGCTGGACTCGAACATCCGCACCATCTTCATCCAGCCCTTCGAGAACACCACGTCGTGGTTCGACCTCGAGGCCGAGCTCTACGAGGAGCTGTCGCGGAATCTCCCCGGCCAGCTCGGCCTCAACCTGGGCAGTGAGGACAACGCGGACGCCATGCTGCGCGGCAGCATCACCCGCTACGATGACGCCGCCCGCACCCAGCCCGGTGACGCCGGCGCCATCCAGGTGGTGGAGCACCAGGTCCAGATCGTGATCTCGGTGGAGCTCATCGATCTGCGCAACAACGTGATCGTCTGGGATGCCTCCACCCTCACCGGCCGGGGCGAATACAGGCCCGACAGCCAGACCGACGAAGTGGCCCGCCAGGAAGCCCTCGAGAGCATCCTCGAACAGATCGTCAACGGCGCGCAGTCGCGATGGTGAGTCGGCGCGGGCGGCGCGTGTTGCTCCCGCTCGCGCTCGCCCTGCCCCTCCTCCTCGGCGCCCAGGAAGCGTCCGCCGACGCTGTGCGGATCGAGCACTTCTTCCTGGTTCTCATTGCCATCCTCATGACGGCCAAGGTCTTCGGCGAGGTGGCCGAGCGCGTCGGGCAGCCGGCGGTGCTCGGCGAGCTGCTGGCCGGCGTCGTGCTGGGCGCTTCCGTCACCGGGATCCTGCCGTCGTCCGGGCCGATCCACGACGTGGTGGTACTGCTGAAGGACGTGGGCGTGGCCATCCTTCTTTTCGAGATCGGCCTGGAGACGGACCTGGGCGAGATGTTCCGCGTCGGGGGCCCCGCGCTCCTGGTGGCCCTCGTGGGTGTGATTCTGCCGTTCGGGCTGGGCTTCCTCTACTGGTGGGCCGCGGCGCCCGGCCTCGGCATGCCCGACGGCATCAGCGCCACGACGGTGGCCATCTTCGTGGGCGCCACGCTGACCGCCACCTCCGTGGGCATCACGGCGCGGGTGCTGAACGACCTCGGCAGCATCCACACCCCCGAGGCGCGGGTCATCATCGGTGCGGCGGTCGTGGATGACGTCCTCGGGCTGGTGCTCCTGGCCATCGTGAGCGGCCTGGCGGCGGGGGCCACGATCACGGTGGCGGGCGTAGCCTGGAAACTCGCGGTGGCCGTGGGTTTCCTGGTGGCCGCGGTGGTGGTCGGCAACCGCCTCGCGCCGCGGCTCTTCACCTTCATCGACGGCATGGAGGTGCGGGGCATGCTGCTGGTGAGCGCCTTCTCCTTCGCGCTGCTCTTCGCCGCGCTGGCGGGGTTGGCCGGTTCGGCCATGATCATCGGTAGCTTCGCGGCCGGGATCGTGCTGAGCTCCACCAACCAGTTCGACGCCATCACGCACCGCATCGAGCCCGTGGCGGACGTCTTCACACCCATCTTCTTCGTAGTGGTGGGCGCGGGTGTGGACGTGCGCCTCCTGCTGCCCTGGGCCGCCGCCTTCGACTGGACCGTGCTCGGGGCGGGGGCCGCGCTCCTGGGCATCGCCATCGTGGGTAAGGTGGCGGCGGGCTTCGTGGTGGGTTGGGGCAAACGTAAGCTCAACCACCTGGCCATCGGCATGGGCATGGTGCCCCGGGGGGAGGTGGGCCTCATCTTTGCCGACCTCGGGCTCACCGCGGGAATCCTCTCGCAGCCCGCGTTCAGCGCCATCCTGATCATGGTGATCTGCACCACCTTCCTGGCGCCGCCCCTGTTGAAGCCCATCTTCCGAGATATCTCACCCGGTCCCACCGATCCGTCGGTGCGCGCCGGAGCAACCGAACTCCTGGACGGCTGACATGCAGCGCATCAGACTCGTCTCCCGGGGCAGCCAGCTGGCCCTCTGGCAGAGCCACCACGTGCGCGACCGGCTGCGCGCGGCCCACCCCGATCTCGAGGTGGAGGTCGTGGTCGTGAAGACCACCGGCGACCGCATTACCGACGTGCCGCTCTCGCGCATCGGGGACAAGGGGCTCTTCACCAAGGAGGTGGACGACGCGCTCCTGGACGGCAGGGCGGACGCGGCCGTCCATTCCCTCAAGGATGTGCCCACGCGCGTGCCGCCGGGGCTGGAGCTGGGCGCCATCGTGGAGCGGGTGGATCCGCGGGATGTGTTCCTGGCCGCGCCGGGCCGTCCCACGCGCCTGGCGGATCTGGCGCCGGGCGCGCGGGTCGGTACGAGCTCGCTGCGCCGCCGCTCGCTGCTCGGCGCGGTGCGCCCCGATCTGGTGGTGGAGGACTTCCGCGGCAACCTGGACAGCCGCCTGCAGAAGCTGCGCGAGGGCCGCTTCGACGCCGCGATCCTGGCGCTGGCCGGGATCCGGCGCCTGGGCCTGGAAGACGCCGTGGGGGAGGTCCTGCAGCCGCCCGGGTGGCTGCCGGCGGTGGGGCAGGGCGCCCTGGGCATCACCATCCGGGAAGGGGACGCTGGGGCCGCCACGCTGCTCGCGCCGCTCGAGCACGCGGCCACGCGCCACGCAACGACGGCCGAGCGCGCCTTTCTCCGCACGCTCGAGGGCGGGTGCCAGGTGCCGATCGGCGCCCTGGCCGAGACCCATGGAAGCGGCGTCTCCCTGTCGGGCTTCGTGGCGTCGCTGGACGGTCGCTGCATCCTCCGCGACAGCGTGACCGGCGCCGCCGCGGACGCCGCCGAGCTGGGCAGGGGCCTGGCCGAGCGCCTGCTGGACCGGGGGGCGGGCGCCCTCCTGGCGGAGGTCCGCGCCGCGGTGGAGGGGCCCGGTGAGAACCCGCCGCCGCCGGCGGCGCCATGAGCGCGCCGTTGCCGCCGGAGAGCCGTATCTTCGCGCGCGCCGAGCTGCTCGAAGGCTTCGGCCGGCCGCGCCGGGAGACGCTGGTCTTCACCAATGGCTGCTTCGACATCCTGCACCGCGGCCACGTAGCCTACCTGTTCGCCGCGCGGGCGCTGGGGGATCGGCTGGTGGTGGGCGTGAACTCGGACGCTTCGGTCAGCCGCCTGAAGGGGTCCGGCCGTCCCGCGGTGGGCCTCGAGGATCGCCTCTTCGTGCTTGCGGGGCTGGCCTGCGTGGACGCCGTGGTGGCCTTCGAGGAGGATACGCCGCGGGAGCTCGTGGCCGCCCTCCTGCCGGACGTGCTCGTGAAGGGCGGGGACTACGCGCCCGCCGACGTGGTGGGGCGGGAGGAGGTGGAGGGGGCCGGTGGCAGCGTGGTCATCATGCCGCTGGTGGAGGGTCGTTCCACCACGGACATCGTGCGTCGCATACGGAAGGAATCATGAGTGGAGAACGGTCGGAACGGGGTATGGACCAGGCCAGGCCGCTGGTGCTGGAGCGGGGCGCCGCGCCCAACGCCGAGGGCTCCTGCCTCATTGCCACGGGGCGGACGCGCGTGCTGTGCACGGCATCGGTGGAGGAGGGCGTGCCTGGCTGGCGAAAGGGGCGCGGGGAAGGGTGGGTGACGGCGGAATATGCCATGCTGCCCCGGGCCACCGACACCCGCACCCGCCGGGAGCGCAACGGTCCCGGCGGCCGGACGCAGGAGATTCAGCGCCTCATCGGCCGCTCCCTGCGCGCCACCATGGACATGGCGGCGCTCGGGGAGCGTACCATCCTGGTGGATTGTGACGTCCTGCAGGCGGACGGGGGCACGCGTACGGCCGCCATCACCGGCGCCGCGCTGGCGCTGCATGATGCCTGTTCCTGGCTCTTGCACGAAGGGCGCGTCGCGGCGCACCCCATGCGGGAGCTCGTGGCGGCCATCAGCGTGGGCATGGTGGATGGCGTGCCCCGCCTGGACCTGGACTACGCCGAGGACGTGCGCGCGGACGTGGACATGAATCTCGTGGCGCTGGAATCGGAACGCTTCGTGGAAGTGCAGGGGACCGGCGAGGGGGCCAGCTTCTCACGCGCCGAACTGGACGCGCTGGTCGAACTCGGGCTGGCTGGCATCCGCGCGCTCCTCGATGCGCAACGCACCACGCTCGGCTGAGGCGTGGTGGACGAGCGCATCCTCCTGGCCACGCGCAGCGCGCACAAGGCGGCGGAGATCGCCGCGCTCCTGCCGGCCGCCCTGGCCGCCCGGCTGATCGGGCTGGACGAGGCGGGCGTTCCGGTGCTTCCGGAGGAGGACGAGGTGGAGCGCTTCGATACCTTTCTGGACAACGCCCGGGCCAAGGCACGCCATTTCCTCGAGCGCACCGGCCTGCCCACCCTGGCGGACGATTCCGGCCTCGAAGTGGAGGCCCTGGCGGGCGCTCCGGGCGTGCGCACCAAGCGCTTCGCGGCCGATGCCGGGGCGCTGCCGGCAGGCATGTCCACCGACGAGGCCAACAACCGCCACCTCCTGCGCCGCCTGGAGGGCCGGCCGGCGGAGCAGCGCGGCGCCCGCTACGTCTGCGCCGCGGTCATGGCCCTGCCGGAGGGCCACGTGCACGCGGCGGTGGGGACCTGCGCGGGCCGCATCGCCACCAGCGCCGCGGGCAGCGGTGGCTTCGGCTACGACCCGATCTTCCTGGTGCCCGCGCTGGGCCGGACGTTCGGCCAGGCCACCCCGGATGAGAAGGCCCGACTCAGCCATCGGGCCCATGCGTTCCGGGCACTCGGGGCCGGCCTCGGCGGAGTGGTCTGAGCGCCGCCTTCGCCTACTCCGCGTTTCTTTCCGGGCCGGCATCCGCGGCCCGCGATCCGCTCCTGGCAGGGGGTTGATTACCCCCCCGGACCGCATTATCTTTTCGTGCTCCCGCGGGGCGTGGCGCAGCTCGGTAGCGCGCCTGCTTTGGGAGCAGGAGGTCCTCGGTTCAAATCCGAGCGCCCCGACTGTGCGCCACTTCGCGCCCGTAGCTCAGCCCGGATAGAGCAGCGGCCTTCTAAGCCGCCGGTCATAGGTTCGAATCCTATCGGGCGCGCTGGAGCAGCACGACGTCGTTATACGGTGAGCGTAGCTCAGGTGGTTAGAGCACCGGATTGTGGTTCCGGGGGTCGGGGGTTCAAGTCCCCTCGCTCACCCCTCCGCTGGAGGTCGGATGGATCACGCGGGCGCGGACGGAGCGCACCCGTGTGGACCGACCCGATCGCCGGCCAGGACGGCCCGGCCGTCCCGTAGTTTGACAGCGGCGCCTCGGTAGCTCAACTGGCAGAGCAGGGGACTCTTAATCCCAAGGTTCTAGGTTCGATTCCTAGCCGAGGCACTCCAGGGCCCGACGAAGGCCGCGCGGCAACGCGCGGCCTTCGTGCCGGTGGCCTCCGGATCCCGTGGCCTGCGAGCTCGGCGGTCCCCAGGCCCCGTGGCCGTCGGATCCCGTGGCGTTCGGGGCCCACGATCGACGGGTCCCGCGGCCGCTGCACAGGCCCGGGAAGACCCGGTCCGCCAATGGGTTGACGGACGCCGACGGAAGGGCTAGATTGGTAGGCTCGCTCAGAAATGAGCGCCAAGCTGATTGACAATCGAGGTAGAGGAATTGTTCGTGTGGGTCCCGTCCCGG
>JBBDRO010000042.1:0-7572 GCA_040905425.1 Gemmatimonadota bacterium | reverse complement strand
CAGCAGCACGGCCATGACCGCGGCCACGCCCCAGATGGCCCAGTCGGCGTAGCGGCGCAGGCCGGCGGGGTCCACGCCCAGCCGTGGTGAGAGGATCACGAAGGTGTTCAGCAGGATGAGGACGATGCGCACTTCGGTGGGGCCGATCCGGCCGTAGGCCATGCGGAAGACGCCGTAGACGGCCCCCTCCAGATAGACGTTGATGGAGAGCAGCAGGTAGACCACCACCAGCGCCATGGCCGGCGGCATGCCCACCCACGGCGAGAGGCCGATGCCCACGCCGATGGCCACGGTGGTGAAGGCATCCACGCCGTGGTCCAGGTAGTAGCCGTACTTCGGCCGCTCCGCCTTCCGCACCCGCGCCAGCGTCCCGTCCAGCGAGTCCCCGAACCAGTTCACCACGAGCATGACGCTGGCCAACCAGAGCCAGGCCGGATCGCGGCTGGAAAGGGCGTAGCCCACGGCGATGCCGAGGGAGCCGAGCACGCCGATGATGGTGAGGTGGTCCGAGTGGATGGCGGGCGGGATACGCTCGGCCATGGCGCGCAGGAGACGCTTCTCGGGGTCGGCCAGGAGAAAGGTCATCTCCCGCGTGGCATCGGCGCCACGGCCTTCTGCTGGCTCAGGACTCACAGCGGCACACCTCCTGACCCGCAGGGATCCACCGAGAAGACGGCCGTGCCACCGGCGGCGATCACCAGGGCCGCCCTGACAGTACGCCCGCCCACGCGGTGCACGCCAGCGGGGCCACGATCCTCGCGTGCCGCACCCTCGTCCCTACTGCTCCGTCCGTTCCACCGGCGGAGGTGTGCCCGGCCGCCACCCGTTCGGATAAGGAGCCGCAACCCCTCCCGGGCGCGACCGGGTTCAGCCCTCCGCCAGCAGCTTCTCCAGCGCCGCCACGGTGGCGCTGTTGTCCGCGGCCAGCCCTTCCTGGCGGTGCGCCACCACACCATCGGCGTCCAGCAGGCTGATCACGTTCGAGTGGTTGAATTCCTCTCCCGCCTGGCGGTATTGCACGCCGAGCAGGGCGGCCAGCGCGCGCACGTGGCCATCGGTGCCGGTGAGCAGCGTCCAGCGCTCGGGATCCAGGCCCGCCTTGGCGGCGAACGCACCGAGGCGCTCCGGGGTGTCCCGTGCCGGATCGATGGAGACCAGTACCAGCCCGAGCGACCCCGCCGGCGCCGCCGCCTCCAGCCGCATCAGGTCCAGCACCAGCTGCGGGCAGGCGGCGCTGCAGTGCGTATAGACCATGGCCACGGCCTGCGGGCGACCCGCCAGCGAGGCCAGCGTCCGCTCCTGCCCGTGCTGGTCCGTCCACACCGCATCCAGGTGATAGAGGGACATGTCCGACGCCGGCGCCAGCGGCTCACCCGCGCCGTGATCGGCGTGGCCGGCCGGTACTGCGTTCCCGGGCATGGTGTGTTCGGCGCCCAACTCGTGCTCAGCGCCCGTGGCGTGATCGGTGCCCAGCTCGTGGCGGGCGTCCGCGCCGTCCTCCATGGCCGGAGCGCCGTCCGCCGCCGCGCACCCCGAGAGCCCTACCAGGGCGGCCAGCGTGAGGGCGGCGAGTTTGAGGTAGGGATGGCTCATGGTGTCATCCTCCCGCACAGCGAAATCCAAGATTGGCGGTGGTGCCGCGCCCGTCCACGCTGGCCCGGAAGGCGTAACGCAGGAAGGCGGCGTAGTCCCCCACGTCGGCGGCGCCACGTGCGCTGCTGGCGCAGTAGAGGCCGCGGTCGCGAGCGCCCGTCCCCCGTGAGTCGGAGGAGACCACCACGCTGTTGAAGTCCATGGTCCACTCCTGCACCAAGCCGTGCAGGTCGCGCAGGCCCCAGGCGCCGACCAGCCCCGAACCCACCGGGGCCGGGGCGCCGCGCGCCCTCCGGTTTGCGGCGGTCAGCACCGTGCTCTTCCAGGCGGTGGCACCCACGCCCGCCGGTGCGCGGGTGGCGGCGTACTCCCACTCGTCCACCGTCGGCAGGCGCTGCCCCTGCGCCTGGCAGTAAGCCTGCGCCGCGAACCAGGAGACCTCGGTGGCCGGCCGCGCCGCGTCGACGGCGTTGCCCGGATCGTTGGTCGCCGGCCACAAGGCCAGATAGCCCTCATCCGCGAAGATCCGCTTTACCCGGTCGCGCCGCCATGCCGGGTGGTCGGCCAGGAAGGCGGCGAACTCCGCCCTGGTGACCGGTCGCCGGTCCAGCGAGAACGCCGGCATCTCCAGGACACCCTCACCAGCCCCGTAGAGCGGCATGTACGTGCCGGCGGGGATGCGGATCGTGCCCGGCTCCACCACCTCGTAAGCGACGTTCGCGGCCGCGCCTTCGGTGCCCTCGGCAGCCTCCGCGGCGGCGCCGGGCGCCGCGCCGGGAGCGTTGTCGGATGCAGGGTCTGCCGGTGATGCGGCCGCCGCCCGAGCCTGGCCCGCCGGTGATGCCGCCGCCCCTGCCGCGTCCGGCCGCGCTTCGGGCGCCGCCGCCGGCGGCGCACCCGTGCCCCCCGCCTCCCGACCCCCCGCCGGAGCGGCGAGGGGCAGGAGGAGGAGGGCCGTGGCCAGGATGGAGGCGGTGGCGTGCATCGTGATTACCGGGTTCGCGCGTTCGCCAGGTCGTCGCTTACTACTTCTGCAGCGGCTGGGCGTTGTACTTCTCGTTCTTGAGCTGGCCGGCGAAGATGGGAGACTCCTCACCCGTCACCGTGATCATCCCCAGCGCACCCTTGTTGAAGGCGCGGAAGATGGCGTGGTCCACCAGGATGAGCTCGCCCGGTACGTCGGCGCGGAACTCGGTGATGGCCGACCCACCGGCCGGTACCACCGTGGTCTGCACGTTGTGGTTCACCGCGGTGCCGCCCTCGAGGTAGACGTTGTCGAAGATCTCGCCGATGACGTGGAACGAGCTGGTCAGGTTGGGCCCGCCGTTGCCCACGAAGAGGCGCACCGTCTCCCCCACCTTCACGTGCGGGGCGTTGTCCCCCGTCATGGAGCCGACGCTGCCGTTGAAGACCACGTAGTCCGGGTTCTCGGCCACGGCCTTGTCCATGCTGAAGTCAAGCAGGCCCTTGTCACCGAACTTGCCGCTCGTGTAGAACTCGCTCTGCATGACGTAGAACTCGTGGTCCACCGCGGGCAGCCCTTCCTTCGGCTCCACCAGGATGAGGCCGTACATGCCGTTGGCAATGTGGATGCCCACGGGCGCGGTGGCGCAGTGGTAGACGTAGAGCCCCGGGTTGAGGGCGCGGAACTCGAACACCGTCTCGTTGCCCGGCGCGGTCAGGGACGCCTTGGCACCACCACCCGGACCGGACACGGCGTGCAGGTCGATGTTGTGCGCCATCATGCTCTCGGGGTGGTTCTTGAGGTGGAACTCCACCAGGTCACCCTCGCGCACGCGGATGAACTGTCCGGGCACCGTGCCGCCAAACGTCCACATGACGTACTCGGTGCCGTCGGCCAGCTCCATCACCTCTTCGGTGGTCTCCAGATCCACGATCACGCGCGTGGCGTAGTCACGCTCGATGGGGGCTGGGACGAAGGGGGCGGTGGTGAGCTGGGCCGTCATCTCACCGCGGATCTCCGGCAGTGTGGGCTCGGGGATGTTGTTGTTGAAGGGGGCGCTGCTGTCCCGGTCGGCCGTGAACGCCGTGACCCCGAGGGCTACGGTGCCCACGGCGGCAATGGCGGCGACCCAGCGAAGGTTGCTGAAGCGTGGGTTGGTCGACATGGTCGGCTCCTTGTCGGGCTATCGTGACACCGGAGCTCCGTGCCCCGGTCATTTCATCATGGTGATATGATAAATAGATGCCGGGGGGTATACAGTCGGGAGGAACCGGAAACTGACTGGAGATCAGCCGGACGGCGGAGTGGGGAAAAGCCTGATCGGTCGGGACTTTTCTGCCCGATTCGGGGCGATACGTCTCGTTTTTGCAGCTTCGTCGATGCTGGCTCGGCGACTACTTCAGCCGCACCGAATAGACCACCTGCGTGGCGTCCATGGCCTCGGCAATGCACGCCTCGTGCGCCCCCGGTTCGGGAGGGCAGACGTTGTACGCTGCCGGGACGGCCGTGGCGAACAGGTCCACGTGCCCGTCCCGGCGGAAGTGCACGCTCATGTAGCCCATCTGTCCCGAGCCGAAGACCATACCCTCGGTGCGGCCCACGGCGGAGAGCTTGCTGCCGGAGCCGCTCACCGCCGTCCACTGTGGGGCGCCGGGCGCGTAGTGGCGGATCACCTGCAGGGAGTGCTCGTGCCCACCCGCGAAGAGCAGGGGTCGCCCGCGCCGCTCGAAGATCTGCTCTATATCCAGCCGGAGTTCCCGGTACTGCTCGGAGTTCAGGTCCTGCAGGATGGACCCGCTCCGGGCCAGGACGTAGCGGATGCCGAGCATCTTCCAGAGGGACACATAGCCGCCGTGCGGTCCCGCCGAGGTGTAGGGGTGGTGGGCGGCCACGATGACGTCCCGGTCCCCGGCGGTGGCCAGCGCGGCGTCCAGGCGAATGAGCATGCGATTCTTCTCCTGCTGTTCCCCCACCAGCAGCCACCATGCGGTGTCCAGGAGCACCAGGCGCAGGCGCTCGCCCATGTCCACCACCGTGGGGCCCGGCTCGTGCAGCCCCGGCAGCAGCCAGGCCTGCGCCCCGTTGCGCAGGCGCGCGCGCTCGATGAAGGTCTGCGTGTAGCTGAGGCGCAGGCGGCCTTCCTCGTCCGTCTCCTGCATGTAGTCGTGGTTGCCCGCCAGGAAGTAGGCGCGGGCCTCCTTTGCCATAGCGGCGGGACCCGTTACGAGCTCGATCTGCTGGCCCAGGATGAGCGAGTCATTGGGGAACGCGGGATGATCGTGCGGGTGCATGCCGTCCGGGTAGATGAGGTCGCCGAGCACGAGCATGGTCACCGCTCCCGTGTCCAGGCGTTCGGCCCAGTGCTCGATGTCCCGGCGCAGCGCGCTGAAGACCGGCAGGTGCGCCGGAATGCCGTTGCCGGTGTCGCCGATCAGGAAGACCACCCGCTCCACCTCAGCGGGATCGGGCTCCGGCAGCGGCGTCCACGCTGGAAGGGGCGGCAGGCTGCTCCCGCAACCGGCCAGCAGGAGTGCCACGCCGAGCGCCGGGCCGACTGCCACGCGCCTCATCGGACCGGCACCTGGAAGCCCACCCGGATCCCCTGCGGACGGCCGCCCAGCGCTGCGGTCGGATCCCCGATGCTTGCGGGATCTTCGTCGAGCGGCCAGAGCGCCCCGACGACGGCCCCGGCCGCCAGCCCCATGCCGGCACCGATGACGGCGCCGGCCCAGTTGTCGGCGCGACGGTCGCCGAAGATGGTGCCGGCCACCCAACCGGTGCCGATACCGAGTGCCATGCCGCCCACGCCCCCGAGCACGGAGCGGCGCAGCCGGTCCCCGTCCCAGAAGCCGATGGCCGCTCCGGTGGCGATGCCGATCACAAGCGGAGCGCCGTTCAGCCCCATGAGGTCGTCCATACTGCCGATGTATTCACTCTCCCAGCGGGCGCGGCCCACCACCAGGGAGATGGTGGCCACGCCACCGCCCAGCAGGCCAATGCCGGCTCCCACCAGCGCCGGGACGGCCTGGGACTGCGCGTGAGCCGGCGCAGGGGCCAAGGGGACCACGGCCAGCATGGCCAGCATCAGGAAGCTCAGGCGACTCGACATACCTCTTTGCGCGCGGTTGCGGGAGATTCAGGTGCGCCGCGGCGCACCACTCGCGGTGGAGCGCCGAGCAAGCTCCGTGCTCGTGCTGTGGGGTGGGGGGCGGCTGCCACTCACCACGCCGCCCGGTGCACCCCCCGCACCGCTCGCCCGGACGGGTCGGCCGCCGCCGCGAAGGATGGGTCCCACGCGAGCGCTTCGGGCGTGCTGCACGCCACCGAGGCGCCACCGGGCACGCACGCCGCGCAGGAATCCAGCGGAAAGTGCTCGGCGAAGATCCGGCGGTAGAAGTACGCCTCCCGGGTGGTGGGCGGGTTGTGCGGGAAGCGGTGCACGGCTGTCTCCAGCTCCAACTCCGAGACCTGCTCCGCCGCGTGGTCGCGCAGCGCGTCGATCCAGCCGTAGCCCACGCCGTCGGAGAACTGCTCCTTCTGCCGCTTCGTGATGGCCTCGGGCAGGAGGTCCGCGCACGCATCGCGCAGGATCTGCTTCTCCAGACCGCCCGCGGCGGGGCGCTTCAGCGCGGGATCCACGCCCATGGCCACGTCCAGGAACTGCCGGTCCAGGAACGGCACGCGCGCCTCCACGCCCCAGGCCGCCATGGCCTTGTTGGCGCGCAGGCAGTCGTAGAGGTGCAGGCGCTCCAGCTTGCGCACGGTCTCCTCGTGGAAGGCGCGCGCGTCCGGGGCGCGGTGGAAGTAAAGGTAGCCGCCGAAGATCTCGTCGGCGCCCTCGCCGGAGAGGACCATCTTGACGCCCATGGCGCGAATGCGGCGGGCCATGAGGTACATGGGGGTGGCCGCGCGGATGGTGGTCACGTCGTACGTCTCCAGGTGGCGGATCACGTCGGGGAGCGCGTCCAGACCCTCCTGCACGGTGTAGCGGAAGCCGTGGTGCACCGAGCCGATGTGGGCGGCCACCAGCTCGGCCGCCGCCAGGTCGGGCGAGCCTTCCAGCCCGATGGCAAAGGAGTGCAGGCGCGGCCACCAGGCGGCCGAGTGGTCATCATCCTCCACGCGCAGGGCGGCGTAGCGCGCGGCCAGCGCCGCGATGATGGAGGAGTCGAGGCCGCCGGAGAGGAGGACGCCGTAGGGCACGTCACTCATGAGCTGGCGGTGGACGGCGTCGGCCAGGGCGCTGCGGATGCTCTGCACGGCGTCTTCCCGGGACGCTGCCGGACCCTCCAGCACCTCCTCGTAGCTGCTCCACGCCGGCGCGTACCAGCGCCTGGGCGTCCCCTCTTCGCTGTCCAGCAGGTGCCCGGGCGGGAACTCCGCCACGCTCCCGCAGACGGGCACGAGAGCCTTCATCTCGGAGGCCACGTGCAGCCGCCCGAGGGTGTCGCGCCCCGTGTAAAGCGGCACGATGCCCATGTGGTCACGCGCGATCAGGTAGCGGCCCGCCGCCGCGTCGTGCAGCACGAAGGCAAAGATGCCGTTCAGCTCGTGCAGGAAGTCGGCGCCCCGCTCCCGGTAGAGCGCCAGGATGACCTCGCAGTCGGAGGCCGTACGGAAAGGGTAGGGCTGCCGCAGCTCCGCCCGCAGCTCACGGTGATTGTAGATCTCTCCGTTTACCGCCAGCGACAGCGCACCCGACGCGTCCAGAAGCGGCTGCGCCCCGCTCTCCACGTCCACGATGGCCAGGCGCTCGTGCGCCAGCACGGCCCCGGGCGCGCAGTGGATGCCCGACCAGTCGGGGCCGCGGTGGCGCTGCAGACGGGACAGGTCGAGGGCCCGACGGCGCATTTCGCCGCTGTCCTCGCGCACGTCCAGGATGGCCAGGATGGAACACATGACTGCTTCTCCACAGTGGTGGTGTCCATGAAAAAGCGGCAGGAGCGAGCGCGTGTCAACGGCCGCAGAGGCGCGATCGCGCGCGGCGGAGCCGGCGCGGGGACGTCGCTTACAAC
>JBBDRO010000041.1:328-7734 GCA_040905425.1 Gemmatimonadota bacterium | reverse complement strand
GCAGCGGAAGCAGCGGAAGCAGCGGAAGCAGCGGAAGCAGCGGAAGCAGCGGAAGAATCCGGCCGCAGCCTCAGCCCCTCGCCGTATCCGGCCGCAGCACCGTCACCGGCGGCTCGTACACATCCGTGGACGGCACCGCGAACATCGGCCGCTCCGCGCCCGTAGCCAGCTCCTCCAGGTAGGCGGCCGTGTAGAGGCGGATCTCGAGCTCGCCCCGCGTGCCGAACGTCTCCACGCGGTGGAGCGTGCTCATGGGGATGGCCTCCAGGGCGGCCAGGCCTCCGGGGAGCAGGTGATCGTCCAGGAAGACCGGTGGGTAGGCCAGCCCCTTCACGGCGGCGAGCGCGTCGTATCTCCCCATCAGATCCAGCAGCGCCAGCACGCGGGACCGGGGCGCCTGCAGCGCCCCGGCACGGTAGACGCCGCCCATGAGGCTTGCGCCTGTGGCCCCGTCGAACGGCCGGCGTGTGCAGAGGCGCTCCTGGTGGTCATTCTTATCACACAATACGATGGGCATGCGCGGTCCCAGGCGCAGGAATTCCAGCCCGTCCGCCGCGCCCGTTGCCAGGATTTCACCCCGATCGAACGCGCGAAAGAACTGGCCGCGGCGCAGCGCGTCGCGGTGCAGGCGGTCGTTGTAGACGCGGATGGCCTCCAGCACGACCGGCTCGGGTGTGATCCGTATGACCAGCGGCGCGGCTTGCGGTAGCATCACGGCCGGAGTGACGCTCCGATAGCCGAGCTGCGCCACGGCAACGTAGTGGATGCGCGCCTGCAGCCCGGTGAACCGGAACCAGCCCTCCGCGTTGGTGATGGTGTGACGCCGCACCATCGGCATGCGGATCAGCGCTCCGGCCACCGGCGCGCCCGTGAGGGAGTCCACCACCTGGCCGCGCAGCTCGTGAAGCTCCTGGGCGGCGCCCGGCGCCGTCACGAGAGCGGCCAGCACGAGCAGCGCGGCCGCGGGCAGACGGCGTGGCAGGATCATGCAGAACTGTACCACGGGGCAGGGCTCGTCGTTCCTAGCGGCGGCCCGCCGTCAGCCGCCATCGCACCCGCCCCTCCGCCAGCGTCCCGATCACCTCGGCGCCCGGTTCCGCCGAGCGCCGCAGCGTGAGCGCGGGGAGCGGTCCGGATGAGATGGCCGGGTCGCCCGGCACGCCGGTGGGGAAGTGCACGAACAGCCCGGCCGCGTCCAGCGTATCGCGCGCCTCCACGCCGGCCAGGTCCCCCGTGTCCTCCAGCCGCCATACGCTGCCCTCCCCCGCGGGCGCCACGTCCAGCGCCAGGTCCAGCCGCGCGGGCGGGAGGCCGGAGCGCACCACCGTGCCGCCCATGACCAGCAGGTCGCGCACCGTCCGGCCGTTCGGTGGCAAGGCGTGGTACCAGGCCGCGTCCCCCGTCGGCTCACCGGCCGCCAGCACGTCCAGCGCATGCGCCAGCGCCACGAAGTTCACGGCGCGCAGCCAGTCCTTGGGGTAGGCGTCGGCCCAGCCGCCGCTCTCGATGAGGACGGTGCTTGCGCCCCACGCCTGCATGAGGTCGCCGAAGGCGCGGGGCGTGAAGGTGTCATCGTAGCGGGTGATGTGCCCGCCCACGAGCGGCTCGATGGCGCGGCCGATGTCCACGGCCAGGCGCTGGCCGCGCACCAGCCCCGGCGGGTCGTCGTCACCGGCGTGCGGCCGGGGCGCCAGCAGCGCGATTCCCGCGCCGCGGTCGGTGCGCCCCACGCGCGAGCGGGGGTTCTGGTCGTGCAGGTTGAAGCCGTAGTGAGGTTCCAGGGCTTCGCGCACGCGCTTCAGCGTCTGCGCCTCGGGCGTGGCCAGCTCGCGGGCGTCCCGGTTCACGTCCACGTTGTGGGCGTTGCGGCGCTGGTAGCGCTCGGCGCCGTCCGGGTTCAGCATGGGGATGTTGACCAGCGTGAGCGCCTCCGCCCAGCGGCGCACGCGCGGGTCGTCCGGGCGGGTGGCAATCAAGCTGTAGAGGTCGGCCAGGGCGCGCGTGGCGGTGGTCTCGTCGCCGTGCATCTGGGACCACATGAGCACCTTCGATGGGCCCGTGCCGAAGCGCACCGCGTAGAGCGTGCGCCCCTCGGCGGAGACGCCCACGCTGTCGCGCGTGAGAAGCGCCGCATCGTCCACCAGCGGGCCGACCACGTTCCAGTACTCGTCGTAGCGCAGCGCGCGCGCAAAGAACGCCGGCACCCGCACCTCGCGGTGAAGCGGCAGCAGCGCGGCCGCCGGGCCCCGCTCCGCGCGGAGACGGAGCCGCCCATCCGGCCCCAGCGCCGCCCACACGTCGGCCGAGATGGCGGCTCCCACACTGTCCGCCCGCGCCGGCTCCGCGAAGCCGCGCGTCAGCACCACCAGCACGTAGGGGGGTGAGCCTGCCGGGTAGACCACCGCCGCGTCGTGGCGGATGCCCGTGATCCAGCCCGTCTTGTGCGCCACGCGCGTACCGGCGGGCACCCCGCGCGGGATCATCTCGGCAAACTCCTGCTCGGCCAGCACCTGCACCACCTCACCGCACAACGGCTCGGGCACCACCTCACAGGAGGCCGCCGCCTCCAGCGTGCGCGCCAGCCCCCACGCCGTGGCCATGTTGCTGAGCCCCGCCTGGTAGGCCGGCCCGTCCTCCACGCCGCGCAGCACCAGCAGGTCCTCCGGCGCCACGCCCAGCTCCGCCAGCATGGCCTGCACCGAGTCGGCGTCCAGGATGTCGATCAGCAGGTTGGTGGCCAGGTTGCTGGAGCGTACGATCATGCGCCGGCCCAGCTCGCGGAGCGTGGTGGTGCCGCCCACCCGCTCGTAGAGCTCGGCGTCACTGTCCGCGTCCGCGCTCAGGGTGTAAAGCGACCCGTCCAGGATGCTCCGGAAGGTGGTCCGCACCTCCACCGGGGCATCCAGGTCCACCTGGCCCAGCGCGGCGCGTCGATAGAGCTCCAGCAGCACGGGCACTTTCATGGTGCTGGCGGCGTGCGCGGGCACGGTGGCGTCGATGCCGAGTGCGCGCTCGGTCTCCAGGTCCAGCACGGCCACCATGACCTCCTCCTCGGGTGCCAGCGGCGCCAGCCGCGCCCGTAGCGTGGCCTCCAGCGCGCCCAGGTCGGCTGGCACCGGCGGCGCGAGCTCGGCGCCGGGTGCGGGCGCGCCGGGGGAGGGGGGGCCGCCGCACGCCGCCACGGCAGCCAGGGCGCCGAGCAGCGCCAGCGTGCGCGCGGCCGCCGGCCGGCTGCCGCCGGCGCAGCGGGCGGCAATGGAGCCGCGCCGGCCGTGGAGGTCGGGGCGCGCTAAGAACGTGACCGGGATTCGTCGCATACCAGATCCGGGGGTGTTCATCACGGGTAGAGGTGGTGCCGCCGGGCGGCGGCCTCGAAGGCGGTGCGGCGGGCGTCCCAGGGCGCCACGATGGCCTCCACGTCGGCGCCGTCCAGGAGCTGCAGGCGCAGGCGGTCGGAGCCGGCCAGGCGGTCGAAGTGCGCCACCCGGAAGGTGAGCTCGTCGGCGTGCAGGCGCATCAGCTCCACCAGCACGGCCACGGCCGTCACGGTGGGGTCGTAGGTGGCGCGATCGGTCACGGTGAAGCGGAGGCCGGGCACGGCCTCACCATCGTACTTGCGGTCCCCGGGCGCCGACGGCGTGAAGGTCACCGCCTCGATGCGCACCCCGGGCAGCTCCCGGGCGGTCAGCCGCGCCGCCAGGGTGTCCGCCGCCAGCCACGGCGCGCCGATCTGCTGAAAGGCCATGGGCGTGCCGCGGCCCACCGACAGGTTGGTGCCCTCGAAGAGGCAGGTGCCGGGATAGTGTGTGGCGCTCTCGAGTGAGGGCATGTTGGGTGAGGGCGGCCGCCACTCCAGCCCCGTCGCGTCGAACCACACGTCGCGCGTCCAGCCCTCGGCGGGGATCACCGTGAGGTCGGCGCCCACCCCGAACTCGACGTTCACGAAGGTGGCCAGCTCGCCGGCCGTGAGGCCGTGGCGCATGGGCACGGGGTGGAGGCCCACGAAGGTGGTGTACGCCGTGTCCAGCACGTTGCCCTGGACCAGTTCGCCGCCGATGGGATTCGGCCGGTCCAGCACCACGAAGGGGATGCCGGCGCCCGCGGCCGCCTCCATGGCCAGCGTCATGGTCCAGACGTACGTGTAGTAGCGCGTGCCGATGTCCTGGATGTCGAAGGCCAGGGCGTCCAGGTCGGCCAGCATGGTGGACGTGGGCGCGCGCGTCTGTCCGTAGAGCGAGTAGATGGGCAGGCCAGTGGCCTCATCCACCTCATCGGTGACGCGCTCGCCGGCGTCGGCGGTGCCGCGGATGCCGTGCTCGGGGCTGAAGAGCGCCGCCAGCTCCAGGCGCGTGTCCTCAGCCAGGGCGTCGATGGTGCTGCGGCCGTCCGCGGTGCGGCCCGTGTGGTTGGTGATGAGGCCCACGCGGCGGCCGGCCAGCGGGGCGGCGTCCCCGGCCAGCAGGACGTCGATGCCGGCGCGCACGGTGGCGCTCGCCGCGGCGTCGGAGCCGGCGGCATCGGCAGCGGCGTCATCGGACCCGCCATTCGCTCCGCCGCAAGCCGCCGCCAGCGCCAGCAGCAGCACGCCGAGCGCCGCGCGGGGTAGCACACCGTGGCGCCGGCCCCGTTGCCGTTCCGCCCGACGTGCTCCAGTATCTCTGTGCAGGGCCGCGGCGCGGCCCATCCCCTGTACCGACCCCGGTAGCATGCAGCCACGCTTCATGTCTCTCTGGCGCTCCCCGGCGGGCGCGGTCCGACCGCGGCTCCGCGCGCTGTGCGTACCGGCCGTGGCCCTCGTGGCCCTGGCCGCCTGTTCGACCCTGTCCGGCACCGGCGGCGCCGAACCGCCCGCGCCCTCGCCAGCGGAGCCCGTGCCGCCACCGGCCACCCCGCTCCCCGCGGGCCCGCCCGCCGAGCCCGAGCCGCCCGACCCGGCGGCATGGGTGGAGGCTACGCTGGCCTCCCTCACGCTGGAGGAGAAGGTGGGCCAGCTGGTGGTGCCCTGGATCGACGGCTCGCTCGTGCCCGTGGGCTCCCCCGCCTGGGAGCGGCTGCGCCGCTGGGTGGTGGAGGACGGCGTGGGCGGCTTCGTGGTCTCCGTGGGCCCGCCGCTCGAGATCGCGGCCAAGCTGAACGCGCTCCAGCGCATGGCCAGGGTGCCGCTGCTCATGGCCGCCGACGTGGAGCGCGGCCCCGCCCAGCGCCTGGCCGACGCCGTGGTGCTGCCCTACGGCATCCGCACGGGCGGCGCCACGGAATTTCCGCCCGCCATGGGGGTCGGCGCAACCGGGGACCCGCGCCTCTCCTATGAGATCGGCCGCATCACGGCCGCCGAGGTGCGCGCCGTGGGCATCCACATGGCCTACGCGCCGGTGGTGGACGTGAACAACAACCCGGCCAACCCCATCATCAACACGCGCAGCTTCGGCAGCGACCCCGCGCTGGTGGCGCGCATGGGGGCGGCGCGCGTGCTGGGGCTCCAGGAGCACGGCGTCTACGCCACCGCCAAGCACTTCCCCGGGCACGGGGACACCTCGCTGGACTCGCACCTGGCGCTCAATTACCTGGGCTTCGGCCGCGCCCGGGCCGACAGCGTGGAGCTGCCGCCCTTCCGCGCCGCCATCGAGGCCGGCGTCACGGCGGTCATGGTGGCCAACGTGGCGTTCCCCGGCCTGGCGGGTGACTCACTGCCGGCCACGCTCTCTCCCCAGCTCACCACGGGACTGCTCGTGGAGGATCTGGGCTTCGATGGCCTTGTGGTGGTGGACGCCCTGGACATGGACGCCGTGGCGGCGCTCTACACCGTGGAGCAGGCCAACGTGCGCGCCATCCAGGCGGGCGCCGACGTGCTGCTCATGCCCACCAGCGCGCCGCGCGCCATGGGCGCCGTGATCGACGCCGTGCGCCGGGGGGAGATCCCCGAGGCGCGCATCGACCGCTCCGTGCGCAAGATCCTGGCGCTGAAGGCGGGGCAGGGACTGCACCGGCAGCGCTTCGTGGACGTGGAGGCGGTGCCGCTGGTGGTGGGCAGCCCCGCCCACCAGCCGCTCGCGCGCGCCGCGGCGGAGCGCTCCATCACCGTGCCGCGCGACCAGAACGGTCTCCTCCCGCTGGACCCGGCGCGCACCCCCCGCGTGCTCAGCGTGCAGTACGTGGATGATACCGATCCGTACGCAGGGGACGTCTTTCACCGGGCCCTGGCGGGCAGCTTCCGCGAAGTGCGTCGCATCCGCCTGGATCGCGGCAGCCACCCCGCCGCGCTGGCGGACGTGCGCCGGGCCGCGGCCAGCGCCGACCTGGTGCTCTTCTCCGCCTACGTGCGCGTGGGGGACCGCAAGGGCGGCATCGGCATACCTGACAGTCTGGCGGCGCTGGCCGGCGAGCTGGCCGCCGGCAAGCCCACCGTGCTGCTCTCCTTCGGCAACCCCTACATCCTGGAGCAGGTGCCGGACGCGGGCACCCTCATGCTGGCCTGGGCCGGGCATCCGCCGCTCCAGCAGGCCGCCGCGGACGCCCTGCTCGGCCGCATCCCCGTGACGGGCAAGCTGCCGCTCGACCTGCCGCCCTTCCACGTGGTGGGGGAGGGGCTGGAGATCCCCGCGCGCACGGCGGCCGGCACGACTCGCCGCGCGCCGCGCACCGCGCCGCTGCAACCGGCGCCACCGGAGGCCGCCGCGCTGCACCCCCGCCTGCCCGCCGTGGTGGACAGCATCGTGCTGGACGCGCTGGCCGAGGGCGCGGCGCCGGGCGCGGCGGTGGCCGTGGGCCGCGGCGGCAAGCTCGTGCATCTGGCCGGCTACGGCCGTACCGATTACGCGCCCGACGCCCCCGCGGTGAGCGACTCCACCCTCTGGGACATGGCCTCCCTCACCAAGGTGGTGGCCACCACCACGGCGCTCATGCTGCTGGTGGATGATGGGCGGATGGAGCTGGACGCACCGCTCGCCCGCTACCTTCCCGAGTGGGCGGGCGGCGGGCGCCCCGCCATCACCATTCGCGACCTGCTGCTGCACCGCGCGGGGCTGCCCGCCTATGGCGCCACCTGGCAAACGGCCCGCGGCCGTGAAGCGTACCTGCGCGAGATCCTGGCGTTGCCGCAGGCCTACCCCCCGCGCACGCGCACCGTCTACAGTGACTACGGCGCCATCCTCATGGCGCTGGCCGCAGAGCGGGTCACGGGCATGGAGCTCGACGCCTTCATGGAGGAGCGCATCTTCGCGCCGCTGGGCATGCGGGACACGGGCTTCAATCCGGTGGGCTGGCGGGACGTGCCCTATGTGGTAAGCGACGATGCCCGGCTGCCCGCCGGTGTTCCCTCCTGCGACGCTCGCTCACCCGCGAACCGTAGGCTGTGCCCGCCGCCGCCCCCGGCGGCGGGCTGCCCCGCACCCCCCGGCCCCCCCCCC
>JBBDRO010000041.1:0-318 GCA_040905425.1 Gemmatimonadota bacterium | reverse complement strand
GCATGGTCCCGGGGAGCATGGTCCGATGCGTGGCCGGCGGCGGGCTGCCCGGCTCCGCCGGGCGCCGCGTGCGAGCACGATGCCGAGCTGCTCCGGCGCATTGCCCCCACCGAGCTGGACACCACCTTCCGCCACACGCACGTGCACGGCGTGGTGCATGACGAGAACGCCTTCGCGATCGGCGGGGTGGCCGGCCACGCGGGGCTCTTCTCGTCGGCCCGGGATCTGGCGGTGTTCGCGGAGCTGCTGCTGAACGAGGGCGTGTACGGGGGACGTCGCTTGATAGGGGCGGAGACGGTGCGCCACTTCACCACGCGC
>JBBDRO010000040.1:37201-42344 GCA_040905425.1 Gemmatimonadota bacterium | reverse complement strand
CGCGGCAGGCACCCGTGCTCATGCCGGTGCGGAAGGCCAGCCAGGCGGCGCAGTTACGGAAGCCGCAGACCTCCCAACCCTGGCGCCGGTCGAACTCGGCCAGCTTGACCAGCAGCTGGTACTCCGCCGCGTGGATGTGGGCGGCGATGGTGGCGATCTCGTTGCCGAGCTCTTCCAGCTCGTCGTTCTCGATGGCTTCGTGATCGACGGGCTCGCACTCCGCGCTCTCCTGGTCCGGGGCCGCCGGATCCTCTACGAGACCCGCACCGGAAGGCGGCGAATCATCGCCGCTGTCCCATCCGGACATCTCGGCCGAAACGTTCCGGGGGTCGGCGGCGGACTCCATGTCTCCCGTATCAACCGGTTGCTCCCGCATCAGCCACCCCCGCTGCCGTCCCTTGCTCAGCGCCGCCCGCTCCGCGTAGCTTACACCCTCCGCGCGTCCACCCATCGAACCCCTCCTCTGGCCAGTGGTCCCAACGACTTCCTGTAATATAAGGGGTGGTTTTTCGACGCTCTGGGTGGCCGCTGGAGGGCCATGGGGAGCATTCCAGGTCAACGACCTCGGCGCATGCGGACAAGCGTCATCAGACGGCTTCCGACACGCCTTCCTGATCGCGCATGACGCTGGGGCGAGCCCGCGAGTTAGGCGAGCCGAAAAATCTGTCAATGGGGTATTTGGGACATCTTTGACGGATGGGACGCCGGTGGGAACTCTCAATGACGCATCGCACCGCCGAATTGGCTCGATACGAACCGACCGCCGCGCCATGCGCCAATGGGCGCGCCGCATGCCATACGCCAATGGCGGCGCCATGTTGGATGAGCTTGCGCCAGCGCACCCCGGTGCCGTGCCGCCGCGCCATGGCTGGATCCGCCACACCGGCAGGCTACGATCCTGGCCGATGCCACCCCCTCAGTCCACCGGCGCCGCCTCCGCAAGCGCCGCCCGCATCACCTCCAGCGGCGCCTCCAGCCCCGTCCAGCGGCGGAACGCCTCGGCGCCCTGCCGGAGCAGCATCTCCGTGCCCTCGGCGGCGGGGATGCCGCGCGCGGCCGCGGCGCGCGTCCAGGCGGTGCCGCCGGGGCGGTAGACCAGGTCGAATACGGCGCCATGCGCATCGCGGCGCGGCTCCAGGGGCAGCGGATCGTCGGCGCCCAGACCGAGCGACGTGGCGTTCACAACCAGGTCCAGCCCCTCGAGCCGAGCCGTTTCCGACAGGGCAAGGACCCGGAGGATGCCCGCGTCATCCAGCGCCTCCACAAGCGCCGCCGCCCGCTCCGGCGTGCGGTTGGCCACCACCACCTCGGCGGCTTCCGCGCCGAGCAGCGCGTGCACCACCGCCCGCGCCGCGCCTCCGGCGCCCAGCACCAGCGCGCGCGCGCCCTCCAGCCGCGGCACCAGCAGGCGCACCGCAGCCAGGAAGCCCGCCCCGTCCGTGTTGTCACCGTGGAGCGCGCCGTCCGCCCACCAGAAGGTGTTGCAGGCGCCGGTGGCGGTCACGGCGGGCGTGGCCACGTCCAACGCACCCGCCGCCACGGTCTTGAAGGGCACCGTCACGTTCCCCCCGCCGCCGGCCCGGGCGAGCGCCCGCATGAGGCGGGGCACGTCCTCCGCCACCGCCCGGCGCGCCACGTACGAGGCGTCCAGCCCGGCGTGGCGGAAGGCGGCGTTCTGCATGCGCGGGGAGAGGGAGTGCGCCACCGGGTCGCCCAGGAGGGCGTAGACCCGCGGCGCGGGCGCGGGGCTCACGGCGCACTCACGATGCGTGCACGCAGTGGGCGGCCAGCGGATACGCTCACGGCGCCAGAATAGGCTCGAGCCGTTCCAGCAGCGCGTCCACCGCCGCCGCCAGCTGCTCGAGCGTGGCGCGGTACGTGTCCAAGTCGGCGCCGAAGGGGTCGGCCACGGCCCCACCCTGCCCCGGCCCTGAGAGGAAATCGGTCAGCAGCGCGGCCTTCTCACCGGCGCCCAGCTCGCGCGCCGCGCCCACGTGCGCCGGACTCATCCCCACCACCAGGTCCGCCCAGGCCACCGCCTCCTCGTCCAACTGCGACGCGGCATGGCCGCTCAGCTCCAGGCCGCGCTCGGCCACGACCGTCACCGCCTGGTCGGCGGCGGGCGCACCGGGGAACGCCGTCACGCCCGCGGAGCGCACCGCCACGTGCTCCCAGCCGCGGCGCGCCGCGGCCGCGCGGGCCAGCGCCGCCGCCATGGGGCTCCGGCAGGTGTTGCCCGTGCACAGGAAGAGCAGGCGGTAGCTCTGGCCGGGCCGGGCGGGCGTCGGTTCACTCATGGACGGTCTCCACGATGCTGCGCAGTCTCTCCAGGGACACGGCGCCGGCCCGCAGCAGCCGGGGCGCGTCCGGCCCGGTACAGTCCACGATTGTGGATGGCGGCCCGGTACCCGACGCCCCCCCGTCCAGCACGAGCACCTCCCCGCCCAGGTCGCGCACCGTCTCGGCCGCCGCCGGGGCGTTGCGGGCCGGCGGCCCGCCCGGCGGGTTGGCGCTGGTGGAGGTGAGCGGGCCGGGCAGCACGGCCAGCAGCCGGCGGATCCCCTCGTGCGAGGTGGCGCGCACCGCCACGCCACCGGTGGCCGAGCGCACCCCCTCGGGATAGCGCGCCTCCGGATCCGGCAGCACCAGCGTCAGCGGACCGGGCCAGCACGCCACGGCCAGCCGCTCCGCCGCGGCGCTCCATACCAGTCCCGCCGCGTCCTCGGCCGCGCGCACCAGCAGCAGAAACGGGCTGGCCGGCTCGCGGCGCTTCAGCCGCGCCAGCGCCGCCAGCGCATCGGGCTGGAGCAATGTGCCGAAGCCGTATACCGTCTCCGTGGGGTAAGCGACGACGCCGCCACCCTCCAGATGCGCTCGAACCGCGTCCAACGCCGCCTCCACCTCCCCGGGCGCGGCGAACGGCAGCGTCCTCACGGGCCGTCCGTGAGCAGCGCCTCCGCCATGCGCAGATCCTCGCGCGAGGTCAGCTTCAGGTTACGCAGGTCCCCCTCCACCACCTCCACCACGCCGCCGTAGCGGGTCACCAGCGCCGCCTCGTCCGTGCCGGGCACGCCCTCCGCCTCCGCGCGCTGGTAGGCGTCCACCAGCACGGCGCGGGGGAAGGCCTGGGGCGTCTGCGCACGCCACAGGCGGCTCCGGTCCGGCGTGGCCACGATGCGGCGGGCGGCGTCCACCTCCTGGATGGTGTCCGTCACCGGCACGGCCGCCACGACCGAGCGGCCACGGGCCGCCACGTCGTAGACGCGCGCCACCACGGCCGCGGAGACCAGCGGCCGGGCCGCGTCGTGCACCAGCACCACGGCCGCCTCGGGCGGCACCAGGTCCAGCGCCCGGCGCACGGAGTCGCCGCGCTCGAGGCCGCCCTCCACCAGCGCGATGCGCGGATCCATGGAGGTAAGCCACGCCGGGGGATCGGCCATGTGGTCCGGCGCGAGCGCCACCACCACCCAGTCCACGGCGGAGTGCTCCAGGAACGGCCGCAACGCGCGCGCCAGCACCGGCCGGCCGCCCACCTCCAGGAAGGGCTTGGCCGCGCCGCCCATGCGCCGCCCGGCGCCCGCCGCCGGGATAACCACCGCGGCGCGTGGCCGCCGCCTCACTGCCACACCGCCCCCGAGAGCGCGGCCAGGTCGGGCAGCGCGTGCAGCGCGATGCCCTCCGGCGGCGCGGCCGGCACCGAGCGGGTGGGCAGGTAGGCGGTGGCAAAGCCCATGCGCGCCGCCTCCGCCACGCGCCGCTCCGCCTGGGAGACGGCGCGCACCTCGCCGCCCAGGCCGATCTCACCCAGGAAGACGGCGTCGTGCGGCAGCTGCCGGTCGAAGACCGCCGAACCGAGCGCGGCCGCCACGGCCAGGTCGGCGGCCGGGTCGGCCAGGCGCACTCCACCGGCCACGTTCAGGAAGACGTCCAGTTCCCCGAAGGCTATGCCGGCGCGGCGTTCCAGGACGGCCAGCAGCAGCGTCAGGCGCTGGCGGTCGAAGCCATTGGCCACGCGCTGCGCGGCGCCGTAGCTGGCCTTGGAGCAGAGCGCCTGCACCTCCACCAGCAGCGGCCGCGTGCCCTCGATGGTGGCCACCACGGCGGAGCCGCTGGCGCCCGCGCCGCGCTCGCGCAGGAAGAGCTCGGAGGGGTTGGCCACGGCCTCCAGACCCCCCTGTCCCATGCGGAAGACGCCCAGCTCGTCGGCCGCGCCGAAGCGGTTCTTGCTGGCGCGCAGCACGCGATGGTCCAGGGCGGCGCCCTCGAAGTAGAGCACCGTGTCCACGATGTGCTCGAGCGTCTTGGGGCCGGCCACCATGCCGCCCTTGGTGACGTGACCCACCAGGAAGATGGCGGTGCCGGTCTCCTTGGCCTCGCGCTGCAGGCGGGCGGCGCACTCGCGCACCTGCCCCACGCTGCCCGGCGCGCCCTCGAGCGCCTCGGTACGGATGGTCTGGATGGAATCCACGAAGAGCACGGCGGGCTCGAGCGCCTCGGCGCGCGCCAGGATGGCCTCCAGGCTGGTCTCGGCCAGGAAGGTGACGCGGCCCGCCGACTCGCTCAGCCGGTCGGCGCGCAGGCGGGTCTGGGCGGCGGACTCCTCACCGGAGACGTAGAGCGTGCTCCGCCCGAGCGTCTCCAGGCGCGCCGCCACCTGGAGCAGCAGCGTGCTCTTGCCGATGCCCGGCTCCCCGCCCACCAGCACCAGCGAGCCCGGCACCAGCCCGCCGCCCAGCACGAAGTCGAACTCGTCCAGGCCGGTGAGCCAGCGCTCCGTCTCGGCGCCCGCCACCTCCTCCAGCCGTACCGGCGCGGCGGCCGCGGCACCGGCGTGGGGGGCGGTGGCTTCCGCGCGCGCACCGCGCGGTTCCTCCACGAGGGTGTTCCACGCGTCGCAGGCCGGACATTGCCCCTGCCAGCGGGCGGTCTCGTTGCCGCAGTCGGCGCAGAAGTAGGCGGTGCGGGTGCGGGCCACGGCGCTCACCGGGGGACGCGGACCGCCGGAAACGGGAGCGTGCGGCCCACCGGGAATGCGAGCGTGCCCTCCACCGGGAACGGACGCGTGGGAGCCGCCGGGCATGGCAGGACGCGGTCCGCCGCGAACGTGAGCGGGGACGTCGCTTGCAAGGTGGTCAATGGGCGG
>JBBDRO010000040.1:29961-37101 GCA_040905425.1 Gemmatimonadota bacterium | reverse complement strand
GCGGTCCGCCGCGAACGTGAGCGGGGACGTCGCTTGCAAGGTGGTCAATGGGCGGCGTGGGCGCTGAAGCTCTCGAAGCGCGCGCACTCCTTGCGGAAATAGAGTTCCACGGCGCCCGTGGGGCCGTTGCGCTGCTTGCTGATGATGAGTTCGGCCTTGCCCACCTCCCCCTTCTCCTGCGCCTCCATAGCGGTCAGGTAGTACTCGGGGCGATAGAGGAAGCCCACCAGATCGGCGTCCTGCTCGATGGAGCCGGACTCGCGCAGGTCGGAGAGCTGCGGGCGGTGGTCGGAGCGCTGCTCCGGCGCGCGCGAGAGCTGCGAGAGCGCGATGATGGGCACCTCCAACTCCTTGGCCAGCGCCTTCAGGCCGCGCGAGATGGTGCTCACCTCCTGCTGGCGGTTCTCGGCGTTGCCGCCCGCGTGCATGAGCTGGATGTAGTCCACCACCACGAGCCCCAGTTCGGGCTGGTCGGCCTTCAGGCGGCGGGCCTTGGCGCGCATCTCCAGCACGGAGAGGCTGCCGGAATCGTCGATCCAGATGGGGGCCGTGTTGAGGTGGCCGGCGGCCTGGGCCAGGCGCACGAAGTCGTCGTCGGCCAGCCGGCCGCGCAGCAGACGGCCCAGGTCCACGAGCGCCTCGGAGCAGAGCATGCGCTGCACCACCTGCTGCTTGCTCATCTCCAGGGAGAAGACGGCCACCGGCACCTGGTGGCTGATGGCCGCGTGCAGCGCCACGCCCGTGACGAAGGCGGTCTTTCCCATGGAGGGGCGCGCGGCCACGATGACCAGGTCACCGCGCTGGAAGCCGCCCGTCATGTCATCGATGGCGGTGAAGCCGGTGGGCACCCCGGTGATGCCGCCCTTGGTGGCCTGCAGCTCCTCGATCTTCTCGAAGGTGGGGTAGAGGATCTTCTTGATCCAGACGAAGCCCTCGCGCTCGTGAGACTGCGCCACCTGGAAGATGCGCTGCTCGGCCACGTCCAGGATGGCCTCCACCGAGCGCTCGCCCTGCTCGTAGGCGTCGCGGATGATGCCCGTGGCGCCCTCGATGAGGCGGCGCAGCAGCGCCCGCTCGCGCACGATGCGGGCGTGGAACTCGATGTTGGCGGAGGTGGGGACGGCGTCCTGCAGCTCGGCCAGGTAGGGGATGCCGCCGATGGCCTCCAGTTCGTCGGTGGCCTTGAGGTCCTCGGCCACCGTGACCAGGTCGGCCACCTGGCCGCGCTGGAAGAGGCGCGTCATGGAGCGGAAGACGCGCCGGTTGGCCTCGCGGTAGAACATGGTGTCATCCACCACTTCCAGCGCCTTGGCCACGGCGTCACCGTCGATGAGCATGCCGCCCAGCACGCTCACCTCCGCTTCCGGCGCGTACGGCGGCTGGCGGTCGGGCGAGGGCGCGGACTCCGCGTCGTAGGCTAGTTCAAGCCGCTTCATCGAGGACCTGTCTCATGCGCTGGACGTCCTGCCATGCCGTGCGCACCATGTGGGGCGAGCGGAGCAGGTACGCGGGATGATACGTGACGATCAACGGCGTGCCGCGATAGGCGTGTACGCGCCGCCGCAGGCTGCCGATACTCTCTTCCGATCCGGCCAGCGTCTGGGCGGCGAACTTCCCCACCGCCAGCAGCGCCCGCGGCGCGATGGCCTCGAGCTGGGCGTGCAGCCAGGTGGTGGTGCAGGCCGCCACCTCGTCGGCGCGCGGGTCGCGGTTCTGCGGCGGCCGGCACTTCAACACGTTGCAGATGTAGACCCGCTCGCGCGGGAAGCCGGCGCTCAGCAGCAGCAGGTCCAGCATCTTGCCCGCACGCCCCACGAAGGGCCGGCCGCTGGCGTCCTCCTCGCGGCCGGGCGCCTCTCCCACCACCACCAGGTCGGCGTCCGTGGCGCCCTCGCCGAAGACCACGTTGGTGCGACCCTCGGCCAGACCGCAACGCGTGCAGCCCTGCGCATCCGCCGCGAGCACGCGGAGCGCGGGGGCGCTGGCGGACGGCGCCGCGAAGGGCACTGCGCGCGTGGCCCCGGCCGCGGTTGCGGCCCCCTGCGGAGGTGCGGGCCTGGTGCCGGCACCGACCGCCGACTTCAGGGCGTCCATGGCGCCCGCGGCCGGTTCCCCCGCCGCCTGGCTGCCCCACGCCCGCACGGCGCGCCGCAGCTCGTCGCGGCGCATGTCGTCCAGCCACAGTACGTCCCCGCCCACCTGGCCGAGCTGGCGCAGGTAGCGCAGCAGCAGGGCGCGCTCGCCGCTCACGCGTCCGCCGGTGCGGCCGGCAGCAGCCGCTCCACGCGGTCCAGGATGGCCTCGGCAACCTCGTCCTTGATGAGCAGCGGCAGGCTTTCCTGACTGCCGTCCGCGCCCAGCAGCTCCACGCGGTTCGTGTCCACCTCGAAGCCGGCGCCCGGTTCGAGGGCGTCATTCAGCACCACCAGGTCCAGTCCCTTGGCCGCCAGCTTGGCGCGGGCCGCGGCGTGGTCCGGCCCGGTCTGCAGCGCGAAGCCCACGGTCACCATACCCTCCGGGCGGGCGGCCCGCGTGCTCACCAGCACGTCCGGCGTGGCCACCAGCTCCAGCGCGGCCGGCACGGCGTCCTTGGGCGTCTTGGCCGCCGCCGCTTCCGCGGGCCGGAAATCCGCGGGCGCCGCGGCCATGAGCAGCGCGGCGGCGCCCGGCAGGGCCGCCCGGACCGCGCCCGCCATGGCCGCCGTGTCCTCCACGCGGACCACGTTCACGCCGGGCGGATCGGGCAGACTCGTCGGTCCGCTGACCAGCGTCACCGCGGCGCCGCGCCGCCAGGCGGCCTGCGCCAGCGCGAAGCCCATGCGTCCGGAGGAGCGGTTGGTGAGCACGCGTACGGGATCCAGCGATTCGCGCGTGGGCCCCGCGCTGACCACCACCTGCCGGCCGGCAAACGGTCCCGCCGGCTCCAGCACCCGGCCAAGCCAGGCCGTGAGGACCTCCGGCTCGGGCAGGCGCCCCGCGCCCTGACCCTCACCGTGGGCGAGCGGACCTTCCGCCGGTTCCACCACCCCGTAGGCAAGCGCCTCCCGCAGGTGCCGCACGTTGGCGGCCGTCTGGGGATGGGCCCACATGGCGTCATTCATGGCTGGACAGAGGAGCACGGGCGCACGGGTGGCCAGGAGTATGGCGGTCAGCAGATCATCGGCGCGGCCGTGGGCGGCGCGCGCCAGGAAATCGGCGGTCGCGGGGGCCACGCAGACGGCGTGGGCCTCGCGCGCCAACCGGATGTGGGCCAGCGCGTCATCCGCCGCGAAGATGTCCGTCCGTACCGGGCGCCCGGTGAGCGCCGCGAAGCTGAGCGCGCCCACGAAGCGCTCGGCCGCGGCCGTCAGGACAACGTCCACCTCGGCGCCCAGCTGGGTGAGGTCGCGCGCCAGCTGCACGGCCTTGTAGGCGGCAATGCCGCCGCACACACCGAGCACCACCCGCCGCCCCCGCCAGGGACGCCGGGGAGTGAGGCCGCGCCGCGGCCCCTCAGGCGCCGCTCGCTCGGCCACGCCCCGGCCCCGCTATTCGCCCGGGTGGCGGCGGCGCTTGGTCAGCTCGAAGTCGATCCTGCCGTCGGCCATGGTCTCCGCCGCGCGCGTGGTCAGCTTCTTACCGAAACGGCCCGGCACGGTATCCGTGGGCAGGGCGTTCAGCTCACGCGCGAAGCGCGCGGCCACCAGGATGCCCAGGTACTTGCTGCCCGTGTGCTCGGCCATCTCCATGGGGGTGAAGACCCGCATGTCAGTTGCTCCTCTCGTTCATCAGTCCGGCCAGTTCCCGGTCCAGCCCATGCAACGTGCCGGGGAGGTCCTCCGCGCGTGAGGCGCGGTGCCGCTCCGCGGCCACGATGGCATCCAGCGCACCGAGGGCCGTATCAAAGTCGTCATTGACGACCACATAGTCGAACTCGTCGGCGCCCTGCAGTTCCGCCCGGGCGTTGCCCAGCCGGCGGCGCCGTTCCACGTCATCCTCGCTGCCCCGGTGGGACAGGCGCCGCGCCAGCTCCGCGGCCGACGGCGGCAGGATGAAGACCAGCACCGCGTCGGGAAAGACGCCGCGCACCTGCCGCGCTCCCTGGACATCGATGTCCAGCACCACCACCCGTCCCTGCTCCAGGGCCTCGGCCACCCCAGCCCGCGGCGTGCCGTAGTGGCGGCCGTGGACCTCCGCCCACTCCGCCAGCTCACCGGCCTCCGCCATGGAGCGGAAACGCGCCTCGTCCACGAAGATGTAGTCCACGCCCGGCCGCTCGTACTCGCGCGGCGCACGGGTCGTGGCGGAGATCGAGAACACCACGTCCTCGTACCGCTCCACCAGTGCGTGGGCTAGCGAGGTCTTCCCGGTGCCGCTCGGCGCCGCGATGACCAGTGGAAACGCGCGGCCGGGCACTCTCACTCCACGTTCTCCACCTGCTCGCGCAGCCGCTCGATCTCATCCTTGATGGCCACCACCTCGTGTTCGATCGGCGCGTCGTTGGCCTTGGAGCCGATGGTGTTGGCCTCCCGATTCATCTCCTGCACCAGGAACGACAGGCGCTTGCCCACCGGCTCGGCGGCCTCACCGGCCATGATCTCACGGAACAGCGTCACATGCGAGCGCAGGCGGACCAGTTCCTCGCTGACGTCCCAGCGCTCCGCGATGTGCGCCACCTCGCGGGCAATGCGGTCCTCGTCCAGCGGCACGTCCTCGAGCAGTTCCGCCACCACCCGCCGCATCCGGTCACGCTCCACCTTGAGGCGGTCCGGCGCGCGCTCGGCAATGCGCGCGGTGGCCGCCTCCAGCGCGTCCAGCCGGCCCGCCAGGTCGGCGGCCAGGCTGACGCCTTCCCGCTCGCGCAGCACCACGGCCGCCTCGGCCGCCGCTTCCGTCACCGCCCGCAGATCCTCCGCATCCACCTCGGGGCCGTCGTCCTCGTCCGCAGGCACGATGATGTCTCCGAAACGCGCCAGCAACGCCAGGTCTACCTCCCCCTCGACACCCAGCCGCTGCCGCAGCGTCTCGAAGGCCCGCATGTACTGCCGGGCCCGCGCCTCGTCCGCGCGCAGCGCGCCGCCGCCGTTCTCCTGGTCGCCGGTCTGCAGGCGCAGCGTGAAGTTCACGTGCCCCCGCGAGAGAATGGCGCGCAGCCACTCGCGCACCTGCGGCTCGTGCCGCTCGATGGCCCGCGATAGGCGCAGATTGGCGCTGAAAAAGCGGTGATTGACCGTGCGCACCTCGGCCCGCAAACGCCCTGCGGTCACCTCGCGCTCGGCCTCGCCGAAGCCGGTCATGCTACGGATCATCCGCGACCTCCGAAGATAGCGAAGGTACCCGTGCTCTGGGAATGGGGCAACGCGCCACCGATCAGTTCCGGAAGCGCCATTTCACCCCGTAGAAGATGCGTGGACCCGGTACGGGCCGGTCCGGCAGGTCGCGCGCCCGCACGCCGGTGAAGTCCTCGTAGCGTATGTACGCCAGCACGTCGATGATGCGGATGGCCAGGTAGCCGTCCATCTGGGTGCGCGCCTCCATTACCGCCAGGGCGGGCGTGAGGGCGCCAGCTGGATCCGGCGGCACCGGTGCGGAGGACGCCGGCGCAAACATGGCGGAGCGATGGCGCGCCTCCAGACGCCCGAGCACGTCCAGGTTGCCGCTCTCGAGGGGGGCGATGCGCGCCTCCAGCACCCCCCGCCAGGTGCGCAGCGGCAGATACGGCGGCAGCGGCTCCGGGCCCGTGAGCTCCACGATCCAGCCCTCAGCGGCCAGGATGTCCCGCCACAGCGGCGCCCGCACGAACGCCTCGAGGCCGTTCACCGCACCGCCGTCGAAGCGGCCGTGGGCGCTGTCGAATGGAAGATCGAAAGGCGGAACCGTATCGCTGTTCACGCGCAGCGCGGCGGCACCTGCATGGATGCCCCAGCGCAAGGCCTCGGCACCCACCCGCCACCCCGACCGGTCCTCCCGCCAGCCCGCGCGTATGGAATCGGGGCCGAAGAAGGGCGCGACCCGCGCGCCGCCGCTCACCTCGGCGAACAGGCCGACCCCCGCGAGTGGCTGGACGGCCGCGCGAGCGGACCAGGCGGTGGCGCCCGCCCCGGCCAGATTGCTCCGCAGCACCTCCCCCTCCACCTCCACCAGCCCGTGCGGCCGCAGCCGCACGGCGCCCTCCAGCTCGGCGCCCGGTAGCTCGTCCGCCGTGCGGCCGCGCAGCGCCCCCTCGGCCAGCCACCAGGCGCCCTCGCCCGCCACGCGCGCGCCGAACGCCACGCTCTCCCGTGCCAGCTCGGCGGGTATCGAGTCACCACCCTCCTCCTCCGGGGGCAGCGCCGGCAGGGGATGGTCGAAGGAGGACGCACCCGCGAAGATCTCGGCCGTCAGGCCCGGCAGGAAGCGGTTGCGGGCGCGCACGATCATGTCCCGCCGCTCGGCGGAGGCTACCGGCCAGGGAGATTCGGCCTCGCGCTCAACGGTGGACTGGATGAATTCCACGCGCACGCCCCGCCGCTCGTTCTGGATGCCCCACGAGCCCCACCCGCCCATGACGACGGCCGGCTCGTTGGCGTCCAGCCCCTCCGTCTCCAACCGGTCGATGGCCAGCCCAAGGGGCCCGATGAGGAAGTGTGGAACCACCAGCATACCGCGGAACTGGTTGGCATCGGGCTGGCCCAGACCCGCCTCGATCCGCGAGTAGGGCTCCGCATCGCGCGCCTGGGTGGTACGCAGGCGGATGCGCAGCCCGTCCAGGCGCCGCTCCACCACCACCTCGTCCACGTTGACCAGGGCAAAGCGCGCCAGATCGAAGGCGCCGCCGCCGAGCGGGTCCAGCACGAAACCGTCCACTTCCACGCGGAGCCCGGGCGCCGTGGAGCCGAAGGCGCCGGCCGCCTGCGGCTGGCCATGGAAGCCGCCGCGCACCGTGGTCACGCCCGGAATCCCGTCCAGCAGATCGGCAAGCGTGATGGCCCCGGCCATCAGGAGATCGTCCCGGTCCCAGCGCCAGGTGCCGGCACCCCAGCCCGGCGCCCGCCCACCAGGCAGGTCCACGAAGAGTGGCGGCGGCAGGGTGTCCGCGGCCTGCTCCAGCGAATCGACCGGCGCGGCTTCCACGTTCAGGCTATCGGGCGGGGGTGGATCCTGCGCCGGGGGGGGGGGGGG
>JBBDRO010000040.1:17259-29951 GCA_040905425.1 Gemmatimonadota bacterium | reverse complement strand
GCCGGCCCCCGCGAGGAGGGCCGGCGCCGCGAGCGCCACGCAGCGTAGGATGTGACGGAGCACGCTTCCTCAGCCTCCGGCGCGGGCGCGGACCCACTCGATGAAGAGGCGCGTCGGCGCGCCGGTGGCGCCCTTCGGCAGGTAGCTGGTGCCCTCCGCGCGGTACGCCGTGCCCGCAATGTCCAGGTGGGCCCAGGGCGTGGCGTCCTCCACGAAGGCCTTCAGGAACCAGCCGGCCGTGATGCTCCCGGCGGGACGCCCGCCCGAGTTCTTGATGTCCGCCACGTCACTGTCCAGCTGCGGCCGGTACTCGTCCCAGAGCGGCAGCGGCCAGCAGCGCTCTCCCGTGCGTTGGCCCGCCGCGCGTACCTCGCTGAGCAGGTCGCCGTGGTTGCCCATGAGGCCGATAGCGTGATGGCCGAGGCCGATGACCACCGCGCCCGTGAGCGTGGCGGCGTCCAGGATGGCGGCCGGCTCGAAACGGCGGGCGTAGGACAACGCGTCCGCCAGGATGAGGCGGCCCTCGGCGTCCGTGTTAATGACCTCGATGGTGCTGCCCAGGTGCGAGCCGATCACGTCACCGGGTTTGAGCGCGGTCCCGGAGGGAAGGTTCTCCGTGCATGGCACGATGCCCACCACGTTGGCACTCAGTTCCAGCTCGCCGATGCCATCCATGGCGGCCAGGACGGCGGCGGCACCGGACATGTCATACTTCATGTCCTCCATGCTGGCCGCCGGCTTGATGGAGATACCGCCCGAATCGAACGTCACCCCCTTGCCCACCAGGACCAGCGGCGCCGCGCCTTCGGTACCGCCCTGGTGCTCGAGCACGATGAAGCGCGGCTCCTCCTGGCTGCCCCGGGCCACGGCCAGCAGGGCGTGCATGCCCTCCTTCTCCATGGCCGCCCGATCCAGCACGGTGAGCTTCATCCCGCGCGCCTCGGCAATGCGACCGGCCACGTCGGCCAGGAAACTGGGCGTGGCGGAGTTGCCGGGGCGGGTGGCCAGCTCCCGCGCCAGGTTGGCCGCGCGCCCCAGCACGGTGCCGTAGTCGGCCGCGCCGCGTAGCTCCCGCGCCTCGTCATCCGATCCCGCGACGAGGGTGAGGGTGGCAAGGGGCGTGGACCGTTCGTCGCTGCTTGACGTCTTCAGTTCCCGGAAGTGCCAGGACGCCAGGAGGGCTGCCTCCACGGCCGCCAGCGCCGCCAGGTACTCCCCCATCCGCTCGCTCAGGCGGCTGACGTGCTCCAGGGAGATGGCCACGTCCCCGATCCCCATGCGGCTTGCCACGTTCACCGCCGTTCCCACCGCCAAGCGCAAACGCTCGACCGTGTAGTCCTCCCGCTTGCCCACGCCCACCAGGAGCAGGCGCTCCGGAGCCACGCCCTCCGCTGGATAGAGGACGAGCGTCTCGTCCTTGCGCCCGGAGAAGTCACCGCCCAGAACGCGGTTGATCGCGCCGCCGTACAGGCCGTCCAGCACCCCCAGATAGCCGTCGGCGGTCCGGTCCCGCTCGAAGACCTGGAGTACCAGGAGGGGTGTCTCCACTCCCTCCGAGGAGAGGTCTACGGTGGTTACGCGAATGTCGGTCATGGGGGTCTCCGGAGTCATCGCTGCCCAATGGGCACGGCCTTGCGGTCCTCGGGGCCGACGTACTCGCCCTTCGGCCGGATCAGGCGGTTGTCCGCGTGCTGCTCCATCACGTGGGCGGTCCAGCCAGCCATGCGTGCACAGGCGAACAGGTTGGTGAACAGGTCCATGGGAATGCCCATGGTGAAATAGACCGAAGCGCTGAAGAAGTCCACATTCGGATAGATCTGCTTCTGCCGCTTCTCCATCTCCTCACCCATGGCCGTCCGGATGCCTTCCGAGACCTCCAGCCAGCGCTGGTCCCCGCCGCGCCCGGCGAGTTCGCTGGCCAACTCACGGAGGATCGGTGCCCGCGGGTCCAGCGTGCGGTAGACGCGGTGCCCGAAGCCCATGACCTTCTCACCCCGCTCGAGGGCGCCGCGCACCCACTCGGCGGCGCGGCCGGGCTCGGCCACCTCCTGCAGCATGCGCATGACCCGCTCGTTGGCGCCGCCGTGGAGCGGCCCCTTCAGGGTGCCGATGGCCGAGGTGACCGCGGAGTGCATGTCCGCCATCGTCCCCGCCGTCACGCGCGCCGCGAAGGTGGAGGCGTTCATGCCGTGCTCGGCGTGCAGCGTGAGCGCCACGTCCATGATGCGCGCGTGCAGCTCGTCCGGCGCCCGGCCGGACATCATGTACAGGAGATTGGCGCCCAGCCCCAGGGCGGGATCCGGGTCCACGGGGTCCCTGCCCCGGCGGACGCGTTCGATGGCGGCGGTGAGCGCCACGGTCTCGGCAGTGAGGCGGATGGCCTTGCGCTCGTTGGCCTCGGCCGAGTTGTCCTCGACGTCGGAATCGGTGAAGGCCAGCGCGGACACCGCGCTGCGCAGGATGGCCATGGGATGCGTGCCGGCAGGCGCATGCCGCACCACTTCCACCGCGGGCGAACCCAGCTGCGCGCCTTCCATGAGCCGGCCATGCAACCGGTCCAGCGCCGCCTGGTCCGGCAGATCGCCGTACCACAGCAGATGGCATACTTCCTCGAAGGAAGCGTGCTCGGCCAGGTCCTCGATGTCATAGCCGCGGTAGATCAATCGACCATCCTGCCCCAGCACCCGGCTGATGCTGGTCTGCGCCGCTACAACTCCCTCTAATCCACGCGTGGCCATGGCCCCTCACTCCCGGACATATCAATCTCATTGCGGTTCGATGCCGCGCCGCGGACACTCATGCGAAAACGGGGCCGCCCCTCCACCTCCCGATGGAGACGCCAGCCCCCTCACGCACGCGGGCGTAGCGTGGCCGAGTATAGTTGCGGGGAGTGCCGGGTGCAAGCGATTGCGGGGGGGCCGACGCGCGCTGTGCGCCGGCCCCTCCGCACCCCTCAGCCGAGCGCCGTGGCCGCCTCGTTGAGCCGGTCGACGGCGTGGAAATCGGCGTCCAGCGCGCCCACCGCGTGGCCCTCGCGGAGCGCCTCCGCCGCCTCCCTGTGGAGCCGGGTGGCCGCGCGCAGGAGGGCCTGCACGCGCGCCACATCCTGGCCGGCCTCGGCGGCGGCCGCCGTCCGTTCCTCCAGCGCCCGCAGGCGCTCACCCACCACGGCGTGCAGGCGCAAGGCCACGCGCCCGCCGAATGCATGGATGACGGTCTCGAGCCGCAGCTGCCGGGCCGCCTGCTGGAGCTGCCGCGCCAGCTCGTAGCGGCCCGCGGCCGCGGCGTCCTCAGCCTGCGCGAGCAGGTCCCGATAGCGGCCCTGGATGGCGGAGGCCGCGGCCTGGCCCTCGGCCTCCGCCACGGCACGAAGCGCCACGCTCGAGGCATGGTCCAGGGTGGGCAGGTAGCTCCGGTCGGACACCGCGGCAGCCGAAAGGCTGCCCGCGAACGTAACGGCCGCGCTGGTGGCTTCAAGCGACCCGGCCGCGGCCACCTCCCCCGTGTCCGTACCGGGCTCCAGCGGCCCGTCCACGCACGCCGCGAACGCCAGGGCGGCGATGAGGACTACACCTGCGGAATTGCGTTGCTGCATGATTCCCTCCTGCGCTGTCGGGTACCGGCGCCTGCGAGGGAACGAGAGGAGAGGTCCGTCCGTGCGCCGCCTTCAGGAGGGAGACGAACGGCGCGCGGCGCGCGTCACAGCGCGCCGCCGCCGGGCACTGCGGAGAAGCTGCCCAGCACCCGCATGGTGCGGGCGCCCCTGCCCACCTCGGCCAGGGCGGCTTCCAGCGCCGCGTCGCGGGCCGGCGCTTCGAACTCCAGGAAGAAGCGGTAGGTCCACGGCTCGCCGACCGGGCGCGCTACCAGGTTGGAGAGGTTGAAGCCCTGCTCGGCCAGGGGCCGCAGCACGTTCAGGAGGGCGCCGGGGGCGTTGGGGGTTTCCACGAGCAGCACCAGCTTGACGGGACCCGGCTGCGGAGGGTCGGCGGCGGGCGCCTCGTTGCCGTCTGTCGTGCTGTGCGCATCGTGCGCGGGCCTGGCGGCGCGCACCACCAGGAAGCGCGTCTGGTTGTCCGGCCGGTCCTGGACATCCTCCACCAGCACGTCCAGCCCGTAGCGCTCCCCCGCCCCCCGGCTTGCGATGGCACCGTGCGTGGGCTCCCCCGCCGCCGCCACGGCCTCGGCGGCGCCCGCGGTATCCTGCACCGCCACCGCCTCCAGCCGGGGGCGGCTCCTCAGGAACGCCGTGCACTGGGCAAGGGCCACCGGGTGCGAGGACACGCGGGTGAGGTCCTCGAGCCGGGTGCCGGGCAGCCCGAGCACGCAGTGGCGGATCGGCACCATCACCTCCCCCACCACGCTCAGCGGGACGGTGGCCAGGACGTCCACGGTGCCCGTGACGCACCCGGCGATGGTGTTCTCCACGGGCAGGACACCCCAATCCACGTTGCCGGCCTCGACCGCCAGCGCCACGGCCGGAAAGTCCGGCTCCGGCACGGGCTCGCAGCCGCCCGTGAACCAGGCCAGGACGGCCTCCTCGCTGAACGCCCCCGGCCGTCCCTGGAAGGCCACTCGGTCGCGGGGGCCGGTGGTGGCGGATCCCCTGGTGATGAGCATGTGGCAGTCTCCATGCGCGCGAGGAGTCGAGCATGGGGGATAGGCGCCACGCGGGATGGTGTCAAGCGCAGCCGTCTACCGGGCGCGCAGGAACAGCGGCACGCCCACGGTCGCGGCCCCGCCGAAGACGCCCACCGCTCCGACCAGACCCGGGGACGCGCGTTCGGCGGGCACGGAGTTGCCGCCACGGGCGCGGTCCCGTGCGTAGCGGGCATAAGCCGTGTCGAATGCGGCCACGTACAGGTACGCCGGAACCACGTCGGGTGCGTCCTGGCCGCATGCGAGAGCGTAGGGCGCTACCGTGGCCGTGACGGCGTCCTGCACCTCCAGCCAGGCCTGACCCACGTCCTCACCGGGCTTCTGTATGTAGACTTCGCAGGCGCTGGTGGCAGACCCGAACGAGAGTTCCATGTAACGCCCACCAGCGGGAGCCCACGCCACGGTGACGGCGTCCGAGGTGGAGGGGTCCGGGCCGGTGGCCCCGACCCAAAGGGTGTCGCCCGCGAAGGGAGCGTCCACGACGGGCGAGGCCGGCACGGTGGCGGCGCCGGTCACGGCGCGGCCCGCCACGTCCACGAGCAGCCCGTAGCGCTCCTGGGGCAGCACCCCGCCCGGCAGGTTCACGCGGTAGCAACCGGCGCGCAGCTCCTGGCCGTCGTCACCGAACGGCGGCAATGCACAGGAGGACGCGCCGGAGGGTAGCGCTCCGGCCGCCAGCGTGTCCGTGCCGCGGATCAGCCGCACGCTGGCCCCGAGCGCCGGCTCGGTGACCGGGGCGTCGGCGCCGGCCACCACCCGCGTCCACGTCACGAGGACGTCCACAGCCGGCGCGCCGGCCTCCATCACGGCGTGCACGCCGAGGGTGGGCCCGTCCACCTCGAGCGCCGTGGGAGCGCGCGTGAAGTCGCATCCGACGGCCCCCAGCACGAGGGCTACCAGAAGCGGGATCCTGATGGGCGCGTGCATGGTCAGAACCGCCATTCCACGCCGAAGCTCGGCAGGACGGGCAGCTCCGGCCAGTAGGTGAGCCGCGGCCCGCCCCACAGTTGGGGCTCGGTCACGAGGGCGTTGTGCGTGTTCAGCACGTTGACCACCTGAAGGTAGGGGGTAAGGGTCAGCGCCCGTCCGAACCAGCGGCGCTCGAAGCTGCGTCGCGCCGCCAGGTCCAGGCGCAGGTAGCCGGGCAGCCGGGCGCTGTTGTGCTCCCCCAGCACCACACGGCCCAGGTACGCGCGCTCCCAGCTTCCCTGCCCCGGTCGGAAGCGCACGGGCACGGTCAGCCCCACCACGGGGGTGTAGGGCTGGCCGGTGGCCAGCGCCAGGCGCGCCGTGAGCAGGCCGCTGGCCCCCAGGGGCCGGTCCGCGGTCAGGTCCACGCGATGCCGGCGGTCGAAGCGCGGCACGAACGTGGCTCCATTCACCGTGCGCCGCGTCCACGCCAGCGCGTACGCCGCCCGGAAGTCCACGGACCACGCCCGCCAGGCGCCGGTGAGCTCCAGGCCATGCGCGGTACCCTGGCCCAACTGGAAGGCGTCCACCACCAGCGGCGGCACCTCCAGCGGATCGTCTGGATCCGGCCCCATCACGAGACCGTCCAGCCTCCGGGCGTACGCCTCCGCGCGCAGCAGCAGGTCCTGGCCCCGGTACTCCACGCCCAGCACAGCGTCGGCGGAGCGGGCCAGGCCGCCTCCCTCCGGCCGGGTGGCGAAGATGTCGTACGCTACCAGGCTGGCGGTCACCGCCTCGTCATCCTTCATGCTGCGGATGGCCTGCGCGTACATGCCCGCGCCGGCGCTGAGCGCCACGGTCCGGCTGGCCTGCCACCGGGCGCCCACGCGCGGCAGCCAGGCCGTGCCGAGGCGGCCCGCGTGCAGGACCCTCAGCCCGCCGCGCAGCTGCACGGCCGCGCTGGGATGCCATTCGTCCTCCACGTAGGCGGCCACGGTGGCCAGGCGGCCCGCCTGGTCGAAGGGACTCAGGTAGTCGGAATCGAAGTCGTCCAGCGTGAGCAGGGCGTTGTCGTGCGCGTACGCATCCACCTGGAAGCCGGCGCGGAGCGTGTGCCTGAGGCCGAAGCGGGTGAGATCCGCACCCGCCACCACGTCCCGGATGGCGGTGCGGGCTTCCACGACGTGTGTCGAGTCGCGCCTGGCCGCCGAATAGTCGCAGCCGTCGAATTCGCAGAAGATGCTGCCGCTCCAGCCCATGCTCCACGCGTCGAAGCCGCCGGAGAAGTCCGTGTAGCCCACGCGGGCGTCGAGCAGATAGCCCCCGCCCAGGGGACGGCGCAGGCCTACCGTGGCCATGCGCGAGCCCCAGCTGAAATCGGCCGTGGCGTCCACCTCGCGGCGCATCCGCTCGGGGATGTGGACGCCCTCCCTATTCAGGATGCCGGTGAAGGTGAGCGTGGCCTGTTCGCCCACCGGGTACGTGGCCCGGCCCAGGACGTCCCAGAAGCCGTACGGCACGGTGATGTCCGTGATGCCCAGGCCGTAGGCGGCGTCGGATACGGCGTCCAGGTAGGTGCGGCGGCCCGTGAGGAGGAACGTGCCGCGGCCACCGGGCAGCGGACCGTCCAGCGTGCCGTGCGAGGAGATCAGCCCCACCGCCCCGCTGCCCCGCACACGGTCGCGGGCTCCGCTGCGCGTCTGGATGGTGACGGCGCCGGAGAGCCGATCCCCGAGTGCCGCCGGCAGCGCGCCGGGTCGCATATCCACGTACGCCACGGCGTCGGGCGCCAGCGCGCTGAAGATCCCGCCCAGATGATACGGGTTGAACAGGGGGACGCCGTCCAGGGTGATGAGATTCTGATCGCCGGAGCCGCCCCGCACGTAGAGCGCGGAGGAGTAGTCCGAGATGGCGGCCACCGCGGGCAGGATCTGCAGCGCGCGGAGCACGTCGGGCTCGACCACCCCCGGCAGGGTGCGCAGCGCAAAGGACGCCATACGCGCGGCCGGCGGACCCGCGTCGGCCGGCGGGGGCGGCGCCAGGCTGTCCCCGGTCACTGCGCCGCGCACGTCCACGCCCGGCAGCCGCACGGGCCGCACCACCAGGTCGAAGTCCAGGCGCAGGGTGGCCGCACCGTCCGTGCGCATCGTAAGCACGGCCGGCACGTGCCCCAGCGCACGGGCCTCCACGCGGTGGCTGCCAGCGTGTATGTCGGGCAGCACGTAAAAGCCGCGCGCATCGGTGACGGCGGTGCGCCCCAGCTCCTCAATGTGGACCGTGGCCTGCGAGATGGGCTCGCCTGTGCCCTCCACGCGCACCACGCCCTGCAGGGTGCCCCCCGTGGCGAGCGCCAGCAGCATGAGCATGAGGTGCGTCACGGCGTGCCTCCCGGGCGAACGGGCAGGATGATCACCGGACCCAGGCTGTCCGCCTCCGCCGCCAGCACCGTCACGGCGGCGCCCCGCTTGGTGAGATAGACCACCCCGTCCACCTCGATACGCGCGTCGGCCAGTGCGGCGGGCAGGATGATCTGAATGCGGCCGCCCGCGGCGCCCGTGATGGTCAGCCGCCCGGCCGCGGTGCGCACCTGCGCAGCCACCGCGGCACCCTGCATGTGGACCTCGAGTTCATCCACGGCCCCCACCCGGACGCGTAGCTCAACGGCGCCGCCGGGCCGCTCCAGCGCCACCACCGCGGTGCCGACCGCGGCGGGCAGGACGTAGGTCACCTCGGGGACCGTGGCGGCAGGCTCGCCCGCCGGCGGCCGGACGTCCGTCTCCGTGACCGCGGCGCGCACGGCCCGTTCGATCCACGCCCGGAGCGGCGAGCCGGGCACCGCGGCCGCCAGCCCGCCGGCCAGCAGCAGCGCCAGCACCGCCAGGCGCGCCCCCCGGAGCGACGGCGCGGCGACTCGCGTCGGGTCAGCCACGGGGAGGATGAGCGCCTCGTCCCTGCGCGCGCGACGCTCGATGGCGGCCCAGGCGTCCGCGGGGGCCGGGGGCGCCATGGCCAGCGCGGCGGTGCGCACCACGTCGTCCGTCCACCGGCTGGTGCGGCGGCAGGCGTCACAGTGTTCGAGGTGGCGCGCGGTACGGGCGCGCCCCGCTCCCACCAGCTCACCGGCGGCGAAACGGCGCAGGCGCACGATGTCGGGGTGTCTCGTCATGGCTTCAGCTCCCTGCGCAGTACGGTCCAGGCGCGGGACAGGCGCGTGGCGGCGGCACCGCTCGAGATGCCCAGCATCCCGGCGATCTCCGCGTGTGTGTATCCCTCGATCTCCTTCAGCACGAACACGGCACGGTAGGCGTCCGGCAGCGCCGCCAGCGCCCGGCGCATCTCCAACCATTCCAGCGGCAGCTCAGGCGCGGCCATGCCGCCCGCCTCGTGCGCCTCGTCGAGCGGGCGCTCACCCCTGCGCCGCTCGGCCCTGAGGCGCATCAGGCTCACGCGGGCCGCCACCTGCTTCAGCCAGGCGGCGAAGCTGCCCTGCTCCCGGTAGCGTTCCAGCGCCCTCGGCAGCCCCACGAAGACGTCCTGGAGCACGTCGGAGGCGTCGGCGGCCGAGCCGGTGAGGCGATACGCCACGGCGTGCACCGCATCCGCATGGCGGCGGTACAGCTCGGCCAGCGCGTCCAGCGAGCCGGCGCGCGCCGCCGCCGCCAGGCGGCCGTCATCGGTGGGATCGGGTTGTGTTTTCATGTTTGATTCTCCACCCCTGTAATGCCGGTGGAGGTGGGAATCTTACAGAGGCGCCGGAAGGCGCCTGGATAAAGAACGGGCCGCAGCGGCCAAAACCGTTGCGGCCCTTCATGCCCGAGGTGGGATTCGAACCCACACGAGGTTGCCCCCAGCGGATTTTGAGTCCGCCGCGTCTGCCATTCCGCCACTCGGGCCAGCCGCCGCGGACGTGGCCGCGGCCCCAGCAAACTAACGGTCCGTGTAGGTGTCCTCCAGCGTCCGCATGGACCGCGGCATTCCGAGCACCTCCTGCAGCACGAGGGCTCGGCGCAGCTCGGCCTGGCTGCCGAGCGCCAGCTCGTCCAGCATGCCCGCGCTCCTGCGCCGCGTACCTGCCCGGCCCACCTCGGTGGCGGTGATGGCGTCCATCTTGTCGTGGAAGCGCTCGTGGCGCTTGTCCGGATCGCCGAGGGGCGTCTCCAGCGACACCACGCGCGGGGCCGGCCGCAGGTGCTCGGGGCGCGCCAGGCGGGAGCGGCGGATGCGCTCGTCCCGCTCCCGCACCTCCCGCCGTTGCTCGTCGATGCGCCCCTGGAGGAGCGCGTCCACCTGATCGCGTTCGCTCTCCACCTTCCACGCCACCGCCTCCACCGGCGGCCCTTCCCGCGGTGTCGGGGGCGCGGGCGCGCGCCGGGGCGGCGGGCGGGTCGACCGCTGCTCCCCGGTGAGCACCGCCCACAGGTCCTCGGGCACCATGTCGGCCGCGCTCTCGGGCTGTTCCCGCCGGCCCTCCGTGAGCACGCCTCCCGACATCACTTCCGGCCGCTTCCGCTCGCCCGGCACCCGGCGTTGCGCGGGCGCCCCCGACCCCGGCGAGCGCGGGGGCGTGTCCTTGCCCTTCCCGCCCTTCAGCGCCTTCTCCACGAGCGGCAGGACAATGAAGAGCACGATGATAAGGACCGGGAAGAGGTCCTCCATGCGCTACTCCGCCGCCTTGCCGGTCATGCCCGGATCACCACCTGCGATGGCCTTACGCATGTCCGTGTCAGCAACCATGTTACGGTATCTTGCATAATCCATGATGCCAAGGTTGCCGTTGCGGAACGCCTCGGCCATGGCCAGCGGCACCTGCGCCTCGGCCTCCACCACCCGGGCGCGCATCTCCTGCACGCGCGCCACCATCTCCTGCTCGGCGGCCACGGCCATGGCGCGCCGCTCCTCGGCCTTGGCCTGGGCAATGCGCTTGTCGGCCTCCGCCTGATCGGTCTGCAGCTCGGCGCCGATGTTCTTGCCCACGTCCACGTCGGCAATGTCGATGGACAGGATCTCGAAGGCCGTGCCCGCGTCCAGCCCCTTGGCCAGCACCCCCTTGGAGATGGCGTCCGGGTTCTCCAGCACCCTCTTGTGCGAATCCGCCGAGCCGATGGTGGACACGATGCCCTCACCCACGCGCGCCAGGATGGTGTCCTCGCCCGCGCCGCCGACCAGGCGGTTGATGTTGGCGCGCACGGTCACACGCGCCGTGGCAATGAGCTGGATGCCGTCCTTGGCCATGGCCGCCACGCGAGGCGTGTCGATGACCTTGGGGTTCACCGACACCTTGACCGCCTCCAGCACGTCGCGGCCCGCCAGGTCGATGGCCGTGGCCTGCTGAAAGGACAGGCCAAGGTTGGCCTTGTCCGCGCTGATGAGCGCCTTGACCACGCGGTCCACGTGGCCGCCGGCCAGGTAGTGCGCCTCGAGCGGCCCGTTGGCCAGATCCAGCCCCGCCTTGGTGGCGGCGATGAGCGGCCGCACCACGGCCGCCGGGTTCACCTTCCTGAGGCGCATCCCGATGAGGTCCCCCAGGCTGACCCGGACGCCCGCGAAGACCGCCTCCACCCACAGGCGAACGGGCACCATCCAGGTGATGAGGATGATGAGAAAGATGACGAACGCCAGCAGGAACACGGGAAAGACGGCCCCGAATCCGAGTTCTTCCATCGTCGGCTCGTTTTCTTGAGAAGGAGTGAGGAGCTACTCGGAGGGTGCCGCCACGTGCGGCACCACCACGTGCCGGTACCCCTCCGAGCGCACGATGCGCACGGGGGTGCCGGACTCGATCCAGTTGGCCTCCGCCACCACGTCGATGCGCTCGTCACCGAAGCGCGCCGCACCGGCGGGCCGGAGGTCGGTCAAGGTCACGCCCTCGGCGCCCACCAGGTCACCCCGGATGGCAAAGGACGTGTAGCCGGTGTCGCTGCGGGTGGACTCGCCCAGCAGCAGCCCGGAGCTGGAGAACCGTCCGCTCCGGGGCAGTCGCCGCACCAGCGCCCAGCCCGCCAGGATCACCACGAGCGCGGAGAGGGAAACCACACTCGCCGCCGTGATGAGATCCGCCGCAGTGGCCATGGGACCTACCAGGCTGAAGAAGATGCTGGCCACCACGGCCAGAATACCCGCGATGCCGGCAATGCCGAAGCCGGGAATGAGGAACACCTCCACCGCGATCAGGCCTACACCGGCCAGCAGCAGAAGGATCTCCTCCAGACCGGCCAGGCCCAGCAGCAGGTGGCTGCCGAAGAAGAGCGCGAGAGAGGTGGCGCCCACCCCACCGGGCAGCCCGAGCCCGGGCGCCTTGATCTCCACCATGAGCCCCAGGAACCCCAGCGAAAGGAGCAGCGGCGCCACCATGGGATTGGTGAAGAAGCGCACCAGCTTCTCCGCCCAGTTCAGGCGCGCCTCGTGCAGCGGCGCGTCCGCCAGTCCCAGGGAAGCGACGAGGGCGTCCCAGCTCTCCATCGGCTCCGCGTAGCCCACCGCCTCAGCCTGCTCCGTGGAGAGCGTCAGCAGCTTGCCCTCGGCGGCCAGGCCCTCCAGCGCAATGCTCTCGTCCACCATGGCCTCGGCCACGGCCGGATCCAGGCCGCGCTCCTCGGCCAGCGCCCGCATCTCGCTGCGCATGGCGCTGACCATCTTCTCGGAAGCCTTGACCCCGTCGCCGGTGACCGGCGTGGCGGCGCCCATGGTGCCGCCGGGACGCATGTAGATGCGGTCCGTGGCCAGGGCAATGAGCGCTCCGGCCGAGAGCGCGCGCCGGTCCACGAAGGCATAGACCGGCACCTCGGCGTTCTTGACGGCGTCCACGATGCGCCACGCGGCGTCCACGCGCCCGCCCGGCGTCTCGATGTGCAGGATCACCGCGGCCGCGCCGGCCGCCTCCGCCTCGCGGATCGTGCGCTCGATGAACGGCGCCAGCCCCAGCTCCACCACACCCGTGAGCGGGATGCGCCAGACGGCCCCCGGCGCCGCCTGGCGGGCGGCCCCCGCCAGCACGACGGCGACCAGCAGCAGCGCGGCCCCGCGGCCGATCTGGTGGAAGGCGGTTCGACAGGAGCTCGGCATGCCTTCGGTACCTCGGTGCAGGAGTGGGGTTCCAACAGCTGGAAGTTACCCGCACGGGACGG
>JBBDRO010000040.1:0-17159 GCA_040905425.1 Gemmatimonadota bacterium | reverse complement strand
GTACCTCGGTGCAGGAGTGGGGTTCCAACAGCTGGAAGTTACCCGCACGGGACGGACACGGGCAAGCGCGCGGGCGCGAGAGGACGCGCGCCGGGCACCGATGGTCGGAGGGGCGGTACGAGCCCCCCGGGGGGCGGGTGGCGTTCCGGCCCCGGCGGCTTGACCCCGCCCACGCGCCCGGCCTAGCTTTGGCCTCCTCCGGGCGCGACGACTGCGCCGGCCGACGCGGCGCGCCCGCCGCGGCTCCGGCGTGCCGCGGGCCGGGTTGCAGCGACCGTCGCGGCGGCGGATCGCTCCCATGCGGAATCGGGGCCGGGCGCGGATGCGGACCGGCCCTCTTCTCTTGGATCACATAGACGGCTCGACTGATACCGACCCTGGAGGCACGGATGGCAGAGGCAGTGGCAGCAACGGAGCGGGACACGCTGGTTGGCTACGAGACCGTGGACGGCGTGGCCGTATTCACCCTGCAGGACCCACCGGCGAACACCTACACGTACGAGATGCTGCAGGATCTGGACACGGCCATCCTGCGCGCCCGTATGGACGACGACGTGCACGTCATCGTGCTGCGCGGCGCCGGCGACAAGTTCTTCTGCGCCGGGGCCAATATCCAGATGCTGAACTCGGTGACGCCCACCTTCAAGTACTACTTCTGCCTGCACGCCAACGAGACGCTGAACCGGCTCGAGCAGACGCCCAAGCTGGTGATCGCGGGGCTGAACGGGCACACGGTGGGCGGCGGGCTGGAGATTGCCATGGCCGCGGACCTGCGCATCGGGCGCAAGGGCGGCAGCAAGATCGGTCTGCCCGAGGTGAGCCTGGGAGTGCTCCCTGGCACGGGCGGCACGCAGCGCCTCTGCCGGCTGGTGGGCAAGTCGGCCGCCATGGAGCTCATGGTCACGGGCCGCACCTTCGAATTCGAGGAGGCCCAGCGCATGGGCATCATCAACGAGCTCTACGAGGCGGACAGCGGGGACGCGTTCATGGAGCAGGTCATGGCGTACGCCAAGCGCTTCACGCCGCCCAACATGGCCGCCAAGGCCGTGGGCAACATCAAGCGGGCGGTGCAGACCGGCGCCGAGCTGCCCTTCCAGGACGCCCTGGCCGTGGAGCGAGAGCTGCAGCAGCTGCTCTTCCAGAGTTCGGACGCCAAGGAGGGCCTGGCCGCTTACGTGGAGAAGCGCAAGGCCGAGTTCAAGGCCCGCTGAGGCATGGCCAGCACCAGCATCCGCGCGCAGCGGATCGGCCGTGACGAGCTGTTCATCGACGGGGCGTGGCGCGCCGCGGCGGAGGGCGGCCGCTTCCCCACCCTCGCGCCGGCCACCGGTGCCACCCTGACGGAGGTGGCAGAGGGGACGTCAAGCGACGTCGACGCCGCCGTCTCCGCCGCGCGCGCCGCCTTCGAGGCGGACGCCTGGCGCACCATGGACGCCGCCGATCGGGGCGCGCTGCTGTGGCGCATCGGGGACGCCATCGAGGCACGCGCCGAGGAACTGGCCAAGCTGGAGGCCGAGGACAACGGCAAGCCGGTGCGCGAGGCGGCCATCGACATCCGCATGGTGGTGGACGCCTTCCGCTACTACGCGGGCTGGACCACCAAGCTGGAGGGGTCGACCATCCCCGTGCGTGGCAGCGTGCTGAACTACACGCTGCGCGAGCCGGTGGGTGTGGTGGGCGCCATCATCCCGTGGAACTTCCCCCTGCTCATGGCCGCCTGGAAGGTGGCGCCCGCGCTGGCGTGCGGGAACGCGGTGGTGCTGAAGCCCGCCGAGCAGACGCCGCTCAGCGCCCTGGAGCTGGCGGCCATCTGTGCCGAGGCCGGCCTGCCGGGCGGCCTCCTCAACGTGGTCCCCGGCATGGGGGAAACGGCCGGCGCGGCGCTGGTGCGCCACCCCGGCGTGGACAAGATTGCCTTCACGGGCTCCACCGAGGTGGGGCGCATCATCATGCGGGAGGCGGCGCCCACGCTGAAGCGCGTGTCGCTGGAGCTGGGCGGCAAGTCCCCCAACATCATCTTCCCGGACGCGGACCTGGGCGCCGCGGCCCGGGGCGCCTTCGCGGGCATCTTCTACAACAACGGGCAGTGCTGCACGGCGGGCTCCCGCCTGCTGGTGCACGCCTCCGTGCGGGAGGAGCTGCTGGAGCAGCTCACCGGCCGCGCCGGCAAGCTCCAGCCCGGGGACCCGCTGGACCCGAAGACGCGTACGGGCCCGCTCGTCTCGCAGGAACAGCTGGACCGCGTGCTGGGCTACGTGGAGCAGGGCAAGGCGGAGGGCGCGCGCCTGGTCACGGGCGGCAAGCGCGCCCTCTACGACGGTGAGGAGCGCGGCTACTGGCTCGAGCCCACGGTGTTCGACGGCGTCACCGCTGAGCACTGCATTGCCCGCGAGGAGATCTTCGGGCCCGTGCTCTCGGTCATGAGCTTCGAGGAGGAGGAGGAGGCGCTGGCGCTGGCCAACGGCAGCGAGTACGGGCTGGCGGCCGGCGTCTGGACCGCCGACGTGAAGCGCGCGCACCGCATGGCCGCCCGCCTGCAGGCCGGCACCGTGTGGGTGAACACCTACCACCCGCTGGACGCGGCCTCCCCCTTCGGCGGCTACAAGCAGTCGGGCTTCGGGCGCGAGCTGGGCGCCAGCGCTCTGGACCTCTACACGCAGCTCAAGAGCGTGTGGGTGGAGCTGGGCTGAGCGTGCGCACGGCCTGGATCCTGGACGCGGTGCGCACCCCCGTGGGCCGCCACGGCGGGGCGCTGGCCGCCGTGCGCCCGGACGACCTGGCCGCGCACGTCCTGCGCGCCGCCGTGACGCGCACCGGCATCGATCCCGCCACCGTGGAGGACGTCATCCTGGGGTGCACCAATCAGGCGGGCGAGGACAACCGCAACGTGGCGCGCATGGCCGCGCTGCTGGCGGAGCTGCCCATCGAGGTGCCCGGCCGTACGGTGAACCGCCTGTGCGGCTCCGGTCTCCAGGCCGTGAACGACGCCTTCCACGCCATCGTTGCCGGCGAGGGTGAGCTCTTCCTGGCGGGCGGCGTGGAGTCCATGAGCCGTGCACCCTGGGTCACGCTGAAGCCCGCAACCGGCTTTCCCCGCGGCACGCCTGAGGTGGCCGACAGCGTGCTCGGCTGGCGCTTCGTGAACCCGCGCATGCCGGCGCGCTGGACCATCGGCCTGGGGGAGACGGCGGAGGTGGTGGCGGAGCGGCGCGGGGTGGACCGTGAAGCGCAGGACGCCTTCGCGCTGGAATCCCAGCGGCGCGCCAGCGCCGCCATGGATGCCGGGCGCTTCGACGCCGAAATAGCGCCGGTGGAGGTGGCCGGACGGCGCGGCACCACGAAGGTGGAGCGGGACGAGCACCCGCGGCCCGATACGACGCTGGAGAAGCTGGCGTCGCTTACTCCGGTGTTCCGCGAGGGAGGCAGCGTGACGGCGGGCAATTCCTCCGGCTTGAATGATGGCGCCGCCGTGCTCACGGTGGCCTCCGGGGAGCGTGCCCGGACGCTGGGCGTGGAGCCGCTGGCGCGCATCGTGGCCACCGCCGTGGCCGGCGTGGAGCCCGACTGCATGGGGCTCGGACCGGTGCCCGCCACACGCAAGGCGCTCGAGCGGGCGGGCATCCGCGCCGCCGACCTGGCGGTGGTGGAGCTGAACGAGGCGTTCGCCGCCCAGTCCATCCCGTGCATCCAGGAGCTGGAGCTGGACCCCGCGCGGGTGAACCCGAACGGCGGCGCCATTGCGCTGGGCCATCCGCTGGGCTGCTCGGGCGCGCGCATCCTGACCACCCTGGTGCACGAGCTCAAACGGCGCGGCGGCGGCTACGGCCTGGCCACCATGTGCATCGGCGTGGGCCAGGGGATCGCCACGGTGGTGGAGGTGCAGGCATGAATGCGCGTAAGAGGGCGGCCCAGCGGGACACGATCGTGGTGGAGCGGGACGGGGCCATCGGCTGGATCCGCATCAACCGCCCCGAGCGGCTGAACGCCTTTGCCGATGACATGCGCGAGCGGCTGGAGGCGGGCCTGAACGCGCACGAGGAGGACCCGGAGGTGCGTTGCGTCATCCTCACCGGGGAGGGGCGCGCCTTCTCCACGGGCGGGGACGTCTCGGTGATGAGCGATCTGCTCAAAGCCAAGGACGTCGAGCGCTTCGAGGAGCTGGTGCGCGCCGGCATGCGCATCGTGGCGCTGATGGACGCCATGAGCACGCCCGTCATCGCCGCCGTGAACGGTCCGGCGGCCGGCGCGGGCGCGTGCCTGGCGCTGGCCAGTGACCTGCGCGTGGCCAGCGAGAACGCCTCCATCGGCTTCACCTTCCTGCGTGTGGGGCTCCACCCCGACTGGGGCGGAAGCTACTTCCTGCCGCGCCTCGTCGGCCCCGCCCTGGCGGCCGAGCTGCTGTTCACCGGCGGCATGATCAGCGCCGAGCGCGGGGAGCGGCTGGGCCTCTTCAACCAGGTGGTGCCGGCCGAAGAACTGGAGAACGCGGCGCGCGCGCTGGCGGGGCAGATCGCGGCGGGCCCGCCGGAGGTGGTGCGCGCCGTGAAACGCACCCTGCGCGACGGCATGAGCACGTCGCTCGCCGAGGTGCTGGACATGGAGCTGGCGGCGCAGCTGGCCGCCTTCGACTCGAGCGACGGCCGGGAGGGGATCCGCGCCTTCCTGGAGAAGCGCACGCCGCGCTTCAGCGGCTCGTGAGCGGCTGTCTGCGGCAGCGGCGCATGGTGAGCGGCCCGTCATGAGCCCTGCCCCGGAGCGCGTGGTGGTGGTGGGCGCGGGCACCATGGGCCACGGTATTGCCCAGGTGGCCGCGCAGGCGGGCAGCAGCGTGACGCTGGTGGACGTGCGCCTGGAGCTGGCGGTGGCGGCGCTGGCGACGATCCGCGCCAACCTGGACGGCGGCGTGACGCGCGGCAAGGTGACGGCGGCGGAGCGGGACGGGGCGCTCGCGCGGCTGCGGACGTCCGCCGACCTGGCGGAGGCGGCCACGGGCGCGGCGTTGGTGGTGGAGGCCGTGCCCGAGCGCCTGGCGCTCAAGGTGGAGGTGCTGCGCGCCGCCGAGGCAGCCGCGCCGCCCGACGCCCTGCTGGCCAGTAACACCTCCAGCCTCTCCATCGGCGCGCTGCAGGACGCCCTGGAGCGGCCGGAGCGCGTGGTGGGGATGCACTTCTTCAACCCCGTCCACATCAACAAGCTGGTGGAGGTGGTGGCGGGGCCGCGCTCGTCGGCCGCGGCGGTGGAGCGGGCGCTGGAGCATGCCCGCGCCTTCGGCAAGGAGCCGATCCGGGTGCGGGACAGTCCGGGCTTTGCCTCCTCGCGCCTGGGCGTGCTGCTGGGGCTGGAGGCCATCCGCATGCTGGAGGAGGGCGTGGCCAGCGCCGCGGACATCGACCGCGCCCTGGAGCTGGGCTACCGCCATCCCATGGGCCCGCTCCGCCTCACCGACCTGGTGGGGCTGGACGTGCGCCTGGACATTGCCCGCCACCTGCACGAGACGCTGGGCGGGGAGCGCTTCCGCCCGCCCGCCCTGCTGGAGCGCAAGGTGGCCGAGGGCAGCCTGGGCCGGAAGAGCGGGCGGGGATTCTACGACTGGGACCAGGAGTAGCGTGCCGTACGAGACCATCGAACTGACCCGGGCGGAGCGCGTGGCCACGCTCACCATCAACCGCCCCGAGAAGCGGAACGCCCTGAACGCCACCGTGCGCCAGGAGCTCATCGAGGCGCTGGACGAGCTCCGCGATGACGATGACGTCCGCGTGGTGGTGCTCACCGGCGCCGGCACCAAGGCCTTCGTGGCCGGCGCAGACATCGGCGAGTTCGACGCGCGCACGCCGCTGCAGCAGCGCGCCGCCATGAGCGGCCGCCGCGTCTTCGACGAGCTGGCCGCCTTCCCCAAGCCCACGCTGGCCGCCATCAACGGCTACGCGCTGGGCGGCGGCTGCGAGCTGGCCATGGCGTGTGACGTGCGCGTGGCCGCGGCCTCCGCGCGCCTGGGCCAGCCCGAGGTCAAGCTGGGCATCCTACCGGGGGGCGGCGGCACGCAACGGCTGCCCCGCCTGGTGGGCACCGGCCGCGCGCTCCGCATGCTGCTCACCGGTGAGCTGATCGACGCCGCCGAGGCCGAGCGCATCGGCCTGGTGGACATGGTGGTCCCCGACGCCGACCTCATGACCCGCGTGACCGAGCTGGCAAGCGCCATGGCCGCCCACTCGCCCGTGGCGCTCCGCCTCATCAAGGACGCCGTGCGGGCCGCCGCCGAGATGCCGCTGGCGCAGGGGCTGGCCCACGAGCGCGAACTGTTCGTGACCGCCTTCGCCAGCGAGGACCGCACCGAGGGCGTGCGCGCCTTCCTGGAGAAGCGGCCGCCCGCGTTCCACGGCAGGTAAGCGACGACGCCCTTCACCTTCCTCTTCCAAGGAGGCTGCGTGGCCCAGAATCCCTTCGTTGACGACCCCACCGACGGCGGCCGCCTGGACCCGTTCGGCGAGGAGGTCTCCGACGACCCCCTGGCCGACGGCGCCAACCGCATGGAGCACGCGGCGCGCAAGATCCGCATGCTGAAATCCCGCCTGGGCGGCGAGGGGCTCACGCCGTCGGCCACGCGCGAGCTCCTGGCCGAGCTGGGCACGGCGCTGGACGCGGCGGCCGGGGCGCTCCGCTCCCTGGAGGCCGGCAAGTGAGCCCGCGCGGCGCCCGCCTCCTGCTGGCGGGCTTCTTCGCGCTCTACACCGTGGCGCTCGTGCTCCCCTGGGTGGTGGGCGCGGACCGCATCCGGCCGTTCGTGCTGGGCTTCCCCTTCGCGCTCTTCTGGTACGCCCTCTGGGTGGCGCTGGCCTTCCCGGTGCTCATCGCGGCGGACCGCGTCCTCGGCCGCGACGGAGAGGGCTGATGGAGCGCTGGCACATCGTCACGCTGGTGGCCTCCGGCTACCTGGCGCTGGCGCTCACGGTGGGGCTGGTGGCGGGGCGGCGCGCCACGCACAGCGTGACCGGCTACGTGGCCGCCGACCGCGGCTTCGGCCTGCTGGCCATGTACTTCGTGACGGGCGGCACCATCTTCAGCGCCTTCGCCTTCCTGGGCGGGCCGGGGTGGGCCTACTCGCGCGGGGCGGCCGTCTTCTACATCCTGGGCTACGGCGTGCTGGGCATCGCGCCGTGGTACTTCATCGGGCCCCGCTCGGCGCGGCTCGGGCGGCGCCACGGCTTCGTCACGCAGGCGCAGCTGCTCACCGCCCGCTTCCCCAGCCGCACGCTCTCGGCGCTCATGGCGCTGCTCTCCGTGGCGGCCTTCGTGCCCTACCTCATGCTGCAGATGAGCGGGGCGGGCATTGTCTTCAACGCCGTCACCGAGGGGCACGTGCCGCTCTGGGCGGGCGCGGCGCTGGCCTACGGCGTGGTGGTGGTCTACGTGCTGGTGGGCGGCGCCTCCGCGGTGGGCTGGACCAACGTCTTCGAGGGGCTGGTCATGATGGTGGTGGCGTGGGGGCTCGGCATCTGGCTGCCCTACAGCCTCTACGGCGGTGTGGGGGAGATGTTCGCGCAGCTCGAGGCGGCGCGTCCCGAGTTGCTGGCGCCGCCCGGCCTGGACGCCGCCGGCGAGCCGTGGAGCCGCGGCGCCTACGCCTCCAGCCTGCTGGCCTCGGCCATAGGCTTTGCCATGTGGCCGCACCTCTTCATGAAGGCCTTTGCCGCGCGCAGCGAGAAGGTGCTGCGCCGCACGGTGGTGCTCTTCCCCACCTTCCAGCTCTTCCTCATTCCGCTGCTGCTGGTGGGCTTCGCGGGCGTGCTCTTCCCCACCGCCCCGCCGGAGGCGGACTTCATCCTGCCGCACATGATCCTGGAGACGGGCATGCCGGCGCTGGTGGTGGGCCTCTTCTGCGCCGGCGCCCTGGCCGCCTCCATGTCCACGGGTGACGCCCTCCTGCACGGCGCCGCCTCCGTGGCCATCGAGGACGGCATCGCGCCCTTCGTGCGCCTGAGCGAGCGCGCCCGCCGCCACCTCATGCAGCTGCTGGTACTGGGCGTGGGCGCGCTGGCCTTCTACCTGGCGGTGGTGCGGCGGCAATCGCTCGTCTGGCTGCTTCTGACCGCCTACGGAGTGGTGGACCAGTTCGCGCCGCCCATCTACGCCGCCCTCTACTGGCGCCGCGCCACCACGGCCGGCGTGGTGTCCGGCCTGGCGGCGGGCATCGTGACGGACGTCTTCTTCCTGCGCTATCCCGGGCTCCGCCCGTGGGATCTGCACGAGGGCATCCTGGGCATCATCGTGAACACGGCCGTGCTGGTGGTGGTGAGCCTGCTCACCCGGCCCCAGAGTCACGCGCACACGGAGGTGTTCGTGAATCCCGCACCGCTGAACGAGCGCACGGCCGGGCCGGTCCACGCGGGAGGTGGCGCGTGAGCGATCGGGAGTCACTCCAGGCGCGGCTCGACGAGCTGCGCGCGGCCATTGCCGCCGTGGACGGCGAACTGGTGGACGTGCTGGCACGGCGCATTGCCACGGCGGCCGAGATCGGACGCGTGAAGGGGGAGCTGGGGCTGCCGGTCATGGACCCCGCCCGGGAGGCGGAGGTGGTGCGCCGCGCGGCCGAGCTGGCGCGGGAGCGGGGCGTGGACGCGGAGATGGTGCGCGACGTGGTATGGCGCGTCATGCACGGCGCGCGCGGCGTGCAGGACGGGGAGCGGTAGCGCCGCTACGCCGCGTCCTCTCCGGGCGAGCGCAGTGACTCAGCCGTGGCCGCATCCTCGGCGGCGTCTCCCGAATCGCGCAGGGAGTCGTGATTCAGCGCACCCTCGTCGTCGGCCTCGCGCCCCGGCTCCCTGGCCAGCGACGGGGTGCGGTAGACCAGCCGCGCCAGCAGGATGCGCTCGGCGCGGATGTCATTGCCCACCTGGATGATGAGCTTGACCAGGTCCCCGCCGCCCCACAGCAGCACGCCGAGCACCACCGTCTGCGCGATCTGCCCCAGCAGCATGGGCACGCGGCCCCACCCGTACATGCGCACGCCCGCGATGAACTCCCCCAGCACGGCCACGGCCACGAAGATGGCGGCGGCCTTGAAGAGGGTGGCCAGCCAGCGCAGCGCCGTGTAGGGCTCCAGGTCGTTCTGGCGGATCTTGCCCACGAAGCGGCCGCGTTCGCGGTGACGGTCGGATGTGCTCATGGACTCCCGGGTGGATGGGCGGCTCGCGCGTGTATTGGTGGGGCGCACGTGCAAGCTCGGGGCCAGCGGGCCATGGGCGCCGAACGGACCCTGCGGCCGCGGAGGCAGGGGCTCCGGACGCGAAAAAGCCCCGACCGCGTCTATGCGGCCGAGGCTCGATCGATTCTTACGGCGCTGCAGCGCGCGGCGTGCTACGCCTCGGGGTAAACCGAGACCTGCTGCCGCTTGCGGTCCTTGCGCTCGAAGGTGACCACGCCGTCCACCAGGGCAAAGAGCGTGTCATCCTTGCCGCGACCCACATTGCGGCCGGGGTGGAACTTGGTGCCGTGCTGGCGCACGATGATGTTGCCCGCCGTCACGCTCTCGCCACCGTAGCGCTTCACACCCAGATACTGCGGGTTGGAGTCGCGCCCGTTCCGGCTGGAGCCTACACCCTTCTTATGTGCCATTGTGCCCTCCGACTACAGCTTGAGCTCGGCGATGCGCACTTCGGTGAACCCCTGCCGGTGACCCTTCTTCCGGCGGTAGTTCTTGCGCCGCTTCCACTTGAAGATGATGACCTTCTTGTCCCGGCCGTGGCGCACCACCTCACCGGTCACGCTGGCGCCGTCCACGGTGGGCGCACCCACGTTGACGCCGTCGTCCGTGCTGGCCACCAGGACCTGGTCGAACGTCACGGTGTCCCCGGGCTCCGCCTGGAGCGAGGGGACCCGGATGGTGGCGCCGGGCTCGGCCCGGAACTGCTTGTCACCGCTACGAATGATCGCGTACATAGTCGCCCGTTTTCAATCCATTGACAGACTGGAAAAGATCGCCGCATCCGGGCGGCCTGTCAAGATCCTGGCCGCGCGGGCCGGAGGCGCGCGCGGAGGAGCCTGGATCCGAGCCCGGGACCGCCGGGCCGCGCCGGCAGGCGCGGCGCCCGGTGAGGTCCCGGGGGACGTCGCTTAACCCAGGCCGTAGCGGGCCGTGACGTCCGTTTCCGCGCGCCCCGAGAGGAGCTTGAATTCGTCCTGCTTCATGAGCGGGTCGTCGCGCAGCTCCACGTCGATGCCCAGGCTCTTGGCGTGGCGCCGCATGAAGTCCGGCTCGGCCTCCAGGATGTGCAGCGCCACCTGCGGGTGCACGCGCACCACCAGCTCGCGGTCGGATTTCTCGGCGGACGCGCGGCGCAGTGCCCGCTCCACGCGGCGCACCACGGTGTCGGGGCGGAAGACGCGGCCCGAGCCGCCGCAGTACCAGCACGGCTCCGTGAGCGACTGGTAGAGCGACGGCCGCACCCGCTGGCGGGTCATCTCCACCAGCCCCAGCTCCGAGACCTGGAAGGCGCGTGTGCGTGCCCGATCACGGCCTAGATGGGTGCGCAGCTCCTGCAGCAGGCGGTCCTGGTTGGCCTTGGTTTCCATGTCGATGAAGTCCACCACCACGATACCGCCGATGTCCCGCAGACGGAGCTGGCGCGCCACTTCCTTGGCGGCGTCCAGGTTGGTCTTGAGGATGGTCTTCTCGGGGTCCTTCTTGCCGGTGTAGCGGCCGGTGTTCACGTCCACGGAGACGAGCGCCTCGGTGGGCTCGATGATGATGTAGCCGCCGCTCGGCAGGTCCACACGGCGCTGGAACGCCTCACGCACGGCGTCCTCCACCCCGTACTCGTCGAAGAGCGGCGCGGGCTCGCTGTGCAGGTGCACGCGCTCCAACAGGTCGGGATCCACGCCTTCGAGGTACTTCTTGACCTCGGCGTAGACCTCGGGACTGTCGATGGTGAGCGAGTCCACGCGATCGGTGAAGACGTCCCGGATGATGCCACCCGTGAGCTTGGCCTCACTGTGGATCAGCTGGGGCGCGCGGCCGCCCTTGGACTTCTTCTCGATCTTCTTCCAGGTATCCCGCAGTGTGTTCAGCTCGCGCTCGAATTTCTCGCGCGTGAGCTCCTCACCCACGGTCCGGATGATGAGCCCGCCGGCGTCCTTGGGCAGGATCTCCTTGGCCAGCGCGCGCAAGCGTGAGCGCTCCTCGCGGTCGTCGATCTTGCGCGAGACACCCACGTGGTTGGAGCCCGGCATGTAGACCAGGAAGCGGCCCGGCAGGGAGATGTGGGTGGTGCAGCGCGAGCCCTTGGTGCTGATGGGCTCCTTGGTGATCTGGATGAGGCGCTTCTCCCCCTTCTGGATCATCTCCTGGATGGGGGGGAGATTACGGTTGCGACGGTTGCCGCCGCCTCCGCCGCCGCCATTCTCATCATCCTCGTCCTCTTCGGGCGCCACGTCAGAGACGTGCAGGAAGGCCGCCTTGTCCGTGCCGATGTCCACGAAGGCGGCCTGGATGCCGGGGAGGACGGCCTGGACGGTGCCCATGTAGATGTCCCCGACGATGCGCTCGTTGTCGGGGCGGTCCACCATGAGTTCCACGAGGACGTCATCCTCGAGGATGGCCACACGGGTCTCCCCGGCCATGGCCGAAATCAGAATTTCTCTCTTCATTGTCCGAACTTCGGGACCACCGGCGTCAGGAGCCCGCCGCGGCCTCGCGGAAGATGTTACGCGCGATCACGAGGCGTTGGACCTCACTGGTCCCCTCGCCGATCTCGCAGATTTTTGCGTCGCGCATCATGCGCTCCACCGGGTACTCGGCCGTGTAGCCGTGGGCACCCAGGAGCTGCACCGCGCGGGTTGTCGTACGCATGCCCAGCTCGCTCGCGTAGAGCTTGGCCATGGCGGCCTCCCGAGCGAACGGGCGGCCGGCTTCCTTCAGGCTGGCGGCGTGATAGACCAGGTGCCGCGCCGCCTCGATCTCCGTGGCCATGTCGGCCAGGGCAAACTGCACCCCCTGATGCTCGTGCAGGGGCCGCCCCAGGCGCTCGCGCACCCGTGCGAACTGGATCACCTGCTCGTAGGCGCCCTGTGCCAGGCCCAGCGACAGGGCACCGATGCCGATGCGCCCCGCGTCCAGCGTCTTCATGAAATTGATGAAGCCGCGGCCCTCCTCCCCCAGGCGGTTTTCCTCGGGGACGAGCGCGTCCTCCAGGATGAGCTCGCGCGTGTCGGACGAGCGCCAGCCCATCTTGTTCTCCTTCTTGGCGGCACGCACGCCCGGCGTAAACGGCGCCAGCTCGGGCGCGTGGCCCACCCCCACCTTTTCCGCGGCCTCGCGGTCCGTGGTCTCCTTGGTGACGATGAAGCTGGTGATACCCTTGGTACCCTGCTCCCGGTCCGTCACCGCCGTGACCACGAAGATCTCACCCACGCCGGCGTGGGTAATGAAGATCTTGCTGCCGTTCAGTCGGTAGCCGCCGTTCTCGCGCACGGCCATGGTGCGCGTGGCGCCGGCGTCCGACCCGGCCGCCGGCTCCGTGAGCCCGAAGCCGCCGAGCACCTTGCCGGCAGCCAGCAGTGGCACGTAGCGCTCCCGCTGCTCGTCCGTCCCGAACGCCATGATCGGCGACGTCCCCAGCGTGCTGTGCGCGCTGATGGTGATGGCGTGGCTGGCATCCACGCGCGCCAGCTCCTCGATGACCAGGATGTAGCTGACGTAGTCCAGCCCCAGCCCGCCCAGCGCCTCCGGCACGTTCACGCCGAAGAGGCCCATGTCGGCCATGCGCCGAACGTTCTCCCAGGGGAAGCGACTGTCCTGGTCGTACGCACCCGCCACGGGCGCGATCTCCGCCTCGGCGAAGGCGCGCACCCGCTGGCGCAGCTCCTTGTGCTTTTCGGTGAACCAGGGGCTCATGCCCGCTCCATCCTCATCATCCCGTGCGTGGCGCGTGACTTGTCGGGCGAACCGCCCGCCGCCAGGCTCACAACGAACTGTGGAACATAAGGATAGGGGGGATTGTGGAAAAGAGGGTGTGGGGGGGAGCGGGGGCTGGGGCGTTTGTTGGGTTGTATCGTATGTCCTGTTTCCTTATGCCGGCTGTTGATATGTGCCGACGATATATGCGCACCGGCGGGCCTCTGCGGGTGCTGATTCTCCTCGGCGGGCTGGCGGTGGCCGGCTGTGCCGGGACGGATGCGGACCCGCCCGGTCCGGCCAGCTACACGAGTGGCGACACGATCGTGCGCTACGCGGGGGCACCGCGCTACCCGGGCGGTGGGACCCTGATGGAGGATCTCACGATCGGCCTGGTGGACGGCCCCGAGCCCTACGTCTTTGGCCGCTTGAGCGACGCGGCACTCGGGCCGGGCGGCGTGATCTACGCCCTGGACGGACAGGCGCAGGTAGTGCGCGCGTTTGATGGCTCGGGCCGGCACGTGCGGGACATCGGCGGCCCGGGGAGCGGCCCCGGCGAGTTCAGGCGGGCGGCCATGCTAGCCGTGGCGCCGGACGGGACCCTGTACGTGGGGGAGACCTCCCCGGGGCGGGTCCACGTCTTCGCGGCGGACGGACTGCTGCTCGACGCGTGGAGCTTCGAGGGCGCCATCGAGGGGCCGATCGTGGTGGATACGGCCGGGGTGGTGCATGTCGTGCTGCGGAGTTTGGCGCGACAGGGGACGGACTGGTCGTGGCTGTGGGCGATCGATACGGTGCCGCAGTTCGTCGACGTGGTGCCGGAATGGACCATGGACCGACCGGGCGGGACGGTCCGTCTGCTGCCGGATGGCACCGTGGTGGATACGGTGCCGGAGCCGGCGCTGCCCGACCTGGGCGGTTACGCCCAGTTGCCGAGCGGTCATGTGTATGTTGGGCTGACCTTCATGCCCGCCGCCTGGTGGTCATGGAGCCCGCTCGGGCACCTGGTCACCGGCGTCACGAGCAGCTACACCATCGATCTGCGCCTGCCGCCTGATGAAGTGCATGCACCGGCGGGAGCATGGAGCCCGGGAGATTCCGTCTTGAGCATCCGGCGGCGGGTGGACGTCGTCGAGCTCGAGCCGGGGGAAGCTGCCGTGGTGGCGCGGCAGTGGGAAAAGATCACTGGCGCAGATCAGTACGTATGGCACGGCCCGCAAGCACCGCCCCCCGTGAAACCCGCCTACGATGCCGTACTGCACGGCCAGGAGGGACGCATGTGGGTCCGGGTGCACCTGGCATCCTGGCGCCTGCCGGACCCGTGGCCGCAGTGGGGCGAGCCGCACACGAGCTTCGACATCTTCGAACCCGACGGGATCTATGTGGGCGCCGCACGTGGACCGATCCGAATGCGGCCTACCTCGATACGCGGGGATACCCTGCTGGCCATCACCACCGATGAGCTGGGCGTGGACCGGGTTGAGCGGTTGGTCGTCCGCTGGGCGCGCTGAGGCGCTTCCGCGCTTTCATGGGCAGTGCCGCATCCGCGCTCGCTCTCCTGCGCCGGGCGCGCCGCCCGTTCATCGGCATCGGCCACCAGCGCAGCCCCCGCGCCGCACCCGCGGCACCGTCTACGCCGGGTCCGCCGCCTCCATGGCCGCCGCCTCGATGGCCCACGGCACCTGACCGTCCCGGGCGTAGCGGGGCGCGCTCGTGTAAGGGCCGGGCTTGATGCCGCGGCGGCGATGCAGCGCCTCCAGCGCCTCCGTCACCTCTAGCGGTGGCGGCGTCTCCGGCACCGGCCGGCCTTTTCGGTCGTAGAAGTTCGGCCGCCCCGGCTGCGGCATGTCCATGCTGAAGCCGCCCTCGTGGACCAGCGTGTGATGGTGGTGGCAGAGGAGCACCAGGTTGTCCAGCTTGGTGGGGCCGCCGTCACCCCAGTGCAGGATGTGGTGCCCCTTCGTGAAGCGCAGCCCACAGCCCGGGAAGCGGCAGCCGCCGTCCCGCGCATCGAGCGCCCGCCGCATGGGCGTGCTGATCTGGCGCGTCTTCCTGCCCACGTCCAGCACGGAGCCATGCTTACAGCGGGTGACCTCGACCATGTCGCAGTCGCAGGTGAGGCGGCGGGCGGACTCCCCCGTCACGCGCGTGCCGTCATCCAGGTGGCAGCGCTCGGCCTGCTCCCCCGCCACGAGCGCCTGCGGCTCCACGTTCAGCATGACCAGGTAGCGCTCGGCGCGCGGGGAGATGGGGGCGCGGCGCGGTTCCGCGGAACCGCGGGATTCGTCTGAATTCTGGACAGCTCCGGCGGGAGTCGGTTCCGCGGAACTGTCATCGGAACCGCGGAGAACCGTGTCGGAACCGCGATCGGAACCGCGGGGAGCTGGATCGGAACCGCGATCGGAACCGCGGGGAGCCGCATCGGAACCGCGCCCACTCGGTTCCGCGGAACCGCGGGATTCGTCCGATTTCTGGACAGCTCCGGCCGGTGACGGTTCCGCGGAACCGTGATCGGAACCGCGGGGAGCTGGATCGGAACCGCGATCGGAACCGTGCCCATCCGGTTCCGCGGAACCGCGGGAGCCGTCTCCTGGCTCGGCCGCCAAGTTCGGCTCGCCCTCCACGTCCCCGCTATCCTCCTCCACCGCCGCCCCCAGCCCCACCCGCACGTCCGTCTTCAGGTCTCCGGTGCCCGCCACCCGCGCCTGCTCCGCCACCATGAGAAAAGCGTCAGCCCGCCGCTGCCGGTCCGTGCGGCCGTCCTCAGCCCCCTGATGGACCGCCAGCCCGAAGCCCTGCAGGACGCGCATCACCGGCAGGCCGTCGACCGCCGGCATGCGGCCGCGGAACTGGACCATACCGTGTTCGTCCACCCACGCCACGAACTCGCGCGCCTCCCACTGCCGGCGGGCATACTCCCGCGCGTCCACATGGCCGTACAGGCGCGCGTCCCGCACGAACGCCTCCAGCTTCTTGGCGCTGACCGAGAGCGCGTACTCCAGGATGGCCGCCTCATTCTCCGGCGTGGCGATGCGCGTCATGGCCCGCACCTTGGTGAAGCTCAGCTCACCCCGCTCCATCGCGGCGCTGGTCAGCGGTAGCGTCACAAGCACACGGGCCGCGCGCACGCGCTGGCGGCAGGCGCCCTCGTCCTTGCCGGTGCGGTGGGCCAGCCAGGCGGCGCAGGAGCGGTGGCCGGTGAGCTGCCAGCCGCCGCGCCGATCGAATTCCTCCAGTCGGACCAGCAGCTGGTACTCCGCGGCGTGGATCCCGGCCGCGATGGTGGCGATCTCGTTGCCGAGTTCTTCGAGGGCCTCCGCCTCGGCGTCGGGGTCCGGCGCCGCATCGGTGGCGGGATCGGCACCGCGCTCGGAACCGGGCGTCAGCTCGGAATCGGGCGCGGACGGTTCCGCGGAACCGCGGCTCGAACCGGCGCTCCCGGCCTCCGCTGTACCATCGGAACCGAGCTCAGACGGTTCCGCGGAACCGCGGGATGTCTCTGCTCCGGAACTGTGCTTCGAACCGGGCCCGCTCGGTTCCGCGGAACCGCGGCCGCCGCCGTGCGCGTCCGCCGCGCCATCCGCCGCTCCCGGCAGCCCAACCTTCCGCTCCCGCACCACCGCCCCACCATCCCACGCACCGGAGCCGCCCGCGTTTCCATACCTGAAGTCCTGCGTCCGCCCACCCATGATCCCCTCCCATCCGCCGTGGTCGCAATCACTTCTGTAATATAAGGGGGTGTTTTTCGACCCTCTGGAAGGGGCCTGGATAGCTCGTAGCCGGCATGCCGAGACTCGAAAGCCTCGGCGACACTCCCGCCGGGGTCAGGCAGCCACCTACCCCACTCCACGAGCCGATCTCGAATGAGTCCGAGACAAGCCCGAATCCGCAGCTCAAAAGCTGTCAATGGGATATTTGGGACACGTGGATGTGTGGATGCGCCACATGGGCCAGATTGGCAACACTGACCGCCGCGCCATCATGAAGCCCGCGGAGCCCGCCTTGCCAGCGCCCCGATCGCCCAGCACCCCGCTCTACCACCCCAGGAGCCGCAACCAACCCCGGACGCCGCCAATGAAATCCGTCCACGCGCCCGCCCACCTCACCTCCCGGCACCTTCCCCCCACCACCTCACCCCATGGCCAACTCCAGCCACTCCGGCACCCGACCGTGCATGCCCGATCGCACCGCCCCCCGCACCCACCCCCCCAACGGCCGCCGCGGCGCCCGGGCATCCGCCAGCAGCCGCCCCTCCGGCGGCAGGCATCGA
>JBBDRO010000039.1:3424-42497 GCA_040905425.1 Gemmatimonadota bacterium | reverse complement strand
GGAGGGGACATTTCTATCCGTAGCTGGAGGGGACATTATCATCCGTAGACAACAGCGCCGGCCTCGGCGCGCCGCCGCCGGGCGGTGCCGCGCCGGCCCAGCCAGACGTAGCCCGCCGCCAGCAGGAGCGCTACCGGCAGCCAGCGTACCCCGCAGTGGGCCAGGGTGAAGAAGGCCTCGAGCGCCTCGTGGGCCTCCAGGGCGGGGCGCCATGCGCCGCTGCCCAGCGCCGTGCCGGCCATCATGGGGACCGATTCGGCCGTCCAGTAGGCCGTCCAGGCAAGGAATGCCGCCACCAGGGTGGCGCGCGTGATCGTTACGGCGTCCGGTATCTTCATGCTGTCCCTCGACGGGATCGGATTCGTATTTTAGTACCCAATAAAAGATAGAAAAGACCGCGCGCCGGCACGATCGGGAGATTCCTGATCTTTGTGTGGGGAATGCGCGGCGCGCCTGCCGGCAACATTTCCACCACTCGCGGAGTACATCCTACATGGCCGCTCGCGCGGCCCGACCCCACTCCGGAGTGGAGGCAAGATCATGCCGTGGATGCGTAGCGCTCCCGCTGGACTGCTTCTCCTTCTGGCTGGCCTCCTGGCCGGCCTGCCCCTGGCCACCCCGATCGCCGCGCAGGATCTGCGCGTGGTCATCGTCATTCCGGACCTGGTGCCGGCCGCGGGCACGCCCGACCGCTTCGGCCGGCAGGTGGCCGAGGAGCTGCGCAAACGCATCGAATCCGACAAGCATCGCGCCTTTTCGGAGCGCGAGGTGCGGGAGGCCCTCGCGCGCTACGGCGTGAAGCCCGCTGACTTCAACTGCACGCTGGCGCTACAACTGGCGTCCCGTGAGGGGCTGGAGCTGGCCTTCTGCGGCCAATATCGCGCGGAGCCGGGCGGCGGCTACGCCTTCTACGACGTGGTCTTCGCGGCGCCCGGCGGGGTGGCCCGCTTCGACGTGCCGCCGTTCACGGCCGGTAATCGGGAAGAGGCGGCGGCGCACGTGGTGGACGCGTTCCAGCAGTACGCCCGCCAGCTCGAACTGCTCTCCAACTGCAACACCTACGTGGGCAGCATGGAGTGGGACCGGGCGCTCACCAACTGTGACGCGGCCCTGGCGCTCAATCCGGACTACGTTCCCGCCCTGGAGCTGAAAGCCAACGTGCTGCGCGAACTGGGCCGCTTGGAGGAGGCGCTGGCGCTCTTCGCGCGCGTAGTCGAGGCCCATCCGCTGAGTGAGGCCAACCTCTACAACGCCGGCTACGTGGCTACGCAACTGGAGCGGCGCGCCGAGGCGCGCGGCTATTTCGAACGCTACCTGGAGCTGAAGCCGGGCGACGCGGCGGTGCGCCTGAACATAGCCCACGAGCTGGCCACCTCCGGAGACAATCTGGGCGCGCTGGAGCTGGCGGAGGCGGGGCTCCAGGAGTTCGCCGCGGACTCCGCCGTCCTCACCCTGGCCGAGTTCGCGGGCCACTACGCCAAGAACGCCGCCAATGACGTGAAGGACGGCCGGGTGGAGCCGCCGGTGGGCATGGGCGCCGGGGCTCTGTACGCCCGGGCGCTCGAACTCTACACGCGCGTCTACCAGGCGCGGGGTCAGGACACCCGCGTGGAGCTCCTGCGCAACATGGTGCTCATGTATCGTGAGCTGGGCCGGGCCGAGGAGGCCATCGGCTTCGCGGAGGAGGCGCTGGCCACGCACGGGGAGGACGCCGGGCTGTGGTGGGTCTACGCCACGGTGCTCGGTGATACGGGCCGTGCGGCGGAGGCGCGCCGCGCGGTGGCGCGGGTGGCGGAGCTGGACCCGGACTACCCTTCGGTGTGGGCGCGCCTGGCCACGTTCGTGATCAACGCGGGGGAGCTGGAGGAGGCGGTGCGCACCGTGACGCGGGCGGTGGAGGCCGGCAGCCCGGCCGACCCGTTCGCCGCCCTCATGATTGCCAACGCGGGCTACTCGCTATACGCGGACAAGGGGCAGCACCAGGCCGCGCTGCGCTGGTACGAGGCGGCCCGCGCCTTCGCGCGCGAGGCGCGCACCCGGCACATGGCGGACTTCTTCGAGGGCTTTTCCGTCTACCGCATGGCGGAGGCGGCCCAGGAGCCGCGCACGTGCGCGTCGGCGCGCGCCACGCTCGGCCAGTTCCAGCGCGCGCACCGGCTCATGGCCGGGTCCACGGCCTACGAGTCCCGCAACCGCCCCGAGATGCTGGCCGCCGCGCAGCGCTACGTCGAGATCCAGGAGGCGCTGCTCAAGCGCTGCCGGTGAGCCCGGCGGCCAGCCAGCTGGCCACCTGGCGCTCGGCCCAGAAGCGCGGCGCCCACGGCGGGCCGGCCATGAAGCCTACGTGGCCGCCGCGCGCGGTGACCACGGCCCGGAGCGCAGGATTGGCCGCCACGGCGGCCGCGGGAAAGGCGCCCCAGGGCAGGAAGGGGTCGTCGCGGGCGTGGAGCAGCAGGGTGGGGACGCGAATGGCGGGCAGGAAGCCAGCGGCGCTCGAGCGCGCGTAGTAGTCGGCCGCGCCCGCGAAGCCGTGGATGGGGGCGGTGGCGTGCTCGTCGAAGTCCCGGAAGGAGCGGGCGGCGCGCACGCGCGCCAGGTCGCAGCGGTCCTGGATGAGCGCCGCCTTGGCCTCCGCCTTCCGCACCAGCGAGCGGACGAAATGCGCCGCGTAGCGCCTGCCCGCCCATGAGGCGTTCAGGGCGTCCGCGCCCGCGGCCAGGTCGTAGGGCACGGACACCGCGGCCGCCACCCGCACGGGCGCGGCCGCGCCCTCCTCACCCAGGTACTTGAGCAGCGCGTTGCCGCCCAGCGAGAAGCCCACGGCGCCGAGCGGCGCGCTGTGGAAGCGGGCGGCCAGCAGTTGGAGCACGTGGCGGATGTCCTCGGTTTCGCCCGAGTGGTACATGCGCGCCGTACGGTTCGGCTCCCCCGAGCAGAAGCGGAAGTTCAGCCCCACCGCTCCCACGCCGCGGGCGGCCAGGGCGCGGTAGACGTGGATGGCGTAGCCGCGCCGGGCCGAGCCCTCCAGGCCGTGCACGAGGAGCACCAGCGGTGCGCCCGGGGCGGGCGGGGCGGGGAAGTCCAGGTCCACGAAATCCCCGTCCGGGGTCTCCACCCGTTCCCGGAGGAAGGCCGGCGCCGGCGGGCGCCGCAGGTAGCGCCCCAGCACGGTCTGCATGTGGGCACCGCGCGCCCAGGGTGCGGGGTGGAACGGCTCCGGACGCCAGGTGGAGAGCGCGCCGGGGCCGGCTGCGTCTTGCATGCGGCCGATCCTGCTGGTAGCTCTGGCATGCCGCGGCCCGCCCGCGGTGGCCGGGCGCCAAGCTGCCGCTCCGGCCCCCTCCGCGCCAGTCGCGGACCCACGAGCCCCGAGCCCCATGGCCTTCGATCCCGCGCCCTGGCGCGCCGATACCGTTGCGGTGACGCGCGGCCGCATCCACCTGAACAACGCCAGCGCCTCCCTCATGCCCGCGCCCGTGGCCGCCGCGGTCCACGACCACCTGCGCAGGGAGGAGGAGGTGGGCGGCTACGAAGCCGCGGACGCCGAGCGGGAGCGCATCGACCAGGCGTACGAGGAGGTGGCCGCACTGCTCGGGACCCGGGCGCGCAACGTGGCCATGGTGGAGAACGCCACCGTGGCGTTTGCCCAGGCGCTGGCGGCCTTCGACTTCGCGCCCGGGGACGTCATCCTCACCTCGGATGACGACTACGCTTCCAACCAGCTCATGTACCTCTCGCTGGGGCGCCGTGCCGGTGTGGAGGTGGCTCGGGCCGCCACCGCGGCGGCCGGCGGCGTGGACCTGGACTCGGTTCGGGAGCTGGTGGCGGCCCGCCGCCCGCGGCTGGTGGCGCTCACCTGGATCCCCACCAACGCCGGGCTGGTGCAGCCGGCGGCCGCGGTGGGGCGCATCTGCCGGGAGGCGGCGGTGCCCTATCTGCTGGACGCCTGTCAGGCGGTAGGGCAGATCGACATCAACGTGGCGGAGCTGGGGTGTGACTTCCTGACGGCCACCGCGCGCAAGTTCCTGCGCGGGCCGCGCGGCGCCGGCTTCCTGTACGTGGCGGACGGCATGCTCGAGGCCGGGCGCCACCCCCTGCTGGTGGACATGCGCGGCGCCGACTGGGTGGCCGCGGACCGCTTCGAACTGCGCCCCGACGCGCGCCGCTTCGAGAACTGGGAGTTTGCCTACGCGCTGGTGCTGGGCACGGGGGCGGCGGCCGCCTACGCGCGCCGCGTGGGCGTGAGCGCCGGTGGCGCGCATGCCCGTGCGCTCGCCGAGCGGCTGCGGGAGGGGCTGGCCGGCATCGAAGGTGTCCGCGTGCTGGACCGCGGCGCCGAACTCTGCGCCATCGTGACCTGCGCCCTGGAAGGGCTCGAGGCCGGTCGGGTGGTGGACATACTGCGCCGGGAGGCCATTGCCACCAGCGCTATCGACCCGGTGTCCGCCGTGATCGACATGGCCCGCAAGGGGGCGGCCTCGGCGCTGCGCATCTCACCGCACTATTTCAACACGGAGCGGGAGGTGGACACCGTGCTGGGCGCCATCGAGGCCATCGTGGCGGAGGAGCGGGGCGGGCCGGCGTGAATGCGGCCGGAGGGTAGTCCGTCACCCTCCGGCCGCTTATCACGCAAAGGTAGGCTGCGTTATGGTTGGTCGACTGCGGATACTGCGGTACGACATTGTCCGGTACGCCGTCAGGACGCCGGGTCGCCCGTTCCGGGAGGCGTCCTGCCCGACGCCGTCCCCGGCTGCGGGCGGCAGGTCTCCGCCGCCGGTCCGCTGGCTGGCTTCCACCTCCCGCCTGCATGATCTTAGACGTGCGCGCGGGGTAATTGGTTCCACCCCCGGCGGGGGGGTGGTACGAGTGGCCGGCGGGGTGGTACGAAACCCCTCATTCACGGTACGAGACACACCACCACGAACGGCACGCAGGACAGGGCGGGAGCTTGAAGGACCGGATCGTCATTCGCAACGCGCGGCAGCACAATCTCAAGGGCATCGACGTGGACCTGCCGCGCCGTGCCCTCGTGGTGGTCACGGGTCCGAGCGGCTCGGGCAAGAGCTCGCTGGCCTTCGACACGCTCTACGCCGAGGGCCAGCGCCGCTACGTGGAATCGCTCTCCACCTACGCCAAGCAGTTCCTGGAGCGCATGGAGAAGCCGGCCGTGGACCTGGTGGACGGCATCAGCCCGGCCGTGGCCATCGAGCAGAAGAATCCCACGCGCACCAGCCGCTCCACGGTGGGCACGGCCACCGAGACCCACGACTACCTCCGCCTGCTGTGGGCGCGCGCCGGCCGCACCCTCTGCCCGGAGTGCGGGCGGCACGTGCGGCCGGACACCGTCCAGGCCGCCACGGACGCGGTGCTGGCGCTCCCCGAGGGCACGCGCTTCATGGTGACCTTTCCCCTGCCGCGCAGCGCCCGCATCGCGCACACGACCGTTGTGGAGAACCTGCGCTCGCTGGGCTTCGTGCGCGTCCTGGCCAGCGGGGAGCTGCTGGATCTGGACGGGCCGGGTGCGGAGGATCCCGCCACGCTGGGCCACGACCTGGGGGCCGCGGAGGAGATCCTGGTGGTGGTGGACCGCCTGGCCGTGGGGCGGGCCGAGCGGGACCGCCTGGCGGACTCCGTGCACACCGCCTTCACCGAGGGGGAGGGGGAGGTGGTCATCGTGGAGCGGGACGGTGCCCGCCACGCCTTCACGGAGCGCTTCCGCTGCCCCGACCATCCGGACGTGGCGTTTGCCGACCCCACGCCGCGGCTCTTCTCCTTCAACAATCCCTATGGCTCCTGCCCCGAGTGCACGGGCTTCGGCGCGGTGCTCGAGTACGATCCGGCGCTCATCGTGCCGGTGCCGGCGCGCTCGCTCCGGGAGGGCGCCGTGGATCCCTGGGAGAAGCCCCGCTACGGCAAGGAGCGGCGCCGCCTGCTTGCCTTCGCCGAGGAGGAGGGCGTGGACGTGGACGCGCCCTGGGAAGCGCTCCCGGGCGCCTTCCGCGAGCGCGTGTTCCACGGCGCGCCCCGGCCCAGGGGCAGCGACCGCAAGGCGTTCAAGGGGGTGATCCCTTTCCTCGAGTCCAAGGAGCGGAAGCGCTACAAGCAGTATATCCGCGTCTTCCTGCGGCAGTACCAGAGCGCGGTGCCGTGCCCCGCGTGCGGTGGCGGCAAGCTGCGCCCGGAGGCGTTGCACGTGAAGTTGGCGGGGGAGGACGTGGCCGGCGCGTCCGCCTGGCCGATCCGGCAGCTGCGGGGCTGGCTGGCCGCGCTCCCCGCGGGGGGCGCGCTGAGCCCCCAGGAGATGGGTATCGCGGCTTCGGTCCTGGAGGAGCTGGAGGCGCGCCTGGGCTTCCTGGAGGACGTGGGGCTGGGCTACCTCACGCTGGAGCGCCAGACGCGTACGCTCTCCGGGGGGGAGGCGCAGCGCATTGCCCTGGCCAACTCGCTGGGCTCTTCGCTGGTGGACACGCTCTACGTGCTGGACGAGCCCACCATCGGCCTCCATCCGCAGGACACGGATCGCCTGCTCAAGCTGCTCGAGAAACTGCGGGACGCCGGCAACACCGTGGTGGTGGTGGAGCACGATCCGGCCGCCATCCTGCGCGCGGACCACGTGGTGGAGTTGGGGCCGGGGAGCGGTGAGAAAGGTGGCAACATTGTCTTCGAAGGACCGCCCGCCGCACTGCGGGACGCGGACACGGCCACCGGCAGCTATCTGGGCGGCCGCACGCCGCCTCCACCTCCGCCCCGCGACCGGACCTTCACGCGCTGGCTCGTACTGAAGGGGGCGCGCCTGCACAACCTGCGCGGCGTGGACGTACGCATCCCGCACGGGGCGCTCACGGTCGTGACCGGGCCGAGCGGCTCGGGCAAGAGCACGCTGGTGCATGACGTCCTCTACCGCACGCTGGAGAAGACGCTCGGCCAGGGGGAGACCACCGCCAAGCTGCATCTGGGGGAGAGCGTGGGCGCCTGCGACGCCCTGGAGGGCACCAGCGGTCTGGACGCCGTGGTGCTCGTGGACCAGAGCCCCATCGGACGCACGCACCGCTCCAATCCCGTGACCTATGCCAAGGCCTTCGATCCGGTGCGCCAGATCTTCGCGGCCGAGGGGCTCTCCCGGGAGCGCGGCTACAAGCCGGGCCATTTCTCCTTCAACGTGAAGGGCGGCCGCTGCGAGGCGTGCAAGGGGGAGGGCGTGGTGGCCATCGAGATGGTCTTCCTGGCCGACGTGCACGTCCCCTGCGAGGCGTGCGGCGGCGCCCGCTTCACGCGCGAGGTCCTGGAGGTCAGGCACCGCGGCATGAACATCCGGGACGTGCTCGACCTCACGGTGGACGAGGCCATCCGCTTCTTCATCAAGGAGGACCGCCTGGGCCAGATGCTCTGGCAGCTGCAGCAGGTGGGGCTCGGCTACCTGCGCCTGGGCCAGCCGGCGCCCACGCTCTCGGGCGGTGAGGCGCAGCGCCTCAAGATCGCGCGCGAGCTCATCCACGCGGGCAGGAAGCGCGGGCGGCGCGTCTACATTCTGGACGAGCCCACCACGGGGCTGTCGGGCACCGAGGTGCGCAAGCTGGTGGCGGTGCTGCGGCGCCTGGTCGAGGCCGGCCACACCGTGATCGTGATCGAGCACAACCTGGATGCCATCCTGGCCGCCGACTGGATCATCGATCTGGGCCCCGAGGCCGGGGACCGCGGTGGCCGGGTGGTGGGGATGGGGAAGCGGGCGGACATCCTGGCGGCCCCGGAGAGCCGCACCGCGCCCTTCCTGCGGGAGGCGCTGGCCGCGGCGGCGGAGCGGCGGGAGGCGCTAGCCGGCCACACCACCGCAGCCCTTTAGTCGAGACGAGCGCGCCTGCGATCAGCGCGCTCGTCAGGGTCCGCATGAGCAGGAGGTGATGCCCGGCGGGGCGGGCGGGACAAGCCCGGTGGGAGCGGTGCGGATCGACCTGTCGAAACGCCCTGGAAACGGGTCTCCGCCCCATGCTTGTAATGCATATGTTTACAACGGCCGGATCGGTCCAATATGTTGTCCCGCAGCCGTTTCGAGAAGGCGCCTCCTCACTCGAAGCACAAAAATGCCCGCTATAATACAGTATACAGTATTATGGCTCAACCACGCGGTTTCCTCGGAGATTCTCCGAGCGTTCTGAGCAGGGGGTGCCTGGCTGAGGCCAGAACCCGCCGAGCGGCCGAGTGCTGAGGTGGCGGTGGAGCCGGCAGACCCCAGCGGAGGCTAAGCCCTGCAGCCCGCGCGCCTGCCTCAGATCCCCCGCCCCAGCATCACCAGCCCGAGCACCACGAGCAGCCCCGCCACCGCGCGCCGGAAGAGCGGCTCCGGCAGGCGCCGGAGCACCCGCTCGCCCGCCAGCGTGCCCACCACCACCCCGGCCGTGAGCAGCGCGATGGTGCCCGCCATGTCCAGCAGGGCCACGTGCTCGGTGGCAAAGTAGACCGGCATGCGCCCCAGATCCACGAGCAGGGCGGTGGCCGTGGCGGTGGCCACGAAGGCATGACGCTCCAGGGAAAAAGTCAGCAGAGCGGCCGTACGGATGCCGCCCTGGTTGCCCACCATGCCGCCGAAGACCCCCGACGCCGCGCCCGCCAGCCAGGCGCCCGTGGCGCCCAGGCGCACGCGCCGGTTGAGCCCGCTCCACTCGGAGATGCCGGCCAGCAGCAGCAGCAGGCCGAAGACCACCGCCAGCATGGCGCTCCCCGCAACGCTGAACACGAACGCGCCCGCCAGCCCGCCCGCCGCGCTGGCCAGTCCGAAGCCCTTCAGCACCGCCCTGTCCACGTGGCGCCGCAGGCGCCAGAGCCGGAGCGCCGTGCCCACCAGGTGAGGCACGGACACGGCGGCCACCGCCAGCTTGGTCCCCACGCTGGGGGCCAGCGCCGGGGTCAGAATGGAGCCGATGCCGAAGCCGGCCACGGACGCCACGGCGCCGCCCAGGACCGCCGCCAGCGTGAGGAGGAATTCGGTCATGGGCCCCATCCTGGGTCCGGACCGACGCCGCCGCAATGGCACCGGCGCGAACTTCAGGGCCTCCGGCGGAGTAGAGAAAGGGGAGCCACCGCAGCTGGCCGCGGTGGCACGCAACACCCGAGGCAGCCATGAGACCGAGACACCTGGGCATGATCCTGCCGTTTGCGCTGGCCCTGACCGCGTGCGGGGACTTCGGGCTGGGCCTGGACGGCCGCAACGTGGAGGGCAACTACGCGCTCGACGGCGCCGTCTACGGCGAGCCGCACCACTCCGTGGCGGGCTTCCTGCGCCTGGACGAACGCCGGCGTGGGGATCTGGACGCCTACCTGGACTGGAACTACCGCGAGGGCGCCTACACGGTGGTGGAGATCGAGACCGAGTACCCGGCGCGGGTGGACACCAACGGCTACGACCGCCTCACCTTCGACTTCGAGGGCCAGCTCTGGACCGGCTCCCGCTACGTCTCCTTCCTCCTGCAGCACGAGGGGCGGGTGGACCGCCGCGTCATTCGCGGCACCTGGCGCTTCCGTACCGGGCACGGCATCGACGAGCGCGGCGAGTTCGTGGCCCGCCGCTGAGCGTTGTGGCGCGGGGCTCCGCACGGTTATCGTTGGTGCTGCTGATCATCCCCGAACAGGAGCCGCCCATGCCCCGCTGCACCCCCCTGCACGTTGCGCTGGCGCTGGCCGTTCTGGCCGCGCCCGTGTCCGCCCAGCAGGCGCCGGTCGACGTAGCCAGCCTGGCGCCCCGCTCCCTGGTCTACAGCATGTCCGCCATGGGCAATCACATCATGGACTCCACGCGGGAGATCGTCCGCGAGGAGGTGGACGGCGTGGATGCGGTGGTGGTGCGCAGCGCCGGCGAGAGCGGCATGATCTCCTCCACCTCCGACCTGGCGGTGAGCGTGGCGGACTTCCGGCCCATCCACTTCAATCTGGAGATGTCCCAGGGCGGCATGGGGCTCACGCAGCGGCTGCGCGCCGCCGATGGCCGGATCACCGGCAGCATGGAGGCGGGCGGCCAGCAGATCGAGGTGCTGCTGCGCCAGGAGGCACCCCACATCCTGCTCAAGCAGACCGTGCCCGCGCAGGGCATGAGCGTGGAGCTCAAGGAGATCCGGAACCAGGATTAAGCGACGATGCCCGTCCGGCGCGCCGGCGCGCCGCCCGTGCCCCGCGTCTCCATCCTCCTGCCCGTGCGTGATGCGGCCGCGACCCTGGACGCGGCTCTGGCCTCGCTCGTGGCGCAGACGCACGCCGACTTCGAGATCGTGGCGGTGGACGACGGCTCCACGGACGGCTCCGGCGCCCTGCTCGGCGCCTGGGCGGACAGCGACGGCCGCGTGCGCGTGCTCGAGACCGGCGGCGCGGGGCTCGTGCCGGCGCTGCGCGCGGCGGCCGCCACGGCCCGCGGGGAGCTCCTGGCGCGCATGGACGCCGATGACGTGGCCGCCCCCACACGCCTGGAACGCCAGCTGGCGCTGCTCGACGATCGGCCCGCGGTGGCCGCCTGCGGCACGGGCGTGCGCTACTTCCCCGCCGAGCACGTGCGCGGCGGCGCCCGTCGGTACGCCCACTGGCTGAACGCCCTGCACGAGCCCACCGAGCTGGCGCGCGACGTCTTCGTGGAGTGCCCGATCGCGCATCCCACCCTCATGGTGCGGCGCGCCGCGTTCGCGGCGGTGGGCGGCTACCGTGACCCCGGCTGGCCGGAGGACTATGACCTGGTGCTGCGGCTGTGGGCGGCCGGCCACGCCCTTGCGAATGTCCCCGCCGTGCTCCACGACTGGCGGGAGAGGCCCGGACGCCTGTCCCGCACGGATCCCCGCTACTCCCTGGACGCCTTCCGCCGCTGCAAGGTGCACTGGCTGCGCCGCACGCTGCTCGTGGGGGCGCGGCCGGCCGTGGTGTGGGGCGCGGGGCCGGTGGGCAAGCGCCTGGCGCTGGCGCTGCAGGAGGCCGGCGCGGACGTGGCTGGCTTCGTGGAGCTGGATCCCCGCAAGATCGGCCAGGAGATCCACGGCGCGCCGGTGGTGGCCATGGCGGACCTGCCCCGCCTGCTGGCGCGCGTGCCGGAGGCGCTGGTCCTGGGCGCGGTGGGCTCCCCGGCGGGGCGGGCGGCGGTGCGCGCCGAGGCGGCGCGGCTGGGCCTGGTGGAGGGGCGGGATTTCGTGGCGGCCGCCTGAAGTGGGCGCGCGGGGTGTCGCCGGAGCGTGCCCCAGCGTACATTGGTCCTTCGTTTCGTCCTTCCCCGCAGCGTAGCGCCAGAACGCCCCGACGGCGTTCTTTCACATGCGCGCGCGCGCGAGCGCGCGCAGGCACCTGATGCGTGCCGCGGGGTAGAAGAAACGGTTGGCACGCTGGCGAGCAGACGTCGCTTACCCCCCAGCACGGATAGGACGCCCCGATGGCGAGTACGCCCCCCGAACCGTTCGAGTCCAAGGTCCTGCCCCGCCTCATCGAGGATGAGATGCGGGAGTCCTTCCTGGACTACTCCATGAGCGTCATCGTGCAGCGCGCGCTGCCCGACGTGAAGGACGGGTTGAAGCCGGTGCACCGGCGCATCCTGTACTCCATGAACGAGACGGGGCTGGGCGCCGGCCGGCCGTACCGGAAGAGCGCCACGGTGGTGGGTGACGTGCTGGGCAAGTACCACCCGCACGGTGACATGTCCGTCTACGACGCCATGGTGCGCATGGTGCAGGACTTCTCGCTGCGCTATCCGCTGGTGGACGGACAGGGCAACTTCGGCTCCATCGACGGGGACAACGCGGCCGCCTACCGGTACACCGAGGCGCGCCTGGAGCGGCTGGCGGCGGAGCTCCTGCAGGACATCGACAAGGAGACGGTGGAGTTCTCCCCGAACTTCGATGACCGCCTCCTCGAGCCGCGGGTGCTGCCCGCCAAGTTCCCCAACCTGCTGGTCAACGGCAGCAGCGGCATCGCGGTGGGCATGGCCACCAACATCCCGCCGCACAACCTGCGCGAGGTGGTGGCCGCCTGCATCCACCAGATCGACCATCCCGAGGCCTCCGTGGAGGACCTCATGCAGTTCGTGAAGGGGCCGGATTTCCCCACGGGCGGGATGATCTGCGGCACCGAGGGCATCCGGAGCGCCTACGAGACCGGGCGCGGCCGCGTCATCATGCGCGCCACGGCCGACATGGAGGAGCCCGACACCGGCAAGCCGCGCATCATCATCACCGAGATCCCCTTCATGGTGAACAAGTCCCGCATGATCGAGCAGATTGCCCAGCTGGTGCGGGACAAGAAGGTGCCGGAGATCACCGACCTCAGGGACGAGAGCTCGGACCGCGAGGGGCTGCGCGTGGTCATCGAGCTGAAGCGGGACGCCATCCCCGCCATCGTGCTGAACAAGCTCTACAAGCACACGCAGCTGCAGAGCACCTTCGGCATCATCATGCTGGCGCTGGTGGACGGGCAGCCGCGCATCATGCCGCTGAAGGAGATCATCGGCCACTTCCTGGAGCACCGGCAGGTGGTGCTGGTGCGTCGCTCCGAGTTCGACCTGCGCAAGGCGCGGGACCGGGAGCACGTCCTGGAGGGGCTCAAGATCGCGGTGGACAACATCGACGCCGTGGTGGAGCTCATCAAGGCCAGTCCGGACACGGAAACGGCCAACGGCCGGCTGCAGGAGGCTTTCGGCCTCACCGAGATCCAGGCCAAGGCTGTCCTGGACATGCGCCTCGGCCGCCTCACGGGGCTGGCCATCGACGAGCTGGAGGAGGAGCTGGGCACGGTGCGCGCCACCATCGCCGACCTGGAGGACATCCTGGCCCGGCCGGAGCGGCGCAACGAGATCATCAAGGAGGAGCTCCGCGAGGTCACGGAGAAGTACGGGGATGACCGGCGCACCAGGCTCACGGCCAGCGCCTCCCTCTCCATCGAGGACCTCATTGCCGACGAGGAGATGGTCATCACCGTCTCCCACGGCGGCTACGTGAAGCGCCTGGCGCTGGACACCTACCGCTCGCAGCGGCGCGGCGGAAGGGGGCTGAGCGGCATGGCCACCAAGGAGGAGGACTGGGTCGAGCACCTCTACACGGCGCAGACCCACGACTACCTGATGGTGTTCACGGCCCGGGGGCACTGCTACTGGCTCAAGGTGCACGAGATCCCGGTGGCCAGCCGCGCCTCGCGCGGCAAGCCGGTGGTGAACCTGCTGGCGCTGGATGCGGACGAGCGCATTGCCGCCATCGTGCCGGTGCGGGAGTTCGCCGAGGACCGGTACCTGCTCTTCGCCACCCGGCAGGGCACCGTCAAGAAGTCCGCGCTCTCGGCGTACCAGCACGTGCGCGTGGTGGGCGTGAACGCCATCAACGTGGATGAGGGGGACGAGCTTATCGACGTGCAGGTGACGGACAGCGACGATCAGATCATCCTGGCCACGCGCGACGGCATGGCCATCCGCTTCCACGAGTCGGACGTGCGGGAGACGGGCCGCGTATCGCGCGGCGTGCGCGGCATCCGCCTGCGCAAGAATGACCTGGTCATAGGCATGGTCGTGATCACGGCGGAACTCTACGAGCACGCCACGCTGCTCGTGGTCACCGAGAACGGCAGGGGCAAGCGTTCGCGCATCGACGACTACCGCCTGCAGGGCCGCGCGGGGCAGGGCGTCATCAACTTCCGGCTGAACGATCAGACCGGCAAGGTGGTGGCCATCAAGTGTGTGCTGCCCAACGACGAACTCATGCTCATCACCCGCAAGGGCGTGGTGAACCGCCAGAAGGTGAACGAGATGCGGGTCATCGGCCGGGCCACGCAGGGCGTGCGGGTCATGGCGCTGGACAAGAAGGACACCCTCATGGACGTGGCCCGCATCATCCCCGAGGATGACGCCGAAGACGAGGCGGCGGAGGATGAGGAAGCCACGGAGGAGGACGGCTTCCCCGCGGCGGCGGAGGAGCCGCTGGCGCTGGCCGGAGACGTGGAGGAGCCGGCGGAGGAGAGCACGGATGAGTGAGGCGGCGCCGCTGCCGCTGGTTTCGGCGCACGCGGTGGAGGCGGCGGCCTCGGGACTGCGCGGCGTAACGATGGAGACGCCGCTCCTGCCGGCGCACTGGCTGAGCGAGCGGATCGGCGCGGAGACGCGCCTCAAGTGTGAGAACCTCCAGCGCGCGGGCGCCTTCAAGATCCGGGGGGCCTACACCATGCTGGCCCGCCTCACGGACCAGGAGCGCGCGCGCGGCGTGATTGCGTACTCGTCGGGCAACCATGCCCAGGGCGTGGCGCTCGCGGCGCGCATGTTCAAGGTCCACTGCACCGTGGTCATGCCTACCACCGCGCCCGAAGTGAAGCGTGCTGGAGCCGCCGCGCTGGGCGCCGACATCGTACAGGAGGGGACCACCTCCGTGGAGCGGCAGGCGCGCGCGGAGGCGCTGGCCGCCGAACACGGCTACGTGATCGTACCCGCCTTCGACCATCCGGACATCATTGCCGGCCAGGGCACGGTGGGCCTCGAGATCCTGGATGACTGGGCGGACGTGGAGGCCATCCTGGTGCCCATCGGCGGCGGCGGCCTGGCGGCCGGCATCGCGCTGTGGGTCAAGAGCCGCCATCCGGAGTGCATGGTGGTGGGCGTGGAGCCCGCGCATGCGGATGCCATGGCGCGCTCGCTGGAGGCGGGGGAGCCGGTCACCATCGAGCCGCGCGGCAGCATCGCGGACGGCCTCATGCCGGTCCGGCCCGGCGACCTCACGTTTGCCCATGCGCGCGCCTACCTGGACGGCGTGGTGCGCGTCACGGAGGAGGCCATTGCCGAGGCGGCAGGGGAGCTCATCCGCCGCTCCAAGCTGGTGGTGGAATTCTCCGGCGCGGCCACCACGGCGGCGCTGCTGTCGGGCGCCTGGCAGCCGGAGGGCCGGCGCACGGCGGCGGTCCTCTCCGGCGGCAATATGGACCCCCGGCGTGCCCTGGAGCTGCTCGGCGGCACGGTTTCCGCAGCTTGAGGGGCGAGCACGGGAATCCATTGCCGTAGTCTACCTGGGAGCTCCCATGAACGATCGGTCTCTCGTGGCCGTCACGAGCAGTCTGGATCTGGAGGCGGGACGCAGCAAACGGCCCTCCGTCTTCCTCTACACCAACTACCTGATCGCGCTGGAGCGCATGGGGCTGGCCGGCGTGCTGCTCACCCCCAGCCACTCCCCGGAGTCCGTGGACGCGCTGCTGGCCCGCTGCAGCGGCCTGGTGCTGAGCGGCGGCGAGGACGTGGCGCCCTCGCGCTACGGCGAGAAGCCGCACCCCAACCTGGAGGAGGTCCTGCCCGAGCGGGACGAGATGGAGTGCCGGGCCATCCAGACAGCGTTCGAGCTGGAGCTGCCCGTGCTGGCCATCTGCCGCGGTATCCAGATACTCAACGTCTACCTGGGCGGCACGCTCTACCAGGACCTGCACGACCAGTACGAGACGCCGCTGGACCACTCGCAGTCCCAGCCCTGGGAGACACGCACCCACGTGGTGCACGTGGAACCCGCGTCCCGGTTGTGCAAGCTGGTGGATTGTGAGGACCTGACCATCAACTCCTTCCACCACCAGGCCATCAAGGACCTGGCGCCGGGGTTGCGCGTGGTGGCGCGCGCCGAGGACGGCATCATCGAGGGCGTGGAGTCCACCGAGCACGACTGGGTGGTGGGCGTGCAGTGGCACCCCGAGCGCCACGAGGCGCGTGCGGAGGATGTGCTGGATCCGGACCGGAACCTCTTCAACGGCTTCCGCAGGGCGGTGGCCGGCTACGCCTCCGGTCACGTCCTGAGCACGTCTTAAGCCGCGTCCCCTTCACCCGTCAGGGGCCATGAGCGCCACTCCCTTTCTCACCGGACTGACCGTGGGCCACGCACAGGACGCGGCCGCCCGCACCGGGTGCACGGTCCTGCTGGGGCCCTTCCGCGGCGCGTGCGACGTGCGCGGCGCCGCCACCGGGTCGCGAGAGCTGGACACCCTGCGGGCGCCCCACGTGGTGCCCGCCGTGGACGCGCTCCTGCTGACCGGCGGCTCCGCCTTCGGGCTGGCCGCGGCGGATGGGGTGATGGCGTGGCTGGAGGCGCGCGCCCGCGGCTTCGAGACCGGCGCGGCGCGCGTGCCGATCGTGCCGGCGGCGGTCATCTACGATCTGGGCGTGGGGCGCGCCGACGTTCGCCCGGACGCCGCCATGGGTCGCGCGGCGTGTGCGGCGGCCCGTGCGGACGCACCCGCCGAGGGCGCGGTCGGCGCGGGCACGGGGGCCACGGTGGGCAAGGTCCTGGGGCCCGCGGCCGCCGAGCCGGGCGGCTTCGGCTGCGCGAGCGCCGCGTGCGGTGCCTGGCGGATGGTGGCGCTCGTGGTGGTCAACGCGCTGGGGGACGTGCTCGCCGCGGACGGCAGCATTCTGGCCGGCGCCCGCACCCCCGACGGTGCCTGCGCGGACAGCGCCCGGCTGCTGCGGGAGGGGCGCGCGGGTGCGGGTGGGCCGCTGGCGCCGCCGGGCACCAACACCACACTGGCGGTGGTGGCCACGGACGCGCCGCTGGATGGCGCCGCGCTGCTGGTGCTGGCGCGGGCCGCGGGGGCCGCGCTGGGGCGGCGCATCAGCCCGGTGAACACGCTCTTCGACGGCGACGTGGTGTGCGCGCTCAGCACGGCGGCCGTGGCCGCGGCGGTGGCTCCGGGGACGCAGCTGGCCCTGGGCGCGGCGGGCGCCGCCGTGCTGGAGGAGGCGCTCGAGCGGGCGGTTACCGTGGGGCGTTGAGCGCGGTGCGCCCGGGCGTCCGCGTGACCGCGTGGTGGTGTAGGGTGGTGGTGGCGGTGGTGTGCGGCGGCGCGGTGGTGTCCGGCGGGGCCGTGGTGTCGGGCGGCGGTGGCGCCGTGGTGTCCGGGGGCGGCAGCGTGTCGGGCGGGGCGCCGCTGTCCGGCAGCACGGGCGTGCCCGCCGGCGCCACGTCCACGCGGAGCTCGTCCGGGTCCGGGACGTCCGGCCCCAGTGGCACGGTCTGGACGGGTCCGGTGCCGCCCATGCGCGCCAGGATCAGCTCCCGGCGCCAGGCCATGCGGCCCGGATTCCGGTCGGGATTGGAGGTGAGCGGATGGGGCAGGGTGGCGGCCAGTGCCGCGGCCTGCGCCCGGCTGAGGTCGGCCGCGGACCGGTCGAAGTACTGGCGCGCGGCGGCCTCGGCGCCGAAGATGCCCGGGCCCCATTCGGCCAGGTTGAGATAGAGCTCCAGGATACGATCCTTGGAGAGGAAGCGTTCCAGCCGCCTGGCTACGATGGCCTCCTCCACCTTGCGGAGGGGGGAGCGGGTGCCGCTGAAATAAAGGTTCTTGGCCAGCTGCTGGGTGATGGTGCTGCGGCCGCGGATCTCGTCGCGATGGGCGCGGTAATAGCGGACGGCCTCCAGCAGCGCGCGGCGGTCACCGCCGTCCAGCCAGGAGAAATCGGCGTCCCCCTGCCAGCGGAATTCCTGGCGCAGGGCGGCCCAGTCGATGCCGTCGTGCGCGCGGAAGTTGCCGTCCTCGGCCGCCACGACGGCCCGTTGCAGGTGCCGCGAGACGGCATCCAGGGGTACGTAGCGGTGGCGCAGCTCGAGCGGCTGGCCCTGATCCTCGGCGGCGTCCAGACGCTGCTCCATGAAGGCGCTCCGGCCGGGCTCCAGCCAGCGCAGGTGGACCGGCCAGGGCAGGAACAACCACCACGCCCACAGGGCGCCCACGAGTGCCAGGGGTACGGCGCCGAACCAGCGCATCAGGAAATCATGCGGAAGTTGATCCTCTTCGACATCGATGGCACGCTCCTCTCCGCCCGGGGTGCGCCCCGGCGCGCTTTTCACCGGGCCATGGAGGAAGTCTACGAGACCGCGGGGCCCATCGGCACGTACAGCTTCGACGGCAAGACCGACCCCCAGATCGCGCGCGAACTCCTGCGCGCGTCGGGCTTCGAGGACGCCATCATCACTGCGCGCATGCCGGACCTGTGGGCGGCCTACCTCCGGGAGTTGAGGGCCGAACTGCAGGTGCCGGGCCACGAGACGCACGTCTACCCCGGCGTACGGGAGCTGATCGCCCGCCTGCAGGAGCAGAAGGAGGAACTGCTGCTCGGACTGCTCACGGGCAATATCGCGCCGGGTGCCGACCTCAAGCTACGCTCGGCCGGGCTGGACGGTATCTTTGCGTTCGGCGCGTTCGGCTCCGATGCGGAGCGCCGTGACGCGCTGCCGCCCGTGGCGGTCGAGCGGGCGCACGCGCACTGCGGCGTGCGCTTCCATGGCGCCGATGTGGTGGTCATCGGGGACACGCCGCACGACGTGGCGTGCGGGCGCGGCATTGGCGTGCGCGCTGTGGCGGTGGCCACCGGTCGACACGATGCCGGGAGCCTGCGCGCGTGCGGCGCGGACGCGGTGCTCGAGGACTTTGCCGACACCGCGGCCGCGCTGGCCGTGCTGCTCGGCTGACGGGCGGGTTTACCCTCCTCCGGGCGCGTGCTAGGTTCTGATGCTGAAACTCATTCCAGGAGACGACAGTGGCCCAACGGCAGCGGCGTGAAAATCAGGACGGCTCCAGTCTGCGGGGTCTCTACATCGGCCTGGCGGCGGTGGCGGTGGCCGGCGTGGCCGCCATTGCGTGGGCGCTCTCGTCCGGCGGCGGCCAGACGGTCACGGAGCCCCTGGACCTCTCCGGCCTGAGCGGCAGCGAGCTCATGGCCGCGGCGCAGCCGGTGGCCATCGGCAACGCCAACGCGCCCGTGGAGGTGCGGGTCTTCAGCGACTACACCTGCCCCGGCTGCCGCTCGTTTTCCCAGCTCTCCAAGCCGACGGTGATGGAGCAGGTGGAGGCGGGCAACGCGCGGCTCCTCTACTACGATTTCCCGCTCGGGGGGGCCAGCCATCCGCACTCGTTCATTTCTGCGCGCGCCAGCCGCTGCGCGGTGGACCAGGACCGCTACTGGGAGTATCAGGACGTGCTGTTCGCGCGGCAGGACATGTGGGCGTACAGCTCGAGCGCCCCGGTGGACGAACTCGTAGGCTACGCCGGTGAGGTGGGGATGGACACGGGAGCCTTCGGCCAGTGCCTGCGCAGTGACGCCCACGCAGAGGTGGTGTCCGCCAACCGCGCGCTGGCGGAGCAGCTGGGCATTGCCAGCACGCCCACCGTGTTCGTGGGCAGCAGGCCGCTCGGCGGCAACAGCTGGGCGGACCCGGCGGCCGTGCGCGCGGCCATCCTGCGCGAGGCGGGCTCCTGAGCAGCGGCTCGCTCGACCTGCCGGCCGCGCCGCTGGCCGATTCGACGGCCGCTTCGACGGCCGCTTCGACGGCCGCTTCGACGGCCGCGGCGGTGCCGCCCGCGAATCGCATGGCGCTGGCCTTCCTGGCGCTCGGCGGCGTGCTGGTATCCATGTATATGCTGCTCTACAAGCTGCAGGTGCTGCCCGGTATTGCCTGTGGCACCGGCGGCTGCGAAGTGGTCCAGGCCTCCCGCTACGCCATGCTCCTGGGGGTGCCCGTGCCCGCGTGGGGCGTGCTCGGCTACGGCCTGATTATGGGGCTTGCGCTGGCGGGCGTGCAGCCGCGGCTGGCTGCATCCCGCAAGGTGGCCGGCGGTCTCCTGGTCCTGGCCACCGGCGCCTTCCTGTTTTCGCTCTACCTGACGGCGCTGGAGATGTGGGTGATCCACGCGTGGTGCCGGTGGTGCATCGGCTCGGCGGTGATCGCCACGTTGATCTTTCTGCTGGCGCTGCCCGAGATCCCGCGACTGAGAGGTGCCCGATGAGCAGTGAGCGCATGCGCGTCCGCCTGGTCCTGGCGGACCGTGGTTCCTTCCACGAGGTGGTGGTGGAACTACCCGCGGAAGTGGTGCGGCGCTACGGGCGCCTCATCGACGCGCTGCGCGAGGATCCCGCCATCACCGCGGAGCTCTTCGTGGATCCGCGGCGCCTGGTGGCCGCCATGGTCGTGGCAGGAGACGCGGCCGCGTAGTACGCCGGGCGCGCCAGGCCAGCGTGCCGCCGGGCGGCTTACCGGCTCTTCTGCAGTTCCGCTTCCAGCACCGCCTGCCACTCCGCGAAACTCTTCAGACCCACCAGCATCCTCTCCTCGTTGATGAGGAAGGCGGGCGTGCCCGACATGCCCGGCCGCGTGGCCGCGTACATGATGTCCTGGACGAGGAGCGGGGCCACCTGGTCTCCGGCCACGCAGGCGTCGTAGGCGGCCGCGGGGACGGCCGCCGCGCGCGCCAGCTCCGCCATGTAACCCCGCGGATCGGCCAGGTTGGACCAGTCCGCCTGCGTCTCGAAGAGCCGGTCGTGGACCTCCCAGAAGCGATCGGCCACCCCGCCCGCGCACAGCGCCGCCTCGGCCGCGTGCCAGGCGTTGCGGTGGTTGGTCAGCGGCAGGTTCACGAACACCCACTTCACCTTGCCCGTGGCCACGTAGGCGCTGTCCAGCCGGGGAAAGATCTCCGCGGCGAAGCGGCCGCAGAAGGGGCACTGGAAGTCCGCGATCTCGAGCACCTGCACCGGCGCGTCGGCGGCCCCCTTCACCCGTGCCTGGCCCGCGCGATCCAGGATGCTCGCCCCGTCCTGCGCCGATCCGGGAGCCGGCACCAGGAGGAGCGCGGCGGCAGCCAGCACGGGCAGGGCTCTGAGCGGCATGGACACCTCGATGGGCCGGTGGTGAACGGTACGGATGCGGGCCAGGGCAGATACCCTGCCAGGCGCGCTCAGGATCCTCTCCCGGAGGGAGCGTCCAGCGCGGCGCGGGCGGCCGCCAGCGTCCAGCGCGTCACCACGGCGGGTGGCCAGCGGTCCGCCAGGGCAGCCCGCGTCAGCCGCTCCGCCTCCTCACGGGCGCGCGCGGCCAGGACGCCGTCGAGCCAGCCGCGGCGCTCGGCTGCGGCCAGCTCGTCCGCGTCGAGGAGTACCGGCGGGCCACCGTCCGCGGGGATCCAGAGGTCCAGGAAGAGGTCCGTGGTCCGCCACGCCGCGCCCTCCACGCCCCACACGGGCGTAATCATGTTGGCGTAGAGGCCCGTGCAGCGGCCGCCGGCCACGTGGAAGCGGCCCACGTCGTGCCAGGCGCCCGGAAAGGTGAACCAGACCACGGGCGCGCCAGGCTCCAGCACCGCGCTTCCGGCCACCTCCACGGGGCGCTCGAGGGGTGTCTCCTCGAGCAGGGTGACCACGCAGCTTTCCTCGCGCGCCACCAGCCGCTGCTCGAAGCGCTCGTGGCGGTCCGGTGGCCGGCGGTAGTCGATGGTGATCCGGCGGTCGTCCGCGCCGCTCACGCTCCGTAGAAGGGCGTGTCCGCGGCGCCCAGCCGCCGGAGCAGCGGCGCCGGTTCGAAGCGTGCTCCCAGGCGCGCTGCCAGCGCCTCCAGATCGGCCAGCGTGCGGGCCGTGCCGCGGGCGTCCGCCCAGCGCAGGAGCCCACCCCGGAAGGGAGGGAAGCCCGTGCCCATGATCATGGCCAGGTCCACGTCCCCGGGGCCGGCCACCACCTCTTCCTCCAGCGCGCGGGCCGCCTCGTTGACCATGACCAGCAGGCAGCGCGCGCGGATGGTTTCGGCGTCCGGACCCTCCGCGGAGTCCGGGGCAATGCGCGCCAGCAGTTCGCCGTTGGCGCCCTCCTCCTTGCCGCCCGGGGCCTCGTAGACGTAGAAGCCGCGGCCACCCTTGCGCCCCAGGAGGTCCGTGTCGCGCAGCGCCACGAGCGGCGGGGCGGGCGCCATGCGCTCGCCGAAGGCCGCGTGCAGGGTGTCCGCCGCGTGGCGCGCCACGTCCAGGCCCACCTCGTCGAGCAGGCGGAGGGGGCCCATGGGCATGCCGAAATCCAGCAGGGCGCGGTCGACCTCCTGGATGCCTGCGCCGTCGGCCAGCAGCCAGCCGGCCTCGTTCATGTAGGGCGCCAGCACGCGGTTCACCAGGAAGCCGGGCGCGTCGCGCACCACCACGGGCGTCTTGTCCAGCTTCCGGGCAGCGGCGAAGACCGTGGCCACCGCCGCGCTGGAGGAAACCTCCGCACGCACCACCTCCACGAGCGGCATGCGGTGCACCGGATTGAAGAAGTGCATGCCGCAGAAGTCTGCCGGGCGTTCCAGCGCCGTGGCCATCTCCGCCAGCGAGAGCGCGGACGTGTTGGTGGCCAGCACGGTGCCGGGGCGCACGCGCGCCTCCACCTCGGCGAGCACGGCGCGCTTCACGTCCATGCGCTCCACCACCGCCTCCACCACCAGCTCCACGGTGCCGAAACCGGCGTAGTCCAGCGTGGGCGCAATGCGCCCCATGGCCGCGTCCGCCTCGCGCCGCTTCATGCGGCGGCGCCGCACCGCCTTGTCGAAGATGGTGCCCGCGTGCTGGAGCCCCTGGGTGAGTGCTTCCTCGCGGATGTCCTTCATGCGCACGTCCATGCCGCGCGCGGCCGCCAGCTGGGCAATGCCGCCGCCCATGACGCCCGCGCCCACCACGGCCAACCGCTCCACCGGCTGGGGCTCCGCGCCCTCGGGCCCGCCCTTCTTGGCCGCCTCCATGAGGAAGAAGACGTGCAGCAGGTTCCTGGATTCGGGGGTGACGATGAGCCTGCCCAGCACACGCGCCTCGCGCGCCAGCGCCTCCTCCACCGGAAGCGTGGACAGCGCGCCGATCTCGTCCAGGATGGCGAGCGGGGCGGGGTAGTGACCGCCGGTCTCCTTCATGACCCGCTTACGGGCCTGGGAGAGGATGAGCTTGCGCCCGAGCGGGTTGCCCTCGAGCAGGCGGCTGGTCAGCGGCCGCTTGCCGCGCGCGGGCGCCGGGGCGCCGTCCGCCATGGCGCCGGCCACCTCCACGGCGCGCTCCACCAGTACGGCGGGATGCACCCGCTCGTCCACCAGCCCCATGCGCTCGGCCTTGCGGGCGTCCACGGTCTTGCCGGTGAGGATCATGCCCAGCGCCTCCTGCAGCCCCACCAGGCGGGGCAGGCGGGTGGTGCCGCCGAAGCCGGGCAGGATGCCGAGCCGCACCTCCGGCAGGCCGATGCGCGTCTCGGGCCGATCCGCGGCAATGCGGGCGCGGCAGGCCAGGGCCAGCTCCGTGCCGCCGCCCAGGCAGAGCCCGTCGATGGCGGCCACGGTGGGGATCGGCAGGGTGGCCAGCCGCTGGAAGAGCGCCTGCCCCTCGGCGGCCGCGGCCTGGCCCTCCGCGGCGCTCTCCACGCCGGCTATGGCCTGCACGTCGGCGCCCGCCACGAAGTGGCCGTCCTTGCCGCTGTGGATCACCAGGGCCCGGATGCGCCCGGCCTCCGCCCCCGCCACCACCTCATCGAGCAGCGTGCCCAGGCGCGCCATGGCGTCACGCGTGAGCACGTTCACGCTGCGCGCGGGGTCGTCGAAAACCACACGGGCGACGCCGTGGCCGGATTCCTCCAGCATCAGCGCCGCCCGTGTGCTCGCCGGCCCGCTCATGCGGTCACCGGTCGACATGTCATGCCGCCGTCATCAGAATTTTGGCCGGTCCACGGCGTTCGCGCGGTTCAGGATCACCTGGATGGGATCGCTCCGCTCCACCTGCACGGGCACATTCCAGTACAACTCGCTGAAGGGCAGCTCGTGCCACGCCTGGATCCACCACTCGCCCGGCGGCAGGGTGAAGCGGGCCACGCCATTCTCACTGGTGGTGTCCGCGTGGATGTCCCGGCCGAGCTCGTCCAGGCGCATGTCGATGACGTCATCGATGTTGGCGTAGGCCTCGTCCCGCCAGAGCTGGCGCTGGATCTGCAACTCGGTCTGCTGCTCCGTGAAACGCCCGAGCTGGGACTCGTAGCGCGCAAAGGCCCCGTCACGCTGCTGCTCGGCCGTCCGCTCCACGCGCTCCTGGTCGGAGAACTGGCCATACGCCACCACGTAGGCGCCGCTGCTGCGATCCATGCCCTTCATGCGCTCGTCCAGCGTGGCCAGGCTGTCGCGGGCGGCGCCCCAGCGGGCGTTGGCGTCCTGGTACGTGGCCTGCGCCTCCGCGATGCTGTCCTGCAGCGCGTCGAACTCCGGCGGGATGGCGGGCTCGGGCGTGCCGTAGGCCAGCGCCAGCGAGTCGAAGATCTCATCCCGGTCGAAGGGCAGCGCGCGGATGGGCAGGTCGGCCATGGCCCGCGTCTCGCCGGCGCGGTTGTCCAGCTGCGCCTGGACCACCACCTCGCCGCCGCCGCACGCGGCCAGCGCCATCGGAGCCGCCACGGCACACGTGACCAGCAGTCGCTTCATCGGGTCTCTTCTCCACACTTTGGGTTCATGGCTGGGTTTCATCTCGGCCCGCTCCGGCTCAATCCGGGATGGCGCCCGGATTCAGGATATAACGTTGTGGATTGGCCGGGCGGCCGTTGAGCAGCACCTCGTAATGGAGGTGGGGAGCCACGGCCAGCCCCGTCATGCCAACCAGGGCGATCGTGTCCCCGCGTGCCACCCTCTGCCCCCGCTTCACGAGCAGCTTCGAGGCGTGTGCGTAGCGCGTCTCCAGGCCGCGGCCGTGGTCCAGCGCCACCATCTGGCCGTAATCACCCTGCGTGCCCGCGAAGATGACGCGGCCGGCGGCAGAGGCCAGGATGGGATCGCCGCGCCGGGCCACGATGTCCATGCCGTTGTGGGCCCGCGCCTCGTGGAGGATGGGGTGCACGCGGCTGCTGCTGAAGCCGCTCGTGACAACGCCGTCCGTGGGCAGGATCGACGGCGTGGAGCGCAGGATCTCATGCTGGAACTGCAGGGAGTCCGTGGCGTCCCGCCAGGAGACCGCCACCAGCCGCGCCCGCCGCAGCAGGGCATCGATGTCCATGGCGGCGGCGAAGGCCGTGCGTGCCGCGGAGGGATCGATCGGGAAGAGGCGGCCGTTTTCCAGCACCGGCCCGCCGGGGCCGCCGATGCCCACCTGCCGGACATCCTCGTCGAGCGGCTCCAGCCCGGCCAGCAACCGGTAGGTGTCGTCGCGCCCGGACAGCGTGTCCAGGGTGGTGCGGAGCACGTCGATACGGCCATGCAGCGCGCCCAGTTCGGCGCGCAGCAGCGCGTTGTGCTGCTCCAGCGCCACGGCCTCCGCCGCCCGCCGCTCGCCCAGCACCAGCACGGTGGCAAGGGCGCTGGCGGCTACCACCACCACGAGCGCCACCAGCGCAGCGAGCTGCGCGGCGGCACGGCTCGTCCGGATCTGGCGTACGCCTGTACGCCCTTCCGGCACGAGCATGATGGTCCAGAGCTCTCGGGCCATGCTTATCCTCGTCCGACACCAGTGCAGCGTCGCAGCCATCGCCACACGCGTACGCGTACGCGACGGGTCGGGGGTTGAGTCAGGATGATACCGGCCCAGCTTAGGCCCCGCACGCCGAAGCTGTCAAGCTTCAGACGCGGGGGCGCGCTCCGGTTTGGGGAAGAGGACCCCCGGTTTCGAGACCGTTCGGCCCGCCAGGTCCAGCTCCGCCACGTCATCCAGGAGAACGGGTGCGGGGAGATTCAGCCCCTCCATCAGCGCCTCCATCCGGGCGGGCATGAAGGGCCATAGCAGCGTGGCCAGCGCCCCCAGCGCCCGCACCAGCGCGCCGAGGGTGGTGTCCAGTTCGGCGGCCTGGTCGGGGTCCTTGGCCTGCTTCCAGGGCGCCCGCTGATCCACGAAGCCGTTGGCGGTGCCGGCCAGCTCCATGGCCGCGGCCAGCCCCTGGTGCAGGAGGCCCGCCTCCATGGCGGCGCGGTAGCGCACCAGCGCCCCCGCAACGGCGGTGTCCAGATCGGTGGCCGGAGCCGCTGGCACGGTGCCGTCCCGGTAGCGCTCCACCATGGACAGAACGCGGTTGGCCAGGTTGCCCAGGTTGTCGGCCAGTTCGCTGGTGTAGCGCTCGTCGAAGCGCTCCAGGGAGAACTCACCGTCGCCGTTCCAGGGGACGTCGCGTAGCAGATAGTAGCGGAAGGCGTCCACCCCGTGGCGCTCCACCAGCGCGTCCAGGTCCAGCCGCTCCCCTGAGGACTTGGAGAGCTTGGCGCCCTGTACCGTGATGAAGCCATGGCCCCATACGGAGCGCGGCAGCTCGAGGCCGGCGCTCATGAGCATGGCGGGCCAGTAGATGCAGTGGAAGCGCGTGATGTCCTTGCCGATGACGTGCAGGTCGGCGGGCCACCATTCCCGGTACGCCTCGTCCGGAAAGCCGATGGCCGACAGGTAGTTCGTGAGCGCGTCGATCCATACGTAGACCGAGTGGCTCTCGTCCCCCGGCCAGGGTACGCCCCAGGGGAGCGTGGCCCGCGACACGGAGAGATCCTCCAGGCCGCCCTCCAGCACGCGCCGGATCTCGTTGCGGCGGCTCTCCGGCTGGATGAACGAGGGGCGCTCCTCGAGCAACGCCAGCAGCCGGTCACGGTAGCGGCTCAGGCGAAAGAACCAGTTCTCCTCGGCCGTCCAGCGCAACTCGCGCTCGGGATGGATGGGGCAGCGCGACGTGCCGTCCACCGCCTCCAGCTCGTCCTCCGCCTTGAAGGCCTCGCAGCCCACGCAGTAGTGGCCCTCGTAGCGCCCCATGTACAGATCGCCCGCGGCCTCGAGGCGCCGCACCATCTCCTGCACGGCCGCCCGGTGACGGGGCTCCGTGGTGCGGATGAAGTCATCGTGCGAGATACCCAGGCGCTCCCAGAGGGCGGCGAAGCGGGCCGCGATGCCGTCCACCCATGCCTGTGGGGAGACGCCGCTCTCTTCGGCCTTCTGGTAGACCTTGAGGCCGTGCTCGTCCATGCCGATGACAAAGTGCACCTGGCGGTCACGCAGGCGGTGGTAGCGTGCCACCACGTCGGCGCCCACCTTCTCGTAGGCGTGGCCCATGTGGGGCTCACCGTTGGCATAGTCGATGGCCGTGGTGACGTAGAAGCGTTCCTGGCTCAACGCTCCTCCGGTGGCGACTCGCCCTTGCCGGCGTCGGCGCCGCCGCGCCGCGCCCGACCACCGCGGCCGTCCGCGCCGGTCACCTCACCCCGCAGGTCCTGGAGCGCCACCGTACGGCGGTTGCCCTCCTCGTCCCGCAGCGTGACCCGCTCCCGCCAGATGTCCACGGACACCACCTTCTCGCTGCCGAGCGCCGTCTGCATGATGCGGCCCTCGCGGGGGAAGCGCTTGCGCGCCTGCACGTAGGCGTCGTGCTCGTAGGTGAGGCAGCACATGAGACGGCCACAGCAGCCGGAGATCTGCGCCGGGTTGAGCGACAGGCGCTGGTCCTTGGCCAGCTGGAGGCTGACCGGCTTGAGCTCGCGCAGCCAGCTGGAGCAGCACAGCTCGCGGCCGCAGCGGCCCACGCCGCCCAGCAGGGCGGCCTCGTCGCGCACACCGATCTGCTTCAGTTCGATGCGCGTCCGGAAGGTGCGCGCCAGATCCCGCACCAGCTCCCGGAAATCCACCCGGCGATCGGCCGTGAAATAGATGGTGAGCTTGTTCCGATCATACTGCCACTCGGCCTCGGAGACCTTCATCTTGAGGCCGTGCTTGAGCACCTTTTCACGCGCGGTGCGGCGCACGCGGGGCTCGTCGGAGCGCAGCGATATGGCGCGCTCCACCTCCTGGTCGGTGGCCTGGCGCACGATGCGCTGCGTGGGCACGGGGGCGGCGCACCCCGTGGAGCAGCCGCTGCAGCGCCGCTCGGCAATGGCGCCCGCGGCCGTCACGCGGCCCAGGTCCTCCCCGCGATCCGCCTCCACGATGACGTAATCGCTGAGCTCCACCTCGGGCAGCTCGGCGGTGTAGTAGTGGCGCCGGTTGCCCTTGAAGCCCACCTCCACGATCTCCGCCATCAGGCCTCGACCGTGCGGTAGGCGCCCAGCGCTTCGTAGCGCGCCCAGCGGCGGCGGCGCAGCGCGTCCCCGTCCAGCGCGCACAATTCCTCGAGCGTCCGGTGGAGTGCCGCGCCCAGCGTGCGGGCGGCGGTCTCCGGATCATGGTGCGCGCCGCCGGCGGGCTCCTCCAGCACCTCGTCCGCCACGCCCAGGCCGGTCAGGTCGGCCGCGGTGAGGCGCAGCGCCTCGGCGGCCTGGTCCTTGGCCGCGGGTGTCTTCCACAGGATGGCTGCGCAGCCCTCGGGGGAGATGACGCTGTAGATGGAGTTCTCGAACATGAACAGGCGGTCGCACACGCCCAGCGCCAGCGCGCCACCGCTGCCGCCCTCACCGATGACGGTAGTGAGGATGGGGACGCGCAGGCGCGCCATCTCACGCAGGTTCCGGGCGATGGCCTCGGCCTGGCCGCGCTCCTCGGCGCCGATCCCCGGGTATGCGCCCGGGGTGTCCACCAGGGTGATCACGGGGTGGCCGAACTTCTCGGCCAGCTGGAAGAGCCGGAGCGCCTTCCGGTAGCCCTCCGGGTGCGGCATGCCGAAGTTGCGCCGCAGGTTCTCCTTCATGTCGCGGCCCTTCTGCTGCCCCACCAGCATCACCGTCCGCCCCTCGAGGCGCGCCCAGCCGCCCACGATGGCCTCGTCATCCCGGAACGCCCGGTCCCCGTGCAGTTCCATGAAATCCGTGAAGGTGTGCTCCACGTAGTCCAGGGTGTAGGGGCGTTTCGGGTGGCGCGCCAGCTGCACGCGGTCCACCGGCGAGAGGTTGCGGTAGGCCTCGGACCTCAGGTCGTCCAGTTTGGCCTCCAGGCTGCGGATCTCGCCGCCCACGTCCAGCCCGCGCCGCGCGGACAGGTCCCGGAGTCGGGCCAGCTGCGCCTCGAGCTCGACAATGTCACGGTCCATGCTGTCAGCCATCTATCCATCCGTAGTGCGGATCATGAATCGGCCCGCGTACGGATCAGCCGGATCCCGTCGCGGCCGAAGAGCTCGCGGAGTGTGCGCATCAGCGCCTCGTCGGGACGCACCCTGAGCGTGCGGGAGCGCAGGCGCACCGCCCCCTTCTCTCCGCCCCCGTTGCGCCAGCGCACCAGCAGCGGTGAGTCACCCGGGCTGGCGGACAGCGCCTCGGTGGCCCGCTCGAGCGCTTCCGCCCCGGCCTCGGGACCGAGGGCCAACTCCACCGCAAAGAGGCCGCTGCCGCGCAGCTCCTCCAGGGCGATCACGTCATCCAGGAAGATCGGCGGATCCTCCTCGTCCCGGTCCCGCCCGGAGACGGAGCCGCGCAGCAGCACCGGCGCGTCCTGCACCAGCCGCTCCCGGTGTTCCTCCCACACGTCGCCGAACGCCAGGACGGTGGCGGTGCCGTGATAGTCCTCCACGGTGATCCGCCCCCACGCCGCACCGTTGCGCTTGGAGATCTGCCGGCTCACCGCCGTCACGACGCACGCCAGTTCGATCTTCTGGTCCCGGTACTCCTTCAGCGCCGTGGTGGTCACCTGCCCGAACGCGCGCACCTCGTCACGGTAGCGGTCCAGCGGGTGCCCGCTGATGAAGAAGCCGAGCACCTCCTTCTCGCGGGCCAGCCGATCGGATTCGGGCCACGGCGCCACGTCGGGGAGCTGGGGCTCCGGGCGCTCCGGCAATCCCTCGTCCACACCGCCCAGGTCGAAGAGGGACGCCTGCCCGTGGGCGCGCTCCTCCTGCCGGAGCTGGGCCTCACGCACCACGGTGTCCAGGCCCGCGGCCAGGCGGGCGCGGTTGCCGGCGCCGCTGCCGGCGCGGTCGGTCAGCGCATCGCACGCGCCGGCCAGGATGAGCGCCTCCAGGGCACGCTTGCCCACGGTGCGCAGCTCCACCCGGTCGGCCAGCTCGAAGATGGTGGTGAAGGCGCCCTCGGCGCGGCGCGCATCGATGATGGCGTTCACCGCGCCCGCGCCCAGCCCCCGCAGCGCGCCCAGGCCGAAGCGAATCTGCGTGTCCGACACCGGCGTGAACTTGCGTTCCGACTCGTTCACGTCCGGCGCCAGGACCTCGATGCCCTCCTCGTGCCCTGGAATGTAGCGTCCCAGGTCCCGACACTCCGCAATATAGTGGACCACATCGTCGGTTTTGTCCACGACGGAGGAGAGCAGCGCGGCCATGAATTCGGCGGGATAGTGCCGCTTCAGCCAGGCCGTCTGGTAGCTGAGCAGGGCGTAGGCCACGGAGTGGGAGCGGTTGAAGCCGTAGCGGCCGAAGGTGACCACCTGCTCGGCAATGTCATCCACCGTGCGCTCGTCCACGCCCTTGGCCACCGCCCGCTCCTTGAAGCGGCCCAGCTCCTTCTGGATCAGCTCCGCGTCCTTCTTGCCCACCGCCTTGCGCAGTACGTCCGCCTCGGCCAGCGAGAAGTCCCCCATCACCTGCGCCATGCGCATCACCTGCTCCTGGTAGGTGATGACGCCGTACGTCGGCGCCAGTACCTCCGCCAGCATGGCGTGGGGGTAGCGCACCTCCTCCTTGCCCAGCTTGCGGCGGATGTAGACGTCGGTCATGCCGCTGTCCAGCGGGCCGGGGCGGATGAGGGCGTTGGTGGCCACCAGGTCCTCGAAGCGGTCACAGCGCATGGCGCGCAGCTTGTCCGTGGCCAGGCTCGACTCGAACTGGAACACACCCGTGGTGCCGCCGCGCGCCAGCATGTCGTAGACCGCCGGGTCGTCCAGCGGCACGTCCTTGATGCGCGCGTACTCCGCGGCCGTGTCCGGATGCCGCAGGGAGCCGTGCAGCCGCCGGATCCAGTCCACGGCGTCATGGATCACGGTGAGCGTCTTCAGGCCCAGGAAGTCCATCTTGAGCATGCCGGCCTGTTCCAGCGCGTTCATGTCCCACTGGGTGACCATGACGCCGTCCTGGCTGCCGCCGTCCCCCCCCGACCCGCGCGTGGACTGCGTGCACACCGGTACGTACTCGTGGACCGGTCCGGGCGCGATGACCACGCCCGCCGCGTGCACGCTGGCGTGGCGGCTGAGCCCCTCCAGCACCTGCGCGTACTCCACCAGCTGCGCCACCCGCGCGTCCGACGCCACCAGGTCGCGCAGTTCGGTGATCTGCTCGGCCGCCTCGCGCAGCGTGAGGCTGTTGTTGGGCGCGTTCGGGATGAGCTTGGCCAGGCGGTCGGTCTCCGACAGTTCGAAGCCCAGCACGCGACCCACGTCCCGCACCACCGCCCGCGACTTCATGGTGCCGAAGGTGATGATCTGCCCCACCGCCTCCTTGCCGTAGCGGTCGCGGACGTACTCGATGACCTCGCCGCGGCGCTCGTAGCAGAAGTCCACGTCGATGTCCGGCATGGACACGCGCTCGGGATTCAGGAAGCGCTCGAAGAGCAGGTCGAAGGCCAGCGGATCCACGTCCGTGATCCCCAGCGCGTACGCCACGATCGAGCCGGCCGCCGAGCCGCGCCCCGGGCCCACGGGAATGCCGTGCTCCCGTGCCCAGTTGATGAAGTCGGCGGTGATCAGGAAGTAGCCGGAGTAGCCGGTGCCCACGATGACGTCCAGCTCGAAGGCCAGGCGCTCCCGCACCTCGTCGGAGAGCGTCTCACCGTAGCGCGCCCGCGTGCCCTGTTCCGCCAGCGCGCGCAGGTAGGCACCCTCGTCCGTGTGTCCGGCCGGCAGCGGGAAGGCCGGCACGTAGTACTTCTTTTCGAAAGTGACGTCCACCTGGTCCGCGATGGCCAGCGTGTTCTCGAGGACGTCGGGCCGCCCCGGGAAGCGCTCCGCCATCTCCGGGCCGCTCTTGAAGTAGAGCCCCCCGTCGTAGCGCATGCGGTTCTCGTCCCCGCGGTCCTTGCCCAGCCCGATGCACAGCAGGACGTCGTGCGCGTCATGGTCGTCGGCGCGGAGGAAATGGGCGTCGTTCGTGGCCACGACGGGGAGTCCGAGTTCTTCGCCGAGCGCCAGCACCTGCCCGTTCAGCTCATGCTGCCCGGGCGTGTCGTGGCCCTGTACCTCGAGGTAGTAGCGGCCCGGAAAGGTGTCCGCGTACCACGCGGCCGCCTCCCGGGCGGCGTCCTGCCGCCCGGCCATGAGGTGGCGGGCCACCTCCCCCGCCATGCAGGCGGAGCTGACGATGATGCCGTCCCCGTAGCGGGCCAGCAGTTCGCGATCCACGCGCGGCTTGTGGTAAAACCCCTCCAGGTAGCCGAGCGACGTCAGGCGCACCAGGTTGCGGTAGCCGGTCAGGTCCCGCGCCAGCAGCACCAGGTGGTAGTACTTGTCCTCCGCGCCGCCGTCCTCGCGGCGCCCCACGATGCGCTGGCGCCGATCCCCCGGCGCCACGTAGGCCTCCATGCCCAGGATCGGCTTGAGCCCGTTCTTCCTGGCCAGCTGATGAAACTGCCACGCGCCGAACATGCAGCCGTGATCGGTGAGGGCCAGCGCCGGCATCTCGAACTCCCGTGCGCGGCGCACCAGGTCCGTGAGGCGGTTGGCCCCGTCGAGCAGGGAGAACTCGCTGTGCGTATGGAGGTGTACGAAGGACATCCGCTCTCAGGCGCAGGCAAAGGTGTTCAGGATGGTCTCGAGCTGGATCACGTACTCGTACTTGGCGCGGTTCGGCGCGAACAGGTAGGCGTCCACGAAGAACGTCCGATCCTGGGCGGGGCAGGGAATGGCCCGCATGATGAACGGTCCCGACATCGGCCAGGTGGGGTCCTCCACGGCCCAGACCCCCTGGATCTCCAGGACCTCTCCCGCGTCCGTGCGCAGCGTGTCCACCCGCACCAGCTCTTCCCGCGTGGTCTGCGGCGGCCGGTGCGCCAGGGTGGAGATGGAGTCCCGCCAGGCCAGCAGGCGGGCCGGCTCGGGGAGCCCCGCGCCCGGGACCGGCGCCACGACGAAGGTGCGGAACAGGTTGCCGCCCGTGGTAGTGGCGCTGGTGAAGACCCACGCGTCCTCACCCACACGCTCATGCTGATAGACCGAAGGCGGCAGCAGGGAGAAGCCGGCCACGCCGGCAAGGGAATCGCGCAGCGCCGTGTCGGGCGCCGAGCTGTACATGCGGCGCACCGCGTAGTCTCGGAACGCCTGGTCATAGCGCGCGGCCAGCCACACCACGGTGTCCAGCACGGCCCGCGCGGGCTCCGCCGCCGGCACCACCACGGCCACCACGTCCTGCCCGCGCGACCACACGTCGTCGGTTTCCACCACGGCCGGCGCCTGCGGCGTGGCCCCGGCGTGCGCCAGCGCCTCGGCCACCCAGGAGTCCCCGGCCACGCCGATGGCCAGCACCCGCTTGAAGCGCTTCAGGTCATTCCAGGTCATGTCCGTGTCCGGCGAGACCTGGGTGAGTTGAAAGGTGGGGTCGCTGCGCACGGTGACCACCTCGGGCTCCATGGCGGAGCTCATGCTGTCACCGATCTCCGCCCACAGGGAATCGACCGCCAGGACGATGATGCTGTCCTCGGTGCCGAGCGCCTGCCCGAAGGAGTCGCCGTCACAGCCGGTGAGGGTCACCAGGCCTGCCGCTGCCGCTGTCAGAATGGCGGATCTCATTGGCATCAGAGGAGTTGCGAGAAGTGGGGAACTCCCGAGGGACCAAAGTTAGCGGGGGCGGAGGGACGCGGCAACGTGACCCCGGCCGCTGGTTTGCCCCCTCGCGGACGGGGCGTTAGTCTGGGCCCGATGCTGCCCCACGCCGATGAACTGATCCCCGATCTGCTCCGCCGTCGCGCCGCGGCCGGACGGATGCTGGCCGCGCTGGACTTCGACGGCACGCTGGCCCCCATCGTGGACCGGCCCGAGGACGCCGCGCCGCTCTCCGGCATCCGCGAGGTGCTGCGCTCGCTCGCGGCGCGCGCGGACACCCGCGTGGCCATCGTGAGCGGCCGCGGCATGGCCGACGCCCGCCAGCGGGTGGGTGTGGAGGGCGTGCACTACGCCGGCAATCACGGCCTCGAGATCCACGGCCCCGGGGTGGACCGCGTGCACGAGGAGGCGGCGGCCGCCGAGCCGCGCCTGGCCGCGCTGGCCGACCGCCTGCGGGCGGAGCTGGGCGGCGTGGCGGGCGCCCAGGTGGAGGACAAGGGGCTCACGCTGTCCGTCCACTACCGCCGCCTGGCCGATCCCGGTCGTGCCGACCACGTTGTGCAGGCCGTGCGCGCGGCCGCGGCCGCCGTGCCGGGCGTCCGCCTGACGGAGGGCAAGATGGTGGTGGAGATCCGCCCCGACGTGGACTGGGACAAGGGGCGCGCTGCGCTCTTCCTGGTGGACGCCCTGCTGGGCGATACACCCGACGCCCCGGCCTTCTTCATCGGCGACGACCGCACCGACGAGGACGCTTTCGCAGCCCTTGCTGGGCACGGTCCGGGGATCCTGGTGGCCGACGCGCCGCCCGCCGACACGCGGGCCAGTGCCTGGCTCCGCTCCCCGGAGGAAGTGCTGGCCTTCCTGCGCGCCCTGGACACGTGAGCGCCCCGCCGCGCTTGCGGCCGCATGCGCCTGCGCGCCGCCCTGCCCGCCCGGCCGTCCACCGCATCCTGCTCCTTCTTGCCGGTGCCGCCGTCCTGCCGGGCTGCGCCCATGCCGCGCGGGACGCCGCCCAGGAGGCCGATGACGCCGCCCGCCACACCGCCGCGCTGGCCCACGTGTCGGCCCACAATCGTTCCGGCTTTGCCGTGGCGGTGGTCTACCGCCCGGCCGCCGGGCCCGGCGGGGAGGTGGGCATCGGCAGCGCGGCGGCCGGCACCCTGGTGGAGCTGGCGCCCGTGCCCGCCGGCGAGCCGTTGATCTTCATTGTGCGCGGCCTGCCGGACGGCGAGCTACGGCTGACCCCACTCAGCCTGGAGCTGGACACGCGACGCACCCTCGTGGTGGTGGCCGACTCGGCCTGGTGGGCGGGGTGAGCGACCACACGCACGACCACCATCGGGACGTGGGGCGCCGCCGGCTGCTGATCGTGCTGGCCTTCACCGCCGTCTACATGGTGGTGGAGTTCGTGGGCGGCCTCATGGCCAATTCCCTGGCGCTCATGGCCGACGCCGGCCACATGCTGAGCGACGTGGCCGCCCTGGGCCTGTCCGCCTTTGCCATGTGGTTCGCCACGCGCCCCGCCACGGAAGTGCGCACCTACGGCTGGCTGCGCTTCGAGATCCTGGCGGCGCTCATCAACGGCGTCACGCTGGTGGTCATCGCGCTGCTCATCTACTGGCACGCCTGGCGCCGCCTCATGGACCCGCCCGAGGTGGCGGGCGGCCTCATGCTGGGCGTGGCCTCGGTGGGGCTGCTGGTCAACCTGGTGGCGGCGGCCATGCTGCACGCCTCGGCCGGCCACAGCCACAACGTGCGCGGGGCCTACCTCCACGTGCTGGGCGACCTGCTCGGCTCCGTGGGCGCCATCGGTGCCGCGGTGGTCATCCTGTGGACCGGCTGGACGCCGGCCGACCCCATCATCTCCGCCGTGGTGGCCACGCTCATCCTGGTGGGGAGCTGGCGCCTGGTGCGGGAGTCCACGGACATCCTGCTGGAGGCCGTGCCCCGCCACGTGGAGCTGGCCGAGGTGCGCGCCGCCATCCAGGAAGTGCCGCGCGTGGAGGCCGTCCGGGACCTCCACGTCTGGACGCTGACCAGCGGCTTCCACGCCATGAGCTGCCACGTCCAGGTGCGCGATCCGGCGGCCGGGCAGGAGGTCATCCGGCGCATCCACGAGCGCATGCACCACGACTTCGGCATCGAGCACGTGACCATCCAGATCGATCACCCCCGCATGTACCGGATCGGGGACGAGCCCGTCTAAGCGACGTCCCCGCTCAGCGTTTCCGGCGCGCCCGCGGCGCGCATCGCCGGGCCGCGCACGGTGCCACGGCCGCCGCGGGGAGCGCTGGCGCCCCGGCGCGCGGTTCGCCGCCGCGGGCGGCGCGCTACTCCGGTGCGCCGCCGGGCATCGTCGCTTACGGAACGAACCCTGCTTCACCCGCCACGCAGGACCTGGCGCCCTTCACAGGGGTACCGGGTGCCGCTAGAATAATCGGCTGTCTTTCACACGCGCACGCACATGAGGCCGGCGTCCCCGGGCGCCGGATGAAGCCATGATCCGCAACGTTGCCATCATTGCCCACGTCGACCACGGCAAGACCACGCTGGTCGATCAGATGCTCCGCCAGGCGGGTGCTTTCCGCGAGAATCAGCAGGTGGAGGAGCGCGTCATGGACTCCAACCCGCTGGAGAAGGAGCGGGGCATCACCATCCTCTCCAAAAACACCTCCATCCGCTGGCAGGGCCACAAGATCAACATCGTGGACACGCCAGGGCACGCCGATTTCGGTGGCGAGGTGGAGCGCATCCTGCGCATGGTCAACGGCGTCATCATCCTGGTGGACGCCTTCGACGGGCCCATGCCGCAGACGCGCTTCGTGACCCGCAAAGCGCTGGCGCTGGGTCTCCAGCCGATCATTGTCATCAACAAGATCGACCGTAATGACGCGGAGCCCATGCGCGTGCACGACGAGGTCCTGGACCTGCTCATCGAGCTGGACGCCGACGAGGCCCAGCTGGACGCGGCCGTCCTCTACGCCGCCGCGCGCGAAGGCTACGCCGTGCGGGACATGAACGACGAGCGCAAGAACCTCACGCCGCTCTTCGACACCATCCTGGAGCGCGTCCCCGCGCCGCCGGGAGACGCCGAAGCGCCCTTCCAGATGCTCGTTTCCACCATCGACCACTCGCCCTATCTAGGGCGCCTGGCCATCGGCCGCGTGGAGCGCGGGCGCGTGGCGGTGGGCGATCAGGTGCTGAACCTGGCGCCGCGCGGGGAGGACGCGGTCATCGGCTACTCGCCCGACGACGGTGACAAACGCGGCAAGGTAGTCAAGCTGTACGCCTTCGAGGGGCTGCAGCGGGCCGAGGTGGAGGAGGCCACCGCGGGCGAGATCGTGGCGCTGGCCGGCATGGAGGGCGTGGAGATCGGGGCCACCATCACGGACACCGAGCGGCCCGAGCCGCTGGCGGGCATTCGTGTGGAGGAGCCCACCATCTCCGTGGACTTCGTGGTCAATACCTCCCCCTTCGCGGGACGGGACGGTAAGTACGTCACCAGCCGCCAGCTGCGCGACCGGCTCTACAAGGAGCTGGAGCGCAACGTGGCGCTGCGCGTGGAGGACACGGATTCACCGGACACGTTCACGGTGAGCGGCCGCGGCGAGCTGCACCTGGGTATCCTCATGGAGACCATGCGCCGCGAGGGCTACGAGTTTGCCGTCTCCCGCCCGCGCATCATCACCAAGCGGGGCGCGGACGGGGAGATGCTCGAGCCCTTCGAGGAGGTGCTCATCGACGTGCCCGAGGGCTACGTGGGCGTGGTCATCGAGAAGCTGGGCTCGCGCAAGGGTGAGATGCTGGAGATGCGCAGCGCCGGGCGCGGCGAGGGCTCGGCCGGACTGGCGCGCATCGTCTACAAGATCCCGGCGCGCGGCCTCTTCGGCTACCGCAGCGAATTCCTCACCGACACGCGTGGCGAGGGCATCCTGCACCACCGCTTCCACGGCTACGAGCCGTGGGCGGGCACCCTGCGCAGCCGCGATCGCGGCGTGCTGGTGTGCATGACGGACGGCCAGGCCGTGGCGTACTCGCTGTGGAATCTGCAGGAGCGCGGCGTGCTCTTCATCCCGCCGGGCGTGGACGTCTACGAGGGCATGATCGTGGGGGAGAACACGCGCCCCGGGGACCTGGAGGTGAACGTCACCAAGGGGAAGAAGCTCACCAACATCCGCGCCGCCGGCGCCGACGACGCCATCCAGCTGGAGACGCCGCGCGCGGTGACGCTGGAGTCGGCGCTGGAATTCATTGCCGACGATGAGTTCGTGGAGGTCACGCCCGCGGCCATCCGGCTGCGCAAGCGCCACCTGAAGCAGCACGAGCGCAAGAAGGCGTCACGCAAGGTGGGGTGAGGCTTCTTTCCGGGGGGCACCCCGCCTCCCTATATTTCGGCAGCCGCGCGGCCGCGTGGCGGTCCCGTTTTCCCCCACTCCGGAGCATGCCATGCATCTCGTGGTCGGCGCCACCGGCGCTCTCGGAAGCAGCGTGGCGGGCCAACTCCTGGCCCGCGGACACACTCTGCGCATCCTGGTCCGGCCCGGTTCGGACGCCAGCGCGTTGATCCAAGCGGGCGCCGAGCCCGTGGAGGGGGATCTGAAGGATCCCGCGTCGCTCGCGCGGGCATGCGCGGGGGTGAGCGCGGTGGTCACGACGGCCAACAGCGCGGGCCGCGCCGAGCCGGACACGGTGGACAGCGTGGACCGTGCGGGGAACCTTAGCCTCATCCAGGCGGCCGCGGACGCCGGGGTAGAGCACTTCGTGTTCGTGTCCGCCGTGGGAGCCAGCGACGACAGCCCGGTGCCGTTCTTCCAGGCCAAGGCGGCAGCGGAGCGGACGCTCCGCGAGAGCGGGATGGCGTGGACCATCCTGCAGCCCAACGTCTTCATGGACGTCTGGGTGGGCATGATCGTGGGCATGCCGCTGGCCGAGGGCCGGCCGGTTACGCTGGTGCGTCCCGGAACGCACCGGCACACGTTCATTGCCATGGCGGACGTGGCCGCCTTCACCGTGGCCGCCGCTACCTCTCCGGCCGCACGCGGCCGAACGCTCGTGGTGGGCGGGCCGCAGGCCCTCAGCTGGCGGGACGTGGTTCAGGTGGCCGAGGACGTGGTCGGACGGCCGCTGGAAGTGGCGTACGTGGAGCCGGGCGCGCAACTGCCCGGCCTGCCGCCCATGGTGGCCGCCATGGCGGCGGGCTTCGAGACCTACGAGAGCGCGTTCGACACCGTTCCCCTGGCCGCGGAATTCGGTGTGCGGCAGACGCCGCTGGCCTCCTGGATGGCCGGTGCCCTGAGCGCGTCGGCGGAGCCCGGCGGAGCCGGCTGAAAAGAAAAGGCTTGACACACCGAAGGGCGTGTATACCTTGGCCTCGCGCGGAGGGTTGCCCTCCTTGCCCGGTTCCTGATTACCGCCTGAGTCCAAGGAGAGCCCCACATGGCGGACGTGCTGATCCGGCGCCGCAGCGCCGCATGGAAAGCCGCGGACCTCGACATCCTTGCCAGTGCCGACGACGAGGAGGACCTCGAGGAGGACTGGGATGAGGAGGACCTCGACGAGGATGACGACGACTGGGACGACGAGGAAGACTGGGACGACGACTGGGACGAAGAGGACGACGACGACTGGGACGAGGACGAGTGGGAGGATGACGAGGACGAGGAGGACGCCTAGGACTTCCTGACGCACGTCCGTTCACGCTGACGGGCCGCCC
>JBBDRO010000039.1:0-3414 GCA_040905425.1 Gemmatimonadota bacterium | reverse complement strand
GGAGAGCATGCTCCCGGCCGGCCGTGCGCGTTTTCAGGCCGCGTCACCCCCGCCTCATTCGGCGCGCAGCACATCAGCCGGATCCACGCGTGCTGCGCGGCGTGCCGGCACGTAGGTGGCCACGGCGGCAACCGCACCCAGGAGGAAGGTGACGCCCGCCAGGATGGCGGGGTCGCGCGCCGAGGTCTCGAAGAGCACTGAGGCCATCAGGCCGGCGCGGCTGAGCAGGAGCGCGGCCCCGAGCCCGAACAGCATGCCCAGCGCCACGGGCTGCATGCCCTGCCGCAGCACCATGCGGTGCACGCCGCCCGCCCGCGCCCCCAGCGCCATGCGGATGGCGATCTCCCGTGCCCGCCGGCCCACCGCGTAGGCGATCACGCCGTAGATGCCCACGGCCCCCAGCAGGAGCGCGGCGGCGGCCGCCAGGCCGAGGATGAGGACCGTAAGGGTGGTCTCGGCCATGTCCCGGGCCACGGCCTCCTCCAGTGAGAGAAGATGGACCACGGGCAGGTCCGGGCGCGTCCGCTCCAGGACACGGCGGAGGGCGGGCGCGGCGCTCGCGGGTCCGACCGTGCGCACCACGACATTCAGCGTGGAGAAGCCGCCGTACGCCTGCGAGGGCGGGCCGAGGGGGAAGAAGGCCATGGGGCGCGACGGCTCCCGCAGTCCGAAATCACGCGTGTCCCCCACCACACCGGCGATCTCGTGCACCAGCCAGTCGTCCCGGTCGTTGAACCTGACCTGGCGGCCGAGCGGTGACGTGTCGCCGAAATGCTGGACGGCCAGCATCCGGTTGATCCAGACGGGCGGGATCGACGCCGTGGCGTCGGCCGGGGCCATGTCCCGCCCTTCGATCAGGGGGATGCCCAGCGTGGCGAAGAAGTCCGGTGTGATCACCTTGAAGAAGACGATCCTCTCCAGGGCGCCCGTGGACTCGGGCTGGCCAGCCACGTACATCGGGCCACCCTGCATGCCGCCGGGGGTGAGCGGTACCAGATTGGTGGCAGCCGCGGACGCCACCTCCGGCATGGCCCGTACGGCCTCCAGCAGCTCGGCTGAGACCAGCCGCAGGCGCTCCCGCTCGGTGTCGCGCCCCAGGCTCAGGGAGGCCACCAGGACGCCCTCCTGCCTGACCCCCACGTCCACGCCCCGTAGGCGCACGAAGCTGCGCAGCATCAGCCCCGAGCCCGCCAGCAGCACCAGCGCCAGCGCCACCTGGGTGGCCACCAGCGCGCGCCGGACCAGGAGCCGCTCGCGCGCCTCGGTAACGCCGCGCCCGGCGCGTAGCGTGGTGGCGAAGGTGCGCCCCAGGTGGCGCAGCATCGGTATGGCGGCAAAGAGGAGCCCCGCCAGGAGGACCAGGCTCGCGGCAACGAGCAGTGCCCGCCCGTCGATGGCGGCGTCCGCCAGGCGGGGCACCCGGTCGGCGACGCGCACGACAAAGGCCCGCACCGCCCACACCGCCAGGACGCAGCCCGCCGCGGCGCCCGCCGCGGCCACCATGAGGCCCTCGGCCAGGAAGGCGCCCGCCAGCCGGGCGCGGCCGGCGCCCAGCGCCGCCCGCACGGCGATCTCCCGGTGGCGGTCCTCGGCGCGGAGTAGGAAAAGGTTGGCCACGTTCGCCACGGCAATGAGGAGCACCAGGGCCACGGTACCCAGGACCAGCCAGAGCGCGGCGCGGACGTTGTTCACCAGGAGGTCCCGGTAGGAGACCACCGTGGCGCTCCAGCCGGCCAGCTCGATCCAGCCCGGTTCGACGCCGGGCCCGAAGCGCTCCACCACCTGCGGCTGCAGCGCCGCCACCTCCCGCTGGGCCATGGCCACATCCACGTCCTCCGCCAGCCGCGCGAGCATGGCAATGCCGAAGTTGCCCCCCGCTTCACGGTCCGGCAGCGCGTAGGGCGTGGCGAAGGCCAGGCCGGCCCGCGGGAACGCCAGGCCCGCGGGCAGCACCCCCACGATCTCCCGGGCCGTGCCGCCCAGCTCCACGCCGCGGCCCAATACGTCCTCGGCACCGCCGAAGCGGGTCTGCCAGGTCTCATGGGAGAGCAGCGCCACCGGCGGCGCGTCCGGCAGCGCGTCGGCCGCCTCGAACAGGCGGCCCAGCCGGGCCGAGGCGCCCAGCATGGGGAAGAGCGCTGGCTCCGCCACCAGCACCTCCACGCGCTCCGTGCGCTCCGGACCCTGAAGATTGTGGGCCTGCGTGTGGTATGCGGCCACCATGTCGAAGGCGCGCGCCTCCCGGTAGGTCCGCACGCTGGCCGGCGCGTTGGGCAGCTCCGCCATGTCCATGCCGGGCGCGTGGTGCACTACGGTCACCAGGCGCTCCCCACCCGGATAGGGCAGCGGCCGGAGTAGCACGGCATCGACCACGGCAAAGACGCTCAGGGCGGCGCCCACTCCGAGCGCCAGCGTGACGAGCGCGGGCAGCGTGAACGCCGGCCGCCGGCGCAACGCGCGGGCGGCCTGGGCCAGCGCACGGTCCGGGCGGCCCAACCACGCCGCCGGACCGCCGCCAGCGCCCTGCCGGCCGCGCCGGCTCCCAGCGCGCCGCGCCAACGCGTCCCCGGCCAGGTCCGCAAGCGCGGCGGGCAGCGCCAGCACGCGATCGAACCCGGAGGTCGCCTCGAGCGCGGCGGCGAATTCCTGCGCCATCGGCTCGCCCCATGCCTCCCGGAATGCGCGTGGGTAGAGGCGGAGAGCCACCCGGAATGCGCGCACCGCCAGCCGCTCGCGCCGCGTGCTCACCGTGCCCCCTGGTCGGGCGCACTCAGTGCCCGCGCCGCACTGGCCAGCGCTGCGAGCCGCTCACCCTCCGCGCGGAGCAGGCGGCGGCCGCGCGGGATGATGCGGTAGTACCTGCGCCGGGCGTCGTCGCCTGGTTCAGCGTCTTCCGCCAGCGGTTCGATGAGTGCCGCGGCGCACATGTCGGCAATGGAGCCGTACAGGGTTGCCGGCCAGAGCGTCACCCTGCCCGCCGTGCGCGCCAGGACGGCGTCGCGCACCCCGAAGCCGTGCAGCGGCTGCTCGCCGAGCGCCAGCAGGATGTAGAACCAGGCCGGCTTCAGCGGCATGAGGTCATCGATGCCGGGCATGGCGTCACCTCGGAGAAGAGTATCGTTTGATATAAGTATGGATCTGTATCGTTGTGCCGTCAAGGATTTTCAACAGGAGCCGCGCGGGACCGTGATGCGCGGGTCTCGTGAGCGGCCACGGGGTGCGGCGACAGGGGTTGATCCGGGTCACGCAAGGGGTTACGTTATCGGGCCATGTCGGGTACCCTGCCGGGGTCGCCATGACCTTGACGGGCCGGCAGTTATCCGCTATGATGGATAGCTCGCCGGGAGATCAACCTGGCAGCCAAGCTGATTGACAATCGAGGTAGAGGAATTGTTCGTGTGGGTCCCGTCCCGG
>JBBDRO010000038.1:0-8177 GCA_040905425.1 Gemmatimonadota bacterium | reverse complement strand
GAGCAGCAGGATCTCCGCCACGCTGTAGACGAACAGCAGCAGCAGCAGGGCTAGGATCGTGGCCGCCACCGTGCCCATGGGGCGCGACTTCACGGCCGGCACCTCCGCACGCGCGGGCGGGCGGAGCCGTGGCCCCGCCCGCCGCGCCGCTGACGTACGACGACTGCCCCCGCCAGGCTCACTACCGCTCCTCCTCCACTTCCGCTTCCTGCACGTCGCCGTCCTCCTGGCCGTGCACCACGTCCGTGGAGGCGGCGGGCGGCGTCTTGGCCTGGCCCTCGCCGTTGCCGCCGGTGAGCGCCTTGCGCTCCGCGGTGCCGGCGGGCGGCAGCCCCATGCGCTCCTTCAACTGGAGCAGCTTCCACTCCACGGACTCGTCCGCCGAGGCGGCGCCGAGCTCCTTGAACTCACGCTCCAGCGTGTCCCCGGTGAGGGCTTCGTGGACCTCGGCGGAGGCCATGAGGCGACGCTCCGACTCCTCGATCTTCTCGGCCATGCGATCGAAGGCTTCGAAGGCCGAGCGATCGTTCAGCCCCGACATGGTCTCGTGGATGCGGCGCTGCGCCTGCGCGCGCTTCTGCTTGGCCACGAGGAGGTTCTTCTTGCGCTTGGCCTCCTCGATCTTGTCATTCAGCTGGCGCAGCGCGTCCTTGAGCCGCTCCGTCTCCTCGGCCTGCTTGTTCCACGTGTCGGCAATGTTGACGGCACGCTCGGCGTGCTCCTGCTGCCGGATAAGCGCCTGCTTGGCCAGGTCGTCACGCCCCTCGCGAATGGCCAGCACCGCGCGGTGCTCCCAGTCGGCGGCCAGCTTCTGCTCCTCCTCCATCTGCGCCTTGAGCTTGCGCTCGTCGGCAATGGCCACGGCCACTTCCTGCTTGGCCTTGGCCAACTGCTCGCGCATGTCGATGAGGACCTGCGTGAGCATCTTCTCCGGGTTCTCCGCCTTGGCAATGGCGTCATTGATGTTGGAGCGGATGAGCATGGAGAGCTTCTGAAAAATACCCATGACCCTTACCCCTCCTGCGCGGCGGGAACCAGTCCGGAGAGCTGGCCCATGTGCTGGGATGCCGCGAAAGCCAGGCTCTCGTACGAACTGCGCAGCTCACTGAAGTCCAGGTCCTCGAGCTGCAGCGTATCGGAGAGGATCACCTCACCGCCCTCGATGCCGTAGCTGCCGTGGACGATGTCCGTGGCGTTCAGCTCGAGCAGCTTCCTGTAGAGTGACGCCAGGGCGCCCTCACCACCCCCGGTGGGCAGGTCCAGCACCTTCATGCGCAGGAGCACCACGGGCGGCGAAAAGTGGACCACCACGGGCGCGGCGTCCTCGGCCTCCAGGCGCCACATGCCCTCATCCACCTCGTCGAACTGTGCGTCCATGCGGATGAGATAACTCTCGATATCCTCGCGCGTCGTCATCTTCGGCTCCCGCCAGGTTGGGGAATGTCTCCTGCGTCGAACCCTACGGTGGCTTTCCGGAGTGGTTTCAAGCGACGATGCCCGTGACCTTCCCGGGGCGCCGCCACCATCCGGCTCACGCCACCGCGTAGCCCAGCGCCTCCGCCAGGAAGCGGCCCGTGTAGGACGCCGGCTCCGCGGCCACCGCCTCCGGCGGCCCCTCGGCCACGATGTCACCGCCCGCCGCGCCGCCGTCCGGTCCCAGATCCACGATCCAGTCGGCCGTCTTCACCACGTCCAGGTTGTGCTCGATGACCACCACCGTGTTGCCGCGCTCCACGAGCCGGTGCAGCACGTCCAGCAGCAGCCGCACGTCCTCGAAGTGGAGCCCGGTGGTGGGCTCGTCCAGGATATAGAATGTACTGCCGGTGTCCCTTCGCGAAAGCTCCGTGGCCAGCTTCACGCGCTGCGCTTCGCCGCCTGACAGTGTGGTGGCGGCCTGGCCCAGGTGGATGTAACCCAGCCCCACGTCCGCGAGCGTGCTGAGCTTGCGCTGGATGGAGGGCACGGCGGAGAAGAACTCCAGCGCCTCGGCCACGGTCATCTCCAGCACGTCGGCAATGTTGCGGCCCTTGTAGAAGACCTCGAGCGTTTCCCGGTTGTAGCGCCGGCCGCGGCACACGTCGCACGGCACGTAGACGTCCGGTAGGAAGTGCATCTCGATCTTCACCAGGCCGTCGCCGGCGCAGGCCTCGCAGCGGCCGCCCTTCACGTTGAAGGAGAAGCGGCCCGGCGTGTAGCCGCGCATCTTGGATTCGGGCAGCTCGGCGAAGAGCGAGCGGATGGGGGTGAAGAGGCCCGTATAGGTGGCCGGATTGGAGCGCGGCGTGCGGCCGATGGGGGACTGGTCGATGTCCACCACCTTGTCGATGTGCTCCAGCCCGTCGATGCCGTCGTGCGCCCCGGGAATGATCCGGGTGCGGTAGAAATGGCGGGCCAGCGCGGCGTAGAGGATGTCATTGATGAGCGTGCTCTTGCCCGACCCGCTGACGCCGGTGACCGCCACGAAGTTGCCCAGCGGGATGTGCACGTCGATGCGGCGCAGGTTGTGCTCGCGGGCGCCCCGGATGGTGAGAATGGCGTCCGGATCCTGGGCGCGGCGGGCGGCGGGCACCGGGATCTCGCGGTCGCCCCGCAGATAGGCCGCCGTGAGGGAGTCGGGGCTGGCGAGCACCTCATCGAGCGTGCCGCTGGCCACCACCAGGCCGCCGTGGCGGCCGGCGCCCGGACCCAGGTCCACCACGTAGTCGGCCGCCATGATGGTGTCCCGGTCGTGCTCCACCACCAGCACGCTGTTGCCCAGGTCGCGCAGCTGCCGGAGCGTCTCCAGCAGCCGCTCGTTGTCCCGCTGGTGCAGGCCGATGGAGGGCTCGTCCAGGATGTAGAGGACGCCCACCAGCCGGCTGCCGATCTGGGTGGCCAGGCGGATGCGCTGCGCCTCACCTCCCGAGAGCGTCTCGGCGCTCCTCCCGAGCGTGAGGTACTCCAGCCCCACGTTGGCCAGGAACTGCAGCCGCTCACCCACCTCCTTCAGAATGGGCCCGGCAATCTCCTGCTGCAGGGTGGGATCGTCGAGCAGGCCCTGGAAGAAGTCCAGCGCGTCCCCCACGCTCATGTCCACGGCGTGACCGATGGAGCGGCCGCCCACGGTGACGGCCAGTGATGCGGGCTGCAGACGGGCGCCTCCGCACACGCGGCAGGGCTGCGTGGTCATGAAGGCCATGAGCTGCTCGCGCACGGCGTCGCTCGAGGTCTCCTCGTAGCGGCGCATGACGTTGGCCAGCACGCCCTCCCACGGCTCGCGGTAGCTCCCCTTGGTGCCGCCCGTGCGGTAGGGAAAGGTGATGCTCGTCTCCCCCGTACCGTGCAGGATCCCCTGCCGGGTGTTGTCGGACAGTTCGCCCCACGGCGTATTGGCGTCGAAGCGGTAGTGCTGGGCCAGGCCCGGGATGACCGACCGGCGCAGGTGCCCGCTCGGCTCGCCCCAGGGCAGGATCACCCCCTCCAGCAGGGAGATGATGGGGTCGCCCACGACCAGGTCTTCACTGACCTCGCGGCGCGTCCCGAGCCCGCCGCATGCCTGGCAGGCGCCATAGGGGGAGTTGAAGGAGAACTGGCGCGGCTCCAGCTCGCTCATGCTCGTACCGCAGTGGGTGCAGGCGTAGCGCTCACTGTAGACGTGGACGTGCGGCTCGTGGTCACCGTGCTCGACCACCTCCACCACCCCTGACGCTGCCCGGAGCGCCGTTTCGACGGAATCCGCCAGCCGGGGCCGGTCCTCCTCGCGGACCACCAACCGGTCCACCACCAGCGCGATGTCGTGGTTCTGGTTGCGGTTGAGGACCGGCAGCTCCTGCAGATCGTAGGTCTCTCCGTCCACACGGACCCGCACGAAGCCCTTCTTGCGCGCGTCCTCGAAGACGTCCCGGAACTCACCCTTGCGACCCCGGACGAGCGGTGCCAGCACCTCGATCCGGGTGCCCTCGGGGAGGCCCAGCACGCGGTCCACGATCTGGGTGGCGGACTGCCGCATGACGGGGCGGCCGCAGTCGGTGCAGTGCGGCACGCCCGCCCGCGCCCAGAGGAGGCGCAGGTAGTCGTAGACCTCGGTGACCGTGCCCACCGTGGAGCGGGGGTTCCGGCCGGTGGTCTTCTGCTCGATGGAGATGGCCGGCGAGAGCCCCTCGATGGCGTCCACGTCCGGCTTCTCCATGACGCCCAGGAACTGGCGCGCATAGGCAGACAGGGATTCCACGTAGCGGCGCTGGCCCTCGGCGTAGATGGTGTCGAACGCCAGGGAGGATTTGCCGGAGCCGGACAGCCCCGTGATGACCACCAGGCGATCCCGCGGGAGTTCCACGTCCACGTTCTGGAGGTTGTGCTCACGGGCGCCGCGGACGATCAGCTTCTCTTCACGCATAGTCGGGTAGAATCCGGGTCCTGGGCTGCCAGGTCAAGCCGGGTGCTCCCTCCGCGGGCCACGGTCCGCGGGTTCGGCCAGGCGCATGCGGAGGTCCTCGGGATCCGCGTACACCTCGTAGTGCTCGGCGCCCTTCCCCGCCTCCTTTACCTGATACATGAGCCGATCCGCCACGCGCACCATCTCCGCCACGTCACGCGGGGGAAATTCGAACACCGCCACGCCCACGCTGAAGGTGACCGGCCAACCCACCCGGCGAACTTCCCGGCGCAGGTCCCTGGCCAGCCGGGAGACCACCGTGTGGGCTCCCTCGGCGTCCGCCTCCGGCAGCAGGATGGCAAACTCGTCACCGCCGAGGCGGGCTACCACGTCCACGGCGCGGAGCGCGCCGCGGGCGGTGAACGCCACCTGTTGCAGCAGGGCGTCGCCCGCCGCGTGGCCCTGCCGGTCATTCACCCGCTTGAAGTCATCCACGTCCAGGTAGGCCAGCGTGATGGGGTGACCGTACCTGCCGGCGCGGACCACCTCCCGCGCGGCCAGCTCCAGAAAGGAGCGGGCGTTGGGCAGACCTGTGAGGACGTCCGTCCGGGCCAGCGCTCGCTCCTTCTGCAGCGCGGTCTTGAGCGCCGCCAGGATGTAGCCCACCAGCAGGAAGAAACCGCCGCGCACCGCGGCGTTCCAGTAGCGGATGGCCGGCAGGGCGTAGACCGCCCCGGACAGCAGGTCGGCCACGAACCAGGCGGCCATACATGTGGCGCTGGTGAGGAGCGCCGCCCGCCACCCCAGATACCAGGTGGCCAGCACCACGGGCGCCAGATAGAAGATGGAGATGGAGAGCTCGGGCCCCGTGACCACGTCCACGATGGTGACGGCCACGACCAGCCCGGCGGCGAGCAGCGCCACGGCCGACCGGAACAGACGGCGCAGGCGGTCGTCCAGGTGCCTGAGCAGATCGGGAACCGGCGGGCCCCGGCGCTCGGGCGGCTGCCGGGGCCAGCCATCATCCCACGCGGCCGCGTCGTCCGGCCGTGGGGCGTCCCCCGGCCGGGCGGCGTCATCCGGGCGTGCGGCGTCATCCGGGCGGGCGGCGTCCGGCCGTGCAGCGTCCCCCGGGCGTGCGGCGGCGTCCGGCCGCGCGCCGTCTGCGCGGCGTGGGTCCTCCTCCGACGCGCTCACCGGCGGCCGTCCATGTGCGCTACTTGGCCCGCTCGAGGTATTTTCCCTCACGCGGGTCCACGCGGATCACCTCACCAACGCTGATGAAGGCGGGCACCTGCACCGTGGCGCCATTCTCGAGCGTCGCGGGCTTGGTCATGGCCGTCTTGGTGGCGCCCGACATCGTGGGCTCGGTCTCCTCGACCTTCAGGTCGAGCGTGGCGGGCAGCTCCACCCCGATCGGCTGCGCTTCATAGAACTCCACCAGGAGCGTCATGTTGGGAATGAGCCACGCGGCGGCTTCCCCGAGCGCCTCCTCGTCCATCATGAGCATCTCGAAGCTCTCATTGTTCATGAAGTGGAAGTGGTGGGAGTCCTTGTACAGGTACTGCAGTTCGTGCGTCAGGACGTCCACCTTCTCCACCGTGTCCGCCGCGCGGAAGCGGTGCTCGAAGCTGGAACCCGTCTTCAGGTTGCGCAGTTTGGCCTGCACGAAGGCACGCAGGTTCCCGGGCGTGTGGTGATGGAACTCCATCACCTTGCACGGCTCCCCGTTGAACTCGATCACGGTGCCTTTACGGATCTGGGTGGCGGGCATTGCCATGCGACCTATCTCCTCGTTCCAGTGCGAATGGCCCCGCCGTGGCGGTTCGGGGGCAGACCTCTACGATCGGCTAAACAGGGGACTTTTTCAAGGTGCTGGTGCCGCCCGCCTGCGCAGGCGGCACCAGCACCCGCAACGCACCGCACCGCACGGACGCCGTCATGGGCGTGGTGCCGGCAGCATCACCGTCGATCTGGACCGGCACGGGCCGCTCCGTGGTGATGGTGACCTCCCGCGCCTGGAAGTGGAGTAGGCGCTCGTCACCTTCGAAGTGCCGGTTGGTGACACGCCAGAGGACCCGCGCCAGCTCCACGGGCCGCCGCGGCGAGAGCACCACCACGTCCAGCAGGCCGTCCTGCCAGGCCTCGCGTGCCGGCGCCGGGCAGAGGGGCAGGCGCAGCGGTAGCCAGGCAGTGAACAGTTCGCCCACGTTGGCCACCATGACGGTCACGGCCTCCACGTCCATGGCCCGACCGTCCACTACGAGGTGAAAGGGCACGGGCGTGGCGCTGAGCGCTTCCTTGACGGCGGCGTACACGTAGGCGCCGAAGCCCCAGCGCTCCTTCAACTCGCGGGTGGCGGAGGCCATGACGGCGGCATCGAAGCCGGCGCCCGCCACCAGGGCAAAGGAGCGCTCGCCTACCATGCCCAGGTCGATGGGGATGGCCTCACCATGCACCGCCACCTCCACCGCCGCCTCCACGCCGAGGGGGATGCCCAGGTTCTGCGCCACCTGGTTGGCGGTACCGCGCGGCACCACGGCCAGCGGTACGGCGGTCCCGGCCAGGCCCGTGGCCGCTTCGGCCACCGTGCCGTCCCCGCCCACGACGCACACGGCGCGGTAGCCCAGCGCGGCGGCCCGGGCGGCCAGCTCCGCGGCGTGACCGGCGCGCTCGGTGGCCAGGATATCGATGGCCGCGCCGCGTGCGGCGAAGGCGCCGCCCAGGAGGCGGCGCAGGCGCTCCGGCTCATCCTGGCCGGCAGCGGGATTCAATAGCACGCAGATGCGGTCGGCGTAGGGGCCGACCGCATCCGCGAAGCGCGCGGCGGGCGCGCTGCTCACCGCGCGGCTTGGAGCTCCGGGCTGTTCTCCAGCGCGGCCAGCCGCTCCACCCGCGCCTCGGTGGCCGGGTGGGTGCTGAAGAGGCGGGAGGCCCCGCCGCCGCGCAGCGGATTCACGATGGCCAGCTGCGCCGCCGCCGGGTTCACGTCCATGGGAATCCGCTTGGCGTAGTTGTCCAGCTTCTGCAGCGCCCCCGCCAGCTTCATGGGCCGGCCCGTGAGCAGCGCCGCCGTGCGGTCCGCCTGAAACTCGTTCTGGCGACTGATGGCGAACTGAATGAGCATGGCCGCCAGCGGCGCCACGATCATCATGACGAGCGCGCCGAACGGATTGCCGCCGCGGTCCCGCCCGCCGCCCAGGATGGCGCCCCACATGGCCACGCGGCCGAGCATGGCGATGGCGCCGGACATGGTGGCCGCCACGGTGCCCACCAGCATGTGCCGGTGCTTGATGTGCGCCAGCTCGTGCGCCAGGACGCCCTCCAGTTCGTCCTGGTCCACGAGGCGCAGGATCCCGGCCGTGCAGCACACCACGGCGTGCTCCGGATTGCGGCCGGTGGCGAAGGCGTTGGGCTGCTCCTGGGGCGCGATGGCCACCACGGGCATGGGCAGTTCCGCCCGCTGACGCAGGCGGTCCACCATGGCGTACAGTTCGGGCGCGTCCTCGGGGCCGATGATGCGCGCCTTGTACATGCGCAGCACCGCCTTGTCACTCCACCAGTACATGGCAAAGTTCATGACCGCCGCGATGACCAGGAACGCCACCGCGCCCGACTGCCCGAAGAAACTCCCGCCCAGGACCACCAGGAGCGCGGTGAGACCGGCCATGAGCACGAAGACCTTCATATGGGCCATGCGTTGCCTCCGCTTGCGTTCGTATGGGTCGAGGATCCGAGCAACATACCCCCGGCGCAGGCGGGCGGTCCAGCGGCGTATGGCGGCGCGACGCGGGCGGGCGGTCCAGCGGCGTATGGCGGCGCG
>JBBDRO010000037.1:38146-44888 GCA_040905425.1 Gemmatimonadota bacterium | reverse complement strand
TACACATGCACGTAGGCAACGTCCAGTTCGTCGCGCCACACGCCGGCAACCCGATCATCCGCCACGTCCAGGAGGTCGAAACGCGGCGGGGTGGGCACGTCTGCCAGCCAGGTGCCGTCCGCGTCCAGGAGCGTCCAGACCGGCGGTTCCTGTTCGGGGAGCATGTAGCGGCGCAGCCAGACGCGGCCGTTCACCCGATCCACACGGATCTGGTCGTAGGTGGGAAGCGTTTCAGGGAAGGCAATATCGTCGTACATCCGCCGGCGCAGGGCCTCGTCGTCCCGGCCCTCGAAAAACCTCATCATGCGGTCGCGGTACGCCTGGCGGAGCTCCTCCGTCACAGGCTGCGGCGCGCCGGCCCAGCGGTGCAGCTCCACGAGGCTGCCGGTACTGTCCAGCACCTGCAGTTCGTTGCGGGCGCCCCCGATGGCAAAGATGCGCTCGCCCGCGGCCACGGCCTCCACGCGGCGGCCGTAGGGCAAGCTGGTCAGCGTCCGGCTGTCGCCGAGCATCACCCCGACGGAGCCCTCGTAACGCTCGCGCCAGATGGTGTCGATCACCGCGCCGGCGCGGTCGGCCAGGATCAGCTCCGCCTCGACCTCCACGGGCCCCATCGGCCAGTCCGTGAGGCCAGCGCCGCCCCACCACAGCGGGGTGCCGTCCGCCATGATGCCAGCCATCCGCGGAAAGCTGGACTCGATGGCCGAGACCGTGCCGCCGAGTTCGCCCTCCGGGCCCAGCAGGGTGGCGCGCTCGAGGTTGCCGTCCCAGACCAGCAGCGAATCGCCACGCAGGGGGAAGAGCGCGCTGATCACGCGGTACTCGCCCGGTCCGCCACCGGTCCCGCCCACCGAGCGCACGTGCGTTCCCGCCGCATCGAAGAAGCGAATCTCGTGGGAGCGGTCTCCCGTCACCAGGCCGCCATCGGGGCGGAGCAGCACCTGCCGGATGCCCTCGAACTGGTAGGCGGGCTCCCCCTCCAGCACACCGATGCGGATGACGGGCTCCGCCGCGAGTCGCGGTCCCTCGGCCGTGTCGGTGCGGGGTGCGGCGCTCTCCACGATGCGGATGCCCGCGCTGTCCCGGACCGCGACCATGTCGGCCGGATTGTCGGAGCCCGCGCACGCGGCACACGCCGCAAGCGCGCAGCAGGCGAAGAACGAGGATGGGGGACGTCGCATGGAACCTCCGTGGGTCAGCGCTGTCGCCGCGGGAGAATTTCAGCGCTGTGAAGCGAACAACTCAATTCCTCTGGAGACGGTGCAGGTGGACCGTTTCCACTCCCAGGGTATCACGTACCAGGCCGAGCAGGTAGTCGGGTCCGATCTCCAGCACGTTCAGCTGCGCGGGCGCCTGGACCGGGCCCAGGTAGATGCCGTCGGCGCCGAAGACGCGCCAGGTGGCCGTGGTGTCCCAGAGCATGGCGTTATCCCGCACCCAGAGATGGCCGGCGTGGTCGTAGACCATGGCGTCGAAGTAGGGGAAGACCTGCCCGCGGGGTGGCCTGGCGTACTGGTGGGCGTCCGTCGGGCTCAACCCCAGCGCCAGTAATTCTGCTTCACGTGCGCTCAGGATGGCGTCGCGGTCGGCGTCAAGAATGGGGCGCGCGGGTGTGTTCCGCCGGATGCGCTGGACCGGCGCACCGGTCACGCCGAGGACGGTGATGTCGTAGCGTTCGGTGCCGCCGATGGCCAGGCGGAAGGGTGCAGCGTGGAAGGCGTGGAGCACGTTGGCGAACTGCGAGGCGCCGCTCGGCGATCTGCCCAGCCCGCCGCCGTCGCCGCCCGCGGGTCCGTAGTAGGTCCCCAGGTCGGTTACGACCCGCTCGTCGGGATCGAAGAGGAAGTAGATGACGCCCCAGCGATCTGTTCCGGTGGGAGCGGAACCTGGGTCGGAGGTGGTGCCGGGCAGGTACGTCAGCACTCTGGCGTCTGGCAACAGGGACGAAAACACGGTTACCAGGTTCAGCGGTCCCTCCGCCTGCCGCCGCTCGGCGATGGTCCACACTTCCGGATGGCGCAGGGACACGCGATCCAGTTGCGTCCCGTCCGGCAGGAGTCGGGTCAGCTCGTCGGCGACGTCATCCCAGACCAGCAGCGTGTCACCCCGCACCAAGAAGTGCCGCGGATAGCGGAACTCCCCCGGCCCGCGCCCCTCCCGACCCACGGTGCGCAGGTACACGCCGGCCGCGTCGTAGAAGCGCAGTTCCCGCGCGCCAGTGTTGAGCACCACGATCGTGCCGTCCGCCAGCCGCGTCATGCCCTGCACGCGCTCGAACTCGTAGCGCGCATCGCCGGCGTGACCGATCACCACCTCCGGTTCCGGCGCGATCCTCCAGACCTGGCCGTCTGTCCAGGCGGGGGCGCCGTTGTCGATGATGCGGATGCCGGCGCTGTCGCGGACGGCGGTGGGGGTGGGTCCGGGATCGCCGCCGGCGCAGGCGGCCAGCACCAGACACACCGCCAATGCCGGGCTGCGCTTCGACAGGAACGGCCTCATGCGCCCGCGCGTGGCAGGCTCACCTCGTGCACGTGCAGAAAGGGCACATCGTACTCGTCCCGCGTGACACCCAGGACGCGGCGGCCGCGGACATCCTCCAGCTCGAAACGCGGGGGCGTCTGCACCTCGCCGAGCCATTGGCCCTCGCGGCTGAATACGCTCCAGTTGACCACGCTGTCGCCCACCATTCCCTGGTGGCGGGCCCACAGGCCACCCTCACGGGTGGGGACGAATCGGTCGTATGCCGCCAGGTGGTCGCGGTAGGGGGCATCGGCCAGCGGCTCCATCAGCAGCTGGCTCAGTCCGGGGGAGGATCCAGAGAGCATGTCCAGTTGCGCCTGCACGTGGGCATCCGTGAGTGGCACGGGCGCCCAGGCGCGCCGCCACACCTCGCGTAGCCGCCCATCCGGGTCCAGCACCAGTATCTCGAAGCGCTCGCCGTCGCCAGTGAAAATGCGGTCACCTATGGTGGCCGTGGTACGTGTGCGGCCATAGGGCAGCCCCAGTCCCCGCGGCGCCTCGCTTCCGCCCATGCGCATCATGGTGACGAAGTAGTCGTCCCCGAGCACCGTGGCGAGCGAGTCCTCCACCGGTTCGCCAGGCCGGTAGGCGATGAGCGCCATGGAGTCGCGCGCCGGTCCCATGCTCCCGCCGCTGCCGTCGCTCACGTCCTCGCTCCGGAGGAGCCGTCCATCCGGGAGGGGGTGGAAGAAGGAACGCTCGTCCGCCACGGCGCGGATGAACGTGCCATCGGGCCCGATCCACGTAATGCGATCGGTCGAGGAATCGCCGATCACGAGCGTGTCTCCGGGCAGCAGCGCGAGCGTACTGAACGTCCTGAACTCACCGGGTCCACTTCCGGAGCCGCCAACGGTGAATCGATGGGTGCCCGATGCAGCAAAGAACCGGATCTCGTGAAGCCGCGACTCCCCCACTGCCACACCGCCGTCGGCCAACAGGCGTGGGCTGCGCGGTTGCTCGAAGAGGTATGCCTCGTCCCCGGTCACGCTGCCGATGACCACCACCGGCTCGGCACCGAGCCGCACGGTGCCAGCCGGCGCGCCGTTCTCCACGATGCGGATGCCAGCGCTGTCGCGAACGGCTGCGTCGGCGGTGACAGGCGCGTCTGCGGCGCATGCCGCGAGTATCAGCGGGCAGACGAGGCAGGCGGCGAACCGAAGCATGGCGGACTCCCGAGGACAGGGACCGGAGAACGAATCCGGCCGCACCGCGCGCGCGGAGTGCGGACGCGGGCGGAACGGGGACGTCGCTTACCTACTGCTCATCGGCGCTGGGGCCGTAGGTGCCGGGCACGGGCACGTCCAGCAGGCGGAGGTAGACGCCGAGCTGGGCCCGGTGGTGGATCATGTGGCTGATGCCGGCGTTGCGGAAGACCGCGGCGCGGGGGAGGGTGAAGATGACGTGGTCTCCCATGCGAAGCGTCCAGGGTGCGCTCCACGCCTCATCGGGCGCGGCCGCGACGGCGGCGCGCATGCGGGTCACGGCGTTGTCGAAGCCCTGCACGATCGCCGCGGGTGTGTCCGGCACGGTGCGGTCGGGCGGACTGGCGGAGAGGTCGAACTCGTCCTCGGCGGCAATGCCCGTCATCCAGTTGGGCAGGTTGGCGATATGCGTGGCCAGCTCACCCAGGGAGTAGGACTTCTCGTGCGGCCGGTAGTCCAGCTTGCCGGCGGGCACGCGCTCCAGGACGCGGCGCGTGTTGGCCAGCTCGATGTCCAGGTCACCGAAGAGGGTGGTGGGGATGTCCGCGGTCTGGGTCATGGCTGCTGCCTCGGGGTCAGGTGGTAGACACGGATATAGGAGACGTCCAGTTCATCGCGCCAGACGCCCAGGACGGTGTCGGCCCGTGCATCGGTGACGCGGAAGCGCGGCGGTGTGGTCACGTCACCAAGCCAGCGGCCGTCGGCGTCGAGCATGCTCCAGGTGCTGGTGGAGTCCCCGGGCAGCGGGTAGTGCTGCAGCCACAGGCCGCCGTCCCGGGTGGTGAGGATCTGCATGAAAGCGGGCACCGAGTCAGGGCGCGGAAAGGTGCCGAGCCGGTTCTCGACAGCGGAGCGGCCGGCCGCGGAGGCGCCGGCCAGTTCAGTCTCGCGGTAGCGGGCCCAGAGGGCGTCATCCACGGGCAGTCGCGGCCTCATGATGCGCGCCAGCCGCTGCACCGTGCCGTCCAGCGCCCGGACCGTGACCTGGAAGGAGCTGCCGTCGCCATGGTAGATGCGCTCCCCGTCATTCTCCACGTTCTGCCGCAGCCCGAAGGGGATGGTGCCGGCCTCCACCATGGTGAGCTCGCCCTGCTGCCGGACGGCGGACCAGCTCTCGCCACCGGGTAGCCGGGCGATGGTATCCAGGGTGGCGTCCGCCTGATCCTGGAGCACCAGCGCCACGGAATCGCGGCTGTAGCCGTCAGAGGGCCCGTCCGGGCGCATGATGGCGCTCCGCAGCGCCCGGCCACCGGGCAGGACGCCGCCGCCCATCCGGCCCCAGGTGCGGACTGCCGCGCCGTCCGGGTCGACGATGTGGATGCTGCGGCGGCCCATGTCGGGCACGACCACGGAATCGCCGGGGAGGAGGTGCGGCACGGCCATGGCCATGAATTCGCCCGGCCCGCCGCCCTGGCCGCCGACCGTGCGGATGTGCTCGCCGCCCGCATCGAAATACCGGAGCTCCCGTGCGCCGCCGTCCGCCACGAGGATCCCGCCGTCCTGGAGCAGCAGCGCCGTCCGGACGCTGTGGAAGAGGTAGGGGCCCTCCTCTTCCAGCTCGCCGATCTGCAGCGCGGGCTCGGCCGGGAAGGCGCGTTCCTCGGCACCCGACCGGAGCGGCGCGGCACTCTCCACGATCTGGATGCCCGCGCTGTCGCGAACGGTGGAGGGCGCCGCTGCGCGATCCCCGGCGGCGCAGCCGGCGAGCGGCATGAGGAGCGCCGCGACGGTGGCGGCGCGCAGGGCCGGCAGGATGGTCAAACGCATGCGCTCTCCCGGGTTCACGATACGGTATCGATGCGCCACCGATCCACCACCCAGCGGCCGTCGACCCTGCGCAGGAACATGGGCCCGCTCTGCGCCCAGAGCTCCCCGCGCCCGGTCATCACCTCGAGCACGGCGGAGCTGCCGTCCCGACTGATGCCCGGCCGGCTGAGCCGGATGATGCCCGGGGCCGTGGGATAGCGCTCATAGAAAGCGGCCCAGCCCCCGTTGTCCATCAGGGCGCGCAGGTCATCATGCGTAGGCGCAACCATCGAGTCGATGCCGTCCAGCGGCGGCACGGTGAACGGCTCCGCATTGCGGCGGAGGAAGTCCCGCACGGCGTCCGGCCTCACGTCCGACCAGCGCCGCAGCAGCCGCGCCTCGCGCTCCTCCGGGGACACGCTGCCGGGTGCATCGTAGCGCGGTACGTCCACCACGATGACGCCGATGGCGGGCGGCTCTTCGGGCCGCGGATCCACCGACCCGGCCCAAGCCTCATCCCCGGAGTAGGCGTGCAGCACCGCGGCCGTCCAGATGGCGCGCTCCTCCGCGTCGATGGACGGGCTCGTGACCCGGCACCCCGCCAACGGCAACGCCACCGTAACGATGACGCCCGCGAACAGCGCGCGGTACGCGAGGATGGCGGCCGGAGGACGTCGCTTGAAAGAGACGTTCATGCGGCAGGCGGGCAGAAGCTCACGGCCGCGCCCGCACCGAATCGAGCACCATGCACGTCTCCACGCACCGCACCCTCCATCGCACGTCCGCGGTGTCCACGCCGGGCCCGCGCAGGCGGGTGACAACGTCCCATACGGAGTCCGTGCGTTCGACCGAGCTGAAACGCAGTACGTGCTGAGCGCTAGCCGCCGGCTCGGAGGCGTCAACCAACTCGAAGCCGGCGGTGGTAAGCGCCTGACGCGCGTCCCAGGTGAATGGATCCGCCGCGCTCCCCGGCGCACGGTCGAGCACGCGGATGCTCAGCTCCGGATGGGCGCTGCGAACGCGCAGCGCGGTAGCGCGCAGGACGTCGGCGTAGGTCTCGGAAGCGGTGACCTCGGGGGCGCAGGCGGTGAGCGCAGCGGTGCCGGCCAGGAACAAGCCCCACGCGGCCAGGCGCAGCCGGCTCATCGCGCGCTCCCGCCGCTTGCCGCCATCACCATGTCACACTGGTCCAGCCCGGCACCGAAGCCGTCCGGGACCACGCGCGTCACCCGGAAGCCCAGCCGCTCGTAGAAGCCGCGCGTGTGCTGGCTGGT
>JBBDRO010000037.1:29958-38046 GCA_040905425.1 Gemmatimonadota bacterium | reverse complement strand
TAGATGGCCGTGGACAGCCGGTGAAAGCGACCGATGAAGCCCAGCTTGAAGAGGATCCCGGCCGCGGCCAGCCCCCAGATGACGCCGAACAGGCTCCACCCCCAGGGGCCGCGGATCACGCCCAGCACGAACGGCGTGTAGCTGCCCGCGATGAGCACGTAGATGGCGCAGTGATCGAGCACCTTGAGGCGCCGCTTGAGCAGCTCGGGCCGCGCCAGATGGTAGCTCGTGGACGCCACGTAGAGCAGCAGCAGGGACACCACGAACACGGACACGCCCACGATCATGTAGGCGTTGCCGCCGAGCGCCGCGAGCACGATGAGCAGCGTCCCGCCGGCCGCGCTCAGCAGCGCACCCACCCCGTGCGTCAGGGCGTTCACGATCTCTTCCCGCGCGGCCTGCTTATCCATGCGCACTCATCTCACTTCTTCATGTAAGCGACGTCCATGCCGCATCCCACGCGGCTCATCCGTCCTTCAGCGCGGCCGTCAGGATCCGGTCCAGCGCCCCCGCGAACGCCTGCTTTTCACGCGTGCCATACGGCTTCGCGCCGCCGGTGTCTACACCGGAGCCGCGCAGGGATTCCATGAAGTCCCGGATGGAGAGGCGCTCATGCACGTTCTCAGCCGTGTAGACCTCGCCGCGCGGATCCAGCACCACCACGCCCCGCTCCACGAGCAGGGCGGCCAGTGGGATGTCCGCGGTGACGGCAATATCCCCGGCGGTGGCGTGCTCCACAATGTGCTGGTCCGCCACGTCCGGGCCGCCCTGCACCCAGACCGTGCTCAGGTGCGGGTTGTTGTGGGGCAGGGTAAGGCGCTGGTTGGCTACCAGGATGGTGGGGATCGCCAGGCGCTTGGCCGCCCGGTAGACGATCTCCTTGACGTCACGCGGCGCCGCGTCGGCATCGATCCAGAGTGTGATCATCCGCTCACCGGTGGCTGGCCCACCCCCAGCTCCAGGTCGGCCACCAGCCCGCGGCTGCCCTCCGCGGCGTCCAGCCGCTGGAAGCGCATGCGCCGGAGCAGTTCCACGAGCGCTTCGTCCGCGCCGTTGGCGCTGCTCTCCAGCAGGAGCACCTCCTCCACTCTCCCGCGCCGGTCGATGGCCACCCGTAGCCGCGCCCCGCTCGGCTCCCGGAAGTGCCACATCAGCCCTGGATAGATGCGCGGCAGGCGGTGCTGCACGTTGCCGAAGTTGGCCACGCGCGGCGGCGGCTGCAGCGTGTCGTAGGTCGCGTACTCTGGCGGGCAGTCTCCGCCGCAGCTGGGCGCCCGCCACTCACCCACGGTGATGACCATGCGCGGCTGCACGGGAGCACCGAGGGCGTCCACGATCTCCACCGGTGGCGTGAAGGCAAAGACCGCTGCATGCAGTGCCAGCGCGGCCCCGGCGGCCAGCCACCACACCCGCCGGCCGCGGGCCTTGAAGCGGTCATTCGCCGAGGGGCGAGGGGCGGAGGGTGCGGGCATGTCCTTCGGCCCGCTCAGGCCAGCCCCGCGGGAACCAACAGGTTGCCTCGCGCACGGGTGCGGTCGGGATCCGGCCTACAGGCTTGCTCCTCCAGTCGCAGGCGGTACGCCGCGGGCAGTCCACGCTCCGCCGCGCCCTCCCGCACATAGCGCAGGTACCAGGTGAAAGGCAGCAGCGCATCGTCGATGGTGGCGGGATCAGCCACGTAGGCCCGCACCCGCTCGAGCGTGCCATCCTCTCTGCACACCTGAAGCACCTCTTCGTCGTAGCCGCTCCCCAACCCCTCGGCGTGATCGAGCAGGCACTTCTCCTCGTCCGGGCAGGTGAACACGGCGCCCCACACATGTTCGGCCGCGTTGCCGGTGTGCAGGACGTTGGCCTTGCCGGACCCGTCGCGGAAGCCGCGCTTGTGGAAGCGGAGCTGGTAGCCGTCCAGCCGGGCGCGGCCCACGAATGCGGCGCCGGGCACGCGCCGCCGCAGCCGGTGAAGACACAGGTTGGAGCCGTAGGCAAAGAGCTTCATGTACTCGTGTGTGGGAAGGGGTGCGGGCGTTCTCATGGCCTACCCGACAGCGGAGCGATGTTTCCGCGCCTGTGCCGACGTCAACCCTTCAGCTGGGCGCGCGGCCCGAGCGCCGAGCGGATCTGCCCGCGCTCGAGCTCCGCCGCCTGCCAGTCTTCCTTGTCCACGGCCAGGCGGAACCCGGAATTCAGCCGCACCACGAAGCGCCGCCGCTTCTCGACCACCGAGGCTACATCGGACCAGGGGATCAGCTGCGTGTTCGTGCCGAGCATCTGGATCCCACTGCTGGTGATCCTCGCGGGCCACAGCCCGCGTCGCCGGCGTATGGCGCCGATCAGCACGATCCAGAAGCCGGCCAGCAGGAGCCAGGGGAGGACGGCTAAGAAAGTGACGAATATGTCCATGGGGTGGTAATCTCAAAACCGCACGCGTGCGCGCAACCCGTAGCTCCCGGCGCCGCCACCTACCGGCGCAACGCGAATCTCATGACGAATTCCCCACACGTACATGGAGCCGAGCACGCCTCCGGCGAGTACCAGCGTCGCGAACGTGGTTTCGTCGCTGCCGAGGAAGGTGCCCTCTCCAGCGCCGTTGATGAGGCTTGCCGAAGTCAGGGCACCTAGCGTCGCGCCTGCCAGCACGCCGCCCGCGAGAGCGGCGGTGCCGTGTCCCCGTCCCAAAGGCTCCCGCTCGATGGTCCGTTGCCGGGCGCGGAAGCCCAGCACCGCGCCGCCGACCGTGCCCGTGAGCGTGCCGGCACCGATAACCAGGAGCGCCCCTGCCGGCGGACCGAAATCGTCCGATTCCATGTTCCACGACGCCAGCACACCCACGCCGAAGCCCAGGCCACCGTAGCCGATGGCGTCGATGACCGCCCACCTGGTGGCGCCTCCGGTGCCCGCGGGAGGTACGGCCTGGGCTGCGACGGGGCCGGTCGTGAGCTGCAGGAGGATCACCAGGCTGCATGCCGCCCGCGTCCCCGACATCAGCCGGTCTCCGGCCAGCCGTAGACCTCGGCCAGGGCGTCCAGGATCTCGTTGGCCAGGCCTGCTCCCCGATCACCGTTGGTCATCACGGCCGCCCCCTGGCCCGCTTCCGGATAATAGATGACCCGCGCCTTGAAGCCCTGGTTGGAGCCGCCATGGCCGAAGAAGAAGGCGCTGCCCTCACCACCCAGGCCAGGCCCGATGCCATGGGATTCCATCTGGGGCGTGAGCATGGCGCGGGCAAGTTCCGGGGAGAGGAATGCCGACCGCCCCTCCCGGGCGCTCGCGATCTCCAGCGCCCAGCGCATCAGATCCGTGGGCGTGGTCCAGAGCCCCGCCGCAGCCTGCTCCGGGTACGTGTGCCACCGGCCGGAGATGGCGCGGCCTGCGCCGTCGTGTGCCGTGGCGGCATTATAGCCCGGGAAGCCGTGCACCGTGAAGCCGGCGCCGTGGGATGCGATGAGCCGGAGCGTGACCGGGCGCTCCGGCGACTGGCGGCCTGGCGGCAGCGTCCAACTGCTGAGATACGTTTCGACCGGTGTATCCAACCCCAGGAGGCCGTCCTCCACCATACGCAGCATGGCCGTGGCCGCCACGGGCTTGGAGATGGATGCCGCCTGGAAGAGCGTGGCGGAGTCCACCGCCGGCGGGGCCGCGCATGCCAGGAAGAGAACGGCCAGCAAGCCCGCCCAGCAACGGCACACGAAACGAATCCATGTCATATGATCACCGCGCTCGAGCAGAGGCCTGGCAATAGTGAGCCGCGGTCCGTGCGGCGTCAAGCAATCCGTGCCAGGGAACGCCGGACCCCCCTCAGGTGTCCGATGGAGATCGGAACGCGACGAACGGCAGAGGTCAGGATGATACGAGGCGGAGTCGGTGTGCTGGCAGTAGCGGTCGTGCTGGCGGGGTGCAGCGGTGGGGACCCGGCCCGGCCGGATGACGGCGCGGCGGTGGTCACGGATGACGGGGTCCGCTACACGGCCGCCACGGCGGTCATGGAGAGCTTCCCCGTGCAGCTGCGCACCACCCTCACCCTGGAGAACGTGGGCACCGAGGTGGTGCGGCTCACCTTCCCGGATGGCTGCGTGGTGCTGCTCGCGGCGGCGCGGCCGGGCTCGGACGAGGCGGTGTGGGAGGAGGAGCGGGCGTGCACCATGGCGCTCGAGGAGGTTAGCTTGGCGCCTGGTGAGGAGCGGGAATTCACCTCGAGCACGGTGAGTGCGCGTGACATTCTCGGTGCCTCCTTGCCGGATGGCCCCTACGACCTGCTGGCCGTGCTCCGACCCCACACGGGAACCGTTCGCGTTCCCGCCGGGCGCGTGGCGCTGGCCGTGCCGAGAGGAGACTAGCATGCGTGCGCTCACCCGCCTGGTTGTCATCGCCGCCCTGGCGGTACCCCTGATCGGCATGGCCGCCTGCATCGAGGATCCGCTGGTGCCCGACGTGCAGAACCTCATGATGAGCCCGGACAGCGTGGAGATCGCGGTGGGCGCCACGGCCACCTTCAAGGTGCAGGGCCGCGGCCGCTTCGGAGAGATCGTGAGTGACATGAACGTCACGTGGGACCTCCTCGGGGGCACCATCCTGGAGGAGGTAAGCAGCACCACTACGGGTCAGGAGCCCAGCATCACCGTGCGCGCGCTCCAGGTCGGCACGGGGTTCGTGCGCGCCAGGGTTGCGGGCGGGGCCGCCCGCAGCGCCACCGTGGTGGTGGTTCCGGAGGGCTGAGCAGTGCTCCGCCGGGCCCGGGTGGGCCGGCAGCCGCCGGCTTCACCAGCGGATGTTGCCTTCCTGCGACGTGTCGATTTCTTCCGTCTCACCCGCCTTGAAGAGGAACGCTTCCATCTGCACGGTGAGGAACTCACGCGCCGGCCGGTCCCGCACGTCCAGCCCGTTGTGATTGATGAGGGCGGTCTGGAAGCGCAGCCAGTTGTCCCAGCAGTCCTGGCAGATGGACGCATGCACCCGCTGGCCGAGGTCGTTCTTGAGCGGCGCGCGGGCAATCTGGGCGCCCGGCTTGCCGCACCGGACACACTGGATATCGGGCATGTAGCTCCTCCTCGAAAGCTTGCTCCAGGCCGCGGCCGCGCCCCTGCGGGGCCCGCGCGACCGCGTACTCCTCAACGTACACCCGCACAGGCGGCGGTTCCACCCCGCGGCGCAGAAACAGTTGACGTGCGCCCGGCCTGTGCACAGATTTCGTGTACTGGATACGGTAGCCGTCGGCCTCTCCCCGACGCGATCCGGATCCCCTCGAGCCATACCGGGATGGCAACTTCCCGGCCCCATCATTGATCGTCGGAGCGCGGGAGAGGGCTGAATTGCAGAAGCTACTGCTGGTCGACGCGGACGCAGACAGCCGCACGGTGTACCGGCTTCTCCTCCAGCACGCGGGCTACGAGGTTCTCGAGGCGCTCAACGGTCCGGACGCCCTTGCCACGGCCCGGGCCACGCCCCCCGATCTCATCATCACCGAGACCGCCCTGCCGGGCATGGACGGGCTCACGCTGCTGGAGTCCGTGCATCAGGAACCCGCGCTGGAAAACACCCGGCTGTGCGTCCTCACGGCCACGGTCTCCGAGCAGATCGACGAACGTTGCCGGGAGCTCCGCGTGTGCCGTGTGCTCGTCAAGCCTCTCCAGCCGAGCGCCCTGCTGGAGGAGGTCGGCCGCATACTGAGCGGCGCGCCCTCCGGCGGTTGACTCCCCGCGCGCCCCCATTTTAAGCGACGTCCCCCGTCAGCCGCCCGCCGGATCCGCACGTCCCAGCCAGTCCAGCACCGCGTCCACATCCGCCGCCGTGGTACGATGGCTGAGGATGCACAGGCGCAGCGCGTAGCGCCCCCGCACCCGCGTGGATGAGATCATGCCCGTGCCGCTCTCGGCCAGCCCACGCACCAGCGCGGCGTTCAGCGCCTCCTCGCGGGCGGGGAACCGACGCTGGAAGCAGACCACACCGAGCTTGGCGGGGCTGAGCAGCTCGAACACCTCGGGCCGGGCGCGTATGCGCGCCTCCGCGTGCGCGGCCAGGTCCAGGGTGCGGTCGACGGCCAGCCGGAACGCCTCCACGCCGAACGTCTTCACCGACAGCCATATCTTGAGGGCGCGGAAGCGCCGCGACAGCTGCAACCCGCGGTCGGCGAAATTCACGTCGGGAAGATCGCCGGCTGCCACGGCCGTGTCCTGCAGGTAGTCGGGCATGATGTGGAAGGCGTCCGCCAGGCCCTGGCCGTCGCGCACGAGCAGGCAGCCGGCCTCGAACGGCTGGTAGAGCCACTTGTGCGGGTCCAGCGTGACGGAGTCGGCCGCCTCGATGCCCCGCAGCGCGGCCCGCCCGCGCTCGGTGAGCAGCGCGAAGCCGCCGTAGGCCGCGTCCACGTGGAGCCAGGCCTCCCGAGCCCGGCACACCTCGGCCAGCGTCGGCAGCGGATCCACGGCGCCGGTGCTGGTGGCGCCGCCGTTGGCCACCACCAGGAAGGGCACGCGTCCCGCCGCCGCGTCGGCGGCCATGGCCGCATCCAGCTCGGCCGGGCGCATGCGGAAGTCATCGTCCACGGGCAGGGCGCGGAGCTGCTTCTCCGCGAAGCCCAGGATACGCGCGGCGCGCACCGCCGAGGAGTGCGTCTCCGTACAGTGGTAGATCACCGCGCGCGGGTCGTGCGCGCCGAAGCGCGCCTGCCGCGCCACCACCATGGCCGTGAGGTTGGCGGCCGAGCCGCCGGACAGCAGGATGCCTTCCGCGCCGGCCGGGTAGCCCAGCCAGGTGCGGAACCAGTCCAGCACCGTGAGCTCGATCGTGCTCGGCCCCGCCGACTCCAGCCACGTGCCCTGGAAGACGTTGTAGCCGGATGCCAGCAGGTCCCCCAGGATGCCCGGCCAGGTGGGCGCGCTGCCCACGAAGGCCATGAAACGCGGATGGTCCACGCTGCCTGCGTGCGGCAGGACGTCCGTCGCGAGCACGTCCAGCAGGTCGTCGAAGTCGGCGGGTCCGGCGGGGGGCGGCTCGTGCAGGCGGGCGTGCAGCTCAGCCCGCGTGGCGGCCCCCCAGGGGCGGCGCTCACGCAGGTGGCCCAGGCGCTGGACCAGCATCTCGAGGGCGCGCTGGCCGGTCTCCCGCATGGCGTCCGGCGCCATCTCCAGCGGGGAGGGGGCGTCGAGCTCCAGGTGGCGCGGCGGCGTCGGGACGGCGGGTCCGGTGGCACTCGGCATGGCCTCGATCGGCTCCTGTGTATTGCTCGGGTGAGCGAGAGTGGGCCGGCGGAGGCCGGAGGGCAAGGGGCGCGCGGGAGGTGGAGCGGGACGCGGCTTGCAGAAAAAAAAGGCCCCCGGGGCGCTCACCCCGGAGGCCTTCCTGAAGCGAGACGTGGAACTAGTAGTCGCTGCGGCCGCCGCCGATGCCGCGGTCGCCGCCCCGGCCACCTCCGCCCCCACCGCCGCCAAAGCCACCACCACCACCCCCGCCGTAGCCGCCCTGGCCACGACCGCCGGGGCCGCTCTGGCTGCGCGGCGGCTCGGCCGGCGGGTTCAGGCGCTCGACGTTGCCGGCCTTGGGACCCTTGGCCTCTTCGATGACGTCGAACTCCACCTCTTCACCCTCGTAGAGGACCTTGAAGCCACTGCCGCTGATCGCGCTGTAGTGCACGAATACATCCTGACCGCCCTCGCGCTGCAGGAAGCCGTAGCCCTTCTCCTGCGAGAACCACTTGACGGTGCCGTTGGTACGGGACATCGCGCGTAACTCCTGGTGTGGATTGTCATGTCTGTCGGGAGGTACCAGCAATGTGCCGTGCCTCTGTCCGACGGTCTGCCGTGATTCACGCGCTCACGGCGGCGCACAAAAAAAGCGCGGCTCCGCGACAGAGACGCGGTGCGGCGCTCGCCTTGCTGGTCTACCTGGGGTGGACCGGATCCGGAAACGGAAACTCATGTAGCATACAAGCACCTGCAAGCTAGCCGGCGGCCGGCGGCGCTGTCAAGCAGCGGCCGGGGCGCGCTGCTGGCCAGGAGCGCGGGGAGGCAGGTGCTGGAACGCCCGGCACAGAAGCAAGGGCCGGCCCGCCCTGCCGCCAAAATATTGTATAGAGTATTTTGGCTCAACCACGCG
>JBBDRO010000037.1:3480-29858 GCA_040905425.1 Gemmatimonadota bacterium | reverse complement strand
CGCGCACCCCCTGCGCGCTCCCATCCGCGTGCGCCCGCTCGTCCTGCGCCGGCGCGCGTTCTGAATTGACGCCCCGCTGTTCCGGCGCTACCGTGGTGGCCTCGCTCCTTCTGGGGGCGTACTCGGCGCGGCGCGAGAGGCGGCGCGCTGGCTGAACCCGCGGCTACGAATGGCCATACCATGCCTGGACTGAAGACCCGGCGGGAAGGTTCACCTGGCGGACCGTTCCGCTTTCGCGTTTCCGATGCACTGCGCGTCCCCCTGCGCGGCCACCTGCTGCGCCTGCGCCTGCTCGACGGGCAGCCCTCCGCAAAGGACCTGAAGCCGGGCGGCCTCATCCGCCTCGAAGGGCCGGACGGGCTGCTACGCGACGTGCGCATCAAGGCTCACGCCTCCATGGGCGGGGGGCTCACGCAACAGCGCCTGGACCGCGAGCGGGAGGTGGACCTCGTGGTGGCGGAGGGGGACGCGGAGGTGGACGGCGTACCCGTGCGGATCGGCTGGCACGTGGCCGGCCCCGCGTCGAACGAGTAGCCGATGGCCGAGCACGCCCCGCCCGGAGAGCCGCCTCCGCCTGAAGAGGAGCCTTCGCCCAGCGCGGACTGGCCCCCGGCCGATGGCCAGCCGCCCCGTCCGCAGCCCGCCAGTGCCGGTGCGGGCGGGTCGCCGCGGCGGACGACGGCCGCCACCGCGCGCACGATCTTCGTCACGGGCGGCACCGGCTTCATCGGCCGGCGCCTGGTGGCGCGTCTCCTCCAGCGCGGCGACCGCGTGCGCTGCCTGGTCCGCGACCCCAGGACCGGCGCGGCCGGGGAGCTGCGCGCCGCCGGTGCGGAGCTGGTGGAGGGGGACGTCACCGCGCCCGCCAGCCTGGCGCGCCACATCCGCGGGGCCGACCTGGCCTACCACCTGGCCGCCGTCTACGACATCGGCATCGTCCGCGAGGACGTCCTGGAGGACGTCAACGTAGGGGGCACACGCCACTTCCTGGCCGCCGCCGCCGGTGCGGAGGTCCCTCACGCCATCCATGTTTCCAGCACCGCGGCGCTGGGCCCCGCCCCCGCCGGCGCGGACGGGGACGAGCGCTCCGCCTGGGACGGCCCGTTCCCCTCGGTCTACCACCGCACCAAGACGGCGGCCCACCACCTGGCGGCCGAGGCGCAGGCGGCCGGGCAGCCGCTGACGCTCGTCTGTCCCGCCAACGTCTACGGCCCCGAGGACGACGGGCCGAACGGCCGTTTCATTCGCGATCTGGTGCGCGGCCGGCTGCCCGCGCTGGTGCGCGACCCCGCCACCTTCAGCTACGTGTTCGTGGAGGATGTGGCGGACGGCCTGGTGGCCGCGGGCGAGTCCCCGCGCGGCGGCACCTACGTGCTGGGCGGGGAGAGCGCCACGCTGAACGAGTTCGCCGAGCGCGTGTGCGCGGCGGCCGAGCGGCGCGCGCCGCGGCTGCGCATGCCGGCCGGGCTGGTGCGGGCCACCGCCCGCCTCACGGACGCGGTGAGCCGCGCAACGCCCCTCCGCCTGCCCATCACCGTGGAGGGCGTGGACGTGGCCACGGGCGCGCGCTGGGTGCACAGCTACGCGCGCGCCACGGACGAACTGGGCTACACGCCCCGCCCGCTGGCGGAGGGGATTCCGGTGACGGCGGCGTGGGCGCTGGTGGCGGAGGCGGCGAAGGGGCGGTAGGCAGCCGGGCGGCGGGCGGCTAGCGCCGCCGCCACTTCAGCCGCTCGAACGCCGTGTGGCAGCTCCGGCACCAGTAGGTGGCCAGCGAGAGCTGGGAGCCGAAGGGGTTGTGCAGTTCGGTCTCGGCGCCCTGGCAGAAGGGACAGGGGATGCCGTCCTCCAGGCCCAGCTCGGCGCCGCCGCGGTCGGGGCTCGCCATCCCTAATCCATCAGGAAGGCGCGGTTCCGATCCCCCCGCACCCGCCGGATGGTCTCCTCGTCCGGGCCGTCACCGTCCTCCTGCCCGCGCCGCCGTGCCTCGTCGAAGCCCGCGAAGTCCGGCTCCAACCCCGCGAGCTCCAGCCCCTCACCGAGGAGGGCCAGCTGCGGCGCCACGCGCTCCAGCCAGCGCCGCCGGAGCTCGCTGCCCTGGCCGTCCACCACGTCGGCATCCTCCAGCACCAGCGCGCTCCCGGCGTCCGCGCCGAACCAGCGTAGCACGCGCGGCACCATGGGTTCCACCGCGCCGCGCAGCGCCACCACCGCCTCCGGCGCCCCCGCCAGGCGACGGAACCACGCCGCGCCGTGCGCCGTGTGGAACTGCTCCTCCTCGAGCAGCTTCTCCACGCGCTGGCGCATGGGTACGTAGCGCGAGTCGCGAAAGGCCCGCAGCTGCACCGTGAGCGCGCCGTCCACCAGGACGTTCAGCGCCACCATTTCCGGCCAGTTGTCAGGGGGCGCATCCAGCACCGGCATGGCGCGGTACTCGGCCGCGCTGCGCTCGTGCTCGATGACGCTCGGGTCCTCACCGAAGTCCTTCAGCATGGCGTAGAGCAGGCGCGCGTGCCCCCATTCGTCCTGCGCCATGGAGGCGGCCGCGATGCCGGCCTCCAGCTCCGGCGCGCCCAGGATCCACCCGGCGTAGCGCGTGCCGAGCAGGCGCTTGCTGTCGGCCAGGACCAGGATCAGGTCGCGCACGGCCCCGCGCACCTCCGGCTCGAGTTCGTCGGCGCGCTGCGCCTCGGCGGTGGTCTCCGCGCTCACCCTACGCTCCTCCGGCCGCAGCGCGGTCCGCGTTGTAGGCCTCGATCATCCGGTCCCGCGGCACGACCCACAGGTCGAACCACTTCTCCTCGTCGTACGTGTTGAACGCGTAGACCGCGGCCAGCGCGTCATCGGGCGCGTTCAGGTTGCCGATGTGGCGCAGCGCCTCACCGCGCGCCTTGCGGGCAAAGACCTCGTAGACCATGCCTCTCCTAGGCGGAAATGCCGCACGCGCGCAGGCGCGCCCGACCATGCTCGGTCATGTTTTCGGTGCTCCAGGGCGGATCCCACACCTCGTGGATCACCACCTCCGTGACGCCGGCCTCGGCCAGCAGCCGCTCCTGGATGTCCTCGCGGATGAACGCCATGCAGGGGCACGCCGTGGCGGTGAAGGTGCAGTCCACCTCAACCCGCGCGCCCTCCCGCCGTACGCCATAGATGAGTCCCAGATCCACCAGGCTGATGGGGATCTCCGGATCCATCACCTCGGTGAGCGCCCGCCAGAGCGCGGCCACCGCCGGGTCGGCGCTCGTGTAGCGGGGGTCGGGCGCCGCGGCGGGGGGCAGCGCCTCCACGTCCCCGAAACCCGCCCACTTTCCATAAGCGACGTCGCCACCCGGCCCGCCCGCGCTTCCGCCCGTGCCGTGCACGGGCAGCGCGTCCGGCGCGTGCCGGGTGCGGCGGCTGGCCTCGGCCACGGCGTCGCGGATGATGCGCGCCGGGTCCCGGCGCGCGGACGAGCGCTGCTGCGCGTGCGGGGGGACGTCGCTTACCCGCACTATGCCGCCGCGTCCATGAGCTTGCCCATGGGCCCGTGGCTCCGGCGCACGGCTTCCACGTAGCGCTCGTTCATGGGGCCGCGCGCCTTCCAGCGCGTGAAGACCTGCTCCCAGGAGATCTGCCCGCCGGTGAAGTCCCAGTGCTTGGCCGCGGCGTCATACTCGCAGGGGAAGGGGTAGTCCAGCACGTAGGCGTCGGTGGCCTCGTCATAGTGCGCGGGCACGTCCAGGCCCAGGCCCTCACAGAGCGGCACCGTGGCGCTCATCCACACCTGGCGGAGCTGGTCGTTGGTGAGGCCCTTCAGGCGGTATTCGAGCTGGCCGCTGTGGCGCTTCATGTCATCCGGCAGTCCGAACCATTCGATGGTCATGGGGAACATCCAGTCCACGGCGCGCTGCAGCTGCTCCCTGGCCTCACCGCCGGCCTTGGAGAGGCGCTTCATCCACACCTCGCCGTGGCGCAGGTGGAAGGTTTCCTCCAGGTCCACCTTGACCAGGGCGCGCTTGAGGGGACCGTAGCTGGTGTTCTGGAAGACGTCGGAGAGCAGGGTGATGCCGGCGCGGTCGAAGAAGCCGTTGGCGGTGACCAGCTCCGCCCAGCTCTCCAGCGGCTGGTCGAAGCCGTAGGGGTGCTTGAACTCGTGCGGCTCGCGGCCGTAGACCAGCTGCTCCTTGTCCAGCCCCATGTCCTCCAGGATGCGGTAGGCAATGTTGGCGTGCGCCAGCTCGTCCTGGATGATGGCCACGGCGGAGACCTGCGTGTTGGTGCTGGGCGCGTCCTGCGCGGCCATCCAGTAGGCCGGTGCGCTGATGAGCTCGGTGTCCGCCTGCACCAGGAGCTGCACGGTGAGCGCCTTCCGGTAGCCCTCCGTCATCTCCTCCGGGGACTCCAGGATGTAGCCCTCGTGGACCTTCTGCTTGATCTCGTCCTCGGTGAACCGATTCATGCGGGCTCCGTTGGGCTGGGTCAGGAGTTTCGGGCCTGGCTCGGTGCGGGACCTGCTCGCGCGGTCGGTGCAAGACCGGCACCCGCGGCGGTGCAAGACCGGTACCCGCGGCGGTGCGGGACACGAAACCTGCTCCGCGGAGGGTGAAGGGTCAAGGGAGCGGGGGTGCGGGGACGGTGCGGATGCGCTGCGCGTTCCCCTGCGCGCCCGCCGAACGACCACAACCCGCCAGGATCGCGCCGCTCGGACGCCCAATCCTGGCGGGTTGTTGCTGCTGGTACCGCTTTTGCCCCACCGGTGGGTGGTCGGCGCCCCTGGGGGCGCTGGCATCCCCCCGCCGGAGAAGCGGGGCTCGAACCAGCTGACATCCCCGGACACGGGTGCATATAAATGAAACGCGAAACGTGGCGTAAGATCCTCCTCGGAGCGGGCGGCGTGGCCGTGCTGCTCTTCGTGGCGGCCACCGTCCTCTACCTGAACTGCGGTGTGCGCGGCTGCCCGGACGTGAACGCCCTGAAGGGCTACATGCCCGACGAGGCGTCCGTGCTGCTGGACCGCGACGGTCAGGAGATCGGCAAGCTCTTCGTGGAGCGCCGCTTCGTGGTGGGCATCGACTCGCTGCCGGAGCACGTGCCGGAGGCCTTCGTGGCCATGGAGGACCGTCGCTTCTGGGACCATGGCGGCGTGGACTGGCGGCGCGCTGTGGGTGCGGCGCTCACCAGCCTCCGGGCCGGCGGCGCGGAGGAGGGCGGCAGCACCATCACCATGCAGCTGGCGCGCAACGTCTTCCCGGACAAGCTGCCCGCCTCCGAGCGGACGGTCTGGCGCAAGATGGGCGAGTGGCGCGTGGCCCGGCAGATCGAGGGGGAGTACTCCAAGAGTGACATCCTCGACCTCTATCTGAACCAGATCTACTTCGGTGAGGGGGCCTGGGGCATCGATGCCGCCGCGCGTGAGTATTTCGGCAAGTCCGCCACCGAGCTGACCCTGGCGGAGGCTGCCACGCTGGCCGCTCTGCCGCGCGCACCCTCACGCCTGAACCCGCGCCAGAATCGGGAGCTGGCGCGCGAGGAGCGTGGCAGGGTGCTCCGCCGCATGGAGGAGCAGGGCCTCATCAGCGCCGCGGAGGCGGAGGCGGCCCGGGCCGTGGAGCTGGAACTGGCCCGCGCCACGCGTGATGACGAGAACCGCGCGCCCTACTTCGTGGAGTCCGTGCGCCGCATCCTGGAGGAGCAGCTCGGCAGCGCCCTCTACACCGAGGGCTATCGCATCCACACCACGCTGGACCTGGCGGCGCAGGAGGCCGCCGAGGACGCGCTCATCAACCAGCTGCAGGCCATCGAAGCGGGGCGCTTCGGGCGCTACGTGCACGCCACCTACGGCGGCACGCACGCGGCGGAGGGCCACGGCAGCGATCAGGGGTCACCCTACCTGCAGGGCGCCGTGGTGATGATGGACGCGAGCAGCGGCGACGTGCTGGCGCTGGTGGGCGGCCGCGACTTCGACGACTCCAAGTTCAACCGTGCCACGCAGGCCATGCGGCAGCCGGGCTCGGCCTTCAAGCCGTTCGTCTACGCCACGGCGCTGGCGGCGGGGCTGCCGCCCACGCACCGTCTGGTGGACCGGCCGCTCACCATCCGCATCGACGACGGCAACACGTGGGAACCGAAAAACTACGGCGGCAGCTACAGTGACGTGGTGACGTTGCGCGACGCGCTGGTCCATTCCAAGAACGTGGCCACGGTCCGCCTGGCCAACGAGGTGGGCATGAGCCGGGTGGTGAGCACGGCGCACCAGTTCGGCCTTCAGGACGTGCCCTACTATCCCTCGGCGGTGCTCGGTACCGGTGAGGTGACACCGCTGCAGATGGCCGCGGCCTATGCGGCCTTCGCCACGCTGGGGCAGCGGCCCACGCCGCGCTTCATCCATCGCGTCGAGGATCGCAACGGACGCACGGTCTGGGCGCAGCAGCCTTCCTCCACGAGGGTGATCGCCCCGGCCGTGGCCTACATCACTGTGGACCTCATGCGCGACGTGGTGAACCGGGGCACCGGCACGGCCGTGCGCGCCGCGGGCTTCCGCGCCCCCGCGGCGGGCAAGACGGGCACCACGCAGGAGGGCGCGGACGCCTGGTTCGTGGGCTTCACGCCCCAGGTGGTGGGCGCCGTGTGGATCGGCATGGACACGCGGGCGCGCATCGTGCCCGGCGCCACGGGCGGCACGCTCGCGGCGCCCGTCTGGGGCCGCATGATGGCCCGCGCGGGGGTGGGCGGCGGGGACTGGCGCGCCCCCTCCGGCATCGAGACGCGCACGGTGGACGCGCGCGGGTTGGTGCTCGCGGCCAACTGCCCGGGCAGCGGCGAAGCCGTGCGCGAGGAGATCTTCCTGATCGGCACGGCACCGCGCGCCGAGTGCTTCAACGAGTGGTATGCCTACGGGGACAGCGGGCGCGACTACGAGGCCTACATGGACTCGCTGGATGCCGCGCGGGAGGCCGAGCGTGAAGACGGCTGGTGGGATCGCATGCGCGGCCGCCTCTTCGGCGGTGATTCGGCGCGTGCCCGCGGGGACATGCTGCAGCGCCGCCTGCCCGGCGATTCCCTGCGCCGGCCCGACAGCGTGAGGGTGGACACGGGCGGGGGTCCGGTCGGCCGGCCAGTGGGCACGCCCGTACGCCCACCACGGCCGGATACCACCGCGCCGCCGGACACTACCGCGCCGCCCGACACGATGGCGGTGCCGCCCGGCACGACAGCGTCCCCGCCGGATACCGCGAGTTCGCCGCCGGCTGCCCCGGGGTCGCCGCCGAACATCACGGGCGTGGCGGCCGATCACCGGGTACCCATGCCGCGTTGACTTCGGCCAGGCGCGCCCCCACTGTGGGGCGCCGGCAACATTGCTAAAGGCGCCGGCGGGGTCCGCGAGACCTCGCCGGCCTTCACATTGGAGGTCCCATGCGGATGGTCGTCCTCGGGGCGGGCCTGCAGGGCTCCGCCTGCGCTTTCGATCTGCTGAGGAACGAGGCGGTGGAGCGGGTGGTGGTAGCGGATCTGGCGGTGGACGAGCCACCCGCCTTCCTGGCGGAGAAGCAGGGCGATCCGCGCCTGGAGTTGCGCACCCTCGACGCGCGTGACGATGACGCCGTCCTGGACCTCCTGCGCGGCTCCGACGCCGTGCTGAACGCGCTGCCCTACTACCTCAATCTGGACATCACCCGCCTGGCCGTGGAGGCGGGGGTGCATTATGCCGATCTGGGCGGCAACACGGACATTGTCTTCGAGCAGATGAAGCTGGACGAGCAGGCCCGGGAGCGCGGCGTGAGCGTGGTGCCGGACACCGGCCTGGCGCCCGGTATGGTGAACATCCTGGCGGCGGCCGGCATTGCCGAGCTGGACCACGCGGAGAGCGTGAAGCTCTTCGTGGGCGGGCTGCCGCAGCAGCCGGAGGGCCCCCTCAACTACCAGGTTGTCTACTCCCTGGCGGGCGTGCTCGACTACTACACCAGCTCCTCCTGGATCGTGCGTGACGGGCACCGCCAGAACGTGGAGGCACTCTCCGAAGTGGAGACGGTGAGCTTCGGCGATGGCATCGGCCAGTTGGAGGCGTTCCACACCGCGGGCGGCCTCTCCACCATGCCGTGGGACTATGAAGACATCCCGAACATGGAATACAAGACGCTCCGCTACCCCGGCCACGCGCACATCGTACGCGCCATGCGCGAACTCGGGCTCTTCGACCTGGAGCCCGTGCAGGTGGGTGATGTGCGGGTAGCGCCGCGCGATGTGTTCATTGCCACGGCCGGGCCGCGGCTCACCCGCCCCGAGGGGCGCGATCTGGTGGCGCTGCGCGTGGAAGTGAGTGGCACGCGCGGCGGCGCGCCGGGCAAGGTGGTCTACGATCTGCTGGACTACCGGAACGACGATACCGGCGTCAGCGCTATGGAGCGCACCACGGGCTACACCCTGTCCATCACGGGACAGCTGCAGGTCGCCGGCCGGACCACCGGCCCGGGCGTCAAGCCGGCGCACCTTGCGCTGCCCCTTGAGCCCTACCTGGCGGAGTTGGGCAAGCGCAACATCCGCATCCAGCGGCGCACGCTCTGAGCCAACGCGGCCAGTGCACGAGCGGGGGCGTCGAGAGCTTCGACGCCCCCGCTCGTGCGTTCGGGATGGAACGTCTCTTGCTTGTCGGCAGATTCCCGAAGCAGCACCCCTCAGGAGACCGCATGGCCGAGATCCAGGTCGAACGCAATCGCAATCCCAGCTTCCTGCCCTGGCTGGTGGGTCTGCTGCTGCTGGCCGCGGTGGTCTTCGTGGTGGCCCGTACGGTCGGTCCCTGGAGCGAACCGGACGCTACCGCACGGGACGCGGATGACCAGGGGGTCGGCGTGCTGGTGGCTCCGGACCCGGCCTTCCAGGCGCGTCCGTGGTGAGGATGCCCGACGAGGTATACGCCCGCGCGCCCGTGCGCCACGCGCGTGCCGATTCCCGTTCGGGCACAAGCGTTTTAATGGTCATTGGAATCCACAAAAACCAATGACCATTGAACCCTTGAATTCGAGCGCCATACCCGTTATATTGACTCACGGATTCGGGGAAGGGGCGTGGTGGCTCCTTTCCCCTTTTCGCGAGAAATAGGGATGGATAAGGCGGCGTGGCCGGGGTAGCCGGACCCTCCGCCTCTAGAAGACAAGGGGGCACATGAACGCGACCATGACCGAGACGACACAGGATCGCCTGCGACCTCCGCTCCACGAGCTGGGCGACAGCGAACTGGTGGCTGCCCACCTCGAGGGCAACCCCATGGCGTTCGGCGTCCTGTACGATCGCTACCGGGACCGGCTGGTGAATTTCATCGGCCGCAAGACCGGTGATCGCGATCGCGCGGAGGACCTGGTACAGGAGGCGTTCATTCGCGTGACGCGCCACCTGCACCGCTTCGACCAGAGCAAGAAGTTCTCGACGTGGATCTACACGATCTGCTCGAACCTGTCGAAGAACGAGCTGCGCAACCGCTCGCGGAGCCCGCTCGTCCTCTTTCAGAAGCTCACCACCCACTGGGAGGACGGCCACCGTCCGCTGCAGTTCGAGGACCGGGGCAATGGCCCCGAAGACCTCTACCGCAAGCGCTTCCTGCAGAAGATCGTGGAAGCCACCGTACAGGAGCTGCCGGAGCACCACCAGCTCGTCTTCCGGCTGCGCGAGCTGGAGGGCAAGAGCTACGAGGAGATCGCCGACATCACGGGCGTCAACCTCGGCACGGTGAAGAGCCGGCTGCACCGGGCGCGCACCAGCTTTGCCGAGCGCATCGAGCCGTATCTGAACTAGCCGCGCACGCCCCTACGCGGCCACACAGCGGGGCCCGGTCGTCGCGAGACGGTCGGGCCCTTCGTGCGGTTGTAAGCGACGTCCCCACGCACCTCCCGCGCGCACGACATGCTTGCCCGCATCCCGGGCTGCGGCGCATCTTCAAAGTGCGTCGTCATCCCTCCTGACCCCGATCGGCATGAATCGCATCATCGAGCTCGTTCTCGAGGCGCACCGCCGTTCCCTGTGGCAGGTGCTGGGCGTGTACGCCGTGGCCTCCTGGATTGCCTACGAGGTCATCCTCTCCCTCACGGAAGGACTCGGGCTGCCCGCCTGGGTGCCCCCCTTCGCGCTGGTTCTCTTCATCATCGGCTTGCCGATGGTGCTGGCCACGGCATTCGTTCAGGAAGGTCTGCCGGAGCTCCCCGGTGGGCGCGGCGCCGGCGGTGGTGAGAAGGCCGGAGCGGCCGGCGCTGAAGACACTGCCGCGGAGGCCGCTGGGGCTCGGCCCGTAGCCGCGCCGCCCGCGGAGGCTGCGGCTGCCGCCCACCGCCCGGTCCTCACCTGGGGCCGCTCCCTCAGCGCGGGTGTGGCCGCCTTCCTGGCCCTCACGGTCATCACCGGCGCCTACATGGGCATGCGCAACCTCGGGGTGGGACCGGCCGGCACCCTGCTGGCGCGTGGCGAACTGGAGGCTCGGCAGCCGATCGTGGTGGCGGACTTCGAGGGGATCACCGGGGACGCCATGCTGGCCACCGTGGTGGCCGAGGCCCTGCGGGCCGACCTGGCGCAGTCCGACGTGGTCACGGTGGCGGACCGTAGCCTGGTGGCTGAGGGGCTACGGCGCATGACGCTCCCGGAGGACGCGCCCCTGCCCCCCGCCGTTGCGCGCGAGGTGGCCGTGCGCCTGGGGCTCGGCGCGGTCGTGGAGGGGGAGGTGGCCCGGGCCGGCGGCGGCTACACCCTGACGGCACGCGTGGTGAGCGCGGATTCGGCGCGCACGCTGGCCGCATTCCGGGAGAGCGCCGCGGACTCCACCGCCATCCTGGACGCCATCGAGCGCCTCTCGCATGCGCTCCGCTCCAGGGTGGGGGAGTCGCTCGGCACGGTGCGCCGCTCCGCGCCGCTGGAGGCCGCCATCACGCCATCCCTGCCGGCGCTCCGGCTGTGGGCTGAGGCCTCGGCGCTGGAGGGACGCAGCGGTAACCGTGCACGGGCCATCCAGTTGCTCGAGGAGGCGGTGGCGCTGGATTCCGCGTTCGCCACGGCGTGGCGCCTGCTGGCGACCATCCACTACAACGACGAGCGGCGTGCCGCTACCCTGGACGCCATCGACCGGACGCTGGCGCATCCGGAGCGTCTGTCGGACCGGGTGCTGCGTAGTTCGCGCGCGTTCCGCGCGTCCGTGGTGGGCGATCTGACAGCCGCCCGCCGCGAACGCCTGGCGCTGCAGGACGTCACGGGAGATTCCGCCCTGGGCCTGGTCAATCTCAGCGACGTGGCCTGGAACCAGGGGGACTTCCAGGCCGCCGAGGCGTATGCCCAGCGCGCGCTCGAGCACGGCGATACCAGCTGGGTGGGCATCTGGAATCTCTGGGTGGCCCAGGCCGATGGCGGCCGCAGCGCCGCGGCGCGCGCCACGGCCGAGGCGGGCCGGCGGGCGCTGCCTGATGTGCCCGCCATGGAGAACCTGCTGTGGGCGCAGGCCATGATGGAGGGTCGCTACGACGACGCGGATTCCCTGGCCGTGGGCGAGTCATGGCGCACCGCGCAGGTAAGCCTCCTCCGCGGCCAGCTCAGCGCCGCCGCGGAACTGTGGGCCGAGGTCGAAGGCCTGGCGCCCGCCACCAGCCGCTTTTCGGACGCCGGCTCCCGCGTGCTGCTGGCGGATGACCCGGCAGCGGCCGATCTCCTGGCGAGCGGTCTGGAAGGGTTCATCGAGAGCGGTGCGCAGGAGCGGTGGGTGCTGGAAGTGGCGGTCATTCTGGCTCTCGGCCGGCAGGCCGAGGCCGCCCGTGCCGCGGTGGCCCACTACGAGGAACGCGTTCCCGAGCCGGTGCGCTGGAAGGATGCCTTCCTCCTCCACCTGACGGCCGGCTTTCTGGCCCTCGACGAGGGTAGGGAAGCGGCCGCATTCGAGGCCTTCGGGCGGGCTCGACAGAGCACCGTTTTTACGGCGCCGGTCGACGGACTCCTGGGGCGTGCCTACGACATGATGGAGCGGCCCGACTCGGCCATGGCGGCGTACACGCGCTACCTCGAAACGCCCTGGGGTTATCGCGGCTGGGATGTGCTCGGCGATCCGCATCTCCTGGTGCCCACGCACGAGCGTCTGGCCTACCTTCATGAACAGGCGGGCAATGCGGCCGCGGCGGCGCGGCATGCGTCACGGGTCGTGGAGCTCTGGGCCGCGGCCGACCCCGAGTTCCAGGGCCGTGTCGAGGCCATGCGGCGCCTGCTCGTGCGGGTGGGTGGGGAGGGTCGGTCCGGCGGCGGCTAAGGGCCTGGGGAACGTCCAGGGTGGCGTGGCAGTATGCTGGAGGATGAAGCGCATCCTACTACTGCTCGTGGCCGGGACGGCATGCGCCGGCCCGACCTATGTGAACGTGCCCATGGGCAGGCCGGAGGCGCTCGGCTTCCGCATCGTGGAGGCGGCCCGGGGGCAGCGCACGCTGGAGCTCGAGCAGCCGGCGTGTCTGGCGGTGCTCCTGGTGGCGGCCGTGGACCCGGCGCGAGGCCGGCCGCCCTACCATTCGTTCGAGCTGTTCCCGCACTTCGCCGGGCGGCCACGCTGCTTCCCCGCCGGCCGCCACCCCCTGCCCTATGACGCCGGCACGCTGGAGCACGGCCGCCGGTGCCTGGGCGCCGAGGCCACCGCCTACTTCTGCGGACCCGTGGTCGGGCGGGACCTGGGCTTCGGCGCCACCTGGGCGCTGGAGCTCTACGTGGTCTCCGACCTGCCGGTGGACGAGCGCCAACTGGCTGCCCAGCTCAATGACGCCACCCCCATGATGGATGACCTGGGCGTCCTGCTCTGGGAAGGGGATATGCGCACGGCCGGCCGCGCCATCGAGGCGCTCATCGCGGACGTGCCGGGCTCGCCCATGTGGGCGGCGGTGCTGCGCGACGGGCGCTGACGCGCGGGCCCCCCGCGAACACAATGGCTCCGCCCGGCGGGCGGAGCCATAGCGCGCGGGGACGATTCGGGCCGCGGCCTACTTGGCCAGCGCCGCGTCCACCGAGATGTCCACGTTGCCCGTCAGCGCCTTGGACACCGGACACCCCTTGCCCGCGTCGCGGGCCGTCTGCTGGAACGCCGCCTCGTCCATGCCCGGCACCTTGCCGCGCACCTTGATCTCCATGGTGGTGATCTTGAAGCCGCCCTCCACCTTGTCGAGCGAGCAGGTGGCCTCCACGTGCAGCTCTTCGGGCGGTGAGCCGGCCTTGGCCAGCGCGCCCGACAGCGCCATGGAGAAGCAGCTGGCATGGGCGGCCGCGATGAGCTCCTCCGGGCTGGTCTTGCCGCCGGGGCCCTCCGTGCGGGCCTGCCAGGTGACGGGTATCTCGGACATGGCGCCGCTGCCCAGACTGAAGCGACCCTTGCCGTCCGCCAGCCCGCCCTTCCATACCGCCGTGGCCTTGCGTTCCTGTAGTGCCATAACCTTGTCCTCGTGTCCTGTGTTGCGTGGGGCGGGCGCCGGGGGCGCCCACCCGTCTGCCGGCCGCTGCCGGGCGGCCGCACGATCCGCGCCCCCGCGGGGGCTGCGGGTCAGCTCAGCGCCCGGGTGGCACGCCCTCCCGCATGCTGGGAGCCTGCCCGGCATCGGCGGCCGCGCGGCCCACACGCAGGCCCAGCTCGGCGTAGCGTTGCAGCCCGCCGAAGGGGAAGTCCGGATGCCAGTGATCGCCCGCCTGATGGTAGCGGTCCCAGCGCGCCTGGAGCGCCTGCTTCTGCGCCTCGGACGTCCCCTCCCAGCGCGTGCCCGGGATGAGAAAGACGGCCGGCACGCCGCGCGCCAGGAAGGGCCAGTAGTCCGAGTTGGGTGAGGCCGCGCCCGGCACGGCGTCCCACCCGGCTTCCTCCGTCACGCGCACGGCCAGGTCGCCGAGCGTGGAGGCGTCGGCGCCGGCGATGCGCCATTCCAGCGGGGCGGCGGGCGGCGCACCGGCGTCCAGGTTCACTACCGCCACCGGGGTGAGCCCGCCGGGCAGTCCCCGCTCCGCCAGGAAGGTGGCGCCGAGCAGGCCGCGCTCCTCCCCGCTCAGGAAGACGAAGACGGTGGAGCGGGCGGGCGGGTCGGCCGCCAGGGCCTCAGCGATGGCCAGGACCATGGCCACGCCCGCCGCGTTGTCGGAGAAGCCGTTGTAGATCGAGTCCCCGTCCACCGGCGTGGAGATGCCCAGGTGATCGTAATGGGCGGTGAAGAGCACCGCCTCCCTCCGCAGGGCCGGATCGCTGCCCGGGATGAAGCCGGCCACGTTGGCCGAGGGCACCTCCCGCACGGTGGTCCGGATGCTTGCGTCCAGCCGCGCGTCGGGGCGCTCGGTGGGCACCGCCGCGGGCCGGCCGGCCGCCAGCGTCTGGCCGATGCCCAGGGCCGCGGTGATCACGCCACTCACGGTGGAGCCGGCCAGCAGCACCGGCAGGTCGGGCTGCCAGATGGGGTCGTTCACCGGCGCGGCCACGTAGAAGCGCTCCGGGCCGCGGCTGCGCACGTAGAGCTGGAAGGTGTTGTCATCCGGGATGAGGCTGACCACCCCCGCCACACCCGCCTCGATCCAGTGCGGCACGAGCTCCCCGGCGGCGGCGCCGAGCGGGCCGCTGACCACCACGACCTTGCCTCTCAGATCGGGCGCCCGCAGCGAGGCCTGCACGGCGTCATCGGGGGAGCCGAGCCAGAGGAGCGGGCCGCCGAAATCGTGGAAGGCGCCCGCGCCGCCCGTGTTCACCACGAAATCCTGGCCGGAGCGGAAGGTGAGGTAGCCCACCTCACCCGCAGGAACGCCGCGGGGGCCTGGACCGGGCCAGGCCACCGTCAGTTCGGTCTCGGGGAGGATGCGGGCGGCCGCGAGCGGCAGCGGCAGCAGGTAGCCATCCGCCGTCAGCGGGCACACACCCTGCTCGGTGAGCTGCGCGGCAATGTAGGCGGCCGCCAGGCGCTCGCCCCGGGTGCCGGTGCCGCGACCCTCCAGCAGGTCGCTGGCCAGGAAGCGCGTGTGGGCGCGCAGCGCCAGGGTGTCGATGCTCTGCGCGACGGCGGGAAGCGGGCTCGCCGAGAGCGCCAGCATCAGCGTGCCCAGCGCGGCGGTGGGTCGCATCGTGCTCATGGGCCAAGATACGAAGGTTGGGAGGCATGGAAAGAGGGGCCCCGCGCGGCGTGCGTGCGGGACCCCTCGTCGCTTGAAGGAGAAATGCGGACGCCTACTCATTGAGGACCTTGGCCGCGTACCCGTTGTCCGGGTTGCCGCCCTGCTTGAGGACCTTGTCCACGGTGCCCGGGCCGCGGTTGTAGGCCAGGAGCGCCAACTCCGTGTTGCCCCGGTACTTGTCGATCAGGTAGTTCAGGTACTTGAAGCCCACCCGCAGGTTCGTCTCGGGCTCGTAGAGATCACTGGCGCTCGTCCCCGGCACGAGCCAGCGCGCCGTGCTGGGCAGCAGCTGCGTGAGCCCCAGCGCGCCGGCCCAGCTCTTGGCGCGCGTGTCGAAAGTGCTCTCCGTGCGCACCAGGCCGAAGGCCACGCGCGTGTCGATGCCCTCCTCCACGGCGGTGTCGAAGATGGACTGGGCCAGCTCCTGGTCGATGTCGTAGCGCTCCACGGCGGCCAGCACCGCGGCGTTGCGCTCACCCTCGGCGCGCGTGGCCGCGATGTCCGCGGCCAGCGCCTCCTCACGGGCCTCGCCGCTCAGCGCGGCGTCCTCACGCGCGGCCGTTTCGGCCGCCGTCTCGGGCGCCACGGCGTTGACGAGCGGTGCGGCCACACCCAGCAGGGAAAGCCCGATCACGGGCTGGCGATAGCGGCGCAGCATCTCCCGCGCGCGCCGGGTGGCGGGCGTGCTACGGTCCTCCGGACGCTCGCGGCGCTCCAGCGAGCCCGGGCGCGGCCGGTCCCGGTGGAGGCGACGCTCGTCCGGCGGCGGGGCGGCCGCGTCGAGCACCCCGACGCCACCACCGCCCAGGGCGTCCTCGCGGCGTTCGTCGCGGCGCTCCGGCCCGTTCCGGAAGGCATCGTGGTCGTGGCGATCGGCCATGCTCAACTCCTTGGGTTTCAACCATTTATAGCGTTGATAGAGCTATAATTGGTGCATGGACCGTGCCGTGAGATGCGCCTTTCTGCCAAAATGGCAGAGAACGACGCCGCCAAGGGCCTTTTACTCCAATCGGCAGGTGGCGCGGCTCAGCGGCGGCGCCTCGTTGCGCTCCAGGCCACGCTCACTCACCAGGTAGACCGTGCCATCGGGGAGGAGCGTCACACCCTCACCCTGAAACTCGTCCAGGGGGGTGAGGTCGAGTGCGTCACCCACCGATGCCATCCGACCGTCCACCAGGTGGTACAGGCGCAGCGTGCTGTAGGTACGCACGGCCACCGTCCCGCCGTCGGCGGTGGCGGCGGCGCCGGTCACCATATCGGGGATCTGCACCAGGCCCTCCGTCAGCTCCTGCACCTTTTCGAGGGTGACGGGTTGGTCCGCGCGCAGGGGCGTCGGGTAGCGGTAGACGGCCACCGGCCCGGTGCGGCCCTTGGTGATGAGCCACGCCTCGGGGCCGGGCAGGAGGAAGAACGCCTCCGCGTCGGCGGGTGCGTCCGGATAGGCAATCGGAAAGCGCTCCGGTGGCTGGCTGACGGTGTCCCCCGGCGCGGGCTCGGGGATACGCAGCAGGGCGCGATCGGCGCGGTCGTGGCGGTTGTCGCCGATGTCGGCAATCCACAGGCAGTGGCCGCCCTCGGGACCGCACGGGCCGGCCTCGATGTCCTCCCAGTCGGGGCTGTCCGGCACGTCGGGCACGCGCACGGTCTGCACCAGCGCGCCCGCCGCGTCCAGGGCATAGAGGCTGGCGCGGCCCTCGGAATCATTGTGCACCCACAGGACGTCGGGACGCGCCCGGCCTGCGGTGATGCCGCTGGCCTCGTCCAGTTCCGAGGGCAGTTGGGCGATCCGTTCGGGGACGCCGCACGTAGAGGCCTGCCCGGGCGGGGCGCAGGCGGCGGCGGTGAGGACGGCCAGCGCCGCCAGCGGTCGGGTGAGGAGCATGCCGCCAATCTGGCCTGTTGCCCGGGGAGGCCGCTACCCCCCATCCTCACGCCGGCTGGCACGCGCTTCGCTCCCGGGGCGCCCCACACACTTCACCCGCACCCATGAGCCATGCCGGAGCAATCCACCATCGGCGTTCTCTTTGTCTGCCTGGGCAACATCTGCCGCTCCCCGCTGGCGGAAGGCGTTTTCCGCCACCTGGTCCGGGGGGACGGGCTGGAAGAGCACTTCCACATCGATTCGGCCGGCACCTCGGCCTACCATCTGGGCGATCCTCCCGACAGCCGCACGGCCGCGGTGGCCGAGCGGCGCGGCGTGGAACTGACCAGCCGCGGGCGGCAGGTCACCCCAGAGGACCTGAACCGCTTCGACTGGGTGCTGGCCATGGACGGGGAGAATCTGGCCAGGCTCCAGCGCCTCTCCGAGCGCGCGCACGGCACCGCCGAGGTGCGCCTGCTGCGCGCCTTCGATGCCGAGGCGGAGGGGGACATGGAAGTGCCGGATCCGTATCACGGCGGGCCGCAGGGCTTTGAGCGCGTCCATGACATGGTGGAGCGCGCGTGCCGCGGACTGCTCGACCATCTGCGCGCCACGGAGGGGCTCTGATGGCGCCGCTCGATCCAGCCCCATGAGCGTGCCGGCGGCGGTGGTGGCCGAAGTTGCGCCCCTGCTCGGCGGCACCGTGCTCGACGCGCGTCCGGTCGGGGGCGGGTGCATCTCGCCGGCGGCCCGCGTGCAGGGGCAGGACGGACGGGTGGGCTTTCTCAAGTGGGCGTCCGGAGACACGCCAGCCGGGCTGTTCGCCGCGGAGGGCCACGGGCTGAACGCCCTGCGCCAGGCCGGCGCCGTCCCGGTACCGACCGTGCTGGGGGTGGACGGGGATCGCTGGCTGCTGCTCGAGTGGTTGGAGCCGGCCCCGGCCGATGCGGCGGCCTGGACGGCGTTCGGTAGCGGGCTGGCCGCGCTGCATCGGAGCGCGGATGGCGCGTGGGGCTGGGAGACGGACAACTTCATCGGCCCGCTCCCGCAGGCCAATGCACCCGCCGCTGACTGGCCGAGCTTCTGGGCGGAGCGGCGCCTGGCGCCCATGCTCGCGCGGGCCCGCCGCACCGGCCACCTCAGCGCCGCCGATGAGCGGCGCGGCCACGCGCTGCTGGCCGCGCTTCCCGACCTACTGGGTCCGGCCGCGGTGCGGGACGGCCCCTCACTCCTGCACGGTGACCTGTGGAGCGGCAACGCCCACGCCTGCGCGGCCGGCCTGGCGCTGGTGGACCCCGCCGTCTACCGGGGGCACCGGGAAGTGGACCTGGCCATGGCCGATCTCTTCGGCGGTTTTCCGGAGCCCTTCTGGGCAGCCTATGCCGAGGCCTGGCCGCTCCTGGAGGGGGCGGCACGACGCCGGGCGGTGTACCAGCTCTACTATCTGCTGGTGCATGTGATCCTGTTCGGAGGGGGCTACGTGGCGCGCACGCGGGCGGCGCTCGGGCAGGCGGGGTTTTGAGGCCGGTGCGGGCTCCAGCCGGCCGAACGGGTCGCCGGATGGCGGCGCGGGTCGGGGTCGTAGGTCTGCTCGCCGTCCACGGCGCGTGGGTGGGCGGCTGCGGTGAGGACCGGCCGCGCCCCGGACCGCTGGAGCCGGGTACGGAGCCCACCAACCTGATCCCCCTCACCGACCTGGGCGCCGACCGCTACCTGGAGCAGTTCCAGGGCGGGCTCTTCCTCGGCGGCGCCAATAGCGTGCCGAGTGACCACGCCGCCCGGGGCACGGAGTTGGCATCCGCGATCCGCCCGCTGGACGTCAGCGGGCAGGCGGCCGCGAACGGACGGATCGGCGTGCTCGTGGTGGGTGACGCCCTGGCCGCGCAGGTGGCGTGCAACATCACGCCCGGCACGCCGTGCGGCGAGGGCACGCTGCTGGCGCGTGTGGCCGCGGACGATGACGTGGACCATGCGCACGTCCGCTTCGTGAACGGCGCGCGCAACACCAGTACCTTTCAGGCCTGGACCAGCGCCACGGGGCCCTATTACGGGTTCCTGCAGAATACCCTGCTACCCGACCACGGGCTGAGCGCCGCGCAGATCCAGGCCGCATGGGTGCACCTTGCCACGACCCATCCCGTGAGCACCCTGCCGGCCACAGACGCCGACGCGCGCCTCATGCTGGCCTGGCTGCCGGAGGTGCTGCGCGCGCTCAAGGACGTCTTCCCTAACCTGCGCGTGGCCTGGCTCACCTCCCGGGTATTCGGCGGCTACGGCACCCTCTCCGCCAGGGGCGAGCCGTCCGCCTACGAGACAGGGTTCGCCGTCAAGTGGACCATCGAGGCGCAGCTTCGTCAGCGCCGGGAAGGCGCGGTGGTCATTCCGGAAGCGGGCGATCTGGCGCCCGATCAGGCGGCGCCATGGATCACGTGGGGGCCCTACTGGTGGGCTGACGGGACACGCCCGCGCAATGACGGCCTGATCTGGCGCCGCGAACACTTCGAACAGGACGGCGTCAACCCGTCCGCGGAGGGCGAGGCGCGCATGGGGCTCCTCCTCTTCGAGCATCTGAAGAGTTCACCCTGGGCGCGCTGCTGGCTGCTCGCCTCGGTGGTCTGCCAGTGAGCGCGCGACCTCCGTTCAGGCCGCCCCGGGTTCCTCAGCCCATTGCCGCCGGCCCACCCGTAAGGGCGCCCAGCGCCACCTGCGGCAGCGCGTAGAGCACCCAGGTGAGCCCGGCCAGCCCGGCCGCCTGTCCGGTGGACGCGCCCAGCATGGCGCGCGCGCCCACGCCCCAGAGCACGGCCTGCCAGATGGCAAAGAGATCCACGCGCTGGACGAGCGGCAGCACCGCCCCCGGAAGCGCCATGGGATCCGCCACGAAGCGTAGCGCCCCGAAGGAGAGATCCTGCACGGCGTTCAGCTGACCGGAGCCCTGCAGGATCACCATGATGCCCATGGCCAGCTGGGCCACCAGGAAGACGAAACTGGCATAGGTGGCAATCACCATTGCCTGCCGGAAGCTGGGACGCACGTCCACGAGCCGCCCCAGTCCCATGAGCAGCACGGCGGCCCAGGCTGCGGTGAGCAGCAGCATCACCGGCACGGCCAGTCCACCGGCGATCATCATGAAGGTGCCCATGCCGCCCTGGCCCAACTGCGCGGCGGCCTCCGGATTGGCCTGCTCGATGCTGGCCATCATGACCCGGCTGTTCGGCCCGATGAGCGCCACGTAGAGGAGCAGGCTGGCCCCGATGAGCGCCAGCATGGGCTTGCCCCAGCGCGCGTCGCGCCGGCGGGCGAAGACCTGGGCGGGTGAGAAGAAGATGTCCACGAAGTCCTCCCACAGGGAGGCCTCCTCGGCGGGCGGCGTGTAGCTCTCGTCCAGGGGGTCGAGCGGCTCTCCCTCACGGGGAGTCAGCGCGTCGCCGTCGGCAGGGGTGAGCGCGCTGCCGTCGTGGCGGGCCAGGGGGTCCTGCGGGTCGGGTTCCACGGCGTCCTCCTTCATCAGGGACGGGGTGGCTGGGCGGCTTCGTCCAGCCGGTGGACGATCCTGCCGCCCACCACGGTCATCTGTACCTGCACGTCCTTCAGCGCTGCCGGATCGATGCTGAACGGGTCCCGGTCCACCACCACGAAGTCCGCCAGCTTGCCGGGTTCCAGCGAGCCCTTGAGCGCTTCCTCACCGGCCACCCACGCGTTGTTGACCGTGTACGCCCGCAGCGCGGTCTCCAGATCCACGCGCTCCTCGGGGAACCAGCCGCCGGCGGGCTCCCCCTCCAGCGTCTGGCGCGTCACCGCGGCGTACATGCCGTGGAACGGGTCCGCCGTGTACCAGGAGGCGTTGGTGCCGGGCCAGTCACTGCCGAAGGAGAGGGTGACGCCGGCCTCGTCCAGGGTGCGGAAGGCGTAGGCCCAGCGCGCCCGCTCGCCGATGCGCTCCTCCATCCAGCGCATGTCGTCGATGGCGTGGTAGGGCTGCACCTCGGCAATGATGCCCATGCGCGCCATGCGCTCGGCCACGGCGGCACTGCGGATCACCTGCGTGTGAATCATGCGGAAGCGACGGTCGCGCGGACCGTTCGCGGCCATGGAAGCTGCCATCATGTCCAGGATGGTGTCGATGGCCTCGTCCCCGATGGCGTGGATCTGCGGCCAGTGCCCGGTGCTGTCGGCGCCCCGGATGAGGCGCTCCATGTTGCCCGGCGGGCTCATCATGTCCCGCCAGCTGCCCCGCACGCCGGTGGTGGCGTACGGCTCGTAGAAGCGTGCCGATGAATTGCCCATGATGCCGTCCACGAAACCCTTCAGGCCACCGATCTTGAGCCACTCGTTGCCGAACCCGTGGCGGATCCCCACGGCCGCCAGGTGCTCCCATTTGTCCAGCGTGGGGCGGGCGTAAATGCGCGTGGTCAGTTCGCCGCGAGCCAGCAGCTCCTGGTAGACGTGCAGCTGCTCGGGTGGCGTGTTGTCGTGGATGGTGGTCACGCCCAGTTCGGCCAGATGCGCGAGCGCCGTGCGCCCTTCCGCCAGGCGGAGCTCCAGCGGCTTGGGCGGCATGGCGCGGCGGACGCGGGCCGCGGCCTGCGCGCTCAGGCGGCCCGTGGGGACACCGTCCGCGCATTCCACACCGTCCCAGGTGCAGTCGGCGCCGGCCAGCTCGAGCGCGCGGCCGTTGGCCAGGTAGGCGCTCCGGTCCCACTTGTTGATGAGCACCGGCGTGGTCGGTGTAAGAGAGTCGATCATGGCGCGGTGGGGGCTGAACGGCTCGCGGGCAGCGGCGGCGCCCGCGCCCGCATCATTCATGGCCCACTGCTCGTAGGCGCCCCAGTCACCGCCGGTCAGCCAGGCGCCGGGGGGCATGCGGTCGCGGGCCTCCCGGACCCGCTGCACCAGGCCCGCCTCGTCCGCCACGTCCAGCAGGTTCACGCCCAGGAGGAGCGCGCCGGCGCTGGCGAAGTGCGTGTGGTTGTCGATGAAGCCGGGCGTCATGAAGCGGCCGGGCTGCTCCACGAGCGTGGTGTGCGCGGCCCGGTGCGCCATCACGTCGGCGCGCGTGCCCACGGCCAGGATGCGCTCCCCCCGCACCGCAACGGCTTCCGCCCAGGGCGCGGCGGGATTGCCCGTCCAGACACGATCAGCGGTGACGATGAGGTCGGCGTCCTGGGCGGCGAGCGCGGCGGGCGCGCCCAGGCACACGGCAAGCAGGACCAGCGTCGTGATGCGCGGCATGGCGGTTCTCCGAGCGGTGTGGTGCGTTGGCGGACCGGCTGTGCGGCGGCCCGCCTGGCTTTCAGCGGCTGATGGCCTGGTCCGGGCTCACGGCCGCTGCCAGGCGGCGGATGCCCTCGTTGATGTCCTCGTCCGCGGCCGCAAAGGAAAGCCGGGCGTAATCGTCCATGCCGAACGCTTCCCCGGGGACCACGGCCAGCCCCGATGTCTCGATCAGCCACCGGCAGAAGGCCACCGAGCCGGTCCGCCCTTCCGCGAAGTACGGCGCGATGCGGAAGAAGTGGTAGAACGCGCCCGCCGGCTTGCTGAACGCGGCCTCCGGGAGCAGCCGTTCGAATTGGTCCACCACGCGGTCGCGGCGGCGGCGGAATACCTCCACCATGGCGTGCAGCGCGTGGGCCACACGGGGCTCATCACTGTAGGCCGCTACGGCTGCGTACTGGGACGCGGTGGCCGCGCCGGAGGTGACGTGGCTCTGCAGCGCACTGAACGTGGCGGCCAGCGCCGGCGCACAGTAGGAGAAGCCCACGCGCCAGCCCGTCATGGCAAACGCCTTCGAGGCGCCATCGACCAGCACCACGCGCTCCAGGAGGCCGTCCTCGAAGTCCAGTACGCTGGGCGCGGTCTCCATATCGTAGACCAGGCGGCCGTAGATCTCGTCACTGATGACCCAGATGCCCCGCCCGGCGGCCCAGCGCAGTACCGCCTCCAGCTCGGCGCGTTCGTAGACGGCGCCCGTGGGATTGGAGGGGGAGTTGAGCAGCAGCCCGCGCGTGCGCTCCGTGGCCGCGCCCTCCAGGTGGTCCGGGGTGACCTTGAAGTGGTCCGCCAGCGTGGTGGGCACCACCACCGGGGTGGCGCGCGCCAGCTTCACCTGCTCCGGATAGCTGGTCCAGTAGGGCCCGGGAACGAGCACCTCGTCACCGGGGCCGAAGAGCGCGAAGATGGCGTTGAACAGCGCCTGCTTGGCGCCCGTGGAGACAACCACGCCCGCCGCTTCCACCGGACGCTGGCTGCGCGCCGCCAGCTGGCCCGCGATCGCCTCCCGCAGGCGCGGCAGCCCGGCGGGCGGCGTGTAGTGGGTGAACCCCTGGACGATGGAGGCAATCCCGGCCTGGGCCGCGAAGTCGGGCGTGCGGAAGTCGGGCTCGCCGGCACCCAGATCGATGATGTCACGACCCTGTGCCCTCAGCGCCTTGGCCAGCGCCGAGACCGCCATGGTGGCGGAGGGCTGCAACTCGCGGACGTTTGGACCGACCTCCATGAAATCGTCTCTCCCGGGAGCGGGTGCGCAGGAGTTGGCAATATGACCGGCCGGGGTGGTGCCCCACAAGCGCCACGGTGTGGAACCGGCCTTGCGGCGGACGGTTGCTCCCGGGGTGGAGCGCGGCGAGATTACGCCCCCCGCGCGTGCGTGACGCGGGCAGTCGAGGAGGAGCGTGGGCGAAGCAGGTGGAGCGGGGACGTCGCTTGAAGTATGGGGCGATTACACCTGTCCCTTCTGCTACCTCGGGGAGGCGGCGCTGCGCCAGGTGGAGGGGAGCCTGGGCGTGCCGGTGGAGCGCAGGCCGTTCGAACTCCGGCCACCGGGGGTGCCGCTCCCCGATCTGGAGGGCGGCTACTACCGGCCGGCCTTCGAGCAGAGCGTGGTGCCCTGGGCCGAGCAACTGGGCGTGGCGGTGCGCTGGAATGGCACCGCCAGTCGCACGCGGAAGGCGCACGAGGCCGCCGCTCACGCGCGCGAGGTGGGCGCCTTCGAGGCCATGCACCACGCGCTCTTCCGGGCGTACTGGGTGGAGGGTCTGGACATCGGCCGCATCGACGTGCTGGCGGACATTGGCGCCGCCGTGGGGCTGGACGCGCTGGAGCTGCGCGTTGCGCTGGACGTGGACGCGCGCACGGAGGAGGTGCGCGAGGCCGCGAACGCGGCCGCGGCGGCGGGCATACGCGCCGTGCCCGCCTACCGCCTGGGGAGCGCGCTGCTCTCGGGGCTGCACGAGCCGGACACACTGCGTGGCTGGGTAGCCGACCACGTGAGGGGATAGGCCATGTCGGCGAGGTGCGCCGGCGGCATCAGCAGAGGATGGGACGAATGGGCAAGTACGAGCGGATGACGGCGGCGCCTGCGCGGGAGATCCTGAGCAAGGCGGAGGAGATCCTCACGGCGCGCCTGCCGATGGAGAAGGTGGCTGGCGACCGCCACTCGCTGGAGCTGACCGGTGGTGATGGCACGGTGCGCTTCGAGCTGCACGCGCACGGGCTGGAGACGCAGGTAGTGGCCGATACGGACCAGCTGCGCACCTCGCGCCTCGACCTGGACGTGCAATACTTCATGACGCTGCTGCCCTACCAGCCGGGTGATCCGCTGGGCCACCGTGAAGGGCTGCCCGGCGCGCTCCCCGTGGAGCGCTAGTGGCCGACACCTTCGCGGAGCTGGGTCTCCGCACGGAGCTGGTGCAGGCCGCCGCGCGCGCGGGGCTCGAGCGTCCCACCGCCATTCAGGCCAGCGCCATCCCGGTGCTCAGGCGCGGCAGCAACGCGGTCATCCACGCCTCCACCGGTTCAGGCGTGACGGCCGCCTGCGCGCTAGCGCTCCTGGACCGTGTGGCGGAGGAAAAGCCGGATTCAAGCGACGTCCCGGCGTCCAGCGGCGAGGGCCCCGCGGTGCTCGTCGTGGTTCCCACCGCCGAGCGCGCCGCGGAGGTGGCGGCCACGTTCGCGCGCCTGGGCGCCGGCAGTGGTCTGCGGGCGCGGGCGTTGGGCCCCGGCTGGAACCGCGCCGCCCCCGCCCACGTGCTGGTGGCCTCGGCCGGCGCGGCGCTGCGCGCGCTGGAGCGCTCCCAGCTCAAGCTGGACGGGCTCATGGCGTTCGTGCTGGAGGGCGCGTCGGCGGTCCTCAGCCTGGCCGGGCGCGAGGCGCTCGAGCCGTTGCTCTTTGCCGTGCCGAAGGAGGCGCAGCGCGTCCTGGTGAGCGGCGTGCTGACCGACGAGGTCGAGCGCCTGGCCGAGGCGCACGTCAAGAAGGCCATGCACGTTCCCCATCGGCCGGCCGATCCGCGTGAGGCGGCCGTGCCGCCCGCACGAGGCGGCGTGGCGTACGTGGCGGTGCCGGGCGAGGGCAAGGAAGAATCGCTCGCGCGGCTGCTCGGCAACCGACTGGGCGAGCGGCCGGTGGTGAGCGCCCGTTCGGCGCCGCGCGCGGCGGCGTTGACGGAGCGGCTGGCGCTGCGTGGCTTCGATCCGGACACCGTGGCGGTGCGCGTGCTGGCGGTGGACGCGGTCGAGGACGGCCAGCCCATCCTGGCCTACGACGTGCCCGCCGACGAGGAGGCGCTCGTGGCCGTGGCCGGCAGTGGCGGCGTGGTCTTCGCTACGCCGGCCGAGCTGACGCACCTGCGGCGCATAGCAGCCGCGGCGGGCCTCACGCTGGAGGCGGTGGAGACACCGCCCTCCGCCCGCGACGAACTGGCCACCTTCCGGGATCGCGTGCGCGGCGCCCTGGCCGAAGCGGACCTGGAGGCCCACCTGCTGGTGCTCGAGCCGCTCTTCCGCGAGGCCTCGGCGCCGGAGGTGGCCGCGGCGCTGAGCGCCCTGCTGCGCAGCGAGGCGCCCGCGGCGGAGGCGCAGAGGACGGCGAGCCGTGGCGCCCAGCCGCGCAAGCGCGCCCCCTCCGCACCCACGCCGCCCGGCCCCGAGCCGTTCGTGCGGCTCTTCCTCAGCGCCGGCTCCAAGGACGGCCTGCGCCCCGCCGACCTGGTGGGTGCCATTGCCGGCGAGACGAGCCTGAGCGGGGATCGGGTGGGCCGGATCGACATCCGCGACACCTTCTCCGTGGTGGAGGTGCCGGGCGGCGCCGCGGACGAGGTCATCCGCGCCTTGAACGGCCGTAGCCTGCGCGGCCGTGCGGTGCGTGTGGATTACGATCGCAAGGGGGGCGGACCGCGAGGGCACGAGGCGCCGGGCGGACCCCCGCGCGGCGCCGCCGGCCCGCCGCGCGGCGCGGGCGGCCCACCTCGTGGCGGCCCACCCAGCGGTGGTCCATCCAGGGGCGGCCCCGGTCGCAGCGGTCCCACGCGCGGAGGCCCGTCGCGCGGCGCCCCATCGCGGGGCCCCGACCGCGGGCGCTAGCGCACCCCGCCGGGATGCCGCACGCACAGAGGGGGGGGGGGGG
>JBBDRO010000037.1:0-3470 GCA_040905425.1 Gemmatimonadota bacterium | reverse complement strand
GGCCGCGCTCCAGACGGAGCGCGGCCCTCTGCTTTGCTGTCCGGTGTGGCTTACTTGACCGCGTCCTTGAGGGCCTTGCCGGGGCGGAAGGAGGCGCTGGTCGTAGGACCGATGCGGATTTCCTTGCCGGTGCGCGGGTTGCGGCCCGTGCGGGCCTTCCGCTGACGCGTCTCGAACGTGCCGAAGCCGGTGATCTGCACCTTGTCACCCTTCTTCAGGGCGTCGGTGATGACACCGCTGTCAGGGCTGAAGAGGGCGTCGATGGTGCGACCCGCGTCCGCTTTGCTCATGTTGGTGCGGTCTGCCAGTGCCTGGATCATGTCCGACTTGTTCATGAGGATGCTCCTCGTAGAGGGATGTGAGAGCAACTGCGTTTCCAGCGATATGCTGAGCCGCACGTAGCTTGAGCATGCGCGGCGGCGCCGGCAAGTCTTGCGCTCGGCCCTTGCGCCCCTTCTGACCGGCGAACAGTTTTCCGCTCGGCAGAATGCCTTCTCGCTCAGACGGAGGGCCTTTCGTGAGCGCGGTCCAAGAGTAGGACGCCTTCCATTCATCGTCAAGAGAACACTTCCGCGGATGCCGGCCGTGCGCCCGGCTCCGGCCCCGCTTCGGCGGACGGTGCGTCGGCCATCCCCTTTGCCCCCTACGAGTTGGAGGTGGCGGCGGAGATTGCCCGTGCCTTCCTCGTGGCGGGTACCGCCACCGAGGTCTACCGCGTTGCGCTGGCGCGCGTGACACCGCTGGTGGGGGCGCAGTTCGGCTCCGTCTTTCTGCGTGACGCGGGGGAGCCCGAGCTGCTGAAGCTGGCGTGCGCGCACAACTGGCCGCAGAGCGCGGCGCGGTGGCTGGGGGCGTTGCGCGTGCGGGAGGGGCGTGGGCCGACCGGGCGTGCCGTGGCGGCGCGGCGCGCCGTCGAGGTGGAGGACGTGGCGGCCGATCCCGCGGCCGCCGAGTGGCGCGATCCCGCCCGCGAGCTGGGCTTCGCGTCCCTAATCGCGCTGCCGCTCCTGGACGGGGACGAAGTGCAGGGCGCGCTCACGTTCTACTTCCGGGGGCCGCGCCGCTTCGATGAGGAGACGCGCCGGCTGGTGGCGCTCGTGGCGGACCAGCTGGCCGCCACGGCGCGCCGCGCGCAGCTCGAGGAGGACCTGCGCGCCGCCAACGCGGCGCTGCGCCAGAGCAACCAGGAGTTGCGCGTCCGGGTACGCGAGGCCGAGGACGCCAAGCGCCTGCGGGACGAGTTCCTGGGCAACGTCACGCACGAGCTGCGCACCCCCCTCAGCTCGATCATGGGCTACACCTACCTTTTGAAGGCGGGTCAGGCCGGCAAGATCTCCGACCAGGCACGGGCGGCGGTGGCCAGGGCGGAGGAGGCGGCCCAGCTGCTGCTGCGCCTCGTCGACGACCTGCTGGAGCTGTCGCGGCTGAAGCTGGGGAACGTGGACGTGATGGTGACCCAGGCGGAGGCGGTGGGGATCGCCCGCGCCGCCCGGGAGGTGGCCGGCCGCCCGCCCGACGGGGTGGTCTTCGAACTCCGCCACGAGGAAGAGCGCATTCCGCTGCGCACGGACGTGGAGCGGGCCACGCGGGTGCTGGCCCACCTGCTCGCCAACGCGTTCAAGTTCACCGAGCGCGGCATGGTCACGCTGGACGTGGTGGCAAGCGGCGGGCGGGTGAACTGGATCGTGCGCGACACGGGGTCCGGCATTCCCCCGGCGGAAGCGGAGCTGGCCTTCGACGAGTTCCGCCAGCTCGACGGCGGGGTGGACCGTCGCCATGGGGGGGTGGGGCTGGGTCTGGCCGTGGCGCGGCGCACCGCCCGGTTGCTGGGCGGGGACGTGAGCCTGGCGCCCGCCGCTGAGGGGGGTGGCTCGCTCTTCACCTTCTGGCTGCCGCTCGTGGAGCCGGAGGCGGCCGATGCGGCCGGTGCGAGCGGTGCGGCGGATGCGAGCGGCGCGGCCGATGCGAGCGGTGCGGCCGAGGCGAGCGGTGCGGCCGAGGCGAGCGGTGCGGCCGATGCGGCGCAGCCCACGGAGCGGACCTCCTCGGACGCGTGAGCGCGCCCTGCCGGCTCGGCATCCTGAATTCCCACCCGATTCAGTACTTTGCTCCGCTCTACCGCTACCTGGCCGGTAATCCCCGACTGGACCTGACCGTGCTGTACGGCTCCCGTCAGGGGGTCGAGCGCTATCGGGACCCTGGTTTCGAGGCCGACGTGCGCTGGGATGTGCCCTTGCTGGACGGCTACCGCCACGCCTTCCTGCGCAACTGGTCGCCAGTGCCGGGCGCGGACCGGCCGCTCGGCATCCTGAATCCGGGGGTCATCAGCGCCCTGGCCCGGGGGCGTTTCGATGCGCTCTGGGTGCACGGCTATGCCTACGCCACGCACCTGCTGGCTCTCCTCGAGGCGCGGGCCTTAGGCCTGCCCGTACTGCTGCGGGGTGAAACGCACCTGCTCCTCGAGCGGCGCCGGGGTGCTGTGCTCGGACAGGACCAGGGACAGGAGCAGGGGGATGACCAGGGGCAGGGGGATGATCAGGAGCAGGGGGATGACCAGGGGCAGGGGGATGACCAGGGGCAGGGGGATGACCAGAGGCAGGGGGACGAGCAGAGGCAGGATGACGGGTGGACCGAGGGCCGCCCGCCCCGACGCGAGCGCCAACTGGTGCGCTGGATCGTTCGGGGTAGCGCGGCCTGCCTGGCCATTGGCAGCCGTAACGCTGCCTATTACCGGTCGCTCGGGGTGCCGGAGGAGCGCATCTTCCTGGTCCCGTACGTGGTGGATAACCACTACTTTGCCATGCGCACGGCGGCGTTGCGCGAGCAGCGGGCCGAACTGCGGCGCGAGCTGGGCCTGCCCCCACATGCGTGCGTGCTGCTCTTTGCCTCCAAGCTCGTGCCCCGCAAGCGCGCCTCCGACCTGCTGGCCGCCTACGCCCGACTCCGTGCCGAGGGGGCCGACGCCGCCCTGGCCTTTGTGGGGTCGGGCCCAACGGAAGCGCGGCTCCGAACGGCGGCCGCGGACGTTCCGGGCGTTCATTTCTTCGGCTTCCGGAATCAGGCTGAGCTGCCCGGCTTCTTCGCGGCCGCCGACATCTTCTGCCTGCCGTCCATCGACGAGCCGTGGGGGCTGGTGATCAACGAGGCCATGGCGGCGGGGCTGCCGGTGGTGGCCGCGGCGGAGGTGGGTGCGGCGGCGGACCTGGTGCGGGACGGTCACAACGGCGCCACGCATCGCGGCCGTGACGTGGAGGGCCTCACCGCGGCGCTCCGCCCGCTGGTGGCCGACGGGGACCTGCGCGCACGAATGGGGCGGGCTTCCAGCACAATCATCAGCGGCTGGGGCTTTTCGGAGGCGGAAGCCGGCCTTCTGCGGGCGCTGGAGGCCGTGGCGCCGCGCGGCGCCTAGGCCTCCTCCTCGCGGCGCCTAGGCCTCCTCCTCGCGGCGCCTAGGCCTCCTCCGCGCGGCG
>JBBDRO010000036.1:0-45248 GCA_040905425.1 Gemmatimonadota bacterium | reverse complement strand
ACGCCGCCGACATCACCTACGGCACGAACAACGAGTTCGGCTTCGACTACCTGCGGGACAACATGGTGCACTCGCTCGAGCAGCGCGTGCAGCGTGGCCATGCCTACGCCATCATCGACGAGGTGGACTCCATCCTCATCGATGAGGCGCGCACGCCGCTCATCATCAGCGGGCCGGTGGGCAAGGAGCACAACGTCGAGTATCGGAAGTACAACCCCAGCGTGGCGCAGCTCTATCGCAAGCAGACCAAGGTGATCAGCGAGCTCATCGCGGATGCGGAGCGGGAGCTGGCCGAGGGTGACGAGCCGGCTGCCGGTGAGAAGCTGCTGGCCGCCAAGCGCGGCGGTCCCAAAAACAAGCGGCTCATGAAGCTCTTCGCGGAGCGCCCGGCCATCCAGAAGCTGGTGCAGCAGACCGAAGCCGATTTCATGCGCGAAAAGCGCCTCCACGAGGTGGATGAGCTCATGTACTTTGCCATGGACGAGAAGGGGCACAGCGTGCACCTCTCCGACCAGGGGCTGGAGGAGCTCTCGCCGGATGATCCGGACGCCTTCGTGGTGCCTGACCTCTCCGAGGTCGTGGGCGTCATCGAAAAGGACGAGGCGCTCTCGCTGGACACCAAGCGCGAGCGCATCCAGGCGCTCGAGGCGGAGTACGCGGAGAAGAGCCAGCGCATCCACGCCATCCACCAGCTGCTGAAGGCGTACGCGCTCTACGCCCGCGACGAGCAGTACATCGTGGAGGACGGCCAGGTGGTCATCGTGGACGAGTTCACCGGCCGCAAGATGGCGGGTCGGCGCTGGTCCGACGGGCTGCACCAGGCGGTGGAGTCGAAGGAGAACGTGACGGTGCGCGGCGAGACGCAGACGCTGGCCACCGTCACGATCCAGAATTACTTCCGCATGTATGACAAGCTGGCGGGCATGACCGGTACGGCGGAGACCGAGGAGGGGGAGTTCCACTCCATCTACGGTCTGGACGTCATGGTCATTCCCACCAACCGGCCCGTCGTGCGTGATGACCGCCAGGACCTGGTCTACCGGACCAAGCGTGAGAAGTTCAACGCCATCAATGACGAGATCGAGCGGCTGCACGGCCTGCAGCTGCCCGTGCTGGTGGGCACCGTGTCGGTGGACGTCTCCGAAACGCTCTCGCGTATGCTCAAGCGGCGCGGCATCCCGCACAGCGTGCTGAACGCCAAGTACCACCAGCACGAGGCGGAGATCGTGGCGGGCGCGGGCCGGCCGGGCGCCGTCACCATTGCCACGAACATGGCCGGGCGCGGTACCGACATCAAGCTGGGCGCCGGCGTCACCGACGCGCGGGACGGCGCCTGGCTGCAGGAGAAGGAGCTGGACCCGGCGGAGGTGCCGCACACCGCCGACCCGGCGCGCGACGTGGACCCGGCGAAGGTGGATGAGCGCACCCTCTTCGAGGTGGGCGGGCTCCACATCATCGGCTCCGAGCGGCACGAGAGCCGCCGCATCGACCGGCAGCTGCGCGGGCGCGCGGGCCGCCAGGGGGATCCGGGCGCCAGCCAGTTCTTCCTGTCCCTGGAAGATGACCTGATGCGGCTCTTCAATTCGGATCGCATCGCGGGCGTGATGGACCGGCTGGGGGCCGAGGAGGGAGAGGTCATCACGCATGCGCTGGTGACGCGCTCCATTGGCAGCGCGCAGGGCCGCGTGGAGATGCAGAACTTCGAGCAGCGCAAGCGGCTGCTGGATTACGATGACGTGATGAACCAGCAGCGCGAGGTGGTCTACGACCTGCGCCTCTTCGCGCTGGAGGGCGGCGAGGACCTCAAGGCGGAAGTCTGGGAGATGACGTCCGCCGCGCTCGAGGACCTGGTGGCGGAGTATGCCGAGGACGGTGTGCACGCGGAGGAGTGGAACCTGGCAGGGCTGCGCAGCCGGTTGGCGCTGGACTACCTCATGGTGGTGGACGGCCTGCCCCAGCGCGATGACCAGGAGCACGCCTTCCACGACGAGGAAGCGGTGGCCGAGACCGTGCTGGCAGCGGCCCGCACGGCGTTCGACCGCAAGCTGGAAGGATTCGGCGAGCACCAGGAACGCATCCTCTCGTGGGTGCTCCTGGGCACCATCGACGAGAAGTGGCGTGATCACCTCTACGATCTGGACCACCTGAAGGCATCCATCGGCTTCCGCGGCTGGGGACAGAAAGACCCGCTCGTCGAGTACAAGCAGGAGGCGTACTCGATGTTCGTGGACTTCATGCGTGACCTGCGCCGGGCGGTCTCCTCGCTGACCTTCAGGGCCCAGCTGGGCGTGCCCCAGCCGCGCCCGCAGGCGCCCCCACGCAAGCTGGTGCTCTCCGGACCGAGTGACACGCCGGACGGCGCGCCACGGGTGGCGCAGCCGCGGCCCGAACCGATCCGCGAGGAACCGCGGGACGCGCTGGATGCGGCCGTGTCCGGCGGCCGGCAGATGGCGCCCACCGCCGCCGCGCAGGTGGCCGCGGGCATCCCCGGCGGGCCCGACGTGGGCGCCCTGCAGACCAACCGGGGGGAGGCCGCCCGGCCGGCCACGCCCGTGACCGCGGAGGAGAAGATCGGCCGCAATGACCCCTGTCCCTGCGGCTCCGGTAAGAAGTACAAGAAGTGCCACGGAGCGGGGGCGGCGTGAGTCCGGCGTCGGCGTCCGGGTACGCCATCAAGGCATGGCCGGAGGCCGACCGTCCGCGGGAGCGCATGCGGACGCGTGGCGCCGACGCCCTGGCTACCCGGGAGCTGCTGGCCATCCTGGTGGGGAGCGGCACCGGCGGCGCCTCCGCGCTGGACGTGGCGGGCGCCCTGCTGCGCGCCGCGGACGGCTCGCTCCGCCGGCTGGCCGCCACCTCGGCAGCCGAACTGGAGCGGGTGCCCGGTGTGGGTCCGGCCGTGGCCGCCCGCGTGGCGGCCGGGCTGGAACTGGGCCGGCGCGAAGCGTGCGAGGAGCCCGCGGCCCGGGCCCGCATCCACGGTCCGCGGGACGTCTATGATCGGTGCGCGCCGACGCTGCGGGGCGCGGCGCAGGAGGAGTTTCGCATCCTGCTGCTCAACACGCAGCACGCCGTCACGCGCGAGTTGGTGGTGACGCGCGGGATCCTGGACGCCTCCGTGATCCACCCGCGGGAGGTGTTCCGTGCCGCGATCACCGAGAGCGCGGCGGCCGTCATCCTGGTGCACAATCACCCCTCGGGTGACCCCACCCCCTCGCCCGAGGATCGTCTGGTGACGGCGCAGCTGGCGGCCGCGGGCCGGACCCTCGGCATACCCGTCCTGGACCACGTGGTGGTGGGGGACGGGCGCTTCGTCTCCTTCGTGGAGGCGGGGCTGCTGGACGCGGGCTGAGGCCCGTTCACGCACCGCGGCGTGCCGCGGCGCCGCACCGGAATTCGTAGCAGCGGACGTACCATGGCATCCATCGCTCCACCTGAAGCCGCAATGACGGCAGCACTCGAGGAGTTGCCGCCTCGTCTGCGTGCGTCGGTGGAGTACTACGCCGATCGCCTGGACGTGCCCCTGGTGGCGCGCGCCTGGCGCTTCGCGGCCGATGCCCATGGCACGCAGAAGCGCGCTTCCGGGGAGGCCTTCACCGTGCACCTGGCGGAGGTGGCCGCCATCCTGGCCAGCCTGCATCTGGACACCGTGTCGATCGTGGCGGGCCTCGTGCACGACACGGTGGAGGACACGCAATTCACGCTGGCCGACGTGGAGCGCGAATTCGGCACGCAGGTGGCCTCCATCGTGGACGGCGTCACCAAGATCGGTAAGGTGCAGTTCCGCTCATCCACCGAGCAGCAGGTGGAGAACTACCGCAAGCTCCTGCTCTCCATGGCGCAGGACGCGCGCGTCATCGTCATCAAGCTGGCCGACCGGCTGCACAACATGCGGACGCTGGAGCATCTGCGGCCGGACAAGCAGCGGCGCATTGCCCTGGAGACCCGCGAGATCTACGCCCCGCTGGCGCACCGCCTGGGGATGGCGCAGATCCGCTGGGAGCTGGAGGATCTGGCCTTCAAGCATCTGGAGCCGGAGGCGTACCGCGCGCTGGCCAAGAAGATTGCCGACCGCCGCGGCGAGCGGGAGGACCAGGTCGAGGCGCTGCGCTCGCCGCTGGAGCAGGGCCTGCGCCGCGCCGGTATCCCCTGCGAGGTGTACGGGCGTCCCAAGCACCTCTGGTCGGTGCACCGCAAGATGGTCAACCGCGGGCGGCCCTACGAGGAGATCTATGACCTCATGGCCATCCGCGTGGTGACCGACTCGGTGGCCAACTGCTACCACGCGTTGGGCGTGATCCACAACGAGTGGACGCCGTTGCAGGAGCGGTTTCACGACTACATAGCCACGCCCAAGTCGAACATGTATCGCTCGCTGCACACCACCATCTTCGGGCCGGGCGGCCGTCTCTACGAGATCCAGATCCGCACCCACGAGATGCACCGCACGGCCGAATACGGCATCGCGGCCCACTGGCGCTACAAGGAAGGCGAGCGCGAGCGGGCGGAGGACGAGGTGGACGAGACGCTCACCTGGTTCCGCCAGGTGCTCGAGTGGCAGCAGGACACGCGGGAGCCGGAGGAGTTCATGGAGTTCCTCCGCATTGACCTCTTCCACGATGAGATCTTTGTCTTCACGCCCAAGGGGGACGTGAAGCAGTTGCCGCGCGGCGCCACGCCCATCGACTTTGCCTTCGCGGTGCACACGGAGGTGGGCCTGCGCTGTTCGGGCTCCAAGGTGAACGGGCGCCTCGTGCCGCTCTCCCGGGAGCTCAAGAACGGGGATACGGTGGAGGTCATGACGGACAAGCGCCAGCGCCCCTCGCGGGACTGGCTGGCGTTCGTGAAGACGGCGCGGGCGCGGCAGAAGATACGCCAGTGGATCAAGTCGGAGGAGGCGGATTCGGCCGCCATGCTGGGGCGTGAGCTCTTCGGGCGCGAGCTGAAGCGGGCGCGGCGGGAGAAGCCCTCGGAAGCCGCCATGCAGAAGGCCGCCGAGGCCTTGAACTACCAGGATTTCGATGCCGTCCTGGTGGCCCTCGGCCGGGGCGAGGTGGGGCCCACCGCCATGCTGAAGGAGCTCTATCCCGGTGAGGAGACGCCGCTGGCCCGTCCGGCGTCGGCCATCGAGCGCCTGGTGGAGCGCGTGCGTGGGGTGGCGGGGCGCGGCGTGCGCATCCAGGGGCTGGAGAACCTGATGGTGCGCTATTCCCAGTGCTGCCAGCCGGTGCCGGGGGACCAGGTCATCGGCTACATCACGCGGGGCCGCGGCATCTCCATCCACCGCCACGACTGCCCCAACGTGCTCAACCTGGGGGATCACCCCGAGCGGCGGGTGGAGATCGAGTGGGAGGCCGAGAAGGAGGACCGCTTCCTCGTCCGGCTGGTCATCGAGGGCAACGACCGGCGCGGGCTGCTCTCCGACATTGCCGCCGCCATCACGACCACGGGCACCAACATCGGCCAGGCGGAGATCAAGAGCGTGGAGGGAGGCATGAACGGCTCCTTCATGGTGGAGGTGCAGGACCTGGCGCACCTGAAGAAGGTGATCAAGGCCATCCGCAGGGTGAACGGGGTGCTGGCCGTGGAGCGGCGCGAGCATCTGGCCGGCAGCGGGCAGGAGGAGTAGGCATGCGCGTGGCGCTCAGCGCACCGGCCGGACGGCCAGCCGTGGCCGCGGGCGTGCGGGCGCCGGTGGGTCGGCCCGGCGTCGTCGCTTAGATGGGTACATTCGACCTCCGCCTCCCTTTCGGCCTGGCCGGCGACCAGCCCCGCGCCATCGAGGAGCTCACCACCACGTACGCGAGCGGCGCCGAGTCCCAGACGCTGCTGGGCGTGACCGGCTCCGGGAAGACGGTCACCATGGCCTCGCTCATTGCCGAGCTGGGGCGCCCCGCGCTGGTCATGAGCCACAACAAGACGCTGGCCGCGCAGCTCTACGGAGAACTGAAGCAGTTCTTTCCCGCCAATGCGGTCGAGTACTTCGTCTCGTACTACGACTACTACCAGCCCGAAGCGTACGTGCCCTCCTCGGACACGTACATTGAGAAGGACTCCTCCATCAACGAGGACATCGAGCGCCTGCGCCTGCGCGCCACCTCCTCACTCATGGAGCGGGAGGACGTGGTGATCGTCTCCTCGGTGTCCTGCATCTACGGCCTGGGTGACCCGCGCGAGTACCGTGAGCTCATGCTGGTGGTGGAGACGGGGCAGGAGACCAGCCGCCGCGACCTGCTCGAGGCGCTGGTGCGCATCCAGTACGCGCGCAACGACATCGATTTCACGCGCGGCACGTTTCGCGTGCGGGGGGACGTGGTGGAGGTCTTCCCCGCCTACGAGGAGCAGGCGGTGCGCATCGAGCTCTGGGGGGATGAGGTGGAGCGCATCTCCCGCTTCGACCCGCTGACGGGGGACACCATCGTGCGGCTGCCGCGCGCGGCCATCTATCCGGCCACGCACTTCGTGACGCGCCGCAGCACCGTGGAGCGGGCGGTGGAGCGCATCCGGCCGGAGCTGGACGAGCGTCTGCTGGAGCTGCGTGGGGCGGGCAAGCTGCTGGAGGCGCAGCGTCTGGAGCAGCGCACCATGTTCGACATCGAGATGCTCATGGAGATCGGTACGTGCCCCGGCGTGGAGAACTATTCGCGCCACATCGCCGGCCGCGCGGCGGGGGAGCGGCCGGCGTGCCTCTTCGATTATTTCCCGGAGGACTTCCTGCTCATCGTGGACGAGTCGCACGTCTCGGTGCCGCAGATCCGGGGCATGTACAACGGGGACCGGGCCCGCAAGCTCACCCTGGTGGAGCATGGCTTCCGGCTCCCCAGCGCGCTGGACAACCGGCCCCTCACGTTCGACGAGTGGGAGGGGCTGGTGCCGCGCGCGCTGTTCGTGTCCGCCACGCCGGGCGAGTACGAGGTGAAGCGCTCCGGCGGTGTAGTGGTCGAGCAGCTCATCCGGCCCACCGGGCTGCTGGATCCGGAGGTGGAGGTCCGGCCCGTGAAGGGGCAGGTGGATGACCTGGTGGCGGAGATCCGGGAACGGGAGACGGCGGGTGAGCGGGTGCTCGTCACCACGCTCACCAAGCGCATGGCGGAGGACCTGAGCGAGTACCTCCAGCAGATCGGCATCCGCGTGCGCTATATGCACTCGGACGTGGACACGATCGAGCGCATCGAGATCCTGCGGGACCTGCGGCTGGGCCGCTTCGAGGTGCTGGTGGGCATCAACCTGCTGCGCGAGGGGCTGGATCTGCCCGAGGTGTCCCTGGTGGCCATCCTGGACGCGGACAAGGAAGGCTTCCTGCGCGACGAGCGTTCCCTCATCCAGACCATCGGCAGGGCCGCCCGCAACGTGCACGGCAAGGCCATCATGTACGCGGACCGGATGACGGGCTCCATGGCGCGCTGCATCGCGGAGACCGATCGGCGGCGCGACATTCAGCGCGCTTACAACGAAGAGCACGGCATCGAGCCGCGCACCATCGTGAAGAGCGTGGACGAACTCATGCAGACCACGCGCGTGGCGGACGCCCGCACCGAAACGGCCGGTGGGCGGGTGGCGGAACCCAGGGCCAGCTACGCGGACGAGGTGAATCTCGAGGAATGGGCAAAGATCCTGGAGCAGCAGATGGCCGAGGCCGCGCGAGCCATGGATTTCGAGCGGGCGGCGCTCCTCAGGGACCAGCTCCTGGAGGTGCGCGCCAGGCTGGGGGGGACGGCCCCCGCGGGTTCGGGCCCATCCTCCTGAGCCAGGCGGCGTTGGAGGCCTGGGGCGCGCGCATCGGCGCCGCGGCCGCCCCGCCGCTCTTCCTGGCGCTCAGCGGGGAGCTGGGCGCGGGCAAGTCCGTGCTGGCGCGCGCCGTGGCCCGGGGCGCCGGCGTGGCGGGGCACATCCCCTCACCCACCTTCAACCTGGTGTTCCGCTACGACGCCGCGGCGGGGCTGAGCGTGGTGCACATGGATCTCTACCGGTTGGAGCGCCCCGAGGAGGTGCGCGAGCTCGGCTGGAACGAGCTGCCGGCGCCGGACGAGGTGGTGCTGGTGGAGTGGCCGGAGCGGGCGGAGGCGCTGCTGCCTCCCGACCGCTGGGACATCCGGCTCGTGACCCCCCCCGACGCCCCGGAGCTGCGGGAAGTGGTGGCCGTCCCGGTGGGGAAGCCCGGGCCGCTGCCGGAGCCGGAGGCGTGCTGAGAGCGCGGCCGCCAGGCCGGCATCCGGGCCGCGCGTCAGTGGTCGCGCCGGCATCCCGTCGCCGGGCAGGTGGGCATGGCTGACCTGCGCCTGGCGTTCGATACCTCCACCCCGGTGGGCAGCGTGGCGGTGGGCCGCGGCGGGCAGCTGCTGGCCCACGCTGAACTGACGGCGGACGCCCGCCACGCGGAGACGCTGCTGCCCGCGCTCGACGCCCTGCTCACGCGGGCGGGGATCCAGCCGCGCGCCCTGCAGGGCGTGGTGCTCGGTGGCGGTCCCGGCTCCTTCACGGGCGTGCGCATAGCCGCCGCCACGGCGCGCGGGATGGTGCGCGCGCTGGGCATTCCCCTGCACGTCCACTCCAGCCTGCTGGCGCTGGCCGCCGCACCGGGACCGGCGCTCCCCGCGGGCAGCGTGTGTGCGCTGCTGGACGCCCGGCGGGGCCAGGTCTACGCCGGCTGCTGGCGCTTCGCGCGCGACCGGCTACCCGAGGTGGTCCTGGCGCCCTGCGTTGCGCCTGTGGCGGAGGTGCTCGGCCGGCTGGAGGTGGTCCTGGGCCGCCTGGCGGCGGGTGGCGTCAGCTGGGTGGGGCAGGGCGCCACCCGCTACGCGGAAGAGCTTCGCGCCGCGGGCGCCCGGCCCGGACCGGAGCGCCATCCCGACGCGCGGGCGCTGCTGGCACTGACGGCGCTGGACCCGGCGGCGTCGCGCGTGGCCGATCCCGCCGCCTGGGAGCCGGAGTACCTGCGCCCGTCCGGAGCGGAGCGGGGGGTGCGGGGCTGATGGAGGATGTGCGTCTCCGGCCCATGGAAGGGGCCGATCTTGAGGCGGTGGTGGAGCTCGAGGCGTTCTCCTATGCGGTGCCCTGGTCGGCGGCTACCTTCAGGGCGCTGCTGGAGCGCGGCGACGCGCTGGCCCTGGTGGCCGCACGCGGCGCGGAGGTGGTGGGCTACGCCGTCTTCTGGGCCGTGGGCGAGCAGGGCGAACTGGGCAACGTGGCCGTGGCCGAGACGTGTCGGCGCCGCGGCCTGGCGGGGCGGCTCCTGACAGCCGTTCTGGAGCGGGCGGCGGAGATGGGTGTGGGTGAGGTCTTCCTGGAAGTGCGCCCGAGCAATCTGGGCGCCCGGAAGCTTTATGAACGCTTCGGTTTCCAGCTGGTCGGCCGCCGCCGCCAGTACTATCGGTGGCCCGTGGAGGATGCGCTGGTGATGCGGCGCGCGCTGGATGCGGCGCCGCCCGGCACGGATTGAAAAGGAGAGCCAGAATGTCCCATTTTCCGGTATATCGCGCCCGTCGCCTGCGGCGCACGGCCACGCTCCGCCGCCTGGTGCGGGAGACGCGCGTGACGCCCGACGATCTCATCCTGCCGCTCTTTGCGGTTCCCGGGGAAGGCGTGCGCCGGCCCGTAGCCTCCATGCCGGGCGTCAGCCAGACCTCCGTGGACGAACTGGTGGCCGATGCCCGCGAGGCGGCCGGCCTGGGCATCCCCGCCGTGCTGCTCTTCGGCATCCCCGACCACAAGGACGAGATCGGCAGCAGCGGCGCCGAGGAGCACGGCCCCGTCCAGGACGCGGTGCGGGCGCTCAAGCGGGAGCTGCCGGAGCTGGCGGTGATGACGGATGTGTGCATGTGCGAGTATACCTCTCATGGGCACTGCGGGGTGCTCGAGGACGGCCAGGTGGCCAACGACCCCACCCTGGAACTGCTGGCCGAGCAGGCCGTCAGCCACGCCCGTGCCGGCGCGGACCTGGTGGCCCCGAGTGACATGATGGACGGCCGCGTGGCGGCCATTCGGGGCGCGCTCGACGGGGCCGGCTTCGAGCAGGTGCCCATCATGTCCTACGCCGCCAAGTACGCTTCGGCCTTCTACGGCCCCTTCCGGGACGTGGCGGAGAGCGCGCCACAGTTCGGGGATCGGCAGGGTTACCAGATGGATCCGGCCAACGGGGACGAGGCGCTGCGGGAGGTGATGCTGGACGTGCACGAGGGCGCGGACATCCTCATGGTGAAGCCCGCCCTGGCCTACCTGGACATTATCTGGCGGGTCAAGGAGGCCACCGGCTACCCGGTGTGCGCCTATCACGTTTCCGGGGAGTTCGCCGCGCTGCATGCCGCGGCTCGGCTCGGCTGGCTGGACCTGGACCGCGCCATGACGGAGGCGCTGACCTCCATACGGCGGGCGGGGGCGGACATGATCCTCACGTACTGGGCGCGCGAGTTCGCCCGCCAGGCGGGATGAAGCCTTCTCGCGCGCGCGTGCTGGACGTGGAGGGGCGCCGATCGTTACCTTTAAACCATCCCGCTGACACTTCTGGTGGCGACGATGCGCCGCCCCCGCCGCCGCTGCGGCGGTTGGAAGCATCACGGGCCCCGGCCACGGGCCGGGATCGCGGACACCCCAGGCAGGAGAGCCGCTTTTGAGTACGCCGAAAGTCACACCGGCCCGCTCCATCTCCCCGGCGCTCCTCCCCGCCGTCCTCGTGGCGGCCAGCCTGCTGCTGGCCGTACCGGTGGGCGCGCAGGACACCATTCCCCCCCCCACCCAGCAGCGGGAGCACGTGGTGCGTCCCGGTGACACGCTCTGGGAACTGGCCCGGGCATACCTGCGGGACCCGTTTCTGTGGCCCCTGCTCTTCGACGTGAATCGCGGGCTGCTGACCGATCCGGATCTCATCCTGCCGCAGCAGCGTCTGCTCATTCCGGTGACCAAGCCGGACGAACGGGGGCCGGTGGGAACGCCCGTGGGGCAGTTGCCGGTTGAGGTGGAACCGCCGCCGGAGCCGCCCGCGCCCCCGCCCGCGGATACCGTGGCGGCGCCCCAGGACGAGATGACGCTACCCTGGGCGGTCCGTCCGGGTGAGTATGCCAGCGCCCCCTGGCTCGCCGACACGGCGCAGCTGGCCTGGGCCGGCCGCATCGTTCGTCTGGCGGATCCGTCCGAGTCGGAGGAAAGGCTGGCCTCCACACTTCACCCCTTCGATCAGGTCCTGGTGGGGCAGCTGCGCGCAGGTTCACACGTCGTGGGGGACACCCTGCTGGCGGTGCGCCTCGAGGGCGATGTGGACGGCTGGGGTCACAAGGTCTTCCCCATGGCCGTGCTGATCGTGGATACCGTGGCGGGTCCGGTGGTGCGTGCACGGGTGCGGCACCAGTACGCCGATGCCCGCGTGGGTGACCTCGTGCTGGTGGACACCCCGCGGCCCGCCATGCCGCGGGGGCAGCCCCGGGCGATCGCGAACGGACCCACGGGTGCCATCCTGGATTTTGCCCGGGATCGGCCACTCAATTCGGTGCTGCACCACGGTTTCATCGATATGGGTGCCGATCGCGGGGTATCTCTGGGCGATGAGTTCGAGGCCTTCGCCGCCGGGGACGGTGAGGTGCCGCCCCAGCCCGTGGCGCATCTGCGCGTGATCCGGGTGGAGCGCACGAGCGCCACGGTGCTCGTCACGGGCCTCACGAGCACGGCGCTCAGGGGAGGCCTGCCGGTGCGGCTCATCCGCAGGATGCAGTGACTCCGGAGCGGCCACGGCCGGGCGGGATGGAACTTCGGTACACGGGCGCCGGCTGGCGCCCGTGTCCACATGGGGGAGGTGCGGGGTGACCCTGCTGCTGCTGGCCGCGGCGCTGACGCTCTACCTGGCGGCCGCCGGGCTGCTCGCCGCGTCGTTCGCCGGGGGGCGTGCCGCGGCGCCGCGGGGGCCGCTGCTGGTAGTGGTGGCGGGTCTGGCCGCGCACGCGGCCGGCCTGGCCGCCTTCACGCTGCAGTGGAACGAGCCGCCGCTGGTGGGACTCGGTCCATCGCTGGCCACCTTCGCGTTCCTCATCGGTGTCTTCCTGGTGGCGGCGCTGCTGGTGGCGCAGGCCCGTCCCCTGGCGCTCGTGCTCGCCCCGCTCATCGCGGTGCTGCTGGCGGCTGGGCTGGTGGTGGGCGTGGCGCCGAGCGGGGACGCACCGGCGTTCCAGGCGCCCTGGTTCAGCCTGCACGTGGTGCTGGCCTTCGTGGGGTACGCCGGCCTGGCCGTGGCCTCCGCCGCGGGGCTCCTCTACGTGCTCCAGTTCCGCCAGCTGCGGGACAAACACTTCGGCCGCGCCTTCCGCTATTTCCCGCCGCTCAGCACGCTGGACGGCGTGGGTCGGCGCGCGCTGGTGATCGGTTTTCCGGCGCTCACCGCCGCCATCCTCCTGGGCGCCGGCTGGACCCTCCGCTTCCGGGAGGTGGCCGTCATCAGCGAGCCCAAGGTGGTGTGGGCCGTGGCCACCTGGTTCGTCTTCGTGGGCGTCCTGATGGCTCGGCGCGGCGGGGCCGGCAGCGATCGGCGCGGCGCACTGGCCAGCGTCATCGGTTTCGTGCTCGTGGTCCTGGCGTACCTGGTGGTGCGCCTCACCATGGGCACCGGCAGCACCTTCCTGTGAGGGGGGCGTTGCGGTGCCCATAACGGTGGTCGGGATCAGCCACCACACGGCGCCCCTGGAGGTGCGTGAGGCGCTGGCCATGAGCCCCGAGCGGAGCCTGGCGGCGCTGCGCGCGCTGACCGACGCCGGGCATGCCCGCGAGGCGGTGGTGGTGTCCACGTGCAACCGTACCGAGCTGTACCTGGAGACGGAGCGCGTGCTGGCGGAGCCCACGCCGTTCGGGGCACGCTTCCTCACCGAGCAGGCGGGTCTGCTCGGCGCGCTGGATGCCGGCTTCTTCTACACCCGGCAGGGCCGGGACGCCGTGGAGCACCTCTTCCGGGTGGTCTCCAGTCTGGATTCCATGATCCTGGGTGAGGCCCAGATCCAGGGCCAGGTGAAGGCCGCCTACGAGTTGGCCGTGCACGCCGATCCGCGGCCGGTTGGGCCGGTGCTGGCGCGCCTCTTCGAATCCAGCCTGGGGGTGGGCGGCCGCGTGCGGCACGACACGGCGCTGGGCAAGGGCGCCGCCTCCATTCCTTCCGCCGCGGTGGCGCTCGCGCGGAAGATCTTCGGCTCCCTGCGGGGGCGGCACGCCGTGGTCATCGGCGCCGGTGAGATGAGCGCCCTGGCCCTGGAGTGCCTGGCCGCCGAGGGGATCGCCAGTCTGGTGGTGGCCAATCGGACCGAGGCGCGGGCGCGGGAGCTGGCCGCCCGTTTCGGCGGCCGCTCGGCCTCCGTGGAGGAACTGCCCGCGCTGCTGGCGCAGGCGGAGATCGTGGCCACCGCCACCTCGGCGCCCCATCATGTGCTGACGCGCGCCATGCTGGAGGAGGTCCACCCGGACGGCCCGCGCAAGCCGCTCCTCATCGTGGACATTGCCCTGCCCCGGGACGTGGAGCCCACGGTGGGTGCCATTCCGAACGTTTTCCTTTACGACATCGACGATATGCAGCAGGTGGTGGAGGGCACGCTCGAGAAGCGGCGTTCCGAGGTGGCCGTGGCCGAGCGTATCATTGCGGATGGCCGGGACGATTTCTGGCGCTGGTACCGCTCGCGCAGCGCCGTGCCCGTCATCCGGGCGCTGCGCACGCAGGCCGAGGACATCCGCCGCGCGGAGACCGAGCGGGCGCTCCGTGCGCTGGCCCATCTCCCCGAGGAGGATCGTGCCCGGGTGGAGGTCCTCACGCGGCAGCTCATGAACAAGGTGCTGCACGCCCCCACGGCGCGCCTGAAGGAGGCTGTCGGCGAGCAGCCGGACGCGGACGTGCTGGAGGCGGCGCGCTACCTCTTCGATCTGCCCGATGAGGATCAAGTAAGCGACGACGCCCCGCATCCTCCTGCCGCCGGGGGAGGGGAGCGTGACCCGTCCGGCCCCGCTGCGGCCGCGCCCGACCGGCTGGCCTCGGATGGCGGTGAGCAGGGCTCGCAGGGGGCCGCGTGAGCCGGCGCGTCCTCGTCACGGGCGGTGCCGGGTTCATCGGCAGCCACGTGGCGGACGCCTTCCTGGCGCTCGGTGATCGCGTCTGGATCATCGATGACCTCTCCACGGGCCGGCGGGCCAACGTGCCGGCCGGCGCGGACTTCCGGGAGATGGACATCGGCGCTCCGGCGGTGGACGCGCTCTGCGCGGAGGTGGGCGGCTTCGACGTGGTGAGCCACCATGCCGCGCAGATCGACGTGCGCGTCTCGGTGGCCGATCCCCGCCGCGACGCGCGCAGCAACGTGGACGGCTTCCTGAACGTCCTGGAGGCCGCCCGGTGCCACGGCGTGGGCCGCTTCATCTTCGTGTCCTCGGGTGGCGTGGTGTACGGTGAGCCCGAGCGGCGCCCCACGCCCGAGGATGCGCCCAAGCTGCCGCTCTCCCCCTACGGCGTGACCAAGCTCACGGCGGAGTATTACCTGCACGCCTACGCGCGCATCCACGGCCTGGACTACGTGGCGCTGCGCTACGCCAACGTATATGGTCCGCGCCAGGACCCGCACGGCGAGGCCGGCGTGGTGGCCATCTTCAGTCAGCGTATTGCCGCCGGCGATCCGCTCACCGTGTTTGGTGACGGGGAGCAGACGCGGGATTACGTGTATGTGGAGGATGTGGCGGCGGCCAACGTCATCCTGGCCGGCGCACCGCTGCCCCCGCCGGACGGCCTGGACGCGCGCGCCTTCAACATCGGCACCGGGGTGGGCACGAGCGTGCACGCGCTGGGCGCCTTGCTCATGGAAGCGGCCGGACGCCGCGTGGGGGTGGAGGACGCATCCGAACGCCCGGGCGAGCTGCGCCATTCGGCGCTGGATACCTCCCGAGCGGCGCAGCTGGGGTGGCGTCCCGGCACCACGCTGGCCGCCGGCCTGCGCCGCACGTACGACCACATCGTGGCCGGGGGGACGGTCCCTTCCGGCGCACTTTCATCTGACGGGGCTCGGAGGTAGCGCGTTGATACTGGCAATACAGACCGGGGGCATGGGCGGCACCCTGCAGATGGTGGCGGACGCCTCGCCCTCCACCCAGGCCGTGATCCTGGTGGTGGCCCTCTTCTCGCTCGCCAGCTGGGTCATCATCTTCTGGAAGATCTACCAGTTCCGGCGCCTGCAGGGGGACGGCTTCCGCTTCGCGACGGCGCTGGAGCGGACCCAACGGCTGGAAGACGCGTACAAGACGGTGATGCGGCTGCCGGAAACGCCGTACACGCGCGTCTTCCGCAACGGCGCCAACTTCTTCAGCGAACTGCGCCCCGGCGCGCTGCGCGAGGATGCGGCGGATGCGGCGCCGCTCTCCGAAACCCAGTTGCACGCGCTCTGGCTGGTGCTGGAGAAGGTGCAGGACGAGGAGCGGGACGGGCTGTCGGGCGGCATGGTGTGGCTGGCGATCATCTCCGTCACCGCGCCCCTGCTGGGTCTGCTGGGGACGGTGATCGGCGTGATGGTGGCCTTCCAGGGCATCGTGGCGGGGGGCAGCGCCAACATCGCGTCGGTGGCGCCCGGCATCGCGGAGGCGCTCATCACCACGGCCTTCGGGCTGGTGGCGGCCATCCCGGCCGCCATCGGGTACAACTACTTCGCGAGTCGCCTGGACCGGTTCGCCGGTGAGATGGAGGGCTTCGCGAGCGAGTTCATCGGCACCCTGGCGCGGGAAGGACGGATCTGATGCAGCGCTTCGCGAGTGAGTTCGCCGGCACCCTGGCGCGGGAAGGGCGGATCTGATGCAGCGCTCCCTGAGGCGCGCCCGGCGGCGCGGACTGCCGGTCAACGCGGAGATCCAGATCACCAATCTGGTGGACGTGGCGTTCGTGCTGCTGATCATCTTCATGATCACGGCGCCTATCCTGCAGGGAGGCATCGAGCTGGACCTGCCGAACGCCGAGGCGGCGCCGCTCACCGACGAGGAGGGCGTCATGGTCTCCATTGCCCGGGACGGCACCATCTTCGTGGGTGAGGCCGAAATGGGTGGCCTGGAGGAGTTCCGGGGCGTCTTCGGCAGTTGGCTGGACGCCGAGCAGCGCACCACCTATGTGCGCGCGGACGCGGCCGTATCCTACGGCGTGGTGGTGCAGGTGCTGGCCATCATCAGTGGCATGGGTGTGACGGATCTGAGCCTGGTCCTCGAACCGGAGGAAACGAACCGGTGAGCCGAAGCAAGGGGGAGGCATGACTGAGCGGCCCGACGGTTGGGACGAGGACGCCGGTCCGGCGCCCGGTGACGAGCGCTCCACGGGCGTGCGTCTGGCCCAGGCGCTGCACCACGGCGCGGGCCGGCCCGGCGCGCGCTCCATGCTGGCTTCGATCCTCCTCCATGCGGCGCTGCTGGCGGGCGTGGTCCTTTCCGGCGGGCTACTGGCCGAGGACATGCTCGAATTCGAGACCATGCGCGTGCACATTGTCTCTCCGCCGCCGGTGGCGCTCGGCGAGCCCACACCGCCCCCCGAGGAGGAGGCGGTCATCCCGGTGGATCTGAACACCGAGCCGGTGATGCCGGAGCCGCCGCAGCCGGTGGAGGAGAAGCCGCCGGAGCCCAAGCCGGATCCGGAACCGGCGCGCGCGGCCGCCACGCCCCCGCCGCCGCCGGACGAGGAGAAGAAGGAACCCGAACAGTCCACGGGTGCGCGCCCCGACCCGGAATCTACGGGTGGGGAGGATCTGGAGGTGGTCCAGGACGGCCAGGAGTTCGACTTTCCCTGGTACACGGACAATATCATCATCCAGCTGCACCGCTACATTCGCTGGGATGGCTCGCCCGATCTCAAGGTGACGCTGGTGTTCGCCATCGAGCGGGACGGCTCGGTGACCAACGTGGATATCATGCGCCGCTCGGGCAATCCGCGCTTCGACCTGGCCGCGGTGCAGGCGGTGAACATGGCCGCCCGCAACGAGGAGTTCGGCCCGCTGCCGGCGGAGTTCGTGAATGCGCGTCTCTGGGTGCGCTTCACCTTCGAGCCGCAGCGGTGAGCCCCGGCGGAACCACCCGCCCGTGTCCATGTGTAGAAGGAGCGCGACCGTTAAGCGGCGCGCAGCATCCCATAGAGTGAGTCCATGAAACAGCGTGCACTCCAGACCGCACTCGTGCTCATCGGCACCCTGGCCGCCGCCGCCCCCGTGGCGGCGCAGCGGGACACCATCCCCGCCGGCGTGGAGTTGAGCACGGGGTACGACGTGACGCCGCGCCCCATCCTGGCCGTGCGGCCGGTCGCGAGCGGCATGCGCAGCGCGGTCGAGGCCGGTGACATTCGGGGCATCATCGAGCGGGACCTGACGTACAGCGATCGGTTCGCCCTCATCCCCACCCCCGCCCGCCTGGCGGAGGGAGACATTGTCTACGAGGACTGGAACGACCTGCGGGCGGTCTACCTGGTGGACGGCCGCCTGGAGCCGATCGCGAACGGCTACCGGCTGGAGGTGAGCGTCCACGACGTGGTCTACAAGACGCTGCTGGAGAGCGCGGCCTACGAGCTGCCGCCGCAGAATGACCGCGGTTTCCGCATGGCCGTGCACGCCGTCTCCGATGACATCGTGCGCATGATCACCGGTGAGCCGGGGATGGCAGCCACCCGTATTGCCTTCGTGCGCAAGAACGCGGCGGGCAGCTACGACCTCATTATGATTGACTCCGACGGGGAGGATCAGCGCCGCATCTTCGGCGAGGGGGGCATCATTTATGGCTCCGCCTTCTCGCCCGACGGGCGCAAGCTAGCGTACGTGGCCACCCCGGAGATGCAGGGCTGGGAGCTCGTGGAGCGGGAGCTGGAGAGCGGGCGCAGCCGCGTGCTGGAGCGCGGTTCGACGCTCTATGCCCCCGACTATTCTCCCGATGGGCGGAGTTTGAGCTACGCCGTGTTCGACGAGGGTGGCTCACGCCTGATGGAAATGGACCTGGCGTCCGGCCGGAGCCGCGTGCTCTACGAGGGCCGCGGAACTGAGAACGTGACGGCCGCCATGTATTCCCCCGACGGGCGCCGCTTTGCCATCGTGTCGAGCCGGCTGGGCAATGCCCACGTCTTCCTGATGGACGCGAACGGTGCCGTCGGCGCCCGCGTTTCCCCGTACGCGCGCGGGCAGGGCGCGCAGTTCGCGGCGCCGGACTGGTCCCATACCGGGCAGCTGACCTTCACGGGCGGCTTCGGTGGGGCCGAACAGGTGGTGATCACCGATCCCGACCGCCTTGCCGGGCAGGCCAAGCAACTCACCCAGGGTGGCACCAATGAGGACCCCGCGTGGGCGCCCGACGGCCGCCACATCGTGTATACGGGGAGTGCGCCCGGCGGCTCGGGGCTGTATGTTATCGACACCGTAACGCTCAAGCGCAGGCTGCTGGTGAGCGGCGGCGAACTCCGTCTTCCCGCGTGGTCCCCGTCGCTCAGCCGGCTGGGACCGCCGCTGGAGGGCGCGCGCTGAACGGCATGCATCCATCAACGTCCCATTCCACCCTGGAGAAGTGAAGATGCTTCCACGCGTCGTGGTGACCCTGGTCCTGAGCTCTGTCGTGCTGACGGCGTGCTCCAAGAACGAACCGCCGCCGGAGCCCGCGCCGGTGGAAACGACCGCGCCGCAGCCCACGGCCAACACGGGGCCGGACACCGCCGCCGAGCGTCGGGCCCGTGAGGCGGAAGCGCGTCGCCTCGAGATGGAAGAGGATCGCAGGGCCCGCGCGACGCTGAGCGAGATGATCTTCTTCGGCTACGACGAGTCCGCGCTCTCGGCGGAGGCGGAGCGTACGCTGGCCGCCAAGGTGCAGGTGCTGCGCGCCAACCCCACGGCGCGCATCCAGATCGCGGGCCACGCCGACGAGCGGGGTTCGCTGGAGTACAACGTGGCGCTGGGCCTGCGTCGCGCGCTGACCGCCAAGGAGTACATCACCGGCTTCGGCATCGACGGCAGCCGCATCGAGGTGACCAGCTTCGGTGAGGAGCGGCCGCTCGATCCCGGCAGCAACGAGTCCGCGTGGGCCCGCAACCGGCGCGACGAGTTCACCGTGACGGCGGGTCCCCAGATGCTGGTGGCACCCGGCTCGTGAGTCCGCTCGGCACGCGGTCCGTCCGCCGGGCTCCCGCCCGGCTCCTCCTGGCCCTGGCCGGGGGCGCCCTGCTGGCGCTTCCGGCCTGCGCCACGAAGGGGGACATGCGCAATCTCCAGATGGAGATGAGCGGCCTGGAGGAGCGCCAGGAGGAGGCCTTCCGGACGCTCGAGAGGCGCCTGGCCATGCTCCTGGATTCCGTGGAGCTCACCCTGGAGCTGCAGCGCAACATGCAGGGGCAGACCGCCAATCAGGCGCGCGCGCTGGGCCGGGACATCCAGCAGCTCGGCAACCTGGTGGATGACACGCAGCAGCGCCTGCAGGGCCTGCTCCAGGAGTTTTCCCGGCTGGATGACCTCATCGAGCGCATGGAAGCGCTGGCCCGGCAGGGTGCGCTCAGGGGCGGGCAGCCGATGAGCACGCCGCCCCCCACGGGCGGCAGCCGTGAGGCGCGGGAGTATTACGACATGGGCGTGGATTTCCTGGCCAACGAGGAATACGCCACGGCCCGTACGGCCTTCCGCGAGGTGGTCTCCGGCTTCCCGGAGGATCCATGGGCGCCGCGTGCCCAGCTCCAGGTGGCCGAGACCTACGTGCGCCAGGGCCGGCTGGAGGACGACGCCTACGACGCCTTCGAGGAGGTGTGGGAGCGCTGGCCGGATGCCGAGGTGGTGCCCGAGGCCCTCTATCGCGCCGGCTTCGTGGCGCTCGAGGACGGTGAGCGGCGGCGCGCCCGGGACTACTGGCAGCGCCTGGTGCGGGAGCATCCGGAGACCGACCCGGCGCGCCTTGCGGAGGAGGGCCTCCGGACGATCGGGGGGTAATCCCCCATGCGCTGTCCCTTCTGCAACGACCTCGAAGACCGCGTCGTGGACTCCCGCACCGCCCAGGAAGGGCGGGCGGTGCGCCGTCGGCGTGAGTGCCTGGCCTGCGGCAAGCGCTTCACCACCTACGAGTTCATCGAGGAGCGCCGCCTGCAGGTGGCCAAGACGGACGGCTCGACGGAGCCGTACGACCGCAACAAGGTGCTCCGCTCCATCCAGCTTTCCTGCGCCAAGCGTCCCGTCACCGCGGCCGACATGGAGGCCATGGCCGACGCGGTCGAGGATGCCCTCTCGGGTCATCCCGGCGACGCCGTGCCGAGCCGGCTGATCGGCGAGCAGCTCATGGATGTGCTCAAGGACCGGGACAACGTGGCGTACGTGCGCTTTGCCTCCGTGTACCGGAACTTTCAGGACCTGGAAGAGTTCTACGATGAGTTGCGCGACCTGGACGCGCGGCGGCTCCGCGCCGCGCAGGCGCGGGGCCAGGTGGAGTTGCAGCTGCCGGAAGCAGAAACGGAATGAAGTCACTGTTCCGCACCCGTGTCCACAAGATCCTGGGTGGTGGTGACGCCGCCGAAATGCCCTTCCTGGACCATCTGGAGGAGCTGCGCTGGCGTGTGCTCTGGAGCCTGCTCGCGCTGGCCGTGGGTGCCGGTCTGGGCATCTGGCTGGTGTGGCACTTCCAGCTGTTGCAGTATCTCATCATTCCGATTGCCCCGTATCTGCCCGACGGCAAGCTCTTCTACCTGAGCGTCACGGACCCGTTCTTCATCACGCTCAACCTGGGCCTGGCCGTCGGCGCCATTCTGGCGGCCCCGGTCATCATCTACCAGATCTGGAGCTTCGTGGCACCGGCGCTCACGAAGTCCGAGAAGCGCGCCATCGTGCCCTCCCTCTACCTGGGCGTGGTGCTCTTCAGTGGTGGCGTGGCACTGGCGTACATGTATGCCCTGCCCATGACGCTGCATTTCTTCCTGGCCACCATCCAGGTGGACGCCCTGGCACAGATGATCACGGCGCAGCTCTACATCAGCTTCGTGGTGAAGCTCCTCATGGCGTTCGGCATTGCCTTCGAGCTGCCGGTGGTGATCCTCATCCTCTCCTCGATGGGACTCGTGACCGGAGGATGGCTGGCCGAGAAGCGGCGCTACGCCATTGCCGTGATGGCCGTGGCGGCGGCCATGCTGACGCCGGGCGACGTGTGGACGGCCACGGTCCTGCTCATGGTTCCGCTGCTCGGGCTCTACGAGCTGAGCATCGTACTCGCGCGCATCATGGAGCGCCGGCGTGCCCGCGCGCTGGCCGCCGAGCCCTCCACGGAGACGGTGTGACGCGCATCCTGGACGCGCACCGGAGCACGCGAGGCGCATCGGGGGCGGAGGTGGCCCGGCGCCGAGCCCGGCCACACGGGACGGGGCGTTTGCCGCGCGCGTTGACGGCGCTCGTGGCGGGCAGCGTCCTCGTCGCATGGCCAGGTGACGTCGAGGGTCAGCGCCCCCCGGCCGGAGGGCCGCCCTCGCAGGCGCAGGACACGGTGAGCATGACGCCGCTGGAGCGGGCGCGTGCGCGCCTGCTCGGCCTGGGCGCCGTGGGGCGGGACGCACTGCCGGCCGCGGACTCGCTCGGCCCCGACTCCCTGCGGGTGGACTCGCTCCAGCTGCCCGACATCCGGGTGGACATCGAGGGGATGGGTGAGCGTGGTGAGGTGGGGGAGGGCCTGGTGCCCCGCGACAGCATTGCCCGGGCGCTGCTGCGGCTCGGCGGCTACGTGGCCACGGAGTACAGCGCGCGGGAGGCGAGCTACGACGCGGCCAGCGGCCGTCTGGACCTGCGGCTGGAGCCGGAGGTGCTGCGCCTGGGCAATCGCCTGCGGGCCGATTCCACGATCACCTACCTGGAGGCGGAGGGCGTCATGTGCGCCCGCGGCCGGCCCACGGGCTCGGGCCCCGGGCTCACGCCGATCGTGGCCGATTCGCTCTGCTATCTGGTGGAAGGCGGCCGCGTCGTGGCCTACAACGCGGAGACGGAGCTGAACGAGGGCGCCACGTGGCGTACGCGTCTGCCGCGTGGCTACCTGGTGGGTGACTCGGTCTACGGCCAGAACGCCATCTTCACTGATTGCAACATCCCCTGGCACGAGGGCGTCCATTACCACTTTTCGGCAAAGAAGTTTAAGGTGGTGGCCGGCGAGTGGCTCGTGGCGCGGGACGTCACGCTGAACTTCCAGGATGTGCCGGTCTTCTGGCTGCCGTTCATGGTCCAGGGGCTCGGCACCGAGCGGCGCAGCGGCATCCTCATGCCGCGCTTCGGCGTCAACGACATTGCCCGCCAGAGCACGCGCTACAACCGCAAGATCGAGGACGTGGGCTTCTACTGGGCCGTGAGTGATCATTTCGGCCTCGAGATGAGCATGGACCTGGTCAGCAACGACCACACGGCGCTGAACGGCTTCTTCGACTACAAGTTCAACCGGCAGTTTCTCTCGGGAGCGCTCGCGCTGTCGCGCTACTGGAAGGTGGAGGGGGGGCGGGACATGACGCTGCGCACCAACCACAGTTGGCGTCCCGACGAGCGCACGAACCTGAACGTGGACGGCACCTACACCAGCTCCGTGGACTTCATCCGCAACCGCAGCTACGACCCGCGGGAGCTGAGTCGGAGCATTGCCTCCAACGCCGGCGTGCGGCGGCGCTTCGACTGGGGGAACGGCAGCCTGAGTGCCAGCCGGCAGCAGTATCTGGCGGACGGCAGGGTGGTCATGACGCTGCCTGATCTCAGCGTGAGCGTCTCGTCCATGGAGCTCTTTCCGCAGGCGCAGGGCCTGCTGGGCAACGCTACCTGGAACGGCTCGTTCAAGGCCGGCGCCAGGACCCGGACCACGGGGGACGCGCCCACGTCCCTCACGCAGCAGGACCAGCGGGACGTCACGGGCAATCTCTCCAGCGGGTTCTCGCTAGGGTCCTTCAGCTGGCGTCAGCAGGTGAGCTTCGAGGACCAGGTGCATGAGCCGCGCGCCTTTGCCGTGGACAGCCTGGAGGATCTGCCCCGCCGCTACGAGCGGGGGCTGGACTGGAACACCAGCCTCTCCTACAGCCAGCGGCTGGTGGGCACCAGCACCCTCACGCCGTCGCTTACGCTGCGCGGCGGCACGCTGCAGGGGGACACCACCCGCGGCGAGACGCTGGCGGCGCCCACCACGCTGAATTTCGGCGCGGGCCTGCGCACGGATTTCTTCGGCTTCTGGCCGGGCGTGGGGCCGTTCGAGCGCTTCCGCCACAAGGTGACGCCGACCGTCAGCTACACCTACGCGCCACAGCCCACCGTGACCGAGCGGCAGCGCCAGATCTTCGGCACGCGGGAGACGCGCGAGCGCAACACGATCTCCATCGGGTTCAACCAGACCTTCGAAGGCAAGTATCATCCGGAGGAGGGCGATTCAGCGGGCGCTGAGTCGGCGGACTCGGTGGCGGCGGGAGAGACGGCCGGCGCGGCGGTGGGTGAGACGGCGGGCGCGGCGGCGGGAGAGACGGCCGGCGCGGCGGTGGGTGAGACGACCGGCGCGGCGCCGGGCGAGCCGCGCAAGCTGCCCGCCTCGCGGACCGTCAACCTGCTGGCCATCAACACCGACGCCGTGGTCTACGACTTCGTGGCGGCAGGCGAGGGCGAGCACGCCATCACCACCGCGGACCTGTCTAACACCCTCTCGTCGGATCTGCTGCGGGGGCTGCAACTGCGCGTGACGCATGATCTCTTCGCGGAGGAGGAGGGTGGGGGCGATGGGCGCAGATTCGCGCCCCATCTCTCGCGCGTGAGCACCGGTTTCCGGCTGGACGGGGACTCATGGATCTTCCGCGCACTGGGTCTGTCCGGCGGTACGGACGAGGCTCCCAGCTCCGGCACCGAACCCACGGACATGCCCGACGAGGCCGAGGCCGCACCGCCCACCGACTACGGGCAGCAGGAGTTCGGGCTCATCGGCACCCGACGTCGCACCCCCGCCACCGCCACGGGCGGCGCGGTCGGAGCCTGGGACGCCAGTCTGGACTTTTCCCTCAATCGACCGCGCGAGGGGACGGCCGGCCAGGAAAGTGCGCTACTCCGCGCGCGCATGAACTTCCAGCCGACCGAGCTGTGGTCCGTGAACTGGAGCACCAGCTATGACTTCACCGACGGCACGTTCGCCGATCATTTCCTTACCTTCACCCGGCACATGCACGACTGGGACGCCAACTTTGATTTCGTGAAGGCCCAGAACGGCAATTTCAGCTTCCAGTTCCGTGTCCAGCTGCGCGCCAACCCGGACATCAAGGTGGATTACGAGCAGCGCTCGGACCTGGAGCTCTCCCGCCCCGGCACGCGCCGGTAGCCCGGCGCCGGCCGCGGGCCCGCGCCCCGGGGACCCCGGCGGGCCGCCAGCCCGTCCGCGTTGCCTTGTAGTGCCCGGGGCGCGCCCCTATGATCCCCGCCATGGCTGACACCCTGCAGATCGGTGCGGGCGCGCTGCGCCTCGAGGACGTGGAGCGGGTTTCCCGACCCGGGGCGCCCGACGTGCGCCTTGCCGCGGCGGCGCTGCCCCGCATCGAAGCAGCGCGCGCCATGGTGGAGAGCGCGGTGGCCGAGCGCCGGGTCGTCTATGGCATCACCACCGGTTTCGGGGCGCTCGCCGAAGTGGCCATCCCGCCCGCCCGGCTGCTGGAATTGCAGGCCAATCTGATTCGCAGTCACGCCGGCGGCGTGGGTCCGCCGCTGCGCCAGGCGGAGGTGCGCGCCATCACGCTGCTGCGGGCCAGCGTGCTGGCCCTCGGCCATTCCGGCGTGCGGCCGGTGGTGGTGGAGCGGCTCCTCGATCTGCTCAATCACGGCATCCATCCGGTCATCCCCGAACTCGGCAGCGTGGGCGCCTCCGGCGACCTGGCGCCGCTCTCCCATCTAGCGCTGGTCCTCCTGGGCGAGGGGGAGGCGTTCGTGGGGGATGAACGCCTGTCGGGCGCCGATGCGCTGGCGCGTGCCCACCTGGAGCCGCTCGTTCTCGAGGCCAAGGAGGGCCTGGCACTGAACAACGGCACGCAGGTGCAGACGGGCATCGGGATCCTGGCGCTGCTGGCGGCCGAACGGGCGGTGGAGACCGCCGAGGTGGCGGGTGCGTCCAGCCTGGAGGCGTTGCGCGGTACGCCCGATGCCTTCCATCCGGCCATCCAGCAGGCGCGCCCCCACCGGGGGCAGGCGCAGAGCGCCGAGCGGCTGCGCGCGTTGCTGGCCGAGTCGCGTATCCGTGAATCGCACCGCTGGGGCGATCCGCGCGTGCAGGACGCCTACTCACTGCGCTGCATGCCGCAGGTGCACGGCGCCGCGCGTCAGGCGCTGGCGTATGTGCGGGGCGTTCTGGAGGTGGAGGCCAACAGCGCCACCGACAATCCGCTCCTCTTTCCCGACGAGGGGCTCATCCTCTCCGGGGGCAATTTCCATGGCCAGCCCGTGGCGCAGGCGCTGGACGTGCTGGCGCTGGCGTGCGCCGATCTGGGCGCCATCAGCGAGCGGCGCATCGCACGGCTGGTGGACCCGGCGCTATCGGGCCTGCCGCCCTTCCTCGTGGAGGAAGCGGGCGTGCGCTCGGGACTCATGATGGCGCAGATTGTGGCGGCGTCCCTGGTGGCCGAGCTGCGCCAGCGGGCGCATCCCATGAGCGTGGACTCCATCCCCACGGACAACAACAAGGAGGATCACGTCAGCATGGGCGTGGGCGCGGCACGCAAGGCGCGCGACGCGGTGGCGCTCCTGGAGACGGTGCTGGCGCTGGAACTGCTCACGGCCATGCAGGCTCTGGAGTTTCTGCGGCCGCTCACGCCGGGCCTGGGCGTGGCCGCCGCCTACGAACGGGTACGGGGCGTGGTGGCGCCGCTGGACGCCGATCGGGTGCTGGCGCCGGACGTGGCCGCGGTGGAGGCGCTGGTGCGCGGCGGCGCCTTCGCCGACCTGTGGCGCTCGCACGGGGGGGCGTCGTGAGCGGCCTGCTCTTCCGCAACGTGGCCGAGCTGGTCACGGGGACCTCGGCCGGGTCCGATGGGATTCTACGTGGCGCGTCCCTGGCGGTCGTGGATGGCCGTGTTGCCGAGGTAGGGCCCCACGAGACGCTGCGCGGACGGTTCGCCGGCTCGGTGCAGGTGGATTGCGGCGGCGGCGTGCTCACGCCGGGCTTCGTGGATTCCCACACGCACGCCGTGTTCGGCGGCTGGCGCGCGGCCGAATACGCGCTCCGGGCGCGCGGCGTCCCGTACATGGAGATCGCGCGACAAGGCGGGGGCATCAACGCCTCGGTGCGCGACGTGCGCGCGCGCAGCGAGGAGGAGCTGGTGGAGCTGACGCGCGCTCGGCTGCGCGGCATGCTCCGCCTGGGCAGCACCACGGTGGAGGTGAAGAGTGGCTACGGGCTGGAGACCGCCGCGGAACTGAAGCAGCTCCGGGTCATCCGGACGCTGAGCCAGGAAGGCGCGCGGGGCGCCCTGCCGGAGCTGGTGGCCACCTTCCTGGGCGCGCACGAGTTTCCGCCGGAATTCGCGGAGCGCCGGGACGACTACGTGGCCCTTGTAGAACACGAAATGATCCCGGCCGTGGCGGCGGAGGAGCTGGCCACCTTCTGCGACGTATTCATGGAGCCCGGGGTGTTCACCGCCACGCAGGCGCACCGCGTACTCGCCGCGGCGCTGCGCCACGGGCTCATCCCCAAGCTGCACGCGGACGAGCTCAAGAACTCGGAAGGCGCCGCACTCGCGGTCCGGCTCGGTGCCGCCTCCGCCGACCACCTGGGTCAGGTGAGCCGGGCGGGCATCCAGGCGCTGGCCGGCTCCGGGACGGTGGCCACCCTGCTGCCCGCCACCCTGTTCTTCCTGGGCCACCGTGATTACGCGCCCGCCCGCCGTCTGCTGGACGCGGGTGCCACGATCGCGCTGGCCACGGACTTCAATCCCGGGTCGGCGCCCTCCCCGAGCATGCCCCTGGTCCTCACCATGGCCTGTTCGCAGATGGGGCTCGAGCCCCTGGAAGCCATCGTGGCGGCCACCGCGGGCGGCGCCCGGGCGCTGCGCATCCAGGACGGGCGCGGCACCCTGCGCCGCGGAGCGCCCGCTGACATCCTGCTCTGGAGTGTGCCGGATCATCGCGAGATCCCCTATCACTTTGGTGCGCCGCCGCTGGGGGGTGTCTGGCGGCGCGGCGTGAGGATTCCGTGAGGCGGGCCGAGCGGAATTTCCCCTGTCCGACGCTCCGGTCCTGGATGCTTGTGGGCATGCCGCTCAGCCTGTATTATCCCGGCGCATGACGCTCCGCCTCATGGAGACGGTACCGAACTTCAGTGAGGGGCGCGATCCCGCGGTGCTGGAGGCGGTTGTCCACGCCATGCTGGCTGCCGGTGCGGACGTCCTGGACTGGTCGTCCGACGCGCACCATCACCGCTCAGTGGTTACGGCCGTGGGGCCGCCCGCGGTGGTCGAGGAGGCGGCGGTTCGTGCGGCGCACGTGGCGTCGCAACGTATCGACCTGCGGCGGCATGCCGGCCTCCATCCACGGGTGGGGGCATTGGATGTTCTCCCCTTCGTGCCTCTGCTCGGCCTGACCCTCGCTGATGCCGTTGCCTCCGCGCACCGGGTGGGGCGGCGGCTCGCCGGGGAAGTGGGTCTGCCCGTATACTACTATGGGGACGCGAGCCGCCCCGCGGGACGAGCCCTGGCGAATCTGCGCAGGGGCGGGTTTGAAACGCTGGTGACCGGGTGGCCAGAAGGACGGGAGCCCGACGAGTTGCCGGGGGATTGGGACCATCCAGGCGCCCATCCCACGGCTGGTGCCGTGTGCGTGGGCGCCCGGCACGTGCTGCTTGCCTGGAATGTCCTCCTGAGGGGGATCACGCTGGAGGCGGCCCGTGCCATCGCGCGCACCGTGCGCGAGCGAGACGGCGGTTTCCGCGGGGTACGCGCGCTGGCGCTGGCGCTGCCGGACCGCGGCGTCCAGGTTTCCATGAACCTGGAAGACCCGGATGCTGTATCACCGCTCGCGGTGTTCGACCGGATTGTACAACTGGCTGAGGAGGCGGGCGGCCACGTGCTGGAAACGGAAGTCATAGGACTGGTGCCGGACCGGCTGGTGGCGGATGCCGCCGCCGACCGGCTACGCCTGCGCCCGGGAACCGCCGGGCGCCTGCTCTCCGCACGCCTCGCGGACCATCTCGCTCGTACGGCCACCGGGACGACGACGCGCATGACGCGGAACGGATGAAGTCTGTAACGAAGCTGAAGGACCAGGCTCGTAAGCACGAGCAGAAGGAGGAATGGCAGAAGGCGATCGATGCCTACCTCCAGGTGCTCAAGACGGGCGACGAGGGGGATGCCGAGGTCGAGCTCCCCCTCTATAACCGCGTCGGGGATCTCTATGTCCGTATGGGTCGTCCCGATGACGCGGTGAAGTACTACGAGCAGGCCGCCGACCAGTATGCCGAGGCGGGCCTGTTCAACAACGCCATTGCCCTCTGCAACAAAGCTCTGCGCTACGTTCCCGATCGGGTGGATGTGCTGCGCAAGCTGGGCGAGTTCAGCGCCTCCCAGGGTTTCCTCACCGACGCGCGCCGCTGGTTCCTCGAGTACGCCGAGAAGATGTCGAAGGCGGGCCAGGTGGACGCCGCTTTCGCGGCGCTCGAGCAGTTTGCCGAAACCTCGGAGGATCCGGCGGTCCGGGAACTCCTCGCCGACCGGCTGGAGGCCCACGATCGCATCGCGGAGGCGGTGACGGAGCTGCAGCGTGCCTACGGGATGCGGGCGGCGGCCGGTGAGGCGGAGGCCGCGGAGACGCTGAAGGCACGCATCCTCGAACTGGATCCGAACGCGGTGGTGAGCTCCGAGGGTGCCGCCGCCGGAATGTCCCACGCGGGTCCAGCTTCCCACGCCCTCCCTGGGCTCGCTGACCTGCCCGAGAAGCCAACCGCACCGCCGCCGGAGCAGCCCGCCGCAGCCCAGGAAGCGCCTCGCGCCGATGCGCAGGCCGAATCCGAAGAGGAAGCGGCGCCCGAGGATGGGGTGGAGGCGATCGATATCGAGCCCACCTCCCTCGACACCGCCGCCTACGGTGACGTGGAACTGGGCAACCTGGGGCTGGAGGGCTTCGAGAGCACCCAGATCGGCGGGGGCACGCCTGACGAGGTCGGTACGATCGACCTGGAGGGGCTGGAGGGCACGGACCTGTCCGGGACGGTCGAGCTCGAGGCCGACGCGGACGAGCCGGCCGGCGAGCTTCCCGGGCTGGATGAGGATCAGGACCCCGGCTTCGAGCTGCCCTCGCTGGATGATGAGGAGGAGGCCGCGCCGCTCCCCGGTTTCGATGACGATGACGAGGAGGCCGCCGCGGCGCTGCCCGCGCTCGATGAAGACGAAGCCGCGGAGGCCGCGCCGCTCCCCGGTCTCGATGACGAGGAGGACACTGCACCGCTCCCCGACCTCGAGGACGAGGAGGGCGCCGCGCCGTTGCCGGGCTTCGACGACGAGGAAAACGAAGCGGATACCGCGTCCCTGCCGGGCCTCGACGACGAGGAACTCGACCAACTCGAGGTCGAGCCGCTCCCGGCGGATGCGGCGGAGTTGCAGGAGCCGGCCGGGGCCCGCGCCGAGGAAGGCTTCCCGGAGCTCGCCGGCATGGAGTCGGGCCTCGATGCCGGGGCGGGCGCCGGGTCCGCGCTGGCGGCTGACGGAGAGCCGCTCGACGTGGAAGCGGAGCGGACCCGCGTGGCGGAGCTCAAGGCCGGTGGACGGATCGAGGAGGCGGCCGATCTGCTGCGCCGACTGCACACGGGGCTGGCCGCGCGCGAGCGCCATGCCGACGCGCTGACGGTGGCGGAGGAGTTGATCGACCTCGAACCCGACGCCCTGACGCACCACCAGCGGGCCGTGGAGTATGCCGTCGCGCTGGGGGACACCGCGGCCCAGGTTCGTACGCACCTGGGCCTCGCGCAGGCGCTGGAGCGAGCCGGCTCGCCCACCAAGGCGCGCGCCATGTACCAGCGCGTGCTCGAGCTGGACCCCGACAACGCCACCGCCGGCGAGGCGCTGCGCGAGGAGCGCGGCCAGGTGCAGGAGGGCTTCGTGGACCTGTTCGCGCTCGTCTCCGACGAGCGGCAGGACCCCGACACGCGCTTCGTGGTGGCCGAGAACGCGCCCAGCGGCGACGAGGACCGGGATTTTGCCGAACTGCTCTCGCAGTTCAAGCAGAAGGTGTCGGAGAATGTGGCGCCGGAGGATGCGGGGAGCCATTACGACCTCGGCCTGGCCTTCAAGGAGATGGGTCTCGTGGACGAGGCCATCGCGGAGTTCCAGGTGGCGCTGCGCGGCGGCGACGAGCGCCTCAAGATCTACGAGGAGCTCGGCCAGTGCTTCATCCTGAAGGAGCAGTACAACATTGCCCTCAAGGTGCTGCAGCGCGCGCTGCAGGTGCCGTTCGACGACGAGCTCGAGCTCATCGGGGTGTATTACCACCTCGGGCGGGTCCAGGAGGCCCTGGGCGCCCGCTCGGAAGCCCGGGAGGCCTACGAGCGCGTACTCGGGCTGGACATCTCCTTTGCCGACGTGAATGAGCGGATGGCCCGGCTGTGAGCGGCGAATCGGGCGCCCCCACGGCACAGGCCGGGCCGCCGCGACACGCTGCCCGCCCGGGCGTCGGCCGCGCTGCCCGGTCGCCGCGCCTGAGCGCCATCCAGAATCCGGTCCGTCAGGACCTGGAAGCTGTCACCACTGAATTGCGGCGCATCGTCTGCGCCGATTACGATGGCATCGAGGACGTCAACGCACACCTGCTCTGGGCCCGCGGCAAGCTCTTCCGGCCCACGCTGCTCCTGCTGAGCAATCGACTGGGCGCCAGGCCGCATCCGCGCGCCGTGACCATGGCGGCACTGGTGGAGCTGGTACACCTGGCCACCCTGGTGCACGACGACGCCGTGGACCACTCGGTGCTCCGGCGCGGCATGCCCACCGTGAACGCCCTCTGGAATCACCAGACGGCGGTGATCATGGGGGACTATCTCTACAGCCGCTCCATCACGGTGCTGGCCGAACTGGGCAACGTGGAGCTGATCCGCGTCCTGTCGCGCGCCGCCAACGAGATGAGCGTGGGCGAACTCCGTCAACTGGCCTCGTTCGATGCGCTGGGATTCACGGAAGCGGACTACGACCGGCTCATCGCCAGCAAGACGGCCTCGCTCATGGCGGCTGCCTGCGAACTGGGGGCCGTGGCGGGGGAGAGCGCGCACCGTGAGCCGCTGGCGGCCTATGGGCATGCCCTCGGCATGGCCTTCCAGATCGCCGACGACCTGCTGGACTATACCGGTAGCCAGGAGGTGACGGGAAAGCCCGCGGGTCAGGACCTCCGCGAGCACAAGGTGACGCTTCCGCTCATCGCCGCACTGCCCCGCATGGCGGCCGGGGACCGGGCTGACGTCGAGGCGTTCTTTGCCGATCCGGCCGTCTCAGACACGGGTATTGCACGTGTCGTGGAGCTGGTGGTGGGACACGGTGGCCTGGACTATGCCCGGAGCAGGGCGGACGCGTACGGACGCCAGGCGGGGGAAGCGCTGGCGCGGTTGCCGGGTGGGCCGTATTGCGATGCCCTGGCCGCCGCCATCGAATTCGTGGTGGAGCGGCGTCGATAACGAATGGAACCGCCAGCGAGACAGTCGGTAGGATGATGGTGGTCAGACGGGGCGGCACATTACCGCGCATGTTCTGGGCTGTGATCGTGGGACTCTTTCTGGGAGCCCTCTTCACGAAGCTCGCGGTGCTGTTCATGCCGGAGAGCGTGGCGCGGGAATTCCTGACGGTGGCGGTGTCGGCATCGCTCGGGCCGCTGAGCATCGATCTGTTGGCGGTCGCGATCGTACTCGGGCCATTGACGATTACCCTGAACGCGCTGAGCCTGGTAGGTATCCTGCTCGTGGCGCTGGTGATGCGCTCCTGGTTCTGACCGGGCAGCGCTGACATCCATCAAGAGAGAAGGCAACATGGGACCGTTCAATCTCGGCCCGTTCGAGATGGTGTTCATCATGGTGGTCCTGCTGCTGGTATTCGGTGCCAAGCGGCTGCCGGAACTGGGCAGTGGCCTGGGCAAGGGGATTCGCGAGTTCAAGCGCTCCATGAATGACATCAAGACGGAGATGGATCGGCCGGAGGAGCGCAAGGAGGTGGGCGCCGCACGGCCGCCCCACGCGTTGAGCGCGGAATCGGCCGAGCGTGACAAGGTGGCCGAACCCCGCAACGATGCCCAGTAGCGGGCAGCGCGCCGCATCGGCGCGGCAGTCCGCATGTACGTGAGCCCCGCGGATCACCTGGATCCGCGGGGCTCACGCGCAGCAAGGCCGGGGAAGCGCGCCTAGAAGGTAGCCGCCGCCTTGGCGGCCGCCGCATTCTGGCGCTCCAGCTCGGCACGCAGGTCCACCACGTCGGCCGACTCCCGCAGCGCACCCAGGAACTGCTCCCAGCGCTGCTGGGTAAGCGCCTGTGCCACCTGCTGCCGCTGCATCTCCTTCTGCTCCTCCCACGCCTCCCGATCCGCGGTCGTGCGCTCCTCCACACGCAGGATGAAGAGACGGCGGTCCGCTTCCACCACGCCGCTGGTGGCCCCCTCAGGGAGCCCGAAGGCGGTGCCGATGGCGGGATTCAAGCGGCCGAGCCCCGGCACGAACTCGGCCCTTGTGAAGGGCCCGGCCGTCTGCACCTGGCGGCCCGTCTCCGCCGCCACCTGCTCCAGGGTCTCGCCGGCACGGATACGGTCCACCCGTTCGCGCACCTGATCGCGCGCCCGCGCCAGCTTCTTGTCCGCCCGGACGGCGGCGCGGATGATCGGCGTGGCCTGCTCCAGCGGTTGGATTCCCGCCTCCGTGCGGCTCACCAGCTCCAGGGCATAATAGGCGGAAGGCGTCTCGAATACGGGGCTCACCTCCCCGGTCTCCGCCTCCTCGAAGGCCCAGTCCAGCCCCTCTCCGGCCTCACCGATGCCGGGCACGAAGGGTAGCGCGGGCGTCACTTCGGTGGTGCGCACTTCCAGGCCCAGCCGACGCGCGGCGGCCTGGAGGTTGCCATCCGTGGTGAGCTCCTCCAGCGAATCAGCCCGCGCGAAGAGGCGATTCTCACTCTCCCGCGTACGCTCGAGGGGCAGGAGGATGTGTGCCACCTGCGCCGTGTCACCGGTGCGGCTATCCACCTGGATGAGGTGGAACCCGTCCTCGGTCTGGACCGGTTCCCCCACCTGGCCGGGGGGCTGCGCGAACGCGGCCTCCTCGAAGGCGGGCGCCGTTCCTGCGCCGCGCACCACGCTCATCTGGCCGCCCTCGACGGCCGTGGCGTCATCGGCCGACTCCACGGCGGCCACCTCCCCGAAGTCGCGGCCGGCCAGGATCTGCTCGCGCAGTTCGCGCGCCCGCTCCCGCACTGCGGCGGTGTCCTCGGCGGTGGGCAGGCGGTTCATGGTGACCAGCCGGACCGTGGCGCGCGCGGGCTGCTCGAAGTCGTCCTGATGCTCCTGGTAGTAGGCGCGGACCTCCGCATCACTCACCGAGACGGCATCATCCGGCACCATGGCCTCGGGATCGAAGCTGAGGAAGCTCGCCGTGGCCGTTTCACGGTTGTCACGCCACATGCGCCAGAGTTCGTCATCGGGCACGTAGGCGCCGGCCGTGGCCTGGTAGTAAAGCTTGCTGCGCGGCAGGATGTCCCGGTAGTACGCTTCGAGGCCCTGCAGGAACTGCTCGTCCACCGCGGGCGAGGCCAGAAACTGATGGTACTTGTCGAGGTCGAACTGCCCGTTCGTGAGGAAGAGCTCCTGCTGCGCAAGCTCGGGCGGGGGGGCGTAGCGGGCGGCCTCCACGATCTCCCGCTCGGTGACACGGATGCCGCGGCGCGCCAGCTCCGATGCCACCAGCTTCTGCATGACCACCTGTTCCCACGCGGCGTCCTCGATCTGTTTGTTCAAGGCAGAGGGAATGGGCCCCGGGTAGGACGCCTGCTGCTGCTGGTAGAGACTCTGGTACGTGTTGATGTACTCCTCGTAGGAAACGCTCTGGCGGTTGACGCGCCCAACCTCGCCGCCCGTCATCTGCGTACCGCTCCGCCCGCTGGCATCCATGCCCCACTCGAACATCATGAGGGCCGCGAATGCGAGCGCCGTGATCAGCATGATCCACTTGGTGTTGTCCCGCATCTGACGCATCATAGGCCGACGACTCCACTGGGAACTGGAACGGACGGATCGAGGATAAGCGTCAAAAGATAGCCGGCCCGCCACTGCCCATCAACCCCACGCGTGGCGCGCCCGCACGCGGCGCGTTGACACGCCGCCGCGCGGCTCTCTATCTTCGGTCGCTCACCCGAACGCTAATTTCCCTCAGCATGCCCTGGAGCGGTTCGATGGCCGAGTCCAACCGGGACGAGATCGACAAGCTCGAGGCGCTCTACGCCGCAAATCCGGATGGACGGGTATTCACCCATCTAGCCGAGGCCCACCGCAAGGCGGGCGAACTGGAGCGCGCCCGCGAGATTCTGGAGGCGGGTCTGGCACGCCACGAGGACTATTCCAGTGCCCACGTGGTGCTGGGCCGGATCCTCATGGACCAGGGGGAGAACACGGCCGCCGGCAACGCTTTCCGCCGGGTTATCGAACTGGACCCCCAGAACCTGGTGGCGCTGCGTACGCTGGGTGACCTGGCCGAGCAGGCGGGGGACCACCAGGCGGCGCTCGGCTACTACGACGAGCTCCTGCACCGGGATCGGGGTGACGAGGAGCTCCAGGAGAAGGTGGCGGCCCTCCGGGCGGAGGGCGAGCGTGAGGCTGCGTCCGAGGCCGCTCCGCCGGAGCCGTCTCCGGGTGCGTCGGCGTACGCCCCGTACGAAGCATCAAGCGACGGTCCCACGCACGACCTCCTCGACCTGCCCGACCTCGATGCACCCGCCGGCTCCGCCGCGCCCGCCGAGGACACGGGCCAGGAGGACCGTTTCGAGCTGCCCCACGACGCGGGGTCGACGGCCGATGCGGAGGCCGATTCCGTTGGCGGCGGAGATCTGGATCTGTCCGGCTTCGACACGGACGATGGTCAGACCGCTGGCGGGGACCTGGAGCTGGGCGGTTTCGAGAGCGGCAGCGGGTGGGGCGCGGATGACGATCTGGATCTGGAGCCGCCTGTCGGCGAGTCCGCGGAGGACGCCGGGGCGGAGCCGGAGCTCTCGATGTCGGGGGGGCAGGATATTCCGGGCGGGCAGGACCTACCGGGCGGGCAGGATGTACCGGGCGGGCAGGACCTACCGAGCGCGGACGATGTCCCGGGCGCGGACGATGTCCCGGGCGCGGACGATGTCCCGGGCGCGGACGATGTCCCGGGCGCTGCCGATGTTCCGGGCGCGGCCGATGTCCCGGGCGCCGCCGATGTCCCGGGCACGGCCGATGTCCCGGGCACGGCCGAGGTTCCAGGCACGGTCCAGGTTCCAGGCGGCGCGGCCTCTCCGTGGGATGCCGAGGATCGCGATGCGGCGGAGGAAGCCCCCGGGGCGGCTGACGATCTGGATCTGGGCTGGTCGGGCCTTGATGACGACGCCACCGGGGAGCTGCCCGGGGATCTGGCCTTCTACCAGGCGGAATCGGGCGCGGGCGCGGAATCCGTGGCCGAAGGCGAATCGGACAAACCCGCCGTGGCGCCTGATGAGGACACGGACGGGGAGTCGCGCCGCTCGCCGGCCAGCGAGATGATGACGGAGACCATGGCGGATCTCTATCTCCGCCAGAATTTTCCGGATCGCGCAGCGGAGATCTTCCGCGCCCTGCTCCGCGAGCGGCCGGGCGATGCGCGTCTGGAGGCCCGTCTGGCCGCGGCGGAGGCGGTCCTGGCCGGGCCAGGCGGGGCGGCATCCGGGGATTCTGCCGGCACCGTGGATGCCCCGCCGGGGCTCGAGGACGTTTTCTTCTCTGCGGGTGATGAGCGGGAGGAGGACAAGGAGACGGACGCGCAGGGAGGCCTCGAGGATGCCTTCTTCGGCCGGGGAGAGGATGCCGGCGATGAAGCGGCGGAAGCTGGCCGGGCGGAAGCGGCCGAATCGGCGGCTGAGAGCCCGGGTCCCACCTCCCGCCCCGACGAGCCGCCGGCGCCGGGCGCCCGGTCGACCCCCGCGGCGGGTGCCAGGCCGTGGCTGGAGGGCGTGGAGTCCGCGTGGACGGGTGGCGCGGGAGCCGGCCACGACGAGCCGAGCCCCTACGCGCCCGACGTGGAGGACGCCGAGGAGCCCACGGCGGCACCGTCCGGCCCGTCGGCGGCGTCCTATCTGGACCAGGTGCTGGCCTGGCGGCCGCGTGAGGATCTCCCCGCCACGGGGGAGGGGGCACCCGCGGCGGATGCGGGGAGCGTCGCAGCCGCGGCGGGTTCGGAAGTCGTCGGTGCCGGGGCGGATGCGGACGCGCTCGCGGCCGCGCCGGACGCGCGAGGGATCGACGCCGAGGCGGATGTGGACGCGGCGGATGTGGCCGGGGGCGATGCCGCGGCGGATGCGGATGACGAAGAGCTGCTGCTGGACGAGATCGTAGACGAGGCGGCCGCACCTGGCGGCCGGGGGCCGGACGCGCCGGTAGCGGACGGGCCGCGCGCCGACGCGCCCCCATCGGGCGCAGGCGAACCGTTCCCGTTCGAGCTGCCGCCGGCGGACGAGGCGCCCGAGGCGGCGGACTCCGCCACGCCGCCGACCGCGGAGACCCCGCCGGAGTCCCTCACGCCGACCGCGGATGCGGTGCCGGCGGATGAGCTGTTTCCCTTCGAGAGCCCTCTCGATGACGCGCAGCCGGCAGCGGGCGGCGAGGCCCCGGCGGCCCGGCCCGAGGCGCCACCACCGGCCGCAGCGCCGGCGCCGCCGGCCGCCGAAAGGCGGCCCGGGACGGCCACGCGGGACGAGGGAGACGTGGCCGAGGCGTTCGCGGCGTGGTACGATGGGGGGGACGATGGGGGGATCGATGGCGCCGCGCAGGCGGCGCTGGGCGGTGCAGGTGACGCGGGGACGTCGCTTACGGATGATGCGGAGGAGGACGCCGGCTCGGATGAGGACCTGGACATGTTCCGCTCCTGGCTCCAGAGTCTGAAGAAGTGAGGATCGCCGTGCTGCACGGCCCCAACCTGAACCTGTTGGGGCACCGTGAACCAGAGGTCTACGGGCGGGACACGCTGGAGGCCATCGACCGGACGCTGCGCGAGGAAGCCGGCACGCTGGACGTGGAGTTGGAGACCTTTCAGGCCAACGGCGAGGGCGCGCTGGTAGACTATGTGCAGGAGGCAGCGTCCAGGGTGGACGGGTTTCTGGTGAACGCCGCCGCGCTGACCCATACGAGCGTGGCGCTGCTGGATGCGCTGGTGGGCGTGGGCCGCCCCTATGTGGAGGTGCACCTCTCCAACATCCATGCCCGGGAGAGCTTCCGGCGGGAGTCGCTGCTGGCCCCGCGCGCGGCGGGGGTGGTCGTGGGCTTCGGCGCCGACAGTTATCTCCTCGGCCTCAGGGGTCTGGCGCGGCAGCTGGCCGCCCGGGGCGGGCACTGAAGGGAGGCGCCATGGTGCGCGACGAGGGCCGCAAGACGGCGGTGAAGAAGAGTACGAAGAAGGAGCGCGGCACGGCCGACACCGCGGCCGCTGCCGCCCCGGGAAATGGAGCCGGAGCGCTGGAGCGCATGATCGATCTGGATTTTCTGCGCGGCCTCATTGCCGCGGTGGACGAGAGCGGCATCGACTCGCTCGAACTGAATCGCGCGGGCACGCGCATTCGCATTGCCAAGACGCCCCCGCCCGCGCCTGCCGCGGCGGCCGGCCAGCCGATGGCCATGATGCAGGCGCCCGCACCGGCGCAGCAGGCCAGCGCGCCCGCGTCCGCCCCGAGCGGATCCGCGGGCACCGATGAGGCCGGGACGGCCGGGGCGGCACCGGCCGCGGAGGCGCCCGCCTCGAACCTGGTGGACATCAAGTCCCCCATGGTGGGCACCTTCTACCGCGCGCCGGCCCCCGAGGCGCCGTCCTACGTGGAGCTGGGCACGGCGGTCTCCAAGGGGCAGACGCTGTGCATCCTGGAGGCCATGAAGCTCATGAACGAGCTGGAGTCCGAGGTGGACGGCGTCATCCGCGAGATCCTGGTGGACAACGCCGATCCGGTGGAGTTCGGCCAGGTGCTGTTCCGAGTCGAGCCGACGGGAGGCAAGGGGTGATGCAGCGTCCTCCGCTTCTCCGCGGCCTCCACGCCTGAAGCCGTGTTCCGTAAGGTTCTGATCGCGAACCGCGGCGAGATCGCGCTGCGGGTCATCCGGGCATGCCGCGAAATGGGCGTCCGCACGGTCGCCGTCTACAGCGAGGCCGACCGCGAGTCCCTGCACGTGCGCTTTGCCGACGAGGACGTGTGCATCGGCCCACCGCCCGCCCGTGAGAGCTACCTGAACATCCCGCGCATCATTGCCGCCGCGGAGATCACGGGTGCCGAAGCCATCCATCCCGGCTACGGCTTCCTGGCCGAGAACGCCGAGTTCGCGGAGATCTGCGAGCGCAGTGACATTGTCTTCATCGGCCCCACGGCGGAGCAGATCCGCCTGATGGGGGACAAGGCCATGGCGCGCAAGACCATGGCCGCCACCGGCGTGCCCACCGTGCCAGGCAGCGAGGGGGCCATCGAGGACGCCGAGGAGGCGCTGGTCGTGGCCCGGGAGATCGGCTTTCCCGTGATCATCAAGGCGGCCGCGGGCGGGGGCGGGAAGGGGATGCGCGTGGCCGATGACGAGGAGCGCTTCCTGGCCCAGTTCCAGATGGCCAGGAACGAGGCCAAGGCCGCCTTCAACGACGGCTCCGTGTATCTCGAGAAGTTTCTGGTCAAGCCGCGCCACGTGGAGATCCAGATCTTTGCGGACCAGCACGGGCGCGTGGTGCACCTGGGCGAGCGGGAATGCTCCATCCAGCGCCGTCACCAGAAGCTCATCGAGGAGTCGCCGTCGATTGCGGTGGATGAGGAGCTGCGCAGGCGCATGGGCGAGGCGGCGGTGCAGGGCGCCGCGGCCATCGACTACCAGGGCGCGGGCACGGTGGAGTTCCTGCTGGACGCGGACGGCTCCTTCTACTTCATGGAAATGAACACGCGCATCCAGGTGGAGCACTGCGTCACGGAGATGGTGACCGGCCACGACCTGCTGAAGGAGCAGCTGCGCGCCGCCGCGGGCGAGCACCTGATGATCCCCGACGACATGGGGCTGAACCTGCGCGGGCACGCCATCGAGTGCCGCATCAACGCCGAGGACCCGGCGCGCCACTTCGCGCCGAGCCCGGGGCGGATCAACACGCTGAATCTGCCCGGCGGCCCGGGCGTACGGGTGGATACGCACGCCTACGCGGGCTACCTGGTGCCGCCCCAGTACGATTCGCTGCTGGGCAAGCTCATCGTGCACGGGGAGGATCGGCAGGAGGCCATCGCGCGCATGAAGCTGGCGCTGGAGTGCTTCGTGGTGGAGGGGGTGCACACCACCATCCCCTTCCTGCTGGAGCTCATGGACAACCCCGATTACGTCTCCGGCAACGTGGACACCAAGTTCGTGGACCGCCTGATGGCCGAGCGCGCCGCCGCCGCGGCCCCGGCCTGAGCCCCCACCCCGACCGAGCAGCATCCATGGTCACCGAACGGCAGCGCCGACAGCTCCTGGGCCTGGCCTCCGCGGCGCTGGCCCTCTTCGTCCTGCTGAGCCTGCTGCCCGCCGACGTGGCGCGGCACTTTCCCGCGGGCAACGTCATGGGCCCCCTGGGCGCGCTCACGGCGCGTTGGGGGCTGGGCCTCTTCGGCATCGGCATGCTCATCATCCCCGTGGCGCTGGCGGTGGGCGCCGGCTGGGCGTGGGGGCGGGTGCCCGCGGACCAAGGCGCGCGCTGGGTGGCGCTGCTGCTGGGCCTGGCCTTCCTGCTGCCCGCCGCCGCCGCCCTCTGGATTCCGGAGACGTCCGCCGAGGGGGGCATGCTGCTGCCGCCCTCGCCCACCGGCTTCGTGGGCCGCGCCATCGGCCTGCCGCTGGTGGCGCTGCTCGGCCCCGTGGGCGCGGGCTTCGTGCTCACGGTGCTCCTGGTGGGGCTGGTGATCGCCACCATCGGCTGGAGCCAGGGCGGGCTGGCGTGGGGAGGGTGGGGCGCGCTGCGCGCCTTCGGCTCGGGCGGTGACGCCGTGGACGAGGGCGACGTGCACGCCGAGGAGCTGCCGCCGAGCCCGTGGGAGGAAGAGGCGCAATTGGAGCTGGAGAGAGCGCCGGAGGCGGACGCGGGACCGCGGCCTGTCATGGAAAAGGTGAAGAAGCGCGTGAAGAAGGCGGTGGGCGGCTCCGCGCCGGTGCTCGTGGATTCCGGCGATCCGGAGTCCGCGGACCGGCCGCCCATGCAGGCGCTCTCCGCGCCGCCGCCCGCGGGGGACAGCCTTTCCTCCGCGGAGCTGGACCGCCTGGGTGAGACGCTCATCGCCACGCTCAGGACCTTCAAGGTGGAGGGGGAGATCGGCGGGCGCACCACCGGCCCCGTGGTGACGCAGTTCGAGGTGGTGCCGGCGCCCGGCGTGAAGGTGAACCGCATCGCCGCGCTGGACGCGGACCTGGCGCTGGCGCTCCGCGCCCCGAGCATCCGCATCGTGGCGCCCATCCCCGGCAAGGGCGCCGTGGGCGTGGAGGTGCCCAACCCCAGCCCCGAGGTGGTGCACCTGCGGGACATCCTGGAGGCGCCCGCCTTCCAGCGCGCGCGCGGCACGCTGCCGCTGGCGCTCGGCAAGGACCTCATGGGCCGTCCCTACGTGGCGGACCTGGCGCGCATGCCGCACCTGCTCATTGCCGGCGCCACGGGCTCGGGCAAGAGCGTGTGCATCAACACCATCATCACCAGCCTCATCTACCGGCACTCGCCGCGGCAGATGCGCCTGCTCATGGTGGACCCGAAGATGGTGGAGCTCTCCATGTACGGGGACCTGCCGCACCTGCGCCATCCGGTGGTCACGGACCCGCAGGACGCCGCCACCATCCTGAAGTGGGCGGTCATGGAGATGGAGCGGCGCTACACGCTGCTCTCGGAGAACGGCGCCCGTTCGCTGGCCGAGTTCAACCGCCGCGCGGAGTCGGGGCAGGAGCTCCGGCGCGCCTTCCCCAGCGGCTCGGAGAACGACCCCGACCGCTGGGCCTACACCGAGGGCCCGCTGCCCTACATCGTGGTGGTGGTGGACGAGCTGGCCGACCTCATGATGACCGTGCAGGCGGAGGTGGAGCGGCCGCTCGCGCAACTGGCCCAGAAGGCGCGCGCCATCGGCATGCACCTGATCGTGGCCACGCAGCGCCCCAGCGTGAACGTCATCACCGGGCTGATCAAGGCCAACTTCCCCTGCCGCATCGGCTTCCGGGTGAGCAGCAAGGTGGACAGCCGCACCATCCTGGACCAGAACGGCGCCGATGCCCTGCTCGGCAACGGGGACATGCTCTTCCTGCCGCCCGGCCAGTCCGACCCCGTGCGCATCCAGGGCGCCTACATCTCCACGGAGGACACCGAGCGGCTCATGAACTGGTACCGCGAGGCCGCCGACCGCACGGGCCGCCCGCCGAGCGAGGACGACATCCTCGAGATGGTGCGCTCGCGCGAGGCGGACGAGGCCTCCGCCGACGACCTGGCCCCCTTCGAGGAGCGCGACGAGCTCTTCCGCCAGGCCGCGGAGGTGTGCATCCAGCAGCAGCAGGGCAGCACCTCCCTCCTGCAGCGTCGCATGCGCATAGGCTACGGCCGCGCCGCCCGCATCATGGACCAGCTCCACCACGCCGGCGTCCTGGGCCCGCCCGACGGCTCCAAGCCGCGCGAGGTGCTGGTGGGGATGGAGTCGTTGGACCATATCTGTGAGGATCCGTTGGAGGGGTTGTAGGGTCCTGCGAATTGGAGGCGCCGATGCTGTAGCGTCCTGCGCCGATCCTGGCGGTTGGTTTGGAATGAGTACTCTCGGTACGACTTGTCACGCGCATGTACTCGCTCGTTGGGTACGCGTCAGAGGCTTGCATTCGCTGCTCCATCTTGGTAGACTCATCATGGTTGTCTGTGCTCCCCACACATTTGCGAGCAGCGAGATGAAACTGGCTGTCACCCCCTTGGTGGGCATTATCGTTGGCGCGGGCGTCCTCGGGGGGTGTGGAGTTGACGACGGGTTAACCGCAACCGCACCCGTCAGTACTCCATCATTTTACTATTATAGCTGCGACCTGCCAGATGATGAATGCACGCGGCTTAAGCAGAAACTAGACGCCCTGGCTGCGCATTTTGCGAATTCGTCGTGTGAGGACCTCGTGAATGATGCGCTTGCACGCTATAACCATCCTTCTACTGATATCGGCTTTCGTTGGGGCGGGACTGCTGATGGCCCCGACGATCCCTACGGCTTCATATTGCCTGGTGAATATGGTAACATCACCCGAATTACGAGCAAGGGCTTGGAGGATCTCGGCCCTACTGCGATTCATGAAGAAGCACATCATCAGGACTGGCTGGTCGATGGCGTAACCGACCTGACTGAGTCCCAAGCTGAGTTCATCGGAATGTCGTGCGGCAGCTACGCGGAATAGCGCGGCGATCTGACGTCCGCTGACTTGCTCGTAAGGAGAGTTTCCAATGCTACGCGCAATCACAACCCTCGTGCTTGTGCTGCTTACCTTCGGCGGCTTGGCCGCACAGGAACCAGCCCGAGCTAGCGACGTGGTGAGAATCTACCATTCGGTACTGAAGCAACTGCCGGATGCGTATGCAGAACGGAAGCCGCTCGTGGATCCACGCGTGATTCAAGAGCGATTCAACGCCGACGAGCCGATTCGATTTGTTCGAGCAGCCACGCTGTTGGAATCACCAGAGTCGCCGGTCATAGTCGCCCTATTGAGGGAAATTCCTGGTGCCGAGGTATGTGGCGGGCGTAGCGGTCGTACATCCTGTCTACAGTCGCCTTCGACCATTCATGTGACCTTTAGTAATCCTAGGACGACACAAGAGGGGTACGACGTTGATGTCGTCTTCTTCGGCAGAAATTCACTTGAAACGAAGGGTACGTTCGTCGAAGCCTGGAGGTATTCCTTCGGTTGGCAGCACGGCGCAATTAGGATGATTGGTAAAGAGGTGCTTCTCATGGGGCATGGTCGCCTGAGATAGCGTGCTGCGCGGCGGGGAATGCGTATCCATTCCTCGATACCGTCAGCGTGCCGCGGAGTTAACGGAGAATTCTCCGCGGTTCCGGAGCGGCGGTGGAGCGCCCAATCGAGCAGCTGGCGCAGAAGGCGCGCGCCATCGGCATCCACCTGATCGTGGCCACGCAGCGCCCCAGCGTGAACGTCATCACGGGCCTCATCAAGGCCAACTTCCCCTGCCGCATCGGCTTCCGCGTGAGCAGCAAGGTGGACAGCCGCACCATCCTGGACCAGAACGGCGCCGACGCCCTGCTCGGCAACGGGGACATGCTCTTCCTCCCCCCCGGTCAGTCCGACCCGGTGCGCATCCAGGGCGCCTACATCTCCACGGAGGACACCGAGCGCCTCATGAACTGGTACCGGGAGGCCGCCGACCGCACGGGCCGCCCGCCCAGTGAGGACGACATCCTGGAGATGGTGCGCTCGCGCGAGGCGGACGAGGCCTCCGCCGACGACCTGGCCCCCTTCGAGGAGCGCGACGAGCTCTTCCGCCAGGCCGCCGAGGTGTGCATCCAGCAACAGCAGGGCAGCACCTCCCGCCTGCAGCGGCGCATGCGCATCGGCTACGGCCGCGCCGCCCGCATCATGGACCAGCTCCACCACGCCGGCATCCTCGGCCCCCCGGACGGCTCCAAGCCGCGCGAGGTGCTGGTGGGGATGGAGTCATTGGATCATATCTGTGAGGATCCGTTGGAGGGGTTGTAGGGGTTCGCGGCATCTTGGGAAGGCAACGAGGCATGGCACGCGTGGGGCCGTAACTTCCAGTCATGCGCGCCACGCCTCTCATCCCATCGGGGTACGAAGGAGCCGTAGAAACCTCCGGGCCACTACCGCCGTACTGCGAGCCATGAACGCACCTGACAGGATGTTTCGCGCGGCCGCTGCCGTGGTGGTTGGGGCGGTGCTCCTCCTGGCAATGGGACCAGCTCCGGCCGGCGCCCAGGATTCCCTGAGCGTTGCCCCGGGTCGCTCCTGCCCCGCCTGCCGGGTCACCCTCACCCCGACCCTGGCGCTGGGATGGGATGCAGGGGTCCACGGTCCCACCACGGAGTCCCGGGTGGCCCGCGACTCACGCGGCCGCTATTTCGTGGCGCCTACCTACACCCCGGGCACCATTTCCATGTACGGGCCGGACGGTCGCTTCCGCGGCGCCTTCGGCACGGAAGGGGGTGGCCCCGGGGAGTTCCGTGGCATCCAGAATCTGGTGGTGGGCCCGGGGGACTCCCTGTGGGTGGTCAGCGGGGGCGGCCGCATCACGGTGGTGGACCCGGAGCAGCGGATCGTGCGGTCCGTGACGGCGGACCAGGGCGCTATGGGCATCCTGCCGCGCAGCGACGGCACGGTGGCGGTCATGAGCATGGCCGGTGGAGGCGCACCGGTGCTGGACGCCACCGGCGCGGAGGTGGACCGCCTGGAGCTCTCGACACCGCCTACGGACGACAACCCTACCACCGGACAGTCCGGTGTGGTGGCCCTGCCGGACGGTCGCCTGGTGGCGCTGCACGCCACCCGCTACAGGCTGGACGTGCTGGACGCGGACGGCAGCCGGCTCCGCACCATCGACCGGCAGGCCTACTGGTTTCCCTCTCTGGAGCTGGCCAGCGAGCAGGAGGCCATGCAGCACATTCAGGAGGCCCGCACCACGGCCATGACCTTCGGCGCGGCGCCCACTTCCGCGGGTGAGGTCTGGGTGCTGGCGCAGCGCGTAAACATGACCAGCGTGCGGGACCTGTTCGCGGCCTTTCAATCGGGGGCCATGACCCAGGAGCCGGTCCTGGACATGAACGAGCTCCTGGACCCCGTGCTCGAGCTTGTGAACGTGGACGCCGGGCAGGTGGTGGCGACTGGCGGCAGCACCTCCCGGCTCCTGACCTCCCTGATGGACGGTGAGCACGTGGTGGGGGTGCGCGAGCTGGAGGACGGCATCATCGTGCTGGACCTTTGGCGCCTCGGGGTCCGGGGACGCTGAGGGCGCATACCCGACGTGCGGTTCAGAATTCTGGAGAGGAGCCCGGTGAGATGAGCCGTCCGGCACGTCTCCCTGTTGTCTACGGATGATAATGTCCCCTCCAGCTACGGATAGAAATGTCCCCT
>JBBDRO010000035.1:0-8524 GCA_040905425.1 Gemmatimonadota bacterium | reverse complement strand
ATTCGTGACCACGGCAAGGCCGTCCAGCGCCACCGGGATCTCGAGGTAGTCCACGCCGTTGCCCTCGCAGAGCGCCAGCTCCTCCTCAGTGATGGCGCGGGAGGCGTTGCTGATCTCCGTCTCCCCGGCACAGAAGCGCTTGAAGCCGCCGCCCGTGCCGGAATAGGTGACGTTTGGCCGCACGCCAGGGTTCAGGATGGAGAACTCCTCGGCCATGGCCTCGCTGACGGGATAGACGGTGCTCGAGCCGTCGATGGTGATGGTGCCAGTGAGGCCGCCCTCACCGGCCTCGCCGCCGCACGCGGAGAGGACCAGCAGGGTGGCAGCCCCGGCCCCGAAGGCACGGTACGCGGTGCGCGTGATGATCATCGTCGCTTACTCCGTAGAGAGGTGGTGAGTGCGCATCAGTAGTGGAGCTGGGTCTGCAGACGGAGCGCGTGGCGCGTCTCGAAGCGTTCACCCTGGGGTACGAAGACGTCCCAGTTGGCCATGAGGCGATTGCGACCGTGGAAGTAGAGATTCGCGCCAGGCGTGAGGAGCAGGCCCCCGTCTTCGGTGCGATCGGTGCTCGGATCCCCCCAGCTGGCGCGTCCGACCAGTTCCCAGCCCTCGACGCGTGGGCCATCGCGTGGGGCGAACCAGGCCGCCACCCCCTGGGCGCCGAGGAAGGTCTCCTCCAGAACCATGTTCTCCCCCGTCACCAGTTCGACCTGGACGTGCAGGCCGGAGCGGCGGAAGGCGCCGTACTCTGCATCCACCTCGTACGCCTGCCCGCGGACCGTCTGGCCGGAGGTGTCCACCCGGTCCTTGAAGACGGCCGCCGCGCCGAGCACCAGCGGGGCGTCCGTTCCACCGAGGGCGTAGCTCACGCGGCCGGCCACCGTCTTGGCGGCGTTGGCGTCCCGCCGGTCAGGGCCGGCGCCGTTGAAGAGCCCCACCGCGTAGCCGAAGGGGCCAGCGGTGCCATGCACTTCGGCGCCCATGTCGTAACCGTGGTAGCCGTGCGCGTCGAGCAACGTCTGCTCCTCACCCATGAGGAGCGCCCCATCCAGCTGGCTCAGGGCGGGATCGGTGCCGTCGTCCTCGTCCGCGAACTGCGTGTCCAGGCCGCGGATGCGCAGGCCACGCTCGATGGTCAGGATCTCCGTGGAACTCGTGAGCTGGATCAGACCGAAGGGCATCTTGTACTGGCCGAAGCGCACGTTCAGCCCGGGGCTCGGCGCCAGCTCCATGAACGCGTTCTTGAGCGCCAGGCGGCCCAGCGCGAAGTCCGCTTCCACATGCCCGTGGATCCAGTCGTCGATGGTGAGGCGCACGGCCTGGCGCGCGCGGCGCATCTCGAAGGTGCCCTCCGGCCCGGGCACGTTGGACGTGTTGTACTGGAACTGCACGCGGCCGGTGAATCGGACCTGCAGCGCGCCGGCTTCCAGCGTCTGCGCCGCGGCCGGCGACCCGACCGCGAGCAGCGCGGTGAGCAGCAGCACCCCTCTGGACCAGCTCTGCATGAACCCTCCCGAACGTGAGGTCTTCTCTGTTCGGAAGGAAACCTATACGCCGCCGGGTCAGCCCGGCGTCGCGGTCGTGTAACGGGGAGGTAACGAAGCGCGGCGCCGTGCCGTGGGATGCGTGGCTCAGGCGGGCGGGGCCTCCCGCAGGCTCACACGCACCGTGGTGCCCTTGCCGAGCTGGCTCGTGGCGCTGACCTGCCCGCCCATGCCCTCCACCAGATGCTTCACGATGGCCAAGCCCAGGCCCGTGCCACCGGCTGCGCGGGAGCGCGCGGGGTCCACCCGGTAGAAGCGCTCGAAGACGCGCCCCAGCGCGTCACCCGGGATGCCCACGCCGGTGTCGGCCACCGCCACCACCACCCACGGCGCTTCGTGGTACGCGCGGACCTCGATGGCGCCGCCCTCGGGAGTGGCGCGAACGGCGTTGTCCAGCAGGTTGGTGAACACCTGGCGCAGGGCGTCGGGATCACCGAGCGCGGCCACCTCCCCGCCCTCTACCCGGAAGCGGACCCCTTTGCGCTCGGCTGCCGCGCGGCAGTCCGACCAGGCGTCCTCGGCCACGGCCGCCGGCCGCACCGGCCGCGCGTCGGGTTGCCACACGCCCGATTCCAGGCGCGAGAGATCGAGCAGCTCCTCCACGATGCGCTGCAGGCGATCGGCGTTGTGCTGGATGACGTCCAGGAACTGCGCCCGCGTGTCGGCGGGGAGGTCGGCATCGGTGCGCAGCGTCTCCGCGTACCCGCGGATGGAGGTCAGCGGGGTCTTGAGCTCATGGCTCACGTTGGCCACGAAATCGCGGCGCACGCTCTCGAGCCTGCGCAGATCGGTCAGATCCACCACGCCCAGCACGGCGCCCGGCGCACCCTCCCGCACGGCGGGCAGCGGCCGACCGGTCACGAGCAGACGCCGCGCTTCCAGCGTGGCCTCCGTGAAGGGATCGCTCTCGCCGGCCGCCACCCTGGCGAGCACCCCCCGCACCTCGGCGCTCCGCACCAGGGCGGCGAGCGGCTCGCCGCGCACGTCGGCAGGCAGGCGTAGCAGCCGGTAGGCCGCCGGATTGGCATGCACCACCCGGCCCTGGCCGTCCACCTGGAGGATGCCCTCCGAGACGGCCTCGAGCTGGGCGGCCAACTCCGCCCGCTCGCCACGCAGCGCCGCCAGCTCGCGCGCCTGCTCATCGGCCAGTCTGTCCACGGCGGCGCCCGCCGCCCCTACCTCGGGGAAGGGCGAGGCGAGCGGTGGCCCGGTCCGCCCCCGTGCCCGCGCCACGGCGCGCCGGCGCAGCAGCGCCAGCTCACCCTTGAGCCGGCTCCCGAACCACCAGCCCAGGAGGGCCGCCGCCGGCACGACCAGCAGCCCCGGCAGCAGGCGCGCGCTCACGACCGTTGCCAGCGCCAGCAGCGCGGCGGCGGCCGCCATGGTCGAGCGGAGCGGCAGGCGGACGGGTCTCATTCCTCCCCCTCCCGGGCCCGAAAGCGATAGCCGAAGCCGCGCACCGTCTCGATCCAGTGGCCGTGCTCCCCCAGCTTGGCGCGCAGGCGCTGCACGTGCATGTCCACGGTGCGTGTCTCGATGCGGGCGTTCACCTCCCAGGCCCTCTCCAGCAGCTGTTGGCGCGTCTGCACGCGGCCGCGCCGCTCCAGCAGCGTGACCAGGAGCCGGTACTCGATGGGCGTGAGGTCCACGTCCGCACCGTGCACGCGCACCCGCATGGCGGCCGTCTCCACCCGGACCGGGCCACCGCGCAGGGTGCGGCTGGCGCCGGCCACGGCCGGCGAGCGGGACCGGCGCAGGACCGCCTCCACGCGCAGCACGAGCTCGCGCGGGCTGAACGGCTTGGTGACGTAGTCGTCGGCGCCCAGCTCCAGGCCGCGTACCCGATCCGCCTCCTCCCGCCGCGCCGTCAGCAATACCACCGGCAGATCGGCCAGCTCCGGCCGGCGCCTGGCCTCCGCCAGCACCTCGTAGCCGGACAGGCCGGGCAGCATCACATCCAGGATCAGCAGGTCCGGCCGCTCCGCCTCCAGCGCCTCCAGCGCCTCGGCGCCCGTCTCGGCCGTACGCACCCGGTATCCCTCCCGGGTCAGATGGAAGGCCACCAGCGCGGCAATGTCCCGCTCGTCCTCCACCACGAGCACGCGCGCGGGCGCATCCTGACTCCGATCGTCCGCCATTCCCTTCCTCGTCCGTGGGGCACCTTGTGGCGGCACGAAGATAATACGGGCCGCCCGCCCCCCGCTTGCCGTGCTCCAGCCCCCCGCGTAGTCTCCGCACCGGCGCGGCGAGCGCGCCGGAATTCCGCCCCCTGGAGGCAGCGTGGCGCCCGAATCCAGTCAGGTCGATCTCTACGAGCTCGGGGAGGCCTGGTGGCTCCTCTCGGCCGAGGACCGCCTGGAGGGCTTCAAGCTGCTGGATCCGCAGGACGCCGAGGACTTCTTTTTCGACCTGGCGCCGCGCGACCAGGGCGATCTGCTGCTGGCGCTCCGCCCCGCCGAGCGCCGCCTCTGGTACCGCCTGCTCCCGCCCGACGATGCCGCCGACGTCATCCAGACCGTGGAGGACCCCGAGCAGCACGCGCAGCTGCTGGCGCTGCTGGACGAGGCCACCCGCCGCGAGGTGACGGCGCTGCTGGCCTACGCGGAGGACGAGGCCGGCGGCCTCATGAGCTCGCGCTTCGCCCGCCTGCGCCCGGACATGACGGCCGACGAGGCTATCAGCTACCTGCGCAAGCAAGCCCTCGGCCCCATCGAGCCGGAGACCATCTACTACGTCTACGTGCTGGACACCGAGCAGCACCTCATGGGCGTGGTCTCCTTCCGCGAGCTCTTCTCCGCGCCGGGCACCACCCGCGTGCGGGACCTGATGAGCACGGACGTGGTCTCCGCCCACGAGGCCATGGACCAGGAGGAGGTGGCCCGCCTGTTCGCGGAGCACGACATGCTGGCGCTGCCCGTGCTGGACGCCGAGGGGCGCATCCGCGGCATTGTGACGGTGGATGACATCGTGGACGTGGTGGAGGAGGAGGCCACGGAGGACATCCAGAAGTACGGCGCCATCGAGGCGCTCGATGAGCCGTACCTGCGCACCAGCCTCTTCACGCTCGTGCGCAAGCGCGCCGGCTGGCTCTCCATCTTGCTCGTGGGGCAGATGTTCACGGTGAGCGTCATCGGCAGGTTCCAGGAGGACATTGCCACGGTGGCCGTGCTGGCGCTCTTCATCCCCATGATCATCAGCAGCGGCGGCAACTCGGGCGCGCAGTCCTCCACGCTCGTGATCCGCGCCATGGCCGTGGGAGAGATCCGCATGCGCGACTGGTGGCGGGTGGCGCGCCGCGAGGTGGCCACGGGACTGGCGCTGGGCATCCTGCTCGGCATCCTGGGTCTGGCGCGCGTACTCGGCGGCCAGCTCCTGGGGCTGGACGAGAACGTGGCCTACGCCATGGACCTGGGCCTCACCATCGGCTTCAGCGTGCTCGGCGTGGTGCTCTTCGGCACCCTGGCCGGCTCCATGCTCCCCTTCGCGCTGGAGCGCCTGGGCCTGGACCCCGCCAGCGCCTCGGCGCCGCTGGTGGCCACGCTGATGGACGTGACCGGCCTGCTCATCTACTTCGGGCTGGCCAGTCTGCTGCTGAGCGCACTGGCCTGATTTCAGGCGACGTCCCCGCGCACGTCACCGGAATACTTCGACCTTCACGATCTAGCTTAGCTGCCAGCTTTGGCGGCCTCCACGAACGGCCCCGCCTGGCCCGTGCGCTTCAGAAATGCGTGCTCGTCCGGGTCGCGGGGAGGGCGTGTCATGCCCCGTACGTCAGTCCGTGCCTGCGAGCGGCGGACGCGCTGGAGCCGGGCCGGCCACAGCTCCCTGAGATCGGGTTTTCCCGCCTTGTCACTCATGATGCCGTCCCTCGGCCTGAATTCCGCCTGCCATCATCACACATGCTACCCGACATGGGCTCTACCGGTTGCGCTCACGGTCATGCAACTCATCAATCATACCCCGGAGCAGCTGATCTGTGATCGGCTTCGATGACCGGGCCAGCTGCTGGAGGGCTTCCAGGGCGTCGAGTGCATCCTCACGCTCCAACTCCGGGAGCAACCAGGTCGGGTCCAGTTCGCTGCCGAATGCGGCGAGCATGTCGACCGCCTGTTCGCCGTAGGCCGTGTACTTCCAGTGTTTGAAGCCAACGAGACGGTCACGCAGTACGACTTCCTTTGTCACGATCCTGAATTCCGCGTCTCCGACCCGGACATCCTCGGTTGGCCCGGCAACGGGACCATTCACGAGTTCAACGAACAGATCACTGCCATGGCGCCAGTGACGCCCCGCATGTCGGAACCCTAGCCCTAGGAAGATCTCTTCTCGAAGATGGGTGGCCTCCTGGGTGGCTTCGAGGACCACGTCCAGGTCACCCGACCGATAGATCCCCGGCGCGTGGATTTCGATGGCTGAGCCACCCACAAGCGTCACGAGAAAGCCGCGCGACGCGAACGCCTCATGGAGGACCGCAGCCACATCGGCCACCTGGCTGGCATGTGCAATGGGGTCCGCGACCATCCCATTGCCAAGGATGCGCTCGAGATTGGCGCGGAGGCGTTCGAGGGGCTGCGGTTCGGCCAGCATGGATCACAGTAATGCCGAACGGGGAGCGAAGGCCAGCGAGCCTCGTGGAAAGGGCGCACTCTGTGGCAAGCCGCTAAGCCGCCCAAAAAAAACCAGGGGCGCGCAGCTTCATTGCGCAATAATGGTCGTTGCGCGGCGCTCAAATCTCCGGCTCGGCCCGGCTTATCACTCCTACTCCGCCCGGTTTACGGCAGCGGCGCCCCCGTCCTGTCCAGCCGAAAGCGCTGCACGATCTCGGCGTCGTACGCGTCGCGGCGCAAGCCGAGGATATGCTCCGGTCCGATCTCCAGGATCTCCACGGCGGGCACCACCACCTCACCCAGCCAGACCCCCTCGGGATCGAACACGCGGTAGGTGATGGGCGCCTCGGGTGGGGCGTCCAGGGCGCGCGGCACCTCCGCCCAGAGGTTGCCCGCATGGTCGAGTACGATCCGACCGTACGGCGGCCGGTAGGCCGGCATCGGCATGGCGTCCACCGCTCGGCGGCGCGCCTCGACGGACCCGGGCAGGTTCCTATCTTCCACCAGCGTCCGCTCGCGCCATGCCGTGATTTCAGACCGCCCGACCGGCACGGGCGCGGCCGCCCAGCGCACCCGACGCACCGCGCCGGCGGCGTCGAAGCACGTGATCTCGGCCCGCTCCTGGCTGCCGACGCACAACCGCGCCGGGCTGCCGCCCGCGGCAATGCGTCCTTGCCGGGCGTGCGGCAAGGGGAGCGCCATCCTTACGCCCGGCATGCTCAGGAGCATCTCCTCGGTGCCGGGAAACGAGCGTACGGTGTCCCAGGCTTCCGCACCCGGCCGGAGCCATAGGGCGCGGTGCTGAGGACGCGTCACCCGGTCCCCGGCGCCCGCGGCAGGGGCCAGTTCGCGCAGCACAACGACGACGCCCAGATCGGGCAGCAGGCGCGAGTCCACCGGAAAGCTGCCGCCCACTTGCCTGACGTAGGGAAGGTCGAGGGCAACCGCCCGCCGAAAGGTGCCGTCGCGCCCGAACCAGTTGATGCGCCGGCTGGTGTTGTCCCAGACGATCACGGTGTCGGCGCTGCCAGCAATCACCTGTGCGGGTCGGCTGAACTCGCCGGGCCCACGCCCGGTCCGCCCCAGGGCAGCCAGGTAGGATCCTTCCGGGGTGAAGAGCCGCACCTGACCGCTGCCTGCGTCGCTCACGGCAATCGTAGCGTCCGGCAACCGGGCCGCTCCCATCACGCGGTGCAGGGCATACGGCCCCTGGGCATCCGCGCCACCGATAGACACTTCCGGCGCCGGCTCCACCGTCCATCCCTGGCCCGCTGCCCAGGCCGGTGCGGAGCTCGCCACGATGGTGATCCCCGCGCTGTCCCGGACCGCCACGTTCTGCGCGACACCCGCCGTAGCGTGGGCAACGGCAAAGAGCAGCGGGACAGCCAGCCAGGCGCTTCGACGATCGATCATGCGGACCTCCAGTTCAGGATTCGCGGCGATCGGGCGTGCGTAAGATCGGGGGCTGCGTACGATCGAGCGTTCCTTGAGAACGGGGCTTACATGCCAATCAAAGCGGCACGCGGGACACCCGGTTTCCGCGCGTGCGGGTTTGATGCGAATAATTGCTATCGTACGCCCATGTGCGGCCGCTCGCACTCGCGCCTGCGGGTTTGACGCGAATAATTGCGACAAGATGCCCACGCGCGGTGCGCCCGCCCCACGCGTGGGCTTTTGATAGCACGCGCACCAAGCACGGAGGCCGCGCGGCACTTCACCCACGCCCGCCACCCCACTAACCTGCCCCCCGCTCCATCATCGCTTGCCAAATGAGGCCGATGCCACCTGAGCATAACGATCCGCTGGCCCCGCTCCTCGATAGCCCGCGCGTTCGCGCCGCGCTGGAAGCCGCCCGCGCCGCCCACCCCCGCACCCTGGCCGACCAGCGGGAGGTCACCGCCATCCCGGCTCCGACCGGGGAGGAAGGCGCCCGCGCGGACTGGCTGGAGGGGCGCCTGCGCGAGGCGGGCGTGCTGGAGGTACACCGGGACGAGGTCGGCAACCTGCTGGCCACGTTGCGTGGCAGCACCAGCGGTGGCGGTGGGAGCCGCCACGCCGGAGGCAGCGCCAGCCACAGCGGCCACAGCGGTGGCGCCGGCGCCGAGCCTGGAGCGGTCCTCGCGGCCGCCCACCTGGACACGATCTTCCCCGCCGGCTACCGGCTACGGACGTGCGCGTCCGCGAGCAGGACGGCCGTCTGCTGGCCGCCGGCATATCGGACAACGGCCGCGGCCTGGCCGCCCTGGTCACCCTGGCGCACGTGTGGCGGGAGGCGGGGCTCCGCGCCGTCCGGTGGTGCTGGAAGAGTGCGAGCAGGCCCGTGATACCATGGCCCCGCCCGCCCGCTGGCCCAAGCGTGGCCCATGCCCACGCCCA
>JBBDRO010000034.1:0-8673 GCA_040905425.1 Gemmatimonadota bacterium | reverse complement strand
CGGGGAGCCCGGTGCTGTGGCGGTTCACGGCGGAGGATGTACGGGACGTCGCTTACAGCCTGAGCTTGGAGCCCAACTGGGACGCACGCCGCACGAGCGTGGGCGGTGGGGAATACACGCTCATCCAGGCGCTGTGGCGCGACTCGGCGCCGCTGTGGAGCCAGGTGGCCCGCTACGCGGCGCACGCCATCCGCTTCTTCTCGGAGTACCTGGGCCTGTCCTATCCCTGGCCGCACATGACGGCGGTGGAGGGCGGCAGCCTCATGGGGGGCGGCATGGAGTATCCCATGATGACGCTCATGGGGGACTACAACGCGCGCGGGGACAGCGCCCTCTACTGGGTCACGGCGCACGAGCTGGCGCACATGTGGATCCCCATGATCGTGAGCACGGACGAGCGGCGCTTCTCGTGGCTGGACGAGGGCACCACCACCTTCAACGAGAACCAGGCGCGCAAGGATTTCTACCCGGGCATCGATCACGATCTGCCCGACCAGGACGCCTACCTGGCCGTGGCCCGCGCCGGGTTGGAGGGGCCGATCATGCGCCGCTCGGCGTACCACGTGCCGGGGCCCGCGTACGGCACCGCCTCCTACGCCAAACCGGGCACCGTGCTGGCGGCGCTCAGCGCCGTGCTCGGGGAGGAGACCTTCGAGCGCGCGCTGCGCGCATTCGTGGACCGCTGGGCGTGGAAGCACCCCTACCCGTGGGACTTCTGGCACACCTTCGAGGACGTGAGCGGCCGGGAGCTCGACTGGTTCTGGCGGAGCTGGTACCACGAGACGTGGGTGCTGGACCAGGCGGTCCGCTCGGTCACGGTGGCGGACGGCCAGACGCACATCGAGGTGGAGGACCTGGGCCGCGTACCCATGCCCGTGCACCTGGTGGTGACGCTGGCGGACGGCCGGACGGTGCGCCGGGAGATCCCGGTGGACGTGTGGCTGGCCGGCGCCGTGCGCGCGTCCATTACAGTGCCCGGCACGGCCACGCGCGTGGAGATCGATCCGGAGCGGGACTTGCCCGACGCCGATCGCACGAACAACGTCTGGCGGCGGTAAGCGACGACGCCCCGCCACCTTCTTCCGGAGGACGCACCCATGATCCGCATCATCCTGGCCACGTTGGTGGTGGTCCCCCTGATCGTGCTGGCCGTGGCCACCCGCGGCGGCGATCCCGAGAACTTCGCGGAGCTGGCGGACGCCGCGCTGGCGCAGCTGGACGGCACCGTGGCGCTGCCCGGGCTCACCGACAGCGTGGAGGTGGTGCGCGACCGCTGGGGCGTGCCCCACATCTACGCGCGCAACACGGCCGACCTGTTCTACGCGCAGGGCTTCGTCACCGCGCAGGACCGCCTCTGGCAGATGGACCTCTACCGCCGTACCTACGAGGGCCGCCTGGCAGAGGTCATGGGGCCGGACTACGTGAACCACGATCGTCTGGCGCGCCTGGTGCGCTACCATGGCCCCTACGACGCGCGCGAGTGGACCTCCTACCACCCCGAGGGGCGCCGCGTCTTCGACGCGTACGCGGCCGGCGTGAACGCCTACATCGAGCACATCGGGGACGATCTGCCGGTAGAGTTCGTCCTCACCGGCCTGGAGCCGCTCGGCTGGACGGCGGAGGCCTCGGTGCTGCGTACGCAGACGGCCATGCCGCTGGGAGACGGTCGCTCGGAGCTCAGCCTGGCGCGCACCGTGGCCGAGCTGGGCGCGGCGGAGGCCAACCGGCGCGCCAACCCCAGTCCGTGGCGGGAGCTGGTGGTCCCCGAGGGCGTGGACTTCACGGCCATCGACCAGGACGTGGCGCGCGCGCTGTCCGGCGTGCGCGGGCCACCCGATGTGCCGCTCGTGGAGCCGTACGCCAGCTGGCCGGGCGCCACCGCCAACGAGAACAACGGCGCGCAGGAGAACAGTCCCGGCAGCAACAACTGGGCGGTGAGCGGGGCGCTGACCGCCAGCGGTGAGGTGATGGTGGCCAACGACCCGCACCGCGGCGTGACCAACCCGTCCATCCGCTACATCGTGCACCTGAACGCACCGGGCTGGGACGTCATCGGCGCCACGGAGGCGCCGCTGCCGGGCGTGGCCATCGGCCACAACGGCCGCATCGCGTGGGGGCTCACGATCGTGGGCACCGACCAGTCGGACGTGTACGTGGAGACCGTGCATCCCGATGACCGCAACCAGGTCCTCTTCCGCGGTGGTTGGGAGCCGCTCACGGTGGTGGTGGACACCATCCTGGTGAAGGACGGCGAGCCGGTGGTGGTGGAGCGGAAGTTCTCGCGCCACGGCCCGGTCTTCCACGAGGACACGGTGCGCAATCTGGCCTATGCGCTGCGCTCCACCATGCACGAGCCGGGCAGCGCGGGCTACCTGGGCGCGCTGCGCTACCATGCCCTGCAGAACTGCATGGAGTTCCTGGACGCCCAGGTCTACTACCACGCCCCCACCGAGAACATGGTGTGCGGGGACGCGGACGGGAACATTGCCTGGCAGGCCTCCGCGCTCTCACCGCGCCGGCCGAACTGGCACGGCCGGCTGCCCGTCCCGGGCACCGGCGCCTACGAGTCGGATGGTTTCCGGGACGACCTGCCGCGCGAGCTGAATCCGGAGCGGGGCTGGATCGCCACGGCCAACCACGACATCCATCCCGAAGGCTACGACCCCCCGCTCTATTTCAAGCGCGGCCCGTCGCGCACCCGCATGGACCGGCTGGAGAGCCTGTTCACGAGCGGCAGCGGCTTCACCATGGCGGACATGCGGGCCATTCAGCTGGATGCATACTCCCCGTCCGCGCACGCCGACGCGGCGCGCTTCCGCGGCTGGACGGCCGCGGACCCGGAGCTGGAGCGCTGGCGCGCGGCGCTGGCCGAGTGGGACGGCCATCTGCGCCGCGACAGCGCCGTGCCGGCGGTGAACCGCTTCGTGGACCGCGCCGTGGACGGGGACGCGCTGCGGGCGGCGGCCACGGACGCCGCGCGCCAGGCGGTGCTGGAGGCCGGGCTGGCGGAGGGGCTGGCGGCGCTCGCGGAGGACCAGGGCCCCGACCCCGAGCAGTGGCGCTGGGGCCGCATCCACCGGAGCGAGTTCCCCCACGATCTGGTGGCTGCCTATGACATCCAGGCGGTGGAACGGAGCGGAGGGAGCGGGACGGTAGCCGCCACCGGCGCCACCTTCCGCGAGATCATCGACTTCGCGAACCTGGACGCCTCCATGGTGACCAACGCGCCGGGGCAGTCGGCGCAGCCGGGCAGCCCGTTCTACGACAACCTGGTGACCATGTACGGCGCGGGGGAGTACTTCCCGCTCTCGTACACCCGGGCGGCCGTGGAGCGTAACGCGGCGCACACGCTGGTGCTGGTGCCGGGCGGCTGATGGGGCGGATCGCCGGCCTGCGGGCGGCCTCCGCCGGAGGGCTGATCAGGGCGGGTGGCCCGCCTGCGCCAGCGCCCCGCCCGGCGGCTGATCAGCCCAGCTCGCCGGCGGCCACCATGGCCTCCGCCTGGCGCAGGCGCTCCGGCGTGCCCACGTCGATCCAGCGCGCCTCGAGCGCGTCGTGGGGGCGGATGGCCTCCCCCCCGGCGGAGAGGCGCAGGTAGGGCCACACGATGGAGAAGACGCCGCGCTCGGTGATGTGGTCCAGGATGCGCGGATCGAGCATCTGGATACCCGCGAAGTCACGCTTCTTCGTTTCACCGGCGGCGGGACGGACGAGCCGCGGCTCGGGCTCGCCGCGCGGCGCGTAGCCCACCAACCCCTTGTCGTCGAAAACCAGATAGCGTTCCTCACCGGGCGGCAGCGTCACCAGCGTGGCCAGCGCGCCGCTCTCCCGGTGCGCGGCCGCCAGCGCCTGCAGGTCCACATCGGACAGCACGTCCCCGTTGTGCACGAGAATGGGCCGGTCGCGCCGGAAGTGTTCGGCCGCGTGCAGCAGCCCGCCGCCGGTGTCCAGCACCAGTGGCTGCTCCACCGAGAGGCGCACGTCCGCGCCGAAGCCGCCGTGCTCCCGCAGGTAGGCCTGCATCTGGTCCACGTGGTGGTGCGCATTGACCACCACGCGATCGGCGCCCGCGGCCACCAGCCGGCGCAGCACCCTGCCCAGCAGCGGCACCCCACCCACCGGGATGAGGGGCTTGGGAATGTGCTCGGTGATGGGACGGAGGCGGGTGCCGAGCCCCGCCGCAAAGATCATGGCATCCATGGGGCGCCCCCTTCCGCACGGCGCGCGCCACGACGCTTCCGGAGCTCGCGCCGCCGGCGGCGCTTATGGCAGCGGTCGGGCCCGCCGGGTTGCGGGCCGCCCCTCGCGCGCGCCGGTGGCGGTCGGGCCCGCCCGGTCGCGCGCCGCCTCTCGCGCGCCGGCGGCGTCCGGCCTAGACTGAGCAGGTCCCCACGGGGGGCGAAGCGGCGCCGCCGGCGCCGCACAAGGGTGGATGGGATCTGTATGGGAACGCTGCTGGCCGCGCGCCTCCAGATGGAGGTGTCGCTGGCCTTCCACATGATCTTCGCGGCACTCGGCATCGGGCTGCCGCTCCTCATGGTGATCGCCGAGGGACTGGCGCTCCGCACCGGCCGGGAGCACTACCGGGCGCTGGCGCGCAAGTGGGCCAAGGCCACCGCGCTCACCTTTGCGGTGGGCGCCGTCTCCGGCACCGCGCTCTCCTTCGAGCTGGGCCTGCTCTGGCCCCGCTTCATGGCGCTGGCGGGGGGCGTGCTCGGGCCCGCCTTCGCGCTCGAGGGCTACGCCTTCTTCATCGAGGCCATCTTCCTGGGCCTCTACCTGTACGGCTGGGACCGCATCTCACCGCGCGCGCACTGGCTCACCGGCATCGCGGTGGCCATTTCGGGGATGATGTCCGGGGTGCTGGTGGTGGCGGCCAACGCGTGGATGCAGGTTCCGGGGGGCTTCACCGCCGAGGGACTCCAGCTGGTAGACGCCAGTCCGTTCGCCGTCTTCCAGACGCCCGCCTGGTTCCACATGGCGCTCCACTCCACCCTCTCCTGCTACATAGCTACGGGCTTCGCGGTGGCCGGCGTCTACGCCATGGGTCTGCTGCGCGGCCGCGACGACGCCTACCATCGCTCCGGAATCGGCCTGGCGCTGGCGGTGGGCACGGTGGCCGCGGTGCTGCAGCCGCTCAGCGGGGACCTGAGCGCGCGCTCCGTGGCGGAGTACCAGCCGCTGAAGCTGGCCGCGGCTGAGGCGCACTTCGAGACCTCCTCCCACGTGCCGCTGCTCATCGGCGGGATCCCCGACGAGGAGACGGGGGAGGTGAGCTACGCGCTGCGCATCCCGAGTGGCCTCTCCCTGCTCGTGGGTCACGATCCCGCCACCGTCATCGAAGGTCTGAACGACTACCCGCGGGAGCTCTGGCCTCCCGTGCTCATCACCCACGTGGCCTTTCAGATCATGGTGGGCCTGGGCTTCTTCATGATTTTCGTGGGAGGCCTCTTCTGGCTCTGGCGCTGGCGCCGGGGCACCGCGCCGCGGTGGCTGCTGGCTGGCGTGCTCGCGGCCGCGCCCGCGGGCTTCATCGCGCTCGAGGCGGGGTGGATCGTGACCGAGGTGGGCCGTCAGCCATGGGTCATCTACGAGGTCATGCGCACCGCCGAGGGCGTGACGCCGATCGCCGAGGTGCCGTGGACGCTCTTCGGCTTCAGCGTGCTCTACCTGGTGCTGGGCACGGCGCTGGTCTTCCTGCTGCGGGCGCTGGCGCATGGGCAGCCGCGGCTGGTTGGCACCCAGGGTAGGGCCGCCGGGGCCAACGTGGGCACCGCACTCCGGGACCCGAACGCCGCACCACGTCGTGACGCCGGCCAGCCGGAGGAGCACGATGAGCGTTGAGGCGCTGGTCGGCCTGCTGGCGCTGGTGGCGCTGACCGCCTACGCGGTGCTGGGGGGCGCGGACTTCGGCGGCGGCATCTGGGATCTGCTGGCCGGCGGCCCACGCAAGGCGGAGCAGCGGGACGCCATCGCGCACGCCATGGGGCCCGTTTGGGAGGCCAACCACGTCTGGCTGATCTTTGTCATCGTACTACTCTTCGCCGGCTTCCCCGACGCCTACGCCGCGCTCAGCATCGGCCTCTTCTTCCCCTTCCACCTGGTGCTGCTGGGGATCATCCTGAGGGGCGCCGCGTTCGTCTTCCGCGCTTATTCGCCGCAGAGCGCTCGCGGCGTGGCCACACCGGAACGCACGTGGGGCGCGGTGTTCGGCGCGGCCAGCGTGGTGACGCCGCTGGTGCTGGGCATGAGCCTGGGGGCGGTGTCGTCGGGGGCGGGGGTGGCGGGGCTGGGCGCGGGTTCGGTGGGCGCGGGTTCGGTGGGCGCGGGCTCGGTAGGCGCGGGTGCCGTGGGTGCTGGTGCCGTGGGTGCGGCGGCGGGTGCAGCGGATGGGGCCGGGGCCGGGGCGGCGGGGGTGGTGGCCGAAGCGGCCCTGGCCCCGCACGCGTGGCACACTCCGGTGGCCTGGCTAGTGGGGCTGCTGACGCTCTCCCTGTGCGCTTACCTGGCGGCCGTTTTCCTTGCCAACGAGACGGCGGGCGAACTACGGGAGGATTTCCGCCGCCGCGCGCTCTGGTCGGGGACGGTGCTGGTGGCGCTGTCTGTGGCCGGGCTGCCGCTGCTGCGCGGTCAGGCGCCGCATCTGTGGGAGGGGCTGATCGGCGGTCGCGGCACGGCGGCGTTTCTGGTGGGAATCGTAGCGGCGCTGCTCAGCGGTTGGTGGCTCCGCACGCGCCGGCACCGGCTGGCGCGCATGGCCTCGGTGGCGCAGGTCATCATGCTGCTGCTGGGCTGGGGGCTGGCGCAGTATCCCTACCTCATCTATCCCTCGCTCACCCTGCAGGAGGCGGCCGCGCCCCGCGGCCCGCTCCTCTTCATCCTGTGGAGCACCCCCATCGGCATGGCGCTGCTCATCCCTTCCCTGTGGTACCTGTTCCGCGTGTTCAAGGGGGAGCATATGAGCCTGCGGGAGGAGTAGCGGAGGAGACGAGTAGCGGAGGATTGGCAGTCCACCGGAGCGGACCGGGCCCGGCGCGCTCAACTCATCAGCCAGCTCGGTCGGTGCAAAGATGTCCCAAACATCCCATTGACAGATTTTTAGGCACGCCTAAATCGCCGACTCGCCCCGCCCCCATTCGCCTTCAGGAAGGCGTGTCTGGGGCCGCCTGCTGGCCCTCGTGCGTATGAGCCAATCGCGAAGACCTCGAGCGCCCCCTATGGTCCTTCTACGCCCCACCCAGAGAGTCAAAAAACCACCCCTTATATTACAGGAAGTCGTTGGGAGCACTGGCCAGAGGAGGGGTACATGGGTGTACGAGCGGAGGGCGTGAGCTACGCGGAGCGGATGGCGCTGGGCGGGCGGCGGCGGGAGTGGATGGTTCGTGAGCGCACGGTTGGGAGGGAGGGCGCGGAACCAGACGGGACTGCGCCGCAGGTTTCGAAGGACGCTGAGGCGCCCGGAGACGTTTCGGCCGAGATGTCAGAATGGGACACGGCCGCGGCGGAAGGCGCGCTGCGGCGCAGGTCGGAGCCCGTTGAGCCCACCGGAGACGTTTCGGCCGAGATGTCAGAATGGGACACGCGCGACGATCCGGCGGCTTCCGATGCCGGTCCGGTCGGGGATCCGGCCGCTTCCGGTCGGACGCCCGTCGACCACGAGCCCGATTACGAAGCCGTCGACCATGAACCCGTCGACCAAGGAGCCCTCGACCAGGAAGCCATCGAGAACGACGAGATGGAGGAGCTCGGCAACGAGATCGCCACCATTGCCGCCCACATCCACGCGGCGGAGTACCAGCTGCTGGTCAAGCTGGCCGAGTTCGACCGGCGCCAGGGCTGGGAGGTCTGCGGCTTCCGCAACTGCGCCGCCTGGCTGGCCTTCCGCACCGGCATGAGCACGGGCGCCTGCCGGGAGCGGGTGCGCGTGGCGCGGGCGCTGGAGAAGCTGCCCAGGATCAGCGCCGCCATGGCCGGCGGCGAACTGAGCTTCAGCCAGGTGCGGGCGCTCACGCGCGTGGCCACGCCGGAGAACGAGGCGGAGCTGCTCGAGTACGCCGAGTCCTGCAGCGGTGACCAGCTGGAGGTCTTCCTGCGCGGCTGGCGCATGCACAACGCCCGGGACGAGCGCGAGCTGGCGCGGCTCCGCTGGGAGGCACGCGAGGTCGTGGTCTGGACGGAGGCCGAGGGGACGCTGCAGCTCCGTGCGCGGCTGCCGGCGGCCGAGGGGCTCATGGTCATGCGGACGCTGCAGGCCTACGGGCTGGCGGTCACGGGTGAGAAGGGTGAGGAGGATGGGCGCACCGACAGGCAGCGGCGGGCGGACGCGCTGCTCATGCTGGTGGAGCGGGCGTGCGCCGCGGGCACGGGTGACCTGGAGACGGACGGGCGGGTGGGGCTGGGGGCCGCGACGGAGGAGGCCGGGCCGGAAGCTCGCCGAGACGTTTCGGCCGAGATGTCGGGATGGGACAGGGAGACCTCGACGGGTGGGGCCACGGCGGCCCAGCGCCCCGGAGACGTTTCGGCCGAGATGTCAGTTTGGGACACGGGCCCGCATAAGGGCGGTGCGGCGGGAGAAAGGGACGCGGCGGCGGCCACCCAGGCCCCGACCGCCGCGGAGGCCTCCCCCCTCCCCATCAGCCCGAACGCCGAGCGCTTCCTGGTCATGCTGCACAC
>JBBDRO010000033.1:0-46429 GCA_040905425.1 Gemmatimonadota bacterium | reverse complement strand
TTCTCCACGCCCACGTCACTGAACCAGTTCCTGGACCTGGCCACCTCGGTGCCGAACCAGGCCAATGATCCGCTGGCGCGCGGGGCGGCACAGCTCGGCTACAGCGTGCGCGTGCAGGGCACGGGCACGGAGGGCTTCACCTTCCGGCAGAGTGGCGGCGGCTACGTGATGCTGTCACCGTTCACGCCCGAGGGGCTCGGCGGTCCCGGCCAGCACATTCCCGCCAGTGCCGCGCTCTTCTATCCCGCCGCGGTGCAGGTGGTGGCCGCGCAGGCGGCGGCTCAGGGCAATCCGCTCGACCCCAACTTCGTGGGCTACCTGCTCAGCCTGCAGCCCACGTCCGAGCAGATCGGCACGGTGGTGAACTACGAAGGCAACCTCAGTTCACTGTCCGCCTTCGAACTCGGGGACGTGAACCCGATCCGCGAGAGCATTTCCACCGGCCTCGAGGTGGGCTACCAGGGTCTCGTACGTAATCGCCTGGCCGTGGCCGCCGACCTCTGGTGGTCGCGGCGCGACCAGCTGGTCACACCGCTCACGGTGGTGAACCCGCTCGTCCTGCTGAACGGCCAGCAGCTCGTGCAGTACCTGGTGCCGCGCTTCATGCAGGACCTGGGCATGGGGCAGGAGCAGGCCGTGGCCACCGCCACGGCGCTGGCGGGCTCCGCCACCTCGCCCGGCCTGGCCACCATCCCCGTGGGCGTGATCTCCTCACCCAGCGTGAATGCCAACGGCGCCCAGTTCCTGGCCACCTACACCAATGTGGACGAGACGCTGGACGTGTGGGGTATGGACCTGGGAGCGGATTTCCAGCTCACGGACGTGTGGACCCTGGGCGCCACGGCCTCCTGGGTGAGTGACGACCATTTCGACGTGCAGGAGCTCAACGGGGTGGTGACGCTGAACGCGCCCACGCGGAAGGGCTCGCTCAGCCTGGGCTACGGCGCCGAGGACCGGCCGTTCAATGGCGAGGTGCGCGTGCGCTACAACAACGAGTTCCCGGTCCAGTCCGGCGTCTACGAGGGGACGGCATGCATCCAGGGCGGCAACGCCCCCACCCAGGAGTGCGTGGAGAGCTACACGCTCCTGGACCTCCAGCTGGGCTACCGGCTGCCGGGGCTGGACGGCGCCGCCCTGCAGCTGAACGTGCAGAACCTGCTGGACGAGGAGTACCGGAGCTACCCGGGCACCCCCGCTGTGGGGACGCTGGCGCTGCTGCGCCTGACCTACAGCTTCTGACCCACCTACCGGTGATGTGAGCGGCCCCCCGGCGCTAGGCCGGGGGGCCGTTTCTTTTCAACTCTCTTTCAAGCGACGTCCCCTCCGTCCGCCCGCGCTCAGCCCACCCTTTCCGGCGCACCCTCCAGCAGCTCGCGCGCGTGTTCCAGGCTGGCCGCGCTCTCCGGGTCGCCACCCAGCATGCGCGCCAGCTCCCGGACCCGATCCTGGCCGCTGAGCTCCGTCACGGAGGTGAGGGTGCTCCCCTCGCGCTCCCGCTTCTCCACCAGATGGTGGTGGTCGGCCCGCGCCGCCATCTGCGCCAGGTGGGTGATGACGAAGACCTGGTGATGGCGGGCCACCTCCGCGAGCGTCTCCGCCACACGATGCGCCACGCGCCCGCCGATGCCCACGTCGATCTCGTCGAACACCAGCGTGGGCACCCGATCCACCCGTGCCAGCACGGTCTTCAGCGCCAGCATGACGCGCGACAGTTCTCCGCCGGAGGCCACGCGCGCGAGCGGCCGGGGCTCGAACCCCCGGTTGAGCGCCACCCGCAGTTCCACGCCCTCGGCGCCGTGCGGCCCCGGCTCCGCCAGCGGCTGCAGGGCGGCGGCGAACGTGCCCCCCTCCATACCCAGGCGCGGGAGCAGGGAGCCGACGGCTTTTTCGAGTTTGCGGGCCGCCGCTTTGCGAGCCGCGCTCAGCTCGGCCGCCGCCGCGGAATGCCGCTCCCGCGCAGCCGCCAGCGCCGCCTCCAGCTCGCGCCGTTCGAAGCCGGCCCGGTCGATGAGGTCCAACTCCGCGCGCGCCCGGCTGCCGGTCTCGATCACGTCCGCCAGCTCCGGCCCGTACTTGGCCTTCAGCCGGAAGAGGAGATCCTGCCGGCGGCGCAGGATATCCAGCCGCCCGGGATCGTGCTCCACCCCGTTGGCGTAGTCCCCCATGCTGCGCCCCACCTCCTGCAGGGCAAAGTAGGCCCCCTCCATGGCCTCGGCCGAGGGCGCCAGCGACGCGTCGATGTCCGCCAGGCGCTCCGCCAGGCGGCGCAGCTCCGCCAGGCGCCCGACCATGGCGCGTTCGGCCGCGTAGAGCTCCTGGTGCAGGCGCTCGGCCGCCTCGGCCAGCTCACTGGCGTGCTCGAGGCGGGCGGCCTCGGCTTCCAGCTCCGCCTCCTCGTCCGCGCGGATCTCTGCCGCCTCGATCTCACCGACCTGGAAGCGTAGATAGTCGGCGCGCTGCTCCGCCTCCCGCCGGCGCCGGTCCAGGTCGGCCAGGCGTGCGTCCACGGCAGCCACCTCCCCGTGGGCGCCGGCCACCTGGCTGGCCAGCTCCGTGGCCCCCGCGAAGGCGTCCAGGATCTGCCGCTGCTCCTCGGCGCGCAGCAGCGTCTGGTGCTCGTGCTGGCCGTGCAGGTCGGCCAGGTGGGCGCCCAGTTCGCCCAGCAGACCGACCGTGCCGGGCGAGCCGTTCACCCACGCCCTGTTGCGCCCCTCAGCGGCCACCTCGCGCCGCACGATCAGGAGCTCGTCCTCCAGGGCGATGCCCTGCTCCTCCAGCAGGGCGCGCACGGCTGGATTGGCGGATACGTCGAAGACACCCTCCACCACGGCGCGCTCCGCGCCGGTGCGCACGGCATCGCTCGACGCGCGCTCGCCGAGCAGGAGGGAGAGGGCGCCCACGATGATGGATTTGCCCGCGCCGGTCTCACCCGAGAGCACGTTGAGTCCCGGACCGAGCCGCACGGTGGCCCGGTCGATGACGGCGTAGCTCTCGACGCGCAGCTCGATCAGCATGATGGAAAGCTTTCGCGCCCGTCGGGGCCCGGCAATAGGCGCCCGGGACAGTTCACCCTGCCGGTCCCGCCCGGCGGCGCTCCTCGTGTTCCAGCCCCCAGTGGAGCTTGCGCCGCAGCGTGTCGAAGAAGCTCTGGCCCGCGAAGCGGACCAGCGGCACCGACGGCTCGCCGCGCCGCACGAGGAGACTCTCGCCCGGATGGAGATCGGCGCCGTCGCGGCCATCCACCGTGAGGATCAGCTCCTCGGTGGGAAAGAGGGGCTCCACCCGAATCGATGTGTCCAGCGGTAGCACGAGCGGCCTGAGGCCGAGGGTGTGGGGTGAGATCGGCGTGGCCAGGATGCACTCCACGGACGGGTCCACCACCGGCCCGCCTGCACCCAGCGAGTAGGCCGTGGAGCCTGTGGGCGTGGCCAGGATGATGCCGTCGGCCGTGTAGGCCGCCACCTCCTGGTGGTCGGGGCCCACGTGCACCACCAGCCGTACCACGCGGGCAAAGCCGCCCTTGTGGAGCACCGCGTCATTGAGTGCCACGAAGGAGCTCTGCACCGACCCGTCACGCCCCAGTACCTGCGCGTCCAGCGTGAAACGCGTGTCCAGCCAGTAGCGGCCCGAGAAGAGTGCGGCCAGCGCATCGGGCAGCTCATCGCTGGTGACCGAGGTGAGAAAACCCAGGTAGCCCAGGTTGATGCCCAGGACCGGGGTGTGGAAGGCGGCCACGCTGCGGGCGCCGCGCAGCAGCGTGCCGTCACCGCCGAGGGTGACGAGCAGATCCACCTCCCCCGGCTCGAAGGTGCCCAGCGATGGTGCCAGTTCGCGCAGGCGCTCCTCCACGAGGAGCTCCACCTGGTAGTCCTCGACGGCCCGGCGCAGGAGCGTCAGCGCATCACCCAGGTCTCCATAGCGGGACTGGCCGATCACGCCGATGCTGGCGAAGGGTGGGCGCTCCGAGCCCTCCACCCTCACGCCGTCTCCCGCCGGATGGGTGCGCGACCGCGCCGCGCGGCGGCGTCCACGCGGCGGGCGATGCCGGCCGCGTCCAGCCCCAGCTCCGCGAGCTGCTCCCCACGACTGGCGTGCTCGATGACGCGGTCCGGCACGCCCACGACCTCCACACGGGGCGGAGTTCCCCCGGCAAGCTCACCCACGCGCCGGGCCACCGTGGCCCCGAAGCCGTTCACCTCAGTGCCTTCCTCCACCGTGACGAGCACCGTGTGGCGGGCGATCGCGTCACTGAGCGCGGCCTCGTCCATGGGCTTCAGGAACCGGCAGTTGATGACGGTGACGTCCAGTCCCTCGGCCTCCAGCGCCCGGGCGGCCTCGAGGGCGGGCAGGACCATGGTGCCCACCGCCAGGATGGCCACGTCACGTCCCCGGCGCAGCACCTCCCAAGTGCCCCACATGAGCGGCGGGATGTCCGCCAGCGGCGGCACCGCGGCGGGCACGTTGTCGCGGGGATAGCGCACGGCATACGGCCCGTGCAGATCCGCCTCCACGCCCAGCCGGAGCAGCGCCAGCAGCTCGGCACCGTCCTTGGGCGCCGTGACGGTGGCGTTCGGCACCGCCAGAAGGTAGGCAATGTCGTAGAGCCCCATGTGGGTGGGACCGTCATTGCCCACCAGCCCGGCGCGATCCATGGCCAGGATGACCGGCAGCTCCTGGACGGCCACGTCGTGGATGATGGAATCGTAGGCGCGCTGCAGGAAGGTGGAGTAGATGGCCGCGACCGGACGGATGCCGTTGGTGGCCAGGCCGGCGGCGAAGGTCACCCCATGCCCCTCGGCGATCCCCACGTCGAAATAGCGCTCCGGGTAGGTGTCCCCGAAGAGTCCCGTGCCGGTCCCGTCCGGCATGGCGGCCGTGATCACCGCCAGTTCAGGGTGCGCGGCACCGAGCTCCACCAGCCCCTTGCCGAACACGCTGGTGTAGGCCGGTAGGCCGTCCTTTTTCTTGGCCATGGTGCCGCTGATCTTGTCGAACGGCTTGGCCCCGTGCCACACGACCGGGTTCTCCTCCGCCAGCGCGTAGCCCTTGCCCTTCACGGTGCGCACGTGCACCAGCGTGGGCCCATGCCACCGGCGCACCTCCCGCAGCGTGTCCAGCAGGCGCGGCAGGTCGTGTCCGTCCACCGGACCCACGTACCGGAAGCCCAGCTCCTCGAAGAGGATTCCCGGCGTGAGCAGCGTCTTGGCGCTCTCCTCGAGGCGCAGCACGATGCCCTCCACCACCTCCCCCAGGGTCGACGGGACCCGGTGGATGAGGTTCTTGATCTCCTCGCGCATGCGGTTGTAGACCGGATTGGTGACCACCCGCGAGAGGTACTTGCTGATGGCACCCACATTGGGGGAGATGGACATCTCGTTGTCATTCAGGATGACCACCAGGTCCCGCTCGCTGTGACCGGCGTTGTTCATGGCCTCGTACGCCATGCCGCTCGTCAGTGCGCCGTCCCCGATGACCGCCACCACCTTGAAGTCCTCCCCGCGGAGGTCGCGTGCCGTGGCCATCCCCAGGCCGGCGGAGATGGAGGTGGCGGCATGGCCGGCGCCGAAGTGGTCATGGTCGGACTCACGCCTGGAGAGGAAGCCGGACGGGCCGTCCTTCTGCCGGATGTGCTCGAAGGCGGCGTTGCGGCCCGTGAGGATCTTGTGCGGATAGCCCTGGTGACCCACGTCCCAGATGATCCGGTCCCGCGGCGTATCGAAGACGTAGTGCAGCGCAATGGTCAGTTCCACCACCCCCAGGCCGGGCGCGAAGTGGCCGCCCACCCTGCTGATCACGTCCACCATGCGCTCACGCACCTCGTCCGCCAGCGCCGGCAGCGTCTCAGCGTCGAGCCTGCGTACCGCCGCGGGCCCGTCAATTCCTTCCAGCAACGACACGTCCCCTCCTCTGCTGCAATCAGGCACGGTGGAGCTCAACGATCGCGCTCCGCCGCGAACCGGGCCAGACCCTCGAGCTCCGGGCTCTCGATACGCGCGCCGCGCAATGCGGCAATGGCGTCGGCCGCCGCCTCCCCCGCTCGTGTCCGGGCGCCGTCCAGGCCCAGGAGCGCGGGATAGGTGGCCTTCTCGTGTGCGGTGTCCCGCCCCGCCTCCTTGCCCAGGACCGCCGGATCACCGGCCACGTCGAGCACGTCATCCGTGATCTGGAAGGCCAGTCCCAGCGCCTGGCCGTAGCGTCCGAGCGCGCTCACGATGCCCTCGCCCGCCCCGCCCGCCACACCTCCCATGCGGGGCGCCGCCGCCAGCAATGCGCCGGTCTTGCGGGCATGAATGACGTCCACGTCATCAAGGCCCGGAGCGTGTCCCTCCGCCTCCAGGTCCAGAAGCTGGCCGCCCACCATGCCGGCCGCGCCCGCCCCCTGCGCCAGCTCCACCACCAGCCGGCTGGCGCGCGTTTCTTCCAATCCCATGGCCACGGCGGCCCGGGCCACACGCGCGAGCGCGAGCGGGATGAGCGCCGCCCCCGTCACCATGGCCACGTCCGCTCCGAAGACACGGTGCACCGTAGCCCGGCCCCGCCGCAAGGCGTCATCATCCATGCACGGCAGGTCGTCATGCACCAGCGAATACGTGTGCACCAGCTCCAGCGCCACCGCCAGGTCGTGCACGGCCGCGTCCGCTCCGCTCCCCCCCACAGCGCGATAGGCGGCCATGCACAGAATCGGCCGCAGGCGCTTGCCGGTGCCGCCCAGGGCGTAGCGCAGGGCCTCGCGAACGACATCCCGGCCGGCCAACTCGTCCGCCACGCGCAGCAGCGCCGCTTCCACCCCGGGTCGTTGTTCCGCGAGGAACGTGACGGGCGCGCTGGCGCCGGCGGTGCCGGTCACGGCGCGGCGCCCTCGTCGCTTGCCGCAATCTCCAGGAGCTGATCCACACGCTGCGTGGCCCGCTCCAGCACCTCGCGGGCGGCGCGGATGTGCCCCACCCCCTCCTCGAAGAGGGCCAGCGCGTCCTCGAGTTCCAGATCCTCGCGTTCCAGCCCCGCCACGATCTCGTCCAGCCGGCGCAGGCGCGGCTCCAGGCGCTCGCCGCCGGATTTCGTCCGCTTGCTAGGACGTGCCATGACTTTCCTCCTCGGTGCGCACGCACGGCAGCTCACCGTCCCGCACGCGCAGCTGGAAGGGCATGCCGGGCGCGAAATCAGCGGCCGAGCGCAGGACCCGGCCATCCCTGCCCCGCGGCACGGCGTAGCCCCGCCCGAGCGCGGCCAGCGGCGAGAGCGCCTCGAGCAGTGCGGCCGATCCTTTCAGGCGCTCCCGCGCAGCCTCCAGCCGGTACTGGACGGCGTCCTCCAGCGCCACGTTCCATCCCTCCACCTGCTCACGGGCGGCGGCCACCGTGCTCACCAGCGCGCCGCGCAGCCGCTCCTCGGTGAGCCGCAATCCGCGGCGCAGCTCCGCACCGTCGGGCACGGCGTACTCGGCCGCCGCGGAGGGCGTGGGGGCACGCAGATCCGCCACCAGGTCCGCGATCGTGACGTCGGTCTCGTGCCCCACGGCGCTGATCACCGGCACCGTGCAAGCCGCGATGGCGCGGGCGACCGGCTCTTCGTTGAAGGCCCACAGATCCTCCATGCTGCCGCCGCCGCGGCCCACGATGATGACGTCCGCCACGCCCGCGGCGTCCAGCCGGCCCAGGGCGGCCGCCACCTCCGCGGCCGCGCCGTCCCCCTGCACCCGGGCCGGCGAGAGCACCACGCGCGTCCAGGGAGCGCGCCGGGCCAGGATGTTGAGGATGTCCTGCAGCGCCGCGCCCACGGGTGAGGTGACCACGCCCACGCAGACCGGGTGCGCCGGCAGGGCGCGCTTCCGCTCCGGCGCCAGCAGTCCCTCCGCATCCAGCTTGCCGCGCAGGCGCTCGAAGGCCAGCCGCCACAGCCCATCGCCCCCCTCGGCCTCGAGCTGGCGGACCACGAGCTGGAAATCGCCGCGGCGCTCGTAGAGGGTGGCAGCGGCGAGCACCCGTACGCGCATCCCCTCCTCGGGATCGGTGGGCAGGCGGCCGGCATCCGAACGGAACATCACCGCCCGCACCTGGGCCAGCTCATCCCGCAGCGCGAAGTAGCAATGGCCCGAGCCACGATAGCGCTTCCACCCCGTCACCTCGCCGCTCACCCACAGCGGCGGCAGCATCTCCTCGAGCGTGGCCTTGACCAGCGCGTTCAGCTGGGTGACGGAGCAGGCCTCGTCTGGGGTGGGTCCCGGCTGCGGGGCCAGCGGGTCCGCATGCGAAGCGCGGCGCCGGGCAGGAGCCGGACGCCGCGGTTCACCAGTGAAGTCGAAGCGATCGCGGCTCATGCCCCTGTAGCCACCTGGGCAGCCTGCCGTTTGGCGGCCTCCAGCGTGTTGCGCATGAGCATGGTGATGGTCATGGGCCCCACGCCCCCCGGCACCGGGGAGATGGCGCCCGCCACCTCCTTCACCTCGTCGAACGCCACGTCCCCTACCAGGCGATAACCCTTCTCGGTGTCCGGATCGTCCACCCGGTTCACGCCCACGTCGATGACCACGGCGCCCGGCTTGACCATGTCCCGCTTGATGAGCTCGGCCCGACCGACGGCCGCCACCAGGATGTCCGCCTCGCGCGTCACGGAGGGCAAGTCCCGGGTGCGACTGTGGGCAACGGTCACCGTGGCGTTGCCGCCGCGGGTGGTGCGCAGCAGCAGCAGCGCCACGGGCCGACCCACGATGTTGGAGCGCCCCACCACCACGACGCGCTTGCCCTCGGTGTCGTAACCCGAGCGCAGCAGCATCTCGATGACTCCTGCGGGCGTGCACGGGGCCAGCACGTCGGGATCACCGATGGCCAGGCGGCCCACGTTGATGGGATGGAAGCCGTCCACGTCCTTGGCCGGATCCACGGCCAGCAGCACCTTCATCTCGTCGATATGATCCGGGAGCGGCAGCTGCACCAGGATGCCGTGCACGTCGGGATCGGCGTTCAGCCCCGCCACGATGCCCAGCAGTTCGTCCTCCGGCGTGTCGGCCGGAAGCGTGATCTGACGGGAGCCGAAGCCCAGTTTGTCAGCCGCCTTGCCCTTCATGCGCACGTAGACCTGGCTGGCCGGGTCCTCTCCCACGAGCACCACGGTGAGTTGCGGAGTCACACCCGTCTCCTTGTGGAACGCCGCGGTCTCGGCCGCGATCTCGTCCCGCATACTGTCACTCAAATCCTTGCCACTTATAATCTTAGCCATCTCTACCTCATGTTGATTCTAATAGGGCATCGGCCTCCGCTCAGCGGGCGAAATCCACCGCCCGTGTCTCGCGGATCACCACCACCTTGATCTGCCCGGGATACTGGAGCTCCTCCTCCAGCCGGCGGGCAATCTCCTCACTCATCTCCGCCATGCCGCTGTCATTCACGTTCTCCGGATTCACCATCACGCGCACCTCCCGGCCGGCCTGGATGGCAAAGCAGCGCTCCACGCCGGCAAAGCTGCTGGCAATCTCCTCCAGCTTCTCGAGACGCTTCACGTAGGTCTCGAACATCTCGCGCCGCGCACCGGGCCGTGCGCCGCTCACGGCGTCGGCCGCCGTCACCAGGAAGGACTCCGCGTAGCGGTGCGGCTCCTCGTCGTGGTGCGCCTTGATGGCGTTCAGCACCTCGTCGGGCTCGTTGTATTTCTTGCACAGCTCCCAGCCCAGCTCCACGTGCGTGCCCTCGTGCTCGTGGGTCATGCCCTTGCCCACGTCGTGCAGCAGGCCCATGCGCTTGGCCATGGTGGCGTTCAGGCCCATCTCGGCGGCCATGTTGCCGGCCACGAGCGCCACTTCCTTGGCGTGCAGGAGCTGGTTCTGCCCGTAGGACGTGCGGAACTTGAGCCGGCCCAGGACCTTCATGATCTCGGCGTGGACGCCGTGCACGCCCAGTTCGTAGCAGGCCTCCTCGGCGGCCTGCAGCATGGAGTCCTCCACCTCCGTACGGCTCTTCTCCACCACCTCTTCGATCCGGCCCGGGTGGATGCGGCCGTCGGCCACCAGCTTCTCCAGGGCCAGACGGGCCGTCTCGCGGCGCACGGGGTCGAAGCCGGAGAGGATGACGGCCTCGGGGGTGTCATCGATGATGACGTCGATGCCCGTGGCCTGCTCGAAGGCGCGGATGTTCCGCCCCTCGCGGCCTATGATGCGGCCCTTCATCTCGTCGGAGGGCAGGCTCACCACGGAGACGGTGCTTTCGGCCGTGTGGTCGGCGGCAATGCGCTGGATGGCCAGGGAGATGATCTTGCGCGCCTCACGATCCGCGTCCCGCTTCGCGCTCTCCTTGATCTCGCGGATGTCATTAGCGGCCCGCGCGCGCGCCGTGTCCTGGAGGGAGGTGGTCAGGCGCTCGAGCGCCTCCTCCCGGGTCAGCCCGGCCAGCGCTTCCAGGCGGGCGGTGGTCTCCCCCGCCAGGCGCTCACACTCGGCGTTCTTCTTGTCCAGCTCGCGGCTCCGCCCGGCCAGTGCCTCCTCCCTCTCCGCCAGGTGCTTCTCCTTCTCGTCCAGCAGGTCGTACTTGCGGTCCAGCGACGCCCGGCGGTCGTCCAGGCGGGCCTCGGCCCGCTCCATCTCCTCGCGGCGCCGGCCCTCCTCCCGCTCCCACTCCTCGCGGGCGCGCAGCGCTTCTTCCTTGCCCGTCAGTTCGGCGGCCCGGCGAATCCGGTCCACGTCCTCCTCGGCCGTGGCCCGTATGCGCTCCGCTTGGCTTTCCGCGTCGGCCTTGCGGCGCTTCAGGCGGGCGCGCTCGGCGAAGATCCCGCCGAGCACGCCCAGCAGGAGGCCGCCGACGGCGCAGATGGCGCCGATCAGCAGGAGATTCCCATCCATGATCTCTCCAGAAGGGGGCAGGACCCCCGGGTAGGCAGCTTGGCAACAGCGGGCGTGGCGCCACGTACACGCGCGTGCCCGGCGTGAAACTAGGGGGCGCGCGGAAGCCCACGCAACCTGCGGGGCGCTAGTCCGTGTCCCCGGCCAGCCGTGCCGCTACGTCATCGGCCAGCCGAACGGTGAGGCGCTCCATCCCCTGGCGCTCGGCTTGGGCCTCTGCGCGCGTGCGCAGAAGCTGGTCGGCCAGCGCCAGGGCAGCCAGGATGACGGCCTTCTGCGGCTGCACCAGGGCGCTCTGCGCCAGGATCTCCTGCACCGTGCGGTCCACGTAGGCGGCACACTCCCGGGTATGGTCCGGCGTGGCATCGGCCCGGATGGTGTACTCGTCACCGGCAATGGTGACCGTGACCACCGCCTTCTCGGAATCCTTCACCGTTCGTCCTCCGCCAGCTGGACGCGCGTCTTCATGCGCTCCACCACCGCGCCGGCACGCTCCAGACGCTGGCGTAGCCGCGCGTTCTCGGCCTCCATCTCGTCGGCGCGAGCGCTCAGCGCCAGCGGATCCACCCGGCCGCTGGAAAGGTCGGCCAGCTTGCCCTGCAACTCCGCCGCGCGCCCCTCGGCCGCCGCGGCGCGGCGGCGCGCGTCCACGTAAGCGTCCAGCAGACGCCGCACGCTGGCCTCGAGGCGATCCCAGCCGGGCGGTGAGGCCGCCGGACCGACGGCGCCGCCCGTGCGCGGGGCCCTATCCTCTTCGCTCGACACCGGCTTCCTCCCGGAGCCGCTTCAGCACGCGCTCCACGGCACGATCGACCTCCTCATCGGTGAGCGTGCGCGTCGGCGCGCGGAAGCGCAACCGGTACGCCACGCTGCGTGCCCCGGCGGGCAGCTCCTCCCCGCTGTAGACGTCGAACACCTCCACCGCCTCGAGGTGCTCCCCCGCGGCGCTCCGCACCACCTCCTCGGCGCCGGCGGCGCTGACGCCGTCGGGCAGCAGCAGCGCGAGATCGCGCTCCACGGGCGGCTGGGTGGGAACCGGGCAGTACGTGGCGGGGCGCGGCGCGGCCATGGCGTCGGTGAGCTGCACCTCGAGGGCCCACACGGTCCCGGCCCAGGCCGGCGCGTCCACGGCCGTCGCGCGCACCTCCCCGGCCCAACCGCACACCGCCCCGTCCGTCGCGTGCAGGACGAACGCTCGCCGTCCCTCCAGCCAGCCGGGCGCCTCGGTGGCATCCGGCGCGGCGGCCACCGATAGCCCCAGCGCTTCGGCCACCCGCGCGCTCACGCCCCGGACGTCCCACAGATCGAAGGCGGCGGCGGTCCCGCTCCAGTGGGGTGGATGTCGATCACCGGTCCACGCCGCGGCCAGCCGTGTCTCTTCCAGGGGCCGCCCGTCGGCGCCGCCCGGCAGGAAAGCGGTGCCGAGCTCGAAGAGACGCACGTTGCGCTCGCCGCGCGCGAAGTTGCCCTCCACGCGGTGCAGCAGGCCGGGCGCCAGCGCGCGCCGGAGCCGACTCTCGGCCGCGGACAGCGGCTTGGCCAGCGGCACGTCCCCATCCTCCTCGGGCGCGAAGGGGGCGCTGCGCGCCTCCAGGTATCCCAGCCCGGCCAGCAGCGTGCGCAGGCGATCCTCCAGCCCCTCGAGGGGGGCATCGGGCACGGCCGTGGGCCGGTACGGACCCAGCACGGAAGGAAAGGCGTCGTAGCCGTGGCGGCGCGCGATCTCCTCCACCAGGTCGATCTCACGGGTGACGTCGTAGCTGCGGGCGCCGGGAACGCGCACGTCGAAGCCATCTGGCACGGGGGTGAGGTCGAAGCCGAGCGGCGTCAGGTAACCCGCCAGCGCCTCGTCCTCCAGCGCCTGGCCCAGAATCTGACGAACGCGGGCGCGCCGCAGGCGCACGACCGGCCGCTCCCAGACGCCCCCCTGGGCATCCAGCGCCACCGGATCCACGGTGCCGCCGGCCGTGGCCTGGATCAGCTCGGCCGCGCGCAGCGCCGCGCGCTCGAGCCCCTCCGGGTCCACGCCGCGCTCGAAGCGGTAGCTGGCATCCGTGGACATGCCGAGCACGCGGCGGCCCTCCCGCACACGGGCCGGGTCGAAGAGCGCGCACTCCAGGAAGATGTCCGTGGTCGCGTCGGTCACCTCGGAGGCCTGGCCACCCATGATCCCCGCCAGGGCCACGGGACGCTCGGCATCGGCGATCACGAGCACCGCCCCCGTGAGCGCTCGGTCCTGAGCGTCCAGGGTGGTCAGCCGCTCGCCCGGCCGGGCGCGGCGCACCACCACCGCGCCGCCCAGCGCGTCCAGGTCGAAGGCGTGCAGGGGCTGCCCCAGCTCCAGCAGCACGTAATTCGTGGCGTCCACCACGTTGTTGATGGGGCGGGCGCCCACGGCGCGCAGACGCGCGGCCAGCCATTCCGGGGACGGCCCGACGCGCACCCCCCGGAGGATGAGTCCCAGGTAACGAGGGCACCCCTCGGCGTCTTCCAGCGCCAGGCGCACGCCCGCTCCCTCAACCGCGCCCTCACCCCGCGTCCACCCGGGCGCCGGCGTGCCCGCGCTGCCCGGCAGCGGCGGGATCTCCAGACCGGCCTCCCCCACCGGACCCAGCTCGCGCGCCACACCCAGATGAGACAGCAGATCCCCGCGGTTGGGGGTCACGTCCAGCACCAGCCGGTGATCGTCCAGGCCGAGGGCCGCAACGAAGGGCTCACCGGGCCGGTACTCGCCGTGCAGCTCCATGATGCCCGCGTGGTCGCGGCCCAGGCCCAGCTCCTTGGGGCTGCACAGCATGCCCTGGCTCTCTTCCCCGCGAATCTTGACCTTCTTCAGCTTGACGCCGCCGGGCAGCGTGGCGCCCACGGGGGCGAACGGATACCACGCGCCGCTGCGGACGTTGGGCGCCCCGCACACCACCTGCACGGGCTCCGCGCCGCCGGCGTCCACCACGCACAGTGAGAGCCGGTCGGCGTTGGGGTGGCGGCCCACCTCCACCACGCGGGCCACGAGCACGTCCCCGAGCGGCGCGCCCAGATCGGTGCTCTCGTCCACGGGAATGCCGTACATGGCCAGCCGGTCGGACAGCTCCTCCGGGGTGCCCTTGAGGCCGGGGGCCAGTTCCTTGAGCCAGCGCACGCTGATGTTCATGGCCGCCTCACGCGAACTGCCGGAGGAAGCGCACGTCTCCCTCGTAGAAGAGCCGGATGTCGGGGATGCCGTAGCGCAGCATGGCCACGCGGGCCGGACCCATGCCGAAGGCAAACCCCGTATAGCGCTCGGGGTCGTAGCCCACCTGCTCGAAGACACCCGGGTCCACCATGCCTGCGCCCATGATCTCGATCCATCCCGTGCCCTTGCAGGCGCTGCACCCCTGCCGGTCACAGAGCAGGCAGCTCACGTCCACCTCGGCACTGGGCTCCGTGAAGGGAAAGAACGACGGCCGGAAGCGCACCTCCGCGTCGGCGCCGAAGAAGCGCCGGGCGAATTCGGCCAGTGTGGCCTTGAAGTCCACGAAGGTGATGCCCTCGTCCACGGCCAGCCCCTCGATCTGCTCGAAGGCTGGGGCATGGGAGGCGTCGTAGGGATCGCGCCGGTAGACCATCCCCGGCGCCACCACGCGGATGGGTGGCGCGTGGGCCTGCATGGTGCGCACCTGCACGGGTGAGGTGTGGCTGCGCAGCAGGAGCCCGCCCGGCAGGTAGAACGTGTCACTCATGTCGGCCGCCGGGTGGTCCAGCGGCGTGTTCAGCGCGGTGAAGTTGTACCAGTCGGTCTCCACCTCCGGGCCCCGCACCCGGCTGAAGCCCAGCGTCCGGAAGATGGCGCAGATCTCGTCCACCACCAGGGTCACGGGGTGCCGCCCCCCGCGCCACTGCGTCCGGCCGGGCAGCGTCAGATCCACCGCCTCGCGGCCGTCCTCGGTGGCCGCGGCCAGCTCCGCGTCGCGCGCGTCGAGCAGGCCGGTGATGACGTCCTTGGCCCGGTTGGCCGCCTGCCCCGCCGCGGGACGCTCGGCGGCGGACAGCTCACCCAGGGTGCGCATGATGGCCGTGAGCCGGCCCTCCTTGCGGCCGAGCAGCCGGATGCGCACCGCCTCGAGTGCCGCCGCGTCAGCTGCCGCCGGAACGGCCTGCCGCGCCTCGGCCTCCAGCTCCTGCAGTTTTTGCTCGATACTGCCGTCCATGGATCTCCTCTGGGCTCACGACCCCGTGCGCGGGCGCCCGCAATGTGCGCACTTCGGGGGAGGATGTAAAACCGCCGGCCGCCCCGGGGCCGCTCGCGGCGGCCGTGCCGCCCCGTCTTCTGAACGGCGCGGCATCCGGGGCGGCCGGCGTGTACCGGACCGCGCTGTCCTCCGGCGGCGAGCCATGCCCGCTGCCGGCGTGCCTACGGCAGGGAGGCCTTGGCCTTCTCGACCAGCTCCCCGAAGGCGGCCGAATCCCGCACCGCCAGGTCCGCCAGGACCTTCCGGTTCACCTCCACGCCGGACAGCTTCAGCCCGTTCATGAAGCGGGAGTAGTTGAGGGCGCTGTCCTGCTCGCGGACCGCCGCGTTGATGCGCGTGATCCACAGGCGGCGGAAGTCACGCTTGCGCTGCTTGCGGTCCCGGTAGGAATACGCCCAGCCACGCTCCACGGCGCTCTTGGCGGTCCGCCACAGCTTGGAACGGCCCCCGAAATAGCCACGCGCGGCGCGCAGATACCGCTTGTGCTTCCTGTGCCGTGCAACGGCGTTGGTAGCTCTTGCCATGTCAGCCTCCCATGATCAGCCGCTTGATGCGCCGCTCGTCCGCGGCATGCACCAGATCCGGCTTGCGGAGCTTGCGCTTCCGCTTCTGGGACTTCTTGGTGAGGATGTGGCTGGTGTACGCATGGCCACGCTTGACCTTCCCCTTACCGGTCACCTTGAAGCGCTTCGCGGCGCTCCGGTTCGTCTTCATCTTGGGCATCGTTCCTCCAGCTATGTACCGGCCGCTTACTTCCGCGGCGCCACGATCATGGTCATGGTGCGGCCCTCCATGGACGGATTGGCCTCCACCTTGCCGACGTCCTCCAGCACCTCCGCCACCCTGGCGAGCACCTCCCGCCCGTGCTCCGGGCGCGCCATCTGGCGCCCGCGGAACATCATGGTGGCCTTCACCTTGTTGCCCTCCTCGAGGAAGCGCCGCGCGTGCCGGAGCTTGAACTCGAAGTCGTGGGGCTCGATCCCGGGCCGGAACTTCACCTCCTTGACCTGGATCTGGTGCTGCTTCTTCTTGGCCTGCCGGGCCTTGCGCGCTTCCTCGTACTTGAACTTGCCGTAGTCCATGATGCGGACCACCGGAGGACGCGCCGTGGGCGCCACCTCCACGAGGTCCAGACCCAGCTCCTCGGCCCGGGTCAACGCATCCTCGATGGTCAGGATCCCGAGCTGTTCGCCGTCATCGGCGATGACCCGGACCGGGCTGATCCGGATCTGGCGGTTCACGCGTGTGCGCTTGTCGGTCGTTATCTCGTCCTCCGGGCGAGAAAAATCAAAAGGCCCGCTGCTGCGGGCCTCTCATGCGAACAGCCCTCACCCGGTGGACGCACCGGTGGGGACCGTCAGCGCGAGACCCGGCGGTACCGCGGCGCGGACCGAAGGGTGGGGAGGGTGCTACCCCGCCCGCTTCCCATATTGTAAGGCGGAAAGCTAGCGCCACCGCCACGGCAGGTCAAGACGGCACGTTCGTAAGCGACGACGCCGCGCAGCCGCCCGCGCGGCGCCACCTTCCCGGGCGCCTTCTACCCCAGCGAGCGGCTCGCGGCTTCCTCCTGAAGCCGCGCCACGAATTCCTGGCGCGGCATGACGTCCTGCTTCTTGCCGCCCCCGCGACGCCGCACGGCCACCGTGCCGGCCTCCGCCTCACGCTCGCCCACCACCGCCATGTAGGGGACCTTGCCGGTCTCCCCCTCACGGATCTTGTAGCCCAGCGTCTCACTGCGCTCGTCCACGTGCGTCCGCAGCCCCGCGGCCTCCAGCTCCCCGGCCAGGGCACGCGCACTCTCCAGCACGCCATCCGTGATGGGCAGCACCCGCACCTGCTCCGGCGCCAGCCAGAGCGGGAAGGCGCCCGCGAAGTGCTCGATCAGGATGGCAATGAAGCGTTCGAAGGAGCCGAAGATGGCCCGGTGGATGATCACCGGGCGGTGGTCGGCGTTGTCCTCACCCACGTAGTGCAGGTCGAAGCGCTCGGGATTCTGGTAGTCCAGCTGGATGGTGCCGAGTTGCCAGCTGCGCCCGATGGCATCCTCCACGTCGAAGTCGATCTTGGGCCCGTAGAAGGCGCCGTCCCCCGGCTTCAGCTCGTACGCCAGATCCAGCCGCTCGAGCGCGTCCTGGAGGATGGCCTCGGCCTGGTCCCAGAGCGCGTCCGTACCCACCCGCTGCTCGGGACGCGTGGCAAACTTCACGCAGTACTTCAGCCCCAGCGTGCGATAGAAGTAGTCCACCATCTCCGTGAGACGGCGCACCTCCTCCACGATCTGGGACTCCATGAGATAGATGTGGGCGTCATCCTGCTGGAACTGCCGTACCCGCGTGAGTCCGGCCAACGCCCCGCTCACCTCGTTGCGATGCAGCACGTCCTGCGTGGCGTAGCGCACGGGCAGCTCCCGGTAGCTGCGCCGCCGGGCCGCGAACATGAGGTGGTGGGACGGGCAGTTCATGGGCTTGAGGGAGAAATCGTGCTCGCCCGACTCGTTGTCGAGCACCAGGAACATGTTCTCCCTGTACTTCCCCCAGTGCCCGGAAGTCTCCCACAGGCTCTTGTTGTAGAGCAGCGGCGTCTTCACGATCTCGTAGGTACCCTCCCGGAGGCGCCCCACCATCCACGCCCTGAGCGTCTCGAAGATCGTGGTGCCACGATCGGTCCAGAACGGCGCGCCCGGCGCGGACGGGTGGAACCAGAAGAGGTCCAGCTCGCGGCCCAAGCGGCGATGGTCCCGCTTGCGTGCCTCCTCCAGGCGCTCGAGGTGGGCGGCCAGGTCCTTCTCCGAGAGGAAGGCGGTGCCGTAGATGCGCTGCAGCATCTGCCGCTTCTCGTCACCCCGCCAGTAGGCCCCGGCGGTGTTGAGCAGCTTGAAGTGCTTCACCAGCCCCGTGTCCGGCACATGCGGGCCGCGGCACAGGTCCAGGAAGGGACCGTTCCTGTAGACACTGATGACCTCGTCCGGGCCCAGCTCCTCGAGTCGCTCCAGCTTGAGCGGATCGTCGGCAAAGAGCTCCCGCGCCTCCTCACGGCTCACTTCGCGCCGCTCGAACGGATCGGCGGCCGCGGCCACCCTGGCCATCTCACCTTCGATGGTCTCCAACTCCTCGGGCGTGAAGGGCTCGTCCACCTCGAAGTCGTAGTAGAAGCCTTCCTTGATGGCGGGGCCGAAGCCGATGCCGGCCCCCGGACGCACCTGGCGCACGGCCGTGGCCAACACGTGGGCCGCGGAATGGCGCAGCACGTCCAGCGCCTCCGGGCTCCGCGCCGTGATGATCTCCACGCGGGCATGCGCCGTGATGGGGCGCCGCAGGTCCACCACGGCGCCGTCCACCTTGCCGGCCAGGGCCGCTTTGGCCAGCCCGGGCCCGATGCGCTCGGCCACCTGGAGAGGGGTGCTGCCGTCCTCCATCTCCAGGACCTTCCCGTCGGGAAGCGTGATGTTGATCATCGTAGCGTACTCTTGGTTCACTGGACGAAAAAAAGAAAGCGGCCTGCTCCGGAGGAGAGGCCGCGCTCGCCGGGCGCCGGACGCACCGCTACGATCGCTACGCCCCCCTCCGGCGGCGGCTCGTTGTGGCGGTCGTGATGCTGCTACGCGGGCGCATGAGGCCTCCCCGTCATGAGTTCGAGCCGGAAACATAGGCCCGCCACGCGGGCCTCGTCAACGGCTCGCCCCGAGGTCCCCTTGCCGGTAGCCGCGCCACGGCGTATCATGCTATTTGTACGGTTTCGTAATATACTGTCCCGGACGACGGCCCCCTTCGAGGGCGGCTCTTCCCCCTTCGAGGTGACAGCATGGCAGAACGCTTTCTGGAGCAGCTCCGCAGGGCCGAGCGGGACTTCGCACACTACCTGGAGGGCCACTGTGCCCGCCTGGACCTGGCGCCGGCCGATGGACGGATGCTGGCCTACCTGGAGGCACGCGGTCCCTGCCCCATCGGTGAATTGCAGGCGATTTTCGGCTTCAAGCCGTCCACGCTCACCACGGTGGTCGACCGCCTCGCGGACCACCGCCTGGTGAGCCGCAAACCCAATCCCGCCGATCGGCGCAGCGTCCTGGTGGTACTCACCGGGACGGGCCGTGCGTTGGCCGAACGTGTGCAGGGGTTGCTGGACGTGGTGGACGGCCAGGTCCTGCGCGCCACGACCGAGGCCGACCGCGCCGGGTTCGCCCGGGTGCTGGGCGCCATTGCCGAAGCTACCGACCACGCCTCGGTAAGCCAGCCGGGCTGAGGGGTGACGCCGCCCTCGGCTGGACCATGACGCATATCCGTGCGTGGCGCGTATTGGCGGCCGCGGCGCGGCGCGCGCTGCCGCCAGCGGATCTCCCGTCCCCGCTTCGGCGAGCGCTCTCGGTCGCGATCCGGCGTGCGCTGCGCGAAGGGCGCTCCTACCCCGTGCTGGCGGGTCCCAATCGCGGCCGATGGCTGGAATACGTCCCCTGGTTGAGCCCCGGCGTGTTCGTCGGCACGCTCGAACCCGGCACGGCGGAGGTTATCCGCCAGGTGGTCGCGCCCGGTGACGCGGTGCTCGAGTTGGGCGCCAACGCGGGCTACTTCACGCTCCTGCTGGATGCCGCGGTGGGCCCTCATGGGCGCGTGCTGGCGCTGGAGCCGGTTCCCGCGACCCGCGCCCTGCTGGAGCGCAACCTGGCGCGCAACGGTTGCCGACGGACGGAAGTGCTGGAGGCCGCCGCGAGCGACCGCGCGGGCACCGCGTCCTTCTTCGTCCCGAGCAATCCCCACACGGCATCCCTGTTGAACGACTGGGCGGGGCCGGAGGCAGCGCGGATCGAGGTGCCGACGGCGGTGGTCGACGCCACGCTGGCCAGCCGCGGCCTGGCACCTGCCTTCATCAAGATGGACATCGAGGGAGGCGGGGCGCCGGCGCTCGCCGGCATGACCGAGACCATCCGGCGGTACCGACCGGTGTTCCTGATGGAGAGCCATTCGCCGGCGGAAGACGCCGCCATCGGCCGGCTGCTCACCACCGGGGGATATCGCGGTTGGCGCGTGGGCAGCCGTGTGCCATTGCGGCATCTCGAGCGCGATTATCGGGATCTGTACGGCGTGTGGGGACCCATCCTGGCCGTGCCGCGAGAACGACATGCCGTGCTGGCCCGCCTGGAGCCCGCCCGCTTCCAGGCGGGCGGACGCTCGGCGCCATGACCGCGCGCAAAAGCCCCCGCGACCCGAAGGCCGCGGGGGCTTCCTGCTTCCGGAACAGGCTGGGCTGGGTCTAGTACATCCCGCCCATGCCGCCGCCCGGCATGCCGCCGCCGCCGGCCGGCATGCCCTCGTCCTCCTTCTTCTCCACCACCACGCACTCCGTGGTGAGGAGGAGGGAGGCAATCGACGCGGCGTTCTGCAGCGCCGTACGCGTGACCTTGGTGGGGTCGATGACGCCGGCCTCCACCAGATCCTCGTAGGTGTCCGACAGGGCGTTGTAGCCCATGTTGGGCTTCTTCTCGTTGCGGACCTTGTCCACCACGATGGAGCCCTCCTGACCCGCGTTGTTGGCGATCTGGCGGATGGGCTCCTCCAGGGCGCGCAGCACGATGGTCACACCGATCTGCTCGTCCAGGGCGCCCACCTTGAAGTCCATCAGCTTGCTCTGGATGCGGACGAACGCCACGCCGCCGCCGGGCACGATGCCCTCCTCCACGGCCGCGCGGGTAGCGTGGAGAGCGTCCTCCACGCGGGCCTTCTTTTCCTTCATCTCCGTCTCGGTGGCGGCGCCCACATTGATCACCGCCACGCCGCCGGCCAGCTTGGCCAGCCGCTCCTGGAGCTTCTCACTGTCGTAATCCGAGGTGCTCTTGTCGATGGCCACGCGGATCTCATCGATGCGGCCCTTGATCTTGTCGGCCTCACCAGCGCCGTCCACGATCGTGGTGTTGTCCTTGTCGATGACAATGCGCTTGCCGCTGCCGAGGTCACTGACCACGGCGTTCTCCAGCTTGAAGCCCACCTCTTCGGAGATGACCTGACCGCCCGTCAGGACGGCAATGTCCTGGAGCATGGCCTTGCGACGATCCCCGAAGCCCGGCGCCTTGACCGCGCAGACGCGCAGCGTGCCGCGGAGCTTGTTGACCACGAGCGTGGCCAGCGCCTCACCCTCGATGTCCTCGGCGATGATGAGGAGGGGCTTGCCCAACTGAGCCACCTTCTCCAGCACCGGCAGGAGGTCCTTCATGGCGCTGATCTTTTTGTCATGGATCAGGACCACGGCGTCCTCGAGCACGGCCTCCATGCGCTCCGGGTCGGTCACGAAGTACGGCGACAGGTAACCGCGATCGAACTGCATGCCCTCCACCGTCTCCAGCGTGGTCTCCAGGCCCTTGGCCTCCTCCACGGTGATCACGCCGTCCTTGCCGACCTTCTCCATGGCGTCGGCAATGAGGTTGCCGATCTCCAGGTCATTGTTGGCCGAGATGGCGCCGACCTGGGCAATCTCCTTCTTGCCCTTGGTGGGCGTGGAGAGGGCCTTGAGCTCCGCCACGACCTTCTCCACGGCCTTGTCGATGCCGCGCTTGATGGCCATGGGATTGGCGCCCGCCGTCACGTTCTTCAGGCCCTCGCGGAAGATGGCCTGGGCCAGCACGGTGGCGGTAGTGGTGCCGTCACCCGCCAGGTCGCTGGTCTTGGTGGCCACTTCCTTGACCATCTGGGCGCCCATGTTCTCCACGGCGTCCTCCAGCTCGATCTCCTTGGCCACGGTGACGCCGTCCTTGGTGATCGTGGGGGCGCCGAACTTCCGATCGATGACCACATTGCGGCCCTTGGGACCGAGCGTTACGCGTACGGCCTCGGCGAGCTTGTCGACGCCCCGCTTGAGACCCGCGCGGGCCTCGGTGTTGAATTCGAGTTCCTTGGCAGCCATGGCTGCGTTCCTCCGTTGTTGTGTGTGCGGTTCGTCTTACTTGATGATGGCCAGCACGTCGGACTCGCGCAGGATGAGGTACTCCTCATCCGCTACGGTCACTTCCGTGCCGCTGTACTTGCCGTAGAGCACCTTGTCACCGGTCTTGAGCTCCGGCTCGATACGCTTGCCGTCGTCCGTGATCCTGCCGGGACCGACGGCGACCACCTCGCCCTGCTGGGGCTTTTCCTTGGCGGTGTCCGGGATGTAGAGCCCGCCGCGCATCTGCTCGCTGTCCTCCAGAGCCTTGACCACGATGCGGTCCGCCAGTGGCTTGACCTGCGTCGAAGCAGCAGTCGCCATGTGTGATCCTCCATGTATGAGCTTGGGCATCTTCGCTAGCACTCGTCTTTGGTGAGTGCTAACAGACTGGCGATAAGATAGCGGGGCTGGACCTGCCGTCAAGCGCCCGCATCCCGCGTGGCCAGGAGCAGAACCGGTGCCGCGCGGGCGCGCTGTACTGGCAGAAGAGGGATTGCCGGAATGGCAGCTTCCGGTCATGCTGGCAGACGGAGCGCGCCGGCCGCGGGCGGGGACCACGAGGGCTCGCGGCCCCCGAGGCTGCGCGGCGTCGTCGCTTACCGGATCAGACCAGGCGGACGTCCCCGGCGGTGGGACCGTGCACGTGCCGCCAGGCCAGCTCCAGGCCGTACAGGGTGAGATGCGGCTCCACGCGCTCGACGGTGCGGCAGTGCGGCGCCAGCATCGGTGCCAGCCCGCCCGTGGCCACCACCAGCACGTCCTCCCTGCCCCATTCGGCGCGGATGCGGTCCACGATGCCGTCGATGGCGGCCACCGCACCGTGGAAGATACCGCTCATGAGGGAGGACTCCGTGCGCCGCCCGATCACGGTGGCGGGCGGCTCCAGGTCCACGCGCGGCAGCTTGGCGGTGCGGCTGACGAGCATGTCCGCGCCCGTACGCACGCCGGGCGAGATGACGCCGCCCACGAAGGCCCCGTCGGCGCGAATGCAGTCGAAGGTGGTGGCCGTGCCCAGGTCCACCACGATGGTGTCGCGCCCGTAGAGGCGGACGGCTGCCAGGGTGTTGGCAATGCGGTCGGCGCCCACCGTCATGGGTTCATCCACCTCCAACCGGATGGGCAGCGGCGTGGCGGCGTCCACGAGCAGCGCGCGGGTGGCCAGGTGCTGTTCGCACACGGTGACGATGGCCGGCGTAAGCGGCGGCACCACGGAGCCCACGACGGCGCCCGACAGGCTGCCGGGCCTGATGGATGCGTCGGCGAGCAGCGCCTTCACGACCAGCGCCAGTTCGTCGGCCGTGCGCTCAGGACGCGTGGCCAACCGCCATTGCCCGGAGACGCGGCCCTCCCGCAGCACGCCCAGTACCGTCTCGGTGTTGCCTACGTCGAAAGCCAGGATCACCGTGCAGCCTCCGCGTCATCGAGGGGGCGGACCACGCCGTGCCGCACCAGCGTGTGGCCTCCGTCCGGGCGCCGCACCCGTAGCGCGCCATCAGGCGCTATCCCGGCGGCGTTACCGAGCGGCGTGCCATCCACGCTCACGGGGCGGTCCAGCAGCGCGTCACGCGCGGCCAGGTCGGCCCGTTCCGCGGCCTCCAGCGGGTCGGTGGCGTGGGCCGCGGCGCCGGCCAGCAAGCGCACGAGCGCCCCGGCTACCATGCCTCTTGGCGGCGCGCTGCCCAGCTCCGCACGCAGGGAGGTGGCCGTGCCAGCCAGCGGGCCCTGCCAACTGCCGGGCTCCTGGAGGACGTTCAGCCCCACGCCCACGATCACGAAGGGCGCGGGCCCGCCGAGCACGCTCTCGCACAGGATTCCGGCCAGCTTGCGGCCACCCAGCAGGACGTCGTTCGGCCATTTGACCTGCACCGACGCACGGCCGTCCGTGACGCCCTCCACCGCCTGCGCCACCGCCAGGCCGGCCCGCAGCGGCGCCGCGGCCGGTGCGCTGCCCGTGGGACGCCATACCATGGAGAGGAGCACGGACTGCGCGGGCAGGTCGCTCCATGCACGCCCGCGCCGTCCCCGCCCCGCCGACTGGCTGTCCGCCAGCACCACGGTGCCCGGCGCCGCGCCCGCTTCCGCCAGGGCGCGGGCATCATCGTTCGTGGAAGCCGTGCGCGCCCGAACGACCAGGTGGGGAATGCCCCAGGCCGCGCGCAGGGCTGCCACCGCCTGCTCCTCCCAACGCTCCAGGGGCGCGACGGACACGAGCGGACTCACGTGACCAGCAAGGAGAGGTCGAGAGCCCGCACCGAGTGGGTGAGCGCGCCCACGCTGATCACGTCCACCCCGGTGGCGGCCACGCCTCCGACCCGGGCGAGCGTCATGTTGCCCGTGGCCTCGAGGACAACCGGAGCCGGGTGCTTGCGAGCGCGCTTGACCGCCCGCGCGAGCATCTCGTCCGTCATGTTGTCCAGGAGGATCCGATCCACCCCGGCCTCCAGCGCCACGTCCACCTCCTCCAGGTCGCGGGCCTCGGCGGCCACTGGCAGGCCCCGGCCGTTCTGGTCCCGCACGAGTGCCACAGCGGCCGCCAGGCCGCCCGCGATCATGGCATGGTTCTCCTTGATCATCACCATGTCGTAGAGCCCGAGGCGGTGGTTCTCGCCGCCGCCCGCGCGCACCGCGGCCTTCTCCAGCGCGCGCCAGCCGGGCGTGGTCTTGCGCGTATCCGTGATGCGGGCGCCGGTCCCGGCCACGGCGTCCACGTAGGCGCGCGTGAGGGTGGCAATGCCGGACAGACGCTGCAGGAAGTTCAGCGCGGTGCGCTCCCCGGTGAGCACGGCGCGGCCAGGCCCACGCAGCGTGATCACGGTCTGGCCTGCGGTGGCCACCTGCCCATCGTGCACGGCCACGTCGAAATCCACACGGGGATCCAGGCGCAGCCACACCGCGGCGGCCAGCCCGAGACCTGCCACCACCCCTTCCGCACGTGCCACGATGCGGGCCTCGACGCGCGTGCGGGCGGGCACCGTCCAGCGGCTGGTCCAGTCACCCGGCCCGCGATCCTCCTCGAGCGCCAGGTCGATGAGGTGCAGCGCCGCGTCATCCACCGGCACCACCCCGGGGATGCGGCCCGTGTCCACCTCGTGCTTCTTCACTGCCACGGCTCCTCCCCCTGCATGGCGCGCCCCGCGCGGCGCGAGCCCTGGACGTCGAGGCGTCTCATCGGGCCAGGATCTCTTCGTAGTAGCTCTCGTACAAGGGAACGACCCGCTCGGCCGAAAAGCCCTCGGCCGCCGCCCGCGCCGCCTGGCTGGCGTGCTGCCAGCGCTCCGGCTCGCCGAGGATGGCCACGCCCGAGGCGGCCATGCCGTCCAGGTCTCCCAGGGGGTGCAGGATCCCGCCGTCCCCATGGACCACCTCGGGCACCCCCCCGACGCTGGTGCCCACCACCGGCACACCGCAGGCCATGGCCTCCAGCGACGCCAGCGCGAACGATTCCGATTCGCTGGTGAGCAGATAGAGATCGGTGCACGCCAGCAGTTCCGCCACGGAGGCCTGCTTGCCCAGGAACACCACCCGGTCCGCCACGCCTTCCTCCTCGGCCACCTGCTGGGCGCGCGGCCGCTCCGGCCCATCGCCCACCATGAGCAGCCTGGACGGGATCTGCGGCGCCATGCGTGCGAAGATCCGCACGGCGTCCGCCGAGCGCTTCACGGTGCGGAAGTTGGACACGTGGCCCACGATGAATTCACCCTCCATGGTGAACTTGGCGCGGTGGCAGGGATAGGCGTCACGGCGGTAGACGTTCAGGTCCACGAAGTTCGGTATGACGCGGATGGCATCCCGCGCCATGTTGAAATGGTGCACGGTCTCCTCGCGCAGCCACTCCGAGACAGCGGTCAGACCGTCCGAGCGGGCAATGGAGAACTGCGTGATGGGACGGAAGGACGGATCCTGCCCCACGAGCGTGATGTCGGTGCCGTGCAGGGTGGTGACGATGCGGAAGTCCTCTCGGTCGAGCATCTCCTTGGCCAGCCAGGCCGAGGTGGCATGTGGCACCGCGTAGTGCGCATGGATGAGATCCAGGTCGTGCTTGCTGGCCACGTCGTGTATGGCCACCGAGAGCGCCAGGTTGTAGGGGGGATGCGCGAACAGCGGGTAGGTTGGGACCTCCACCTCGTGATAGTAGACGTTCTCCACGAAATACGGCAGTCGGAAGGGCTGGTCGTAGGTGATGATGTGCACCTCGTGGCCGCGGCCCGCCAGCTGGATGCCGAGTTCCGTGGCCACCACGCCGGAACCGCCGTACACGGGATAGCAGCTGATACCGATTTTCACGTCCCCTCCTCCTCATCCAGCCCGCCATGGTGGGCGGGTTGCACCTGTCCGGTGGCAAGCCGCCAGAGCGCGGCCACCTCCTCCGCCAGTTCCTCGAGTGGGCGCGTACCGTCCAGCCGTGGCGCGTCGGGCAGCTGGTTGCGGAACCACGTGAGCTGCCGCCGCGCGTAGCGCCGGGTTGCGCGGCGCGTGGCGTCCAGCGCGTCCTCCAGCGGGCACTCGCCCGCCAGGTGGGCCGCCACTTCCCCGTAGCCCGTAGCACTCATGCCCGCTGCGTCCCGCCCGTAGCGCTCCACCAGCTTCCGAACCTCCTCGACCAGGCCCGCGTGCGCCATGCCGGACACCCGCGCATCGATGCGCCGGTAGAGCGCTCTGCGGGGAAGTTCCAGCACGCACACCAGGACCGCCAGGGGCGGCGCCTCGGGGGGCGCGGCTCGGTGCCACCAGCCGAGCGTCCTGCCGGTGAGCAGCGCCACCTCGATGCGGCGCTCCAGACGCTGCCGACCGCCGCCACCCGCGGCCGGATCGAGCGCCCCCGCCATGCGGCGGACCGCCTCCAGCGAGCGCCGCCCGAGCCACGCCCGGAGCGCCCCGCGCCGCTCGCGATCCAGCGGCGGCTCGGCGAAGAGTGGTTCCATGAGCGCACGCAGAAAGAAACCCGTGCCGCCGGCCAGCACCGGCACTCGACCCCGCGCACGCATGGCCGCGATCCAGCCACGGGCGTCCCGCGCAAAGGCGCCCGCGCTGTAGCGCTCGTCCGGAGCCACCAGGTCCAGCCCGTGGTGGGGCACGCCGCCGCGCTCCGCCGGGGTAGCCTTGGCCGTGCCGATGTCCATACCCCGATACACCTGCCGGGAGTCCATGGACACCACCTCCCCGTCCAGCCGCCGCGCCACCGCCACGGCCAGCGCGGTCTTGCCAGTGGCCGTGGCCCCCGTGATGGCCAGGGCGGCCGGCTCAACCATGCCGTCCGAAACGGCGCTCCAGCTCGTGCACCGAGAGGCGCACCACGGTGGGACGCCCGTGCACGTCGTGATACGGCAGGTCCGTGGCGAAGAGGCGGTCGAACAGTTCACCCATCTCCTGCGGCGAGAGCCGCTGGCCCGCCTTGATGGCGCCCTTGCACGCAAAGGTCATGGCAATGCGCTCGTACTGGTCACGCCCGGCGCGGGTCAGATCGCTTCCCGCGGCCAGTTCGGCCACCATCTCGCGCAGGCAGCGCTCCGCATCGAACCAGGGGTGCGGATTGGGTGCGGCATGTACGATCACGGTGCGGCCGCCGAACGGCTCGATCTCGTAGCCGGCCCGCTGCAGGATCTCGCGCGACGCGTCCACCACGCTGTACTCCGCCGGCGCCAGCCGCAGCGTGAGGGGGAAGAGCAGCCGCTGGCTGCCCTGCCCGCCGCCCTCGAACGCATCCATGAGCTGCTGGAAAAGGATGCGCTCGTGCGCGGAGTGCTGGTCGATGATGAGCAGGCCGGTGCGCGTCTCGGCCAGGATGAAGGTCTCGTGGATCTGCCAGAGGGCGGGGCGCGCCGACGCCTCAAGGGACACGTCCTCCGGTGCCGGCGCCGCCTCTCCGACCGCGCCGTTGCCCTCCTCCACGCCCGGCTCGCGCGCGGCCCGGAAGAAGGTGAGCTGGCCAGGCGCGGGGGCGCCTTCCCGGACCGCCGCGCCCCCCGCGGCCGGGGCCGGGGCCGACGGCGGCTCGGGCCGCCGGAGCTGGGGCACCGCGGGGGTGCGGTCCAGCGTGGCGGAGCTCTCACCGGTATTCAGCGCGCCGTGCACCGCCGTCTCCACCGCGGCCGCCAGCGCGCCGCCGTCCCGGAAGCGCACCTCCGCCTTGGTGGGGTGCACGTTCAGGTCCACGTCCTCTCCCGCCACGGAAAGGTAGAGCAGTAGCGAGGGACGCGCGCCCTCAGGGACCGTGGTGCGGTAGGCGCGCTCCGCGGCCGCGAGCACCGCCCGATCGCGGAAGGGACGGCCGTTCACGAACAGGTGGGTGCGCCGGGGACCGCTGAGGGAGGCGTCCGGCCGCTCCACCAGGCCGGAGACACGAACGGCGCCGGCGGTATGATCGATGGCCACGTACGTGCCGGCGGCATCGCGGCCCCACAGCGCCGCCACGCGGGTAGCCAGGTCCGCCGCCGCGGGAAGCTCCAGCAGGCACCGGCCGTTGGATTCGAGGCGAAACGCCGTGGAGAGGTTGGCCAGCGCCAGGGCCAGCACGGCGTCGGAGACGGCGCGGGTCTCCACGCCCGCACCGCGCAGGAAGGCCGCACGCGCCGGTACGTTGCCGAAGAGATTGCGCACCATCACGGTGGTGCCCCGCTGCCGAGCGCAGTCGTCCACGCCCACAATGCGGCCGCCCGTCACGCGCACCCGGGTACCCACGCCGCCCGCCTCGGCCGTTTCCAGCTCCAGCCGGGACACCGAGGCCATGGACGGCAGCGCCTCCCCCCGGAAGCCGAACGTGCGCACCCGCTGGAGGTCCTCCGCCTCCACGATCTTGCTCGTGGCATGCCGGTCCAGCGCCAGCAGTGCGTCCTCCCGGCCCATGCCGCAGCCGTCATCCGCCACCCGGATTTCCGTCTTGCCGCCGTTGCGCAGCTCGACGTCCACACGCGTGGCGGCGGCGTCGAGGGCGTTCTCCACCAACTCCTTCACCACCGAGGCCGGCCGCTCGACCACCTCACCGGCCGCGATCTGGTTGGCCACGCTGTCGGGCAGGACGCGAATGCTACGGGGCATGCTCACCGGGTACGAGGGTGCAACGCTGCGGAGCGCCACGAGACTGACAATGTACGAGGGCGCGCGGGCGAAATCACGTCCGGACGACGATCAGGAGAGCCGGTAGAAGGCGCGCGCGTTCGCGGTGGTGAGCGCCGCCACCTGCGCCGGCTCCTGACCGCGGTGCGCGGCCACGGCCTCCACCACGTGGCGCACGTGCAGCGGCTCGTTGCGGCGGCCCCGGTGGGGCACGGGCGCCAGGTACGGGCTGTCCGTCTCCACCAGCAGCCGGGCGTCCGGCACCGCGCGCACCAGGTCGGCGCTCTCGTAGCGCTTGAAGCTCACCAGCCCGGCGAAGGAAACCCACCAGTCCAGCTCCAGTGCGGCATCCAGCAGCGGCACGCCGCCGGCGAAGCAATGCAATACACCACGGACCCCGGATCCAGCCGCGCGTAGCATGGCAATCGTGTCCTGGTCGGCGTCCCGGGAATGGACGATCACGGGACAGTCCGTCTCCGCCGCCTGCTCCAGATGCCATTCGAAGAGCGCGCGCTGCACCTCCCGCGGGCTGTTGTCATAGTGGTAATCCAGCCCGGTCTCACCTACGGCCACCACCCGTGGGTGGGTAAGCAGCTCCCGCACGGTGTCCTGGCCCCGCACATCCGCGCCCTCCGCCACGTGCGGGTGAATCCCCGCGCTGCTCCAGACGTCCGGATGAGCCTCCGCGACGGCGGCCGCCGCCAGCGCGTCCGGCGCGTCCGACGCGATCGTCACCATGGCGGCCACACCGCCCTGGCGCGCCCGCTGCAGCACCGCGTCCACTTCACCAGCAAAGCGTTCGTCGGTGAGATGACAGTGACTGTCGAAGAGCTCCATGCCCACCTTCCATCGTCGATCTATCAGGCGCACGCGGCACGGCTGCGATGCGGCGCCCGGCCGCCTGACGCGCGCGGGGCCGCCGCGGTACGTCCCCGCGGCGGCCCCGGTGCGTGCTACGCGCTCCGCCGGTCAGGCACCGGCACCGGCGCTCGCGGTGCCGCCAGCCGGGCCCTTGCGACTGCCGCGGGCACGCTTCCGCTCGGCGGGCCAGCGGCGGTCGATCTCCAGCAGCGCCGGCGAAGCCACGAAGATCGACGAATACGTGCCCAGCACGATACCCACGATCAGGATGAAGGCAAAGCCCTGCACCATGGTGCCCCCGAAGAGGAAGAGGGACAGGAGCACCGCCAGCGTGGTTCCCGACGTGATCACGGTGCGGGGCAGCGTCTCGTTGATGGACCGGTTCACCAGCTCCCGGATGCCTTCGCGCCGGCCGTGGTTGGCCACGTTCTCGCGGATCCGGTCGAAGATCACGATGGTGTCATTCAGCGAGTAACCGATGATGGTGAGCACCGCCGCCACGGTCGGCAGCGAGATCTCCAGCTGCAGCACCGACAGCAGGCCCATGGTCAGCACGATGTCGTGGACCGTGGCAATGACGGCGGCCGTCCCGAAGCGCCACTCGAAGCGGATGGCCAGGTAGACCAGCGTGGCCGCGAACGAGAGCAGGATGGCCAGCACGGCCTTGGTCTGCAGCTCACTGCCCACCTTGGCGCCCACGGATTCGGTGAGCAGAATGCGGTAGGCGTCCGCACCGAACGCGCCGTCCAGGGCGGGACCGATGGTCTCGCCGGCCTCGGCCGCGTCCGTGCCCTCCTCCTGGGGCGCCCGGATCTGGAACTCGTTCTCCGCGCCGAACCGGGTGACCTCGCTTCCCGGAATGACCTCGGTGATGGCCTGCCGCAGCTCGTTCAGCGCCACGGGCTCGTCAAATTCCACGAGCACCAGCGTGCCGCCGGTGAAGTCCACGCCGTAGTTCAGCCAGTGCCCGGTCGTGGCCTGCCAGAAGAGGGCGCCGGCCACGGCCAGCGCCACGGCGGCGCCGCTGAGCATGTAGGCCTTGCGGCGCATGCTGAGGAAGTCGTAGTGCGCTTGGGCAAAGAATCGCATGAGGGTTCCGCGGTCAGATGCTCAGGGCCTCACCGGTGCGCTTCCGGTCGAGGTAGAGGAGAAAGAAGGTGCGCGTGACGAAGACGGCCGAGAAGAACGACGCGATGATACCGATGGAGAGCGTCACCGCAAAGCCGCGCACCGGTCCCGTGCCCACCTGGAAGAGGATGAGGGCCGTGATGAGCGTGGTGAGGTTGGAGTCCACGATGGCCGACATGGCGTGCTGGAACCCCAGATCCGCTGCAGCCCGCGGCGTACGCCCACCGGCCAACTCCTCACGTATGCGCTCGAAGATGAGCACGTTGGCATCCACAGCCATGCCGATGGAGAGGATGAGGCCGGCGATCCCGGGCGCGCTGAGGGTGGCGCCGAAGCCGGCCAGGCCGCCGAGCACGAAGAGCACGAAGAGCACCAGGGCAGCCACCGCGAGCACGCCCGCCATGCGGTAGTAGACCACCATGACCAGGAGCACCAGCACCACGCCGAGGATGCCGGCGATCTTGCCCTGCTGAACGGCCTCCGCGCCCAGCGAGGGTCCCACCGAGCGCTGCTCGACGATCTCCAGCGGCGCCTTGAAGGCACCGGCGTTCAGCACCAGCGCAAGGTCCTGGGCTTCCTCGAGCGGCGCCTGATTGAGGGTGATTTGTCCGTTGCGGCCGATGCGGCCCTCCACCACCGGCGCGCTGTGCACCAGGCTGTCCAGCACGATGGCAATGCGGTCCCCGATGTGCTGGGACGTGACCCGGTCGAAGATGTTGCCGCCACGCCGGTTGAGCGTGAAGGACACGATGGTCTGATTGAACTGCGCGTCCCGACCCGGAATGGCCTCCACCAGGTTCTCCCCGGTGAGGAACGGCTCCTTGTCCAGGAAGAAGAGCGGCTGGTAGAGGTCCGGGCCCGACGCGACCGCGTCCGAACCCCAGCGCAGCTCGGCGTCCCTGGGCAGGGCGGCGCGCACGTCGGCTATGTCCAGCAGGCGCCGCACCGCCTCCACCTCGTCCACGTGCACGAGGAACTCACCGTCCTGGGCGCCGCCCAGAATGCGGTTGCTGAGGGGGGTGCGGTTGGCGGCACGCGCTGCCGCGAGCTCCTGCGCGGTAGCGGCGGTGGTATCCCCGGCGGCCGTATCCGCGGTGGCGGTGTCCGTGACCGCGGTATCACCGGCGGCCGCCGTGTCCCCACCGAAGAAGGTCTCCGCGAAATCCGCCTGCGGGCCGGCGGCTTCGCCGGCTGCGGGCCCCGCCGCCAGATCCATCGTGTCCACATGCAGGGCGGCGATCCGGTCCATGCGCTGCAGCACCGTCGAGAACTCCGCCGTGGGCCGGACCAGCTTCCATTCCAGGTAGGCGGCGCGCTCGATGACCGCCTTGGCCCGGCCCTCGTCCGTGACACCCGCCAGCTCCACGATGATGCGCGTGTCACCCGACTTCTGCACGATGGGCTCGGTGACCCCGAACTCGTCGATCCGGTTGCGCAGGATGAACATGTTCTGGTCGATGGCCTCCCGCTTCAACTCGGGATCCATCGTGCCCTCGGGGTCGCTGATCTCCAGCGCCAGCTGCATCCCGCCCTGCAGGTCCAGGCCGAGCTTGATGGCGGGTTCGCCCTCCGGGTGCACGAAGAGTGCGCCCAGGGCCAGGGCAACGGCGCCCAGGATCACGAGGAAGCGTCCTCGGAGCGTCGAGAACATCGGCGTATCTCACTGGTTGTCTGGACGGCTCGGCGCGGCGGGATCCGCGTCAGGCACAAGCGTTGAACTTGCCCACGATGGGCCGGGTTGTCAACGCGCCGCACGCGGCGGATGGGCGGTGCGCACGGCGGCCAGGACCCGGTCCGCCAGCTCCCGGGGGCCGAATGGCTTGGGCAGGAAATCCACGCCCGGCAACAGCACGCCGTGGTCCACGATCTCATCCTCGGCGTAGCCCGACATGAAAAGCACCCCCGTATCGGGTCGGCGGCCAACCAGCGTGCGCGCCAGTTCCGGCCCGCCCATCCCCGGCATGACCACATCGCTCAGCAGCAGGTGGATGCGCCCCGCAAATCCGTCGGCCAGCTCGAGCGCCGCCGCGGCGTTGGCGGCCTCCAGAACGGTGTAGCCCTCGCGCTCCAGCACGCGCCGCGCCAGCTGGCGGACGGCCGGCTCGTCCTCCACCACGAGGATGACCTGGCCGGCGCCCTGCCCGTCCGTGTCCGCGTCCGGCTTGCCCGCCTCGGGTTGCGGCGCGGTTGGCGCCTCGACGGCGGGCAGATAGACCTGGAAGGTGGCGCCCTGGCCCCCTGCGCTGTGCACAACCACGGCCCCGCCCGTCTGCCGGACGATGCCGTACACCGTGGCCAGGCCGAGCCCCGTCCCCTTACCCACCGGCTTGGTGGTGAAGAAAGGCTCGAAGATGCGCGCGCGGACGTCGGGCGCCATTCCCTGGCCGGAATCGCGCACTTCCAGGATGACGTGCTCGCCTGCCTCAAGCCCCTCGACCCCATCGTGGGCCGCCACCACCTCGCGGCGCGTGCTGATCCGGAGACGGCCGCCGCCGGGCATGGCATCCTTGGCGTTGACCACCAGGTTCACCAGCACCTGCTCCATCTGCCCGGGATCCACCCGCACGTGCGGCAGGTCCGGATCCAGGCTCGTGTCCATCACCACTTGCTCGCCGATGATGCGGCGCAGCATTCGGTCCAGCTCACCCACGGTTTCATTCAGATCGAGTACGCGGGGTTGCAACACCTGGCGGCGCCCGAAGGCAAGCAGCTGCCGCGTGAGTGAGGCCGCCCGCTCCGCCGCCCGGTCGATCTCGACCACGTCCGCCAACGCGGGACCATCCTCAATCTGCGTGAGGAGCAGTCGGGCGTGGCCCTGGATGGCCGTCAGGATGTTGTTGAAATCGTGCGCCACCCCCCCCGCCAGCCTGCCGATGGCCTCCATCTTCTGGGCCTGCCGGAGTTGCTCTTCGGTTTCCCGCAGCGCCAGCTCGGAACGCACCCGCTCGCTCACGTCCACCACGAGCACCAGCCGGGCGGCACGACCCTCGAACTCGAGCGGGTTGGAGACGACCTCGACCTCGATGGTGGTGCCATCCGCTCGTCGATGCAGGGCCCGCATGTGGCGCCCGGTGTCCGCCTCGACCCCGTCCAGAGCGGCATCCAGGAGGGGAAGTTCCTCGGGCGGCCGGAGGTCGTTGACGCTCAACGCCAGCAGGCGGTCACGCTCGTAGCCGTAGAGCACGAGGGCGGCGGCGTTGGCCGCCAGGATCGCGCGGGTCTCCACGTCCCAGACCAGGAGTGCCTGCGGATTCTTTTCGAACAACAGGCGGTAGCGCCGCTCCGCACTCTCCACGCCCGAGTACAGCCGCGCCTTGTCGAGCGCCAGGGCGGTGCGCCGGGCCAGCTCGCGAGCCACGTCGAGGTCCGCGCCCTCCAGCGGCGGGCCCGCGGCGGTGGCGCCGAACACCAGAGCCGCGTCGGTCCCGGTGCCGACACTCAGCGGAAGGATGATGAGTGAGGTGAGTTCGAGAGCGGCCAGGTCGGCGCAGGCGGTGCCGCTCAGCAGGGCAGGCTCCCCCGCATGCAGGGCGCTCGCCAGCGCACCGCACCCGTCGCCGCAAGCAATCTGGAGCGTGTCCGTCATGGCCTGCAGGGCGGCTTGACGAGCGGGGTCGCCATGCGCGGCGGCCGCCACACGAAACGTCCCCTGCCCTTCATCATGCAGTACAAGGGCCACATCGCCCAGAAACCCCGGGCTCACGCGCGCCACCCCGGCCAGCGTCTGCGCCGGATCCAGGGAGTTGGCCAGCACAGCGCTTGCCTCGGAGAGATATCGGAGCGTGCCTTCCATGCGCTTGCGCGCCGATATGTCCAGCATGGAGCCGATCATGCGCACCGAGCGACCATCCGGGCGGGCCACGAAGCCGCGGTCCGCCACGTCCGCCCAGCGGCCGTCCGCGCGGCGCAACCGATACTCCTGGTACCACGCTCCGTCCGCGGACTCTAGCGCCTCCTCGAGGGTGCGCCGCACACGTTCACGTTGTGCCGGGTGCACCTGCTCGAGCCACCAATCCAGGCGGCCCGTCGCGGCGGTCAGGGTATGCCCGAAGACCAGCGGAAGCCCCTCACTCCACGTAATGGTGCCACGTGCCACATCCCACTCCCAGAGGACCTCGCTGCTGGCCCGCCCCGCCAGCTCATAGCGCTCCAGCGCCAGCCGCAACTCCTCCTCGCTACGGCGCGCGGCCAGCCGGGAGCCCACGCGGGCCAGGAGTTCGCCTTCGTGGAATGGCTTGGCTATGTAGTCGTCCGCGCCCGCTTCGAACGTGCGCACCAGGTCATCACGCCCGGTGCGGGCGGTCACCATGATGACGGGCAGCCCTGCATCGCGCGCCTTCAACGTGCGGCAGATGGCCCAGCCGTCCATGTCCGGCAGCATGACGTCCAGGAGTATCAGGTCCGCCTGCCCGGCGCGCTCGAGCCCGGTGCGGCCATCGGCGGCGGTAACCACCTGGTGACCCCGGTGCGCGAGCGTGGCCGTGATGAGGGCGCGCGTATCCGGATCATCGTCGATGACGAGTACCGTGGCCGGCGGGGCTTCACCGCCGGATGCGCCTGCAGGATCGATCACGCGGACATGGCTGCCGTGGGTGGGGGGCGTTGAATATGCAGAGTGGGCCCGCTGGGACTCGAACCCAGGACCTGCCGATTATGAGTCGGATGCTCTGACCGACTGAGCTACGGGCCCGTCCACCCGCGCCGGCGGGGCCGGGCGGAACGGCTGCAATCTACGACAAAGTACCTGGCAGGTACAGTCGATCCTCCCGCGTGGGGGTCACCCGTCCAGCGGCGGCGCCGCCGCGGCGGGGATCCACCCCTCCACGCCTTGGCTGGGGCGCACGCGGACCCAGTCCGCGCGCCGCTCCACCACGCGCACCGTGGCTCCGGGACCGAGTCGGCCCAGGACCTCCGCCCGCGACACCGGCGCGGCATGCACCGACGTGCTGTCCTCCACCACTACCACCACCCCGGCCGGGGCGGGCGCCGCGGCTGCCGCGCCGAGAGCCAGTACGGCTGCGCCCGCCGCACCGGCCGCACCGCGAAGCATCCTGCTCCCGCTCACCAGGACGCCCAGCGCGGCCAGCGATCCCGCCAGCAGCCAGGCGGCGGCAGCCGCCAGCAGGGCCTCGTGGCGGCGCACGGGCAGCCGTGGGGTGGCCAGGCTGAGCGCCTCACCCGCCCCCACCGCCCGTAGCGCGGCGCGCGGTGCGTCCAGCCGCGGGGCCAATCGGGTGGCGCGTACCCAGGCATGCACGGCGTGACCATGCCGGCCGGCGCGTGCCTGCGCCAGGCCGGCGTTGAACCAGCCTGCCGCGTCCTCCGGGTGGTAGACCAGGTGGTGTTCGAAATGACGCAGAGCCTCATCCCACCGCGCCGCCTCGTAGGCGGCCACGCCCGCACCGAAGGCATCCGGACCCTGCGCCGGCCCCGGGGCCGCGAGCAGGATGGCCAGGAGGGCACCGGCCACCGCGCCGTGCCGGCTGCGCGGGGCCCGTTCAGGAAGCGGCAGGCGTGCCAGGATGCCCGCCGCGGCTCCTGCCAGCGCGGCGTCCTCCCCCTCCCCTCCTGGTGCGTAGCGGGCGCGTTCCACGCGCTGCAGCAGGTCCACCACGGCGTCCGCTATGTCGGCCCCGGCTCCGCTCCTGGCGAGCGCACGGCCCAGTTCGGCGGGCGCCGCGGTCGGTTCCACGCCGGTCGTTGTGGCAACGGCCTGGCGCAGCACACGCTCCACCTCCGCCAGACTGGCGTTGTCCGGAAGGCGCGGTGGCTGCACCACGGCCGCGGCACGCCGCCGGCGCGCGCGCAGCAGCAGCGCGCCACCCACCAGCAGCAGCGGCGTGAGTTGCAGCGTCAGAAACCAGGGGCTCCACACCCAGGTCAGCAGGCGCGGGCGCGGGCGGTCGAGCAGCGCAGGCAGTACGCCCTGGCTGCCGCTCGAGGGGACGACCGTGAGATCCAGCGGCGCGGCGCGCGCCACATCGTAGCTGCGCGCCTCGGGATCGAAGAAGGGCAGCGCCACGCCGTCGATGGACACCCTCCCGCCCGCGCCGGGAATGAGGGCCCAGCGGAACCGCTTGGTGCCGCGCACCGCGTTGCCCGTCAACTCCAGCTCCGTCTCCTCCTCGAGCGCGTGGGCCTCGACCCCCTCCAGGCTCGGCAGCACCGGGGGCGGAAGCGCTTTCACGTTTCCCTGACCCGTCACCTCCACCACCAGTTCGGCGCTCTCCCCCACCCCCACGGTGGTCGGCCGCAAGCGGGCACTCACGCCATAGCGGCCGACCGCACCGGCGAATTCCGCCGGACGGCCGCTGTCCGGCAGGGGCAGCACCACCACCCGGACGGGCGCGGCGGTGGCCTCGCCAGGTAACGGATCGCCCAGGAAGCCGCGCCGCACCTCGTAGGTGAGGCGTGCGCCCTCCAGTTGGTATGTGCCGGCCTCCAGCGGAAAATAGCTGCGCACGAAGGTCTCGGTTTCGTAGCGACGACCCTCTTCCACGCGCACCGTGCTACCCGCGGGGCGCGGCAGGTCATAGCTCCAGAAGCCTGCCGCGTCGGGTGGCTCCAGCACCGCCGGACGGGCCTGGCGGAGGCGCAGGTCGGCCGGAAAGAGCGCCTCGGTGCGCAGGCGCACCTCCTGGCCCACGTAGACCGTGTCCGGCTCGGCCGTCATGCGCAGCAGGACCTCCTCCGCTCCGCCCGGCTGGGAGGGAGGCCTGGGGCGCACGGTGAGGGAGAGCACCGCGGTGCGGCGGATCTGGTCCCCTACCTGTATGGTGGCGGCCGGCAGCGTATACGTGCCCGGGGTCACGGCCTCCAGGAGCAGTTCACGTACGAACAGGCGCCTGGTTCCCGCGCCGCTGCCACGAAACTGCGTCTGCGTGCCGCGCAGTTGCAGGCCGAGCGGCGGCGTAGGCATCCGCACGACCGGCGCGTCGCCCGCTGGACCCTCCACGGTGATGCGCAGTACGGCAGTCTCACCCACGTGCAGCTCCGTGGGCACGAGGGTGGCGCCCACCCGCAGCTGTGCGGTGGCCGTGCCGGGCTCCTGCGGCGGCAGCAGCAGGCCCAGCGCCAGGAGGAGCGCGCCCGGGCTCACCAGTTGCGGCGTACGGGGGTGCTGCGCTGGCCGCGCCGCAGCGTCTCGCGCGTGAGCGCCGCCTCATCCTGCTCCGCGGCGGCCAGGATCCGCTCCGCCTGTTCCCGGCTCATCGGCGTGCCGCCCTCCGCACCGGGGGAGGCACTCGACGGAGCCTGGCTCCCGGCCGTGCCGGTGCCCGTGCCGCCGGGTCCCGCCTGCCCCTGCTGCGGATCCCCGATTCCCTCTTCGTCCTGGCCACCGGCGCCGCCTTGCGGGGCCGCGTCCTCCTGCTCCCGGAGCGCCAGCTCCAGGTTCCACTTGGCATCCACGTCATCGGGATCCAGGCGCAGGGCTCGACGATAGGCCTCCACGGCGGCGGCGAGCCGATCGGGCGGTACGCTCCCGGGGGGCGCCGCGCGATACTCCTCCAGGAAGCGATTGCCCAGATTGTACAGGGCGCGCTGGCGCAGCTCCGGCTCCACCGTGCGGAGCGCCGTTTCCAGGTGCTGATCGGCCTCCTCGAAACGGTTCAGGCGCAGCAGGGCGGTGCCCAGGTTGTAGTGCAGGGCGGCGGAGGCCTCCCCTTCCGCGAGGGCGGCCCGGTACGCCTCCACGGCCTCGGCCCAGCGGCCCTCGCGATAGAGGCGATTGCCACGCTCCAGATCACCGATGCCGGCGCCGGTGATCACCAGGAGCGCCACGAGGAGAAGGGCTCGCTGTCCTGCGCGGGTCACGGGACGCCGCAGTAGCGTTGGCCAGCGGAGGCCCCGTCCAGGGGCGAGTGGCAGGGCAAGCCAGGTGTCCAGCGCGAGCAGCACGAGGGCCAGCGCAATGAAGAGGCCCGAGCGGTCCCGCGGCACCCATCGCCCCGCCTCTCCCGTGGCCGTACGCTCCAGGTCACCCATGGCCCGTAGCAGGGCCGTGGCGGCTCCCCCGCCGTCCAGGTGCACGTAGCGCCCCCCGGTGATCCCGGCCACCCGGCTGAGCAGTTCCTGGCCGAGGCGGCTCACCACGATCTCACCGTCCGGGCCCACCACCCAGCGCGTGCGTCCGTCGGGCAGCACCTGATCCACGATGCGCGCTCCCTGGAGCGTTCCTACGCCCACCGTGTGCACCGTCACGCCCGCCCGCTCGGCTGCCTCGGCGGCGGCCAGCACCTCATCCTCCTGGTCGTGGGCCTCCCCATCCGTGATGAGCACCACCACACGGTCCCGCGCGCTCACGGTGCCGCCGCGGGCCAGGTCCGCAGCCTGGCGGATGGCGGCGGCTAGTGAGGAGCCGCCCTGGCTCACGATCTCCGGGTCCAGAGCGTTCACGTACAGATTCAGCGCGCCGGCGTCCACCGTGAGCGGTGAGAGCGTATACGCCCGACCGGCAAAGACCACCAGCCCCAGCCGATCCCCGCGCAGTTCACGCACGAGCTGGGCGGCCAGCAGCCGGGCCCGCTCCAGCCGCGAGGGCGTCACGTCCTCCGCCAGCATGGAGCGGGACACGTCCATGGCCAGGACCACGTCCGCCGCCACGCCGGTGGACGCCTCCCGGTCCAGCCCCCAGGTGGGGCCCGCCGCCGCCACCCCCAGGGCGGCCGCCGCGCCGGCCAGCAGGATCAGCCGGCGGCGGGGCAGCGCGGTGAGTTCCTGGCCCGCCAGGCGCGTGATGAGCGCGCTGTCCCCCAGCGCCGCGGCCGCGGCGCGCCTGCGCTGCCACCAACCGAGCACGCCCCCCGCGATCAAGACGGGCAGCAGCACGGCCAGGTAGAGCAGGTCCGGACGCGCCGCGCTCATGGCACCCTGCCCCAGCGGGACGCGGCCAGCAGCCACTCCGCCAGCAGCGCCAGCGTGGCCAGTGCCAGGAGCGGCCCGTGGCGGTCCCGGTAGTTCACCTGCCGGCTCACCTCCACGGTGGTACGCTCGAGGGCGTCGATGCGGTGGTACACACTGTCCAGAGCCGTCTCGTTCGTGGCGCGGAAGAACTGTCCGCCGGTGGCTCCAGCAATGGCCTGCAGCAATTCCTCGTCGATGTGGACCGGCATGTTGGCGTACTGCACCCCGAACGGCCCGCGCGCCACGGGCATAGGCGCCACCCCTTCGCTGCCCACGCCGATGGTGTAGATGCGGATCCCGAAGGCGTCGGCGGCGCGCGCCGCGGTGAGCGGGTCGATCTCACCGGTGTTGTTCTCCCCGTCGGTCATGAGGATGAGGACGCGGGACTGGCCCTCCGCGCGACGCAGGCGATTGGCGGAGGTGGCAATGGCCGTCCCGATGGCGGTGCCGTCGCGCAGTTGCCCGCCCGCCTGCAGCTGGTCGAGCGCCTGCAGGAGCACGGGATAGTCCAGGGTGAGCGGCACCTGCGTGAGCGCCTCTCCCGCGAACGAGACCAGGCCGATGCGATCCCACTCGCGGCCGGTGATGAACTCGCCCACCGTGGCCTTGGCCGCGGTCAGCCGGTTGCCCTCGTCCATGTCCTCGGCCAGCATGGAGCTGGACACGTCCACGGCCAGCACGATGGCAATGCCCTCGGCGTCCACGTCCACGACCGCCGAACCCGTGCGCGGCGCCGCCAGCGCCACCACCAGCGCCACGAGCGCGGCGCCCCGGAGCCACCCGGGCAGGCGCGCCAGCCGGGCCGACCGACGGCCCGCGGCCCGCCCCGCCATGTCCGCGCGTGGAAAGACCAGCCCCGGACGCGCCCGGCCGCGCAGATGCAGGATCCAGAGCGGGGCCAGGAGCAGCAGCAGCAGGACCCAGGGGCGTGCGAAGTCGAAGATCATGCGGCGCGCTCCTCCTCCGCCGACCGCACGACCGGCGGTGGCCACGCCGCCACCCACGCGCGCGCCCGCTCCAGTTCGGCGCGCGCCTCCGCCGCCGTGGTGGAGCGGCGCGCGAACTTCACCAGGTCGGCCCGACGCAGCAGGGCCAGGAGCGGCTCCAGCGCCGGGGCCCCGCCCACGCGGGCGGCCAGCTCCGTGGTGGTGAGCTCCGGACCCAGGCGGCGATCCACGGCCACCGCGTAACGGCGCAGCGTGGCGGTCATCCGCGCGTGGAAGAACTTCACCTGGTCACGGTGCTCCAGGGGCATCTGCGCGGCCAGCTCCAGCGCCGCCAGCGCCTCCGCGCGCGGGCCCATCCCGGGCACGTGCGGCGCTGCCGCGATCTCCTCGGGCACGGTGCGGCGGCGCCAGAGCCACCACGCCAGCGCGGCCAGCAGAGCCAGCACCAGCAGCGCCAGCAGGATGGGCCACCAGACGCGGTTGGCCCCGAGCACGTCCTTGGGCGGCCGGGCCTCGATACCCGCCGTGTCAGGCGGCAGTACGGAGAGCACGACCAGCGTGGGCAGGGTCACCTCGAGGGAGGCGCCCGTGGGCTGGCTGAAGGCCACGGTCACGCTGCCCAGCGGCAGGACACCGGGCCGCCATGCGGTCACCGGATAGATGGCCGTGGCCAGGCGTTCGCCGGTGGTATCCAGCACCAGGGTGCGGGGCCCCGCCATCTCCACGTCCGGCGGCAGCATCAGCGAATCCGGAAACGCGGCCTCCACACCGGACGGCCGACTCACCACCACCGCCACGCGCGCCACCTCTCCCACCGTGACGGAGTCCGGATCCAGCGCCGTGGCCGAGCGCTGTGCCGCGGCCGGCGCAGCGGCCAGCGCGGCAAGCACGAGGAGGAGGGGTGCGCGCGCACGCATCAGCGGAGCCGCTGCCGCTCGCGGCGGCGGAAGAAGGCCAGCAGCGGGCGGGCGAGCGGCCCGTCCGTGGCAATGTCGATCTCGTCCACCGCCAGGCGCCGGAAGAGCTGCCGACGCAGGGCGCCATCCTCCGCCAGCGCCGCCGCGTAGGCCTGGCGGACCCCGGCGTTGGAACTGTCGACCACCGTCTCATGGCCGGACTCGGGGTCCCGCAGTGCCAGCAGGCCCACGTCCGGCAGCACGTTCTCGGCCGGGTCGGTGACGCGCACCGCCACCACATCGTGGCGCCGGGAGGCAATGCGCAGCGAGCGTTCCCATGCCGCGAGCGCGGCGGGGCCGCCGGCATGGTCGGCGACGAAGTCGCTTATCAGGAACAGGACGCCCCGGTGCGCCAGGAGGCGAGCGGCATAGTCCAGCCCGCCGGCCATGTCCGTGCCGCGGCCCACCGGACGGAAGGCCAGCAGGTCACGAATGAGGCGCAGGGCGTGGCGGCGGCCCTTCCGGGGCGGCACCACGTGCTCCACGGTGTCGGTGAAGAGCACCAGGCCCACACGGTCATTGTTGCGTACCGCGGAGAGCGCCAGGACGGCGGCCACCTCCGCCGCGCGTTCCGCCTTGAAGCGTTCCCGCGTGCCGAACGCCTCGGAAGCGGACATGTCCACAGCCAGGAGCACGGAGAGCTCGCGCTCCTCCACGTGCTTCTTCACATGGGGCGTGCCGGTGCGCGCGGTCACGTTCCAGTCGATGGTGCGCACGTCGTCGCCAGGGTGATACGGGCGGACCTCGGCGAATTCGATGCCCTGCCCGCGAAAGACGGAGTGGTACTCGCCGCCGAAGACGGTGTCCACCAGCCGCCGGGTGCGCAGTTCGATGCGGCGCACGCGGCGCAGCAGTTCGCGCGTGTCCACTCCCTCCCCCACTCCGGGGGGCGGTAGCGGCGGAGGCGGCCGGAGGAAGGCGGGGAGGCGCACCGATCGCCCCCTGCCCTACGGCACCTCGACGGCGGCCAGGATCCGGCGCACCAGGTCGTCCGCCGTGATCTCCTCGGCCTCCGCCTCGAAGGTGGTGATGACGCGGTGCCGGAGCACGTCCAGCGCCACCGTCTTCACATCCTCCGGGAGTACGTAGTCGCGGCCACGCAGCCAGGCGTGCGCCCGTGCGCAGGTAACCAGGTGGATCCCCGCTCGCGGCGACGCGCCGTAGCGGATGAGCGGCTCGAGTGAGGCCAGCCCGTAGTCACCGGGAGCGCGCGTGGCCTGGATCAGATCCAGGATGTAGTCCTCCAGCTTCTCGTCCACGTAGATGCTGGCGATGGATACCCTGGCCTCCAGGATCTCCTCCGGCGTGGCCACCACCGAGAGCGGGGCGGGCTGACCGCCGGCCATGCGGCGCAGGATCTCCTTCTCCGCGTCCCGATCCGGATAGGTGACGTGCAGCTTCAGCATGAAGCGGTCGACCTGCGCCTCGGGCAGCGGGTAGGTCCCCTCCTGCTCGATGGGGTTCTGCGTGGCCAGCACCAGAAACGGCTCGGGCAGCGCAAAGGTCTCGCCGCCGATGGTCACCTGCCGCTCCTGCATGGCCTCCAGGAGCGCCGACTGCACCTTCGGGGGGGCGCGGTTGATCTCGTCGGCCAGCACGAGGTTGGCAAAGACGGGGCCGCGCCGGGCATAGAAGGTCTGCTCGCGCGGGTCGAAGACCATGGTACCCACCACGTCCGCGGGCAACAGGTCAGGGGTGAACTGGATGCGCTCGAAGGTGGCGCTGATGCACTCCGCCAGCGAGCGCACGGTGAGCGTCTTGGCCAGGCCGGGCACGCCCTCGAGGAGCACGTGGCCACCGGCCAGCAGGCCGATGAGCAAGCCTTCCACCATGGCTTCCTGACCCACCACGGTCCGGTGCAGCTCGGCCGCGATGCGCTCGGCCAGCTCACGCCCTGCCTGCACGTCCACCCCGGCGGCATTTCCCTGGTCCACCTGTCCTCCTGCTCATGGGGCAGGCAGCGGCGAGGCCGCCGGCACCCGGTCAGCGTTTGACGCGTTCTCCGTGGTCCTCATGGCGGAAGACCCACGCCGCCAGTCGGCCCGGGCGGATGCGCGCGCGGCGCCCCGCGGGCTCGACGTCGCGCCGGGAGCCGTGTTCGGCATCGCCGCCGCGCGGGCCTTCCATGACGGCGCGAGCGCGCTCCCTCCAGCGCTCCCAGTTGGCGGCCCGCAGATCCACCCAGCCGTTCTCCGGCAGGCGCGGATCCTCGGGCGCCTGCCCCTGCACGGGACCCACCTTCACGTCCCGGCCGCGCAGCATGGTGGCGCCGTCCGGGAGCAGGATGGGCAGCCCGATGGAGAGGATACGCACGCGCAGATCCTCCCCCTCCACCAGCAATGCGCGAGCGCGCTCGGCGGTCTCCTCCGGTTCCAGCGCCGCCACGGCGGCCAGGTCCTCGTAGAGCCGCCCGAGCACGGCCGCCTCGAAGAGCAGCTTGGAGAGGCGCGGCGGCCCGAGCATCTCGTACGCCACGGACTCCACGCCATGCTCGGCTTCCAGCGCCTCCATGCGCTCCAGCGCCGCCTCACGCAGGACACCGGCCCGGTACGTGGGCCCGGATGTGGAGGCGTCCAGCGCCGCCACCACGTCCTTGCCGGTGGGCTGGCCGCGAATCTCGCGCACCACGTCCACCGCAATCTCCTCGGGCGTGATGTACTCCATCAGTCCCAGGGAGGTCAGCGCCTCGAACTCACCGGTGCTGAAGAGCCCGTTCTCGCCGGCATCCACGAAGACGCCCTCGAGCGCTTGCCCGGTGGCGCGGAACGCGTCTTTGCCCGACCCGAAGGCCTCCCCCAGCGGGACCGGCCCCGTGGCGTCCACGCGCTCGATCGGCCGACCGCCACGCTGGACGGGCCCGAAGGCAATGCGCTTCCAGGCGATCGCGGCGGTGGGCTTCACCTCCTTGACCACCGGCGCGTGCGGCGTGCGCGCCATGAGGTAGAGCAACAGCGTGTGAGCGCCGGCCAGCCCGGACTTGGCCAGCAGCATGCGGCTGGGCCGCTCCTCCGAGTGCGTGAAGGGGATGTTGAGCCCCATCCCTCCGGTGCCCGAAGTGCCCACCTTCACGTAGAATGCCGTCTGCACGCGCACCATGGCTTCCAGGGCAATCTGGACGTGCCGGATGAGCTGCGGCAGGTAGAGCGTGGCCAGGTGGCGCTCCACCGCCTCGGCGTCCACGTCCCCGGCCGCGGCCGCGGCGCGCAGGCGCACGGCGCTGTCGAAGATGTTCTGGTACGCGAAAGCCGTGGCCGTGTTCACCGAGTCCACGATGATCTCCGGCCGCCGGCGCAGCAGTATGCTGCCGAGGGTCGAGCGGCGCACCACCTCGTCGCTGAGCTCGCCGAAGAGATCATCGAGCATCATGCCGCGGTCCGAAGCGTCCGCCAGCACCGCGCCGCGCCCGCGATCCTTGAGCGCTTCGGGCACGAACAGGTCTCCCCACTCGGGGTCGACCCGGGTGCCCGGACGCATCGCCTCGTCGTGCCGGAGCTCCTCCGCCGCCGCCTCGGCCTCGGCCCGCGTGAGCGCCGAGACCACCAGCTCGGCCGGCTCGTGTGCCATGAGTTCGCGTGCCACGGCCATCCCCACAAGCCCCGAGCCGCCGAGCAGCAGCACCCGCCGTCCCTGAATCTCCATGCTCCCCCTCCTCGTCCCCGCCTCGTTCAAGACTGCCGACCCCGGCCGCCCGCATCCCGACCCACCCCACCCTGACGCTCGCGCCTGGCTTTCCCTCCCCGCGGGCGCGGCTTCCGCCTGGCCACCCGGGCGAGCGCGGACAGCTCCTTGCGCGTGAGTTCGCGCCAGCCGCCGGACGGCAGATCACCGAGTGAAATGGGCCCGTAACGAACGCGGCGCAGCCGCTTGACGGGATGCCCGACCGCGTCCAGCATGCGCCGCACCTCCCGCTTCCTGCCCTCCGCCAGCGTGATGCGCACCATCACGCCGCCCGGCGTGCGCTCCCCGCGTTCGGCGGCCCTGGCCACCGCCAGGCCGTCCTCCAGCTGAACCCCCTCGACCAGCCGCCTCATGACGCTTTCGTCCGGGCGGCCCTCCACCAAGGCTTCATAGACGCGTTCGGCACCGTAGCTGGGGTGCAGCAGACGGTGCGCGGCGTCCCCGTCATTGGTGAGCAGGAGCAGGCCCTCGCTGTCATAGTCCAGCCGACCCACGTAGAACAGGCCGTGCAGCTCCTCCGGCAGCAGCTCGTAGACGGTGCGCCTCCCCTCGGGATCGGCGCGGGTGGTCACGTAGCCGATAGGCTTGTGCAGCGCCACCCACCTGCGTGCAGCCGGCTCCACCAGCTTGCCGTCCACCATGACCGCATCACCGGCCGGATCCACCTTCGTGCCCAGTTCGGTGACCACCGTGCCGTTCACGCTGACCCGGCCGGCCTGGATGATGTCCTCGGACGCCCGGCGCGAGGCCACGCCGGCCTGGGAGAGGAACTTCTGCAGGCGTACCGGTCCCGCCATCAGGCGCCCTCGGGCCGCGCCGCTGGCGGCTCGCCGTCGGCCACTTCCCGTTCCTTTTCAAGCGACGACTCCCCGTCAGCCGCTGCGGGCGCCTCATCCTCCGCGGCTGGCGCCTCGTCAACGGTGGCGGGCGCCTCAT
>JBBDRO010000032.1:31725-157729 GCA_040905425.1 Gemmatimonadota bacterium | reverse complement strand
GGCGGAGCGCGCCTTTTTTCGGATGTTCGAGCTCCTGCACCTGGGACCGGTGGACCCGCGACACCTGGCGCGCTGGATCGACAGCCGCCTGGAGGGGGCGGGCGTCCCGGCGGACGGCGTCGGCGCCAGCATCGTGGCACGGGTCGGTCCGCGCACGCAGGACATTCTCCAGGTGGCGCGCCACGTCTACACGCGCCGACTCGGGTCGGGCGAGCCCGGCGGCGAGGTGGTCGAAGCAGCGGCGAGCGACGTGGTGGGCGAGGAGGACCCGATCATCCGCGCGATCTGGACCAACCTGACGACGCACCAGCAGAACGTCCTCCGTGCCGTGGCGTCGGGAGCCGATCAGCTCTTCTCGGTTCCGGTGCGGGAGCGCTTCGGCCTGCCGACCTCCTCCACCGTGGCGGCGGCGGTCGACGCCCTAGACAGCCGCGGCATCCTCGTGCGCGACCCCGAAACTGGGAAGGTTGGATTCGACAGCCCCTTCGTACGGATGTGGGTGGAGCGGGAGGCGCTCCATGATGTGCCGCCCGGTTGACCATGGCCGAACCACTACAGCCGCCGTGGCGGCGGAGCTATTGGTGGGGTGAACGAGGGTGTGATGTCAGCGACCCGTACCGGAAACACCGGCGCTCCGGCGGGTGAACCGCCGGAGCGCCGGCTAGATCGGGCCGTGATCCGACCAAATCCCAGCTTCGTTACAACAACTACGGCTGATCCATCCCGCTGGCGATTCGCAACTGCGTCTCGGCCCGCTTGACGCCTCTCACTGTTGCAGAGCGTGGTCAAGGAGAGCAACTGATTCCCTGTCGATGGGAATATGGGCCATGATGCCACCGTTGCAGCCGATAACCTGGATGGCAGACCGATTCACGTTTAGCTCAATAATGCCTGGATGAGACTTCACGAGGGAGGCCACATCAGTCATGACCATCCCAGTCTTCAGACCGTCCCAGAGGACGATGAGGTCAGGCAACGCTTCCTCGGTATCGTAGCATCCCACGGGGTGCCACCGGTCGCATGTACCGGAGTCCCAGCACTCGTCCCAATGCGGCTCGCCCGGCGGGACCACCTCGATGCCGAACCCTTGTCCACTTTCGGGGAGCTCGTGGTAATTGAGTCCACCTCCACCGCACTCCGGGTCGCAGACGATGCACCACTCCTGCCAGCTGAGCGGCGTCTCAGCTCCGGCCAAGCTGCTCACGGCGATCAACGAGTACTCCGGTGCATCCAACCCGTGAGAAGTCCCATTCGCCGTAACGGCGGTGTGCTCAGTGCCCCAGCCGGCAATAATCACCGCCGAGAAGAGCACCGTGATGAACTTGTTGATTCCCACCATCATTTGTCACCTCCGGAGTGTTGGTGAAACTACACGTAGCCATACCACACCAGCTTCTGTGTCAGTCTCGATATGACTGATGAACCCCTGGTCAGAGAAGCCCCACATCATGTCAGGCAGCCTGATGTGCGCAAGCGCCTCACCCGTCTGGACGTCAATAGCCTCCACGACGCTGTCGTATGCCGAATTGGACTTTTCCTGGGTTGCAGGACCAGGGCGTGGCGGAGGGGTCCAGTCCGGGTCCTGAGCTTGCGCCAAGGCCCACAGAATCCCCGCACGATCATCGAAGTGAATATCGGTCAGTCCTGCTGGTGGTCTCTCCGGGTACATTGATGATCCACTAGATTCGGGAAACCAGTCAACATCGCGCGTTAGAACACGTCTCAGGCTTCCGTCGAGCGCATATGCCTCGAGCCGATATTTGAATAGTGGAGCGCTCCATATAACGCTGTCACCCTCCAAACCCAGCCGTCGACGCATCGTGTTTGCGCTTTGGTCCGGACGGACAACATCACCTGTATATCCCAACGCATGTCTTGACGCACCATCGGAGTCAAGCAGGTGTATGGTGTACCCGACCAGGTCAGGAGTGGCAATATGAACAGCCACTGCTGAAGTTCCGTTCTGAAAATGCTCGATGGATGAAAATGATGCGGGCAGCGGGTCACCCTGAACATATTGAAAGGTGCTGTCGAAATGACTGCGCCGCAACAGCCGGTAGTCGTATGCAAGCAAGTGGCCGTTCACCCATGCGAGCTCACTGATGGTGCGAAACTCACCAGGGCCCTCCCCAGACCGGCCAATCGTAGCGACGTGCTGACCGTCGGGTCCGAGAACGAAAACCTGTCCGGCGCCATATGATGTGACATACCAACGGCCGATGGGATCGCGGGTCACTTGCGGACCGATGCCGAACGCGCCCGGCATTGCTTCATCCGAAACGACCAGGAGAGTGTCTAGTGTCACGCGGCACGTAGCGCATCCGTCGGTGACCTGAATGGTATGCTGGCCATGCAGGTGCCCGGCAAAAAACAAGAGGCCTACAAGATGCACAGCAGCAACGAAAACCCGCACCTGGGCTGGCCAACGGTTTGCATTGCTGGGGACGCGCAATTCGCCCGTGAGTGACTGAGGCATCCGTTGCTCCAGAGCGCTTATGATACGACTTGTTCGAGTCACGTTGCCTCGCGCCGCTGATGTGTCATCATGGCCACATTCCGGCTGTACGGGGACCGGGGGATCGTCGGATCGTCTACCCTAATAACCCGCGAACGTCCTTACCCCCCCCGTCCAAAAAAGAGGACACATCGTCCATTCCTCGAATCCCTCTCTGCCGCAACGCTCTGTGCAAGTTGTGAAAGGCAGGTGTGAGCCGCTTCTCCAGCGCGGTAGGCCGGATACCGAGCTGCGCCGCGGCTTCGCGTCGGGTGCAACCACGCAGCTTGGTGAGCCACACAGCCCGGCGCTGCCCGCGGGGAAGCGTGCGGAGGGCATGCGCGATGGCCCGCCGGAGCCAGCGGTAGCGAAACCGGTGGCTTCGTTTCGGCGGGAGCTGGACGGATGTTGGCAGCGTCTCCTCGAGCAGCGGCATGCGCGGCGGGACACACGCTGCGATCCGCAACGCCTCATTCTTCACGGCGCGCATGAGATACGCCACGCGCTCATCCGGAGCGATGGCAGTGACCCGATCGGGACGAAGCTTTCTGAAGACCTCCTGGACCGCGTCTTCTGCGTCATCGAGGTCGCGCAGGATGCGGAACGCTACCTTCCGCAGGGTATCGGCATGCTCGCGATAGAGCTGTTCGATGATGCCGGCCGGGTGTCGGGACCTGGCTGATTCGGCCACGGCGCACTCCCGCGACGGGCGCTGGCCCGCGGGGAACGGCGCCAACGCGGATGGACTTCGGAGGTACAACGCCGGCGGGTGGCAGGGTGAGGCCGCGGGCGAGGGCGGAGGCATCGACACCCCCACGGTGATTCCCTATATGGGGTGGGACGGCGGTCAACGCAACCTTTTTCGTGCCGAGCCGGTCCACAACGGCCCCACCGGGCGGGGCAGCCGCGCTCAGCCGGAGGCGTTCTCCTCGAGGCCCTCAAAAGCAGCCAGCCGCTTCCGCAGTTCGCGGGGCAGCTTCATGGAGCGCTCTGCGTCGTAGTCGAACATGACGTGGCTGGTGGTGCCGCTGGAGAGGAGCTGGCCGGCGCTGTCGCGGATCTCGAAAGCCATCTCGAAACTGCTGCCGCCCAGGCGGGTGGTGGCCAGCGCCACGGTCAGCGTGGCGGGCCACAGGATACGGGCGTGGAAGCGCACGCGCACCTCCGCCAGGACATAGTCGATGTCGTCCAGCTCGGCGCGGCCCGCCACCTCCCGCCAGTAGGCGGCGCGGGCCTCTTCCAGGTAGACGAGCGGCAGGGTGTGGTGAGCGTGGCCCATGGCGTCCAGGTCGCGGAAGCGGACCGCCACGACGTGGGTGAAGCGGAACGCCGGGGCGTTCAACGGGCGGGGGGTGTGCGCGGGATCACCCTCAAGATGGCGGCCGCGGCCACCAGCAGCAGGCCGAGCGCCACCGTCCAGGTGCCCGCGCGGAAGAACGGTAGCCCCGCCACGCCTGCGAAGACCAGCGCCATGCCCAGCACGAGCGCGGCCACGCCGGCGGGCAGCAGGTATTTCACGGCTGTTGCCGCGGGCTCTCTGGGCACGGCCCGGCTCGTTGGCGCGCTCAGCGCCGCACTCCGGGGCCCTTCAGCCAGTCGAGCGGCACGTAGGCGCGCTTCTTCATGCGGCGCCTGGAGCCGTGCGGCTTGTACTCGTCCTCGCGGGCGCCCGGCAAGCCGGGCGCACCCACGCCGATCCAGATGCCCACCGCCAGTGCCACGACCATACCGAACCAGATCATCCTGCTCCCTCCATTGGTCTTTATTCGCTCCGCCGGTCGGGCAGCGCGCGCACGCGCTCCCGCAGCAGTTCCCAGGCCGCACTGCTGCCGGCGATGACGCCGCGCAGGTGCGGATCGGGCTGATTGTAGGCGGGCAGATCGCCCGCGCCGTCCGAGGCACGCCCGCCCGCCTCCTCCACCAGGAGGATGCCGGCGCAGACGTCCCATTCACCCTTGGGGCTCAGGCTGACGAAGGCGTCCGCGTCCCCGGCCGCCACGCGGGCCAGCTTGTAGGCGGTGCTGCCCAGCGGGTCGGTGCGCCAGCCATGGTCCGTGCCCCGGGCCTCGCCGAGCCCGTCCAGCGTGCGAGCGGCGATCTCACTCCGCGACGCCAGGATCGCGCCGGGCGCGGCGGGCGGCGGCTGGCGGACCGCCAGGCGGCGGCGCTCGCCGTCCGGCCCACGGGCGCCCCAGGCGCCGCCGCCGCGCACGGCGGTGAACAGCTCGCCGGTGGCCGGGTTCAGGACCACCCCCACCACCGCTTCCCCCTCCTCGGCCAGCCCCACGGAGATGCTGAACTCCGCACGACCCGCAATGAAGGAACGGGTGCCGTCGATGGGGTCCACGATCCATACCCGCTGATGCGCCAGGCGGTCCGGCGTGTCCACCGTCTCCTCGGAGAGCCAGCCGTAGTCGGGCCGGTCGGCCAGCAGGCGCTGGCGCAGGATGGCGTCGGCGTCCAGGTCCGCCTGCGTGACCGGCTGCCCCGGGGACTTCATGGTCACCGCCAGCCCGGCGCGGAAGTTCTCCATGACGCGGCGGCCCGCCTCCCAGGCGGCCGCGGTGGCCAGCGCCAGGTCCTCCACGCGGGCGTACGTCAACGGATTCTCCGCATCAATCCGGGCGCCGTCGGTCCACGGTCTCCATGTGCGTGCGTCAATGGTCCAGCGCCGCGATGCGCCGGCGGGCCACGGCCAGCGGCAGGAGGATGGCACCGAGCGAGACCAGCACCGCCAGCGCCAGCCCGCCCGAGAAGCCCAGCCAGTGGCCCACCGTGAGCTCCACCTCCTGCTGGCGGGCCCGCAGGATGGCGTAGACCGGCCACGCCTCCAGGGAGATCACCATGGCCAGGTAGGCCACCGCGCTCATCATGAAGAGGAGCCCGCCGAAGCCGGTGGAAATCTCGGCGGCGTTGTCCGTGTCGAACTTGGGGAAGAGCGCCCCGAAGCCCAGCGCCAGCGAGGCCACCGCAAAGGTCACCAGCACAATGGTGACCAGCGAGAGCACCATCATGAAGGTGCTCACGCGCAGCATGATGTTCGTCCCCACGGTGAGCGCCACGGCCAGGATGAGGAGCGGCACCACACCCACCCAGAACTTGCTCCACAGCAGGGCGCGCAGGTCCAGCGGCGAGGAGCGCAGCAGCCACAGCGTGCGGCCCTCCAGGCTCACCGCTGGAAAGATGAAACGGGCGGCGATGGCGGCCAGCACGAAGCCGGCCAGCCCCAGGTTCAGGAAGGCCACCACGTTGACCAGGAAGAAGCCCACCTCCTCCCCCGAGAAGAGCGGCAGCACCTTGATGTTGTAGACGTAGACCACCACGAGGACCACCAGCAGGATGAGCTGGGACCACTGGGTGGTGTCCCGGAAGAAGGTGCGGATGTCCTTGGCCACCACGGTGCGAGCCATCACCGGCACGCCGGCCAGGATCCGCTCCAGGAAGGGCGGCCGGCGCGAGGCGCCCTCGCGCAGCAGCGCCCCCTCCTGCGCCTTGCTGAAGCCGTCCCCGTAGAGGCGCTCGTGCAGCCAGGCGCCGAGCACCAGAAAGGCCGCCGCGGTGCTGCCGAGCAGCAGCAGCGGGAAGTAGTCCGGGCCGCCCACACGCACGCCCACCCCGAGCGGCGCGAGCATGGCCTGGGCGGCCCACTCGCTCGGCAGCCAGACGGACTGCGGCGTCTGCAGGGAGGCTACGAAGTCCACCAGGTCCAGGAAGCCCTCGGGGCCGGCCAGCTGTTCGGGACGGAGCAGGCGGAAGAGCAAAATGAGACCGGCCGCGCCGAAGAGGGCCAGGAGCGCCAACAGGTCACGCGCCCGGCGTGCGGGAAAAACGTTGACCAGCACCAGCGTGAGGGCCGCGCCCACGACCGCGGGCAGCACCAGGTAGGCCAGCAGGGTGAGTGCCGCCACGCCCACGTACGTCCAACCACCGTCGTAGGCCACGCCGAAGGACATGAGGATCGGGAGGAGCACCAGCACCATCATCCATGACGAGTTCACCATGGTTTCCAGCAGCCGCGCGCCATACACGCGCGCCGCGGCCACCGGCGAGGCCGAGAGCAGCTCCAGGTCCCGCGCCAGGAAGAAGGAGGAGAGCGCCGTGATGACGTTGGAGAGCAGCAGGATGGCCAGGAACGCCAGCAGGATGAGGCCGAGCAGCTTGGTGGCCAGCACGTCGCCGATGCCTTCCGTGCGCCGGAAGTAACTCACCATGCGGTACATGACGCCGAAGAGCAGGGCCCAGAAGATCAGGCCCACGAAGCCCAGGATGGCGGCACGCGCCACCGAGGCCTCCTGCATGAGCCGCCGGCGCGCCCCGCGCCACTTGGGCGCCAGCAGATGCAGGATGCCGGGTTGGCGCGGCTGGCGCAGGCGGACCGTCTTGGCCTCCATCAGGAGGCGCTGCGGGGCACTGCGGCCATGCCGTCACGCGGTGGCGCAGCGCGCTGCGGCAACGCGCAGCGGCGCGCGGGCGTGCGGCCAGCCGGAGAGGTGCGGCGCGCGCGGAGCGCGGCCGCGGCGTCGTCGCTTACAGGATGTTGGGTGGGGGCACTCATCCGGCTTCGGCGCGGCGCAGCGAACTGACCAGCTCCTGCACGTTCTCCGTGCCGGTGAGCTTCAGGAAGACGTCTTCCAGACCGGCGGTGCCGATCTCGGCCTCGCGGCGCAACTCGGTCATGGTGCCCATGGCGCGGATCCGGCCCTCGAGAAGGATGGCAATGCGGTCGCAGAGCGTCTCCGCCACCTCCAGCGTATGCGTGGAGAGGAAGACCGTGCCGCCCTGCTCCGCGAAGGTGCGCAGCAGCTCCTTGATGAGGCGCGCCGCCTTGGGATCCAGCCCCACCATGGGCTCGTCCACCACGATTACGTCGGGCGAGTGCACCAGCGCCGAGGAGATGAGGATCTTCTGGCGCATGCCGTGGCTGTAGCTCTCGATGACGGTGTCCGCCCAGGCGGAGAGTTCGAAGAGTTCGAGCAGCTCGTCAGCTCGCTCCTCCGCGGCCGGCCCGGAACGGCCCCAGAGGCCGCTCGTGAAACGCAGGAACTCCCGCCCGGTGAGCTTCTCGTAGAGGGCGGGCCGGTCCGGGATGTAGCCGATGTGGCGCTTGGCCGTGACCGGGTCGCGCAGCATGTCCACACCGCCGATGCTGAGCGCACCCGCCGTGGGCCGCAGCACGCCCGTCACGATGCGGATGGTGGTAGTCTTGCCCGCGCCGTTCGGACCCAGGAAGCCGAACAGCTCACCGCGGCGCACGTGCAGGTCGAGCGGGTGCACGGCGGTGAACTGCCCGTAGCGCTTCATCACGCCTTCCAGCCGGATCATGAACGCTCCCGGGTCACACGACCTCCAGTCCGAGTCTGCCGATGAGGCGGATGAGTTCCACCTGGCGCGCCAGCCCGCCCACGAGGAAGCGCAGGTGGCTGGCGTCCGCGGGGACCTGGCCGAGCGTGGGATCCACCGCCACCCAGTCCCCGTCCAACCAGACTTCCGGCCATGCGTGGTAGTAGAAGCGCCCGTCGATCTGCACCAGGCCCACGGCGGTGCGCGTGGGCAGGCCGAGCGAGCGGGCCATGGCCACGTACAGCACCGTGTGCTCGTTGCAGTCCCCCTCGGCGGCCTCGAGCACCTGGAGCGCGCTAGGCACGCTCAGGGTGATGTTCTTGTCGATGTACTCGTACACCCAGTCCGTCAGCCGCCGCGCTGCCAGCGCTGGATCGGTGGTGCCGCCCACCGCCTCCAGCGCGGCGGCGCGGATGCGCGGGTCCTCCGCCTGGATGAGCGGCGTGGCGCCGAGTTCCTCCCCGGCGGCGCCCCCGCCCGTGTAGGGGAGCGTGTACCCCGCGGCCCCCGCGGTCAGGACGGACTCCGGCTCCCGCGTCACCACCAGCGTGTCGCCGCGCAGAGCCTGACGTCCGCCGGCCAGATCGAACCCCTCCAGCTCCACGTCCAGCAGGCGCACGGCCAGCCGCGGCGCCGCGGCCACGTCGCTCAGGTCGGCGTTGGCCGCGATGGCGGTGCGCTCGATCAGCACGCCGTAGCCCTCGGCCATCCGGGGGGAAGCGCGGCTGGCCTCGAACGCCTGGTCGGCCAGCTCGTAGGCGGTGCGCTGGATGACGAAGCCGAGCGGGCTCTCCGCGCGCACCACCATGCCGTCGTTGTCCACCCAGGTGGACACACCGACCGAGCCGTAGCTCTGCTCCAGACGCCACACCGGGACGGTGTCATAGACCTGCACCACCCAGCGCTCCGTGGCCTCGTCGTAGCGCGCGCTGTCCGGCACGATCATGGTGTCCACGGCGCTCACCCGGATCTCCAGCTCGCGGGTGGACATGGAAGACGGATCGAAGACGATGGCGCTCACCGCGTTACCGGCCCGCAGCGCGCCGGCCGCCGCCATACGCAGGGGGACGGCCGCGTCCAGCAGCGCGCCGGACGGCAGCTCCACGTTTGAGGGTTGCCCCTGCCCGTCGGCGCCCAGGCGCACCGTGAGCGTGGAGTCTCCGGTCATCTCCCCGCTGGCCTCGAACGCACCGATTTCGGAGTTCAGGATGAAGCGGAAATCACGCAGGGAGAGCGTGTGGCTGAGGTTGATGCGCGTCTGCACCACCGCCTGCTGGAGCTCGCCCATGGCCGGGATGTCCAGCCTGATGAAGTCTTCGAAGTAGAAGCCATCGGGCATCGTATCCAGCCGCGTGCTGGAGAAGCCGATGGCCACGCTGTCCATGAGCACCGTGTAGAAATGCGTGCCCGCCGCGAGCATGGCCGCGCCTTCCGCCAGCCGCACGGCGTCGGACTTGAAATACTCACGCTTGACATGGAAGCCCACGACCGTGGCCCATCCCACGAGAATGGCCACGCCCAGCAGGCGTCCGGTCGGCAGCCGCCTCACGCCTCCACCTCCCGCATCACTCTTCCACCTCCCGCTGCGTGGCCAGGAACGGCAGTTCGAAGCTGCGCGCGACCGCCTCGAAGGCATCCCGTTCGTACTCGTTGTCCACCACCACCTCGATCTCCGCCGGCTCGTCCACCGTACCCAGATACTCCAGCAGCAGCGGCACCATGACGCGCGCGGCCTCCTCGGCGTCCAGGTTGCCCGCGCCCGTGCCGAGCGGCGCCACCGCCACGGAGCGGAGCGCGTACTCGGTCACCCGGCGGAGCCCGTTCCTCAGACCGCGCTCGACCCCGGACTTGGAGACGGGCTCGTCCAGCGAGCGCACCACCACGTTGATGAGGTAGGTTGCGCGCAGCTTCCCCGCCGTAGTGAGCACGGCCGAGCCGACGGGACACTCCCCCAGGCGGCGGCACTGCTCGTCCAGGGCGGGCCCCGCCAGCATCTCCACCCGTCGCGAGGCGGGCGTGGCGGCGCCCCAGTCGGCCGCCACCGGCCGCAGAATGGCTTCCGCCACCACCACGCTCAGGTCGGCTATGCGCACCCGCATCACCCGGCCGCGACCTCCCGCGCCTTGCGGTACATGGCGCCCGCCTCCTGCGGCCGAGCCTTCTTGTCATAGACGATGCCCATGACGTAGAAGGCGCGTGCGTTCGTGGGGTTCAGCTGGACCGCCAGCTCCAGCATCTCGAGGGCCTCGTCCACCCGGCCGAGCTGGTTCAGCGCCTCACCGCGGTAGAAATAGGCGGCGGCCAGTTCGGGATCCAGCTCCAGCGCGCGCTTCAGATCTGCCTCCGCCTCGGCGTACAGTCCCCGCCGGAAGCTCACCATGCCCAGGTGGCCGTGGGCGGCCGCGTGGTCTGGCTGCAGGCGCAGGATGCGGCGCAACGGCTTCTCCGCCGCGTCGAAATGGCCCAGCGCGGCCTGCGCCAGCGCAACCGCTTCGAGCGCGTGGACATTGTCGGGCTCCGCGCCGCGGGCGGCCTCGAACTGCTCGAGCGCCAGAAGGTGCTCCTCGCGCGCGGCGTGCAGGCGCCCCATCTCGAGGCGGGCAACCACCAGCGCCGGTTCGGCCACCACCAGGGCGCGGTACGCTTCGATGGCCGCGTCCAGCTCTCCATCCGCGGCCAGACGGCGCGCCTCCTCCAGGCGCCCGTTGGTGCGCGGGGCTCCATCTGCGTCCGCTGCGTGGCCGTCCACCATGCCATTCTCCTGTGCATCCGCCACCCCACCGGGCGGCGTGCCGCCCGCCTCCGCGGCCACCCGCGCGCGTGTACTGCGTCTCACCATGCTGCTATTTTCCTCTAGGACGGCGCCTGGCCGTCGGCGTTGGCGGCCACCCACCGGAGGTAGGCCGCGGCCCCTGCGTGCACCTGCAGTGCCAGCGCCTCGGGAACGTCGTACGGATGTAGTTCCTCGATGCGCGCCACCAGCCGCGGCACCGCCCGCTCCACCGTCTTGAAGACAACGAGTACTTCCCGGTCTTCCTGCACCTCTTCCTGCCATCGGTAGATGGAGCGTACACCGGGCAGCACGTTGCCACATGCCGCCAGGCGCTCCTCCACCACGGTCCGCACGATGCCCACCGCCGTGTCCTCGTCGGGCGCGGTCATCAGCACCACATGGGTGGCGGAATGCTCCATTACCCCCCTGCCTCCGTTCCGTCCCCCGGGTCCCGTTGCGGCTCGTCGTAGAGCGCCTGAATGCGGTCCCTGAAGCGCTCCTCCACCACCGCGCGCTTGACCTTGAGGGTGGGGGTGATCTCACCCTCTTCGAGACTCAGGTCCCGGCCGATGGGCAGGACCTTCTTGGGCTGCTCGTAGCGGGCAAAGTCCTGCAGCCGCGCCGATACCTCCCGCTCCAGCTTGGCGCGCACCTCCGGCAACGCCGCCAGCGCCTCCTGGTCCTTCCAGGAGAACCCCTTGTGGCGGGCCCACGCCTCCAGCGTATCGAAGTTCGGCACGACCAGCAGAATCGGGTAAGGCCGGCGGTCACCCAGCATCACGGCCTCGGCCACAAAGGGGCTTTCCTTGGCGGCGTTCTGCACCGGCTGCGGCGCCACGTTCTTGCCGCCCGCCGTGACCAGGATGTCCTTCTTCCGATCAGTGATGCGCAGGAAGCCATCCGCGTCCAGCTCACCGATATCCCCCGTGCTGAACCAGCCCTCGGCATCGATGACCGCCGCCGTGGCCTCCGGGTCGTCAAAATAACCCTTCATCACCTGGGGTCCACGGATCAGGATTTCGCCATCGTCGGCGATCCGGATCTCCGTACCGGGAAAGGCCCGACCGACCGTACCGATCCGCATCGCACCCGGCAGGTTCACGTTCGTCACGGGTGACGTCTCCGTGAGACCGTAGCCCTCGAGGATGAGCACGCCCGCCCCGTAGAAGAAGCGCGCCACCTGCGGCGCCAGCGGCCCGCCGCCGGACACGAAGAAGCGGATCCGTCCGCCCAGGCGCGCGCGCACCTTGGCAAAAACCAGGCGGTCCGCCAGCGCATGCTGCAGCCGCAGGCCCGCGGAGGGCCGGCGCCCCGCCAGCGTCTCGTCGGCCCAGGCCAGCGCAACGCCCCTGGCCCAGAGGACGATCGGCCGCTTGAGTCCCTTCTCGGCCAGGATGCGGGCATACACCTTCTCGTAGACGCGCGGGACGGCCACCGCCACGGTGGGTCGCACCTCGTTGAACGCGCGGGAGAGTTCGTCCAGGTCGGGCACGTAGGCAATGCTCACGCCGCTGGAGAAGAACCAGTAGTCCACCATCCGCTGCAGCACGTGGGAGAGCGGCAGGAAGCTGAGCGCCACGTCGCCGGGATCGGTCAGATCCAGGTTCGCCGCGGCCACGGCATTGCCGTACAGGTTGGCATGCGTGAGCATCACGCCCTTCGGCTTGCCTGTGGTCCCCGATGTGTAGATGAGGGTGGCCACGTCCTCGGGCCGGGCGGCGCGCGCCCGCTCGCGGAATGCGGCGGCATCCTTGTTTCGCTCCCCGCCCTCGGCCAGTAGCTCGCGCAGCGTGCGTACGCCCTCCGCGCCGGCATAGGCGTCCTCGAAGACCACGATCGTCTCCAGCGTGGGCACCTTGCGGCGCACCGCCAGGGCCTTCTCCAGTTGCTCACCGGTGGAGACGAACAGCACGCGTGCGCCCGAGTGCTCCACGATGCCGGCCACCTGGCCCGCCGGCAGCGTGGCGTAGACCGGGACGGTGAGCAGGCCGGCGCACAGCAACGCGTAGTCGGTGAGCGCCCATTCGGGCCGGCTCTCCGAGAGGAGCGCCACACGATCGCCGCGGGCGACCCCCATGCCCTCCAGCGCGCCGGCCAGGGCCCGCACGTTCGCCTCCAACTCGGCGTGGCCCATCTGCCGCCAGGCGTCCGCCTCACGCCAGCGTAGCGCGTCCGGCGCGGCGTGGGCATCCACGGCGTCGAAGAACAGCTCCACGAGCGTCCCCACCGGCACCTCTGCCGGATTGGACGCATGGCGGCGACCGTCTGCGGGGATCGACATGCTACCTCGCGGTTGCGTGTGAGGCGGGGCGGTCGGGGCCCCTCCGGCTGCCGGCGCACCGGCGGTGGCAGCGGCACCCCGACCGGCGCGCCGCCACCAGCCGTCAGCGTGACGGCCTCAGGTCAGCTCCAACTCCGTGGTGACCTTGACGTCAGGGCGCAGGGAATGGAGCACGCTGCAGTACGTCGCGGTGGACAGCTCGAGCGCGCGGCGCAGCTTCGACTCGTCGGCCTGGCTCACGCCTCCCGCCACGAAACGCATTCGCACGGCGGTGTAGCGCCTGGGCGGCTCTGTGGCACGATCTCCCTCCAGGTGCGCCTCGAGGGTGGCGAACTCCGCCCGGGATTTCTGTGCGATGTCCACGATGTCCGCGGACATGCAGCCGGCCAGACCGAGGAGCAGCGTGGTCATGGGGGACGGCCCCTGATTGCCATCGCCATCCAGCGTGACCTGGGGCCCCTCCGCGCGACCGCCCCGGAACCGTAGCCCCTCACCCGTCCAGTGCAGGACCACATCCACGTCCGCCATCAGTGCGCCTCCACGAGGGGCACGCTGCCGAAAGAGGGCTGCTTCACGTGTTCTCCACCGGCGGCGCTGTCCCACCCCGCAGTTCAGCCAGGGTCTCGCGGGCATGCGCTATGTGGCGCGCGGCCTCGGGACCTTCCGGGGGTGCGGCCAGAAACGTTTCCAGATGCTGCCTGGCGTCTTCGTCTCTTCCCTCACGGAGGAGCAGGAATGCCAGTCCGTAATGGGCACCCGCCGCCTCAGGCGTGCGCGCCAGCACCTGGCGGTAGGTGCGGGCGGCCTCGTCGGTCATGCCGATGCGGGTGTAGGTGATGGCGATCTGTTGCAGCACGGCCTGGTCGTCGGGCGCTTCCCTCAACGCCAGGCGGAAGGACGTGAGCGCCTCGTGGTACTTACCCACCTTGAGGAGCTCGAGGCCCTCCCGGTAGTAGTCGACGCCGTCCTTTTCGTCCTTGAACAGTCGCTTGAAAAGCCCCATGCACCTGGTCGCAGGCGGGAACGAAGGTCGGCCGTGCAGGCGGGCGCCCCCGCGCGAGCACGACTCGGCATCAGCGGCACAACATAGACGCCGCCGGAGGCCGGACGCAATGCGGCGCGCGCCACTCACGCCGTGCGGAGAACGGCCCGCGACGCCTCGCGACCCGCTTACTCCCGGAGTGCGATCAACGTGGTGGCTTCGCGCGCCATGACCCTGCAGCCTGCGGCCGCCAGCCGGGCATCGGCATCCAGGGGCACAGGGGAGAGCACCAGCCGGCCGGTGGGCCGCAGGGCGCGGGAGGCTTCCTCGAGCCAGGCATCCGCCGCGGGCCCGGTCAGCGTGGCGGCCGCAATCTTCCCTGTGGCCAGTGGCAGGCGGGCGCCGGCCTCCAACCGACTCACCCCGGCGCGCTCGGGCAGGTCCGCCGCGCCGGGTCCCACCGCCAGCACCTCCAATCGCTCGACCAGGTCCGCGACGGCGCCGGCCACCGCCACGGCCCCGCCCGCCACCAGGACGAAGGCCGGCCCCTGGGTCACACCCATGAGCGCCGCCCAGGTGCCGCCGGAGTCCGCATCGGCGCCGCCGGCGTGAGCGTCGCCATCCAGAGGGACGCGGGGCCGCGCGTGCCCGGGCGGGCGGCCCGGCGCGTCCCCCCGCGCACCTTCCGCCCATGGCGCGACCCCCGTACCCAGCCGCGCCAGACCGCCGGTGATGGGCCAGCGCTCCCTGCAGTTCGAGCAGCCCAGCATACCTGCGAGCACGCGCCGCTCGCTGACCCTGTCGGCCAGCAGGATGAGGCCGAACGAAGGTCCGCAACGCGGACACGTGAGCAGATCGGTGGCGACGATGTGCATGTGTATGGATTCCCTACAGTATCCGGTTATCGGACATGTGTCTATTTCGTGGCGTCCTCACTGATCTCCACGCTGCATACTACCGGGGACGTCCGGATTTTGAACATACCCGGGGCCGCCGCCGGGCAGCGAGGATTCGATGATAACCCCTGCGCCGCAACGGCTCCGAAGCATCGGTGAGCTCGGGCACGCACCTGGCAATAGATACGTATCAATCGCGCCGCTTCCGGCGGCATCCATCCCCTTCCACGGGAAGAGTGTCAGCATGATCGAGTCACGGCAACGCCGCATTCTCATCGTGGAGGACGATACGGCCGTGCGCCGGTTGCTCGTGCGCCATTTCGTCCGCAACGGCTTCGATGTGGCTGAGGCAGGCGACGCGGCCACGGCGCAGCGTTCCTTTCCGGACCACACCCCCCGCTTCGACCTCGTGGTGACGGATATCCACCTGCCCGGGGAATCAGGGGTGGCACTCGCACGCTTCATTCACGAGCAGGTTCCGGAACAGCCGGTGGTCTTCGTCACCGGGGACACGGACGAGGCCACCGCGCGCCGCGCGCTCGAGCAGGGTGCGGCCGGATACCTGCTCAAGCCGTTCCAGCTCTTCGAGCTCGACGCGCTGGTGGCGGGCATCACCCGCGGCCGCGACCTGACCACGGCCGGCTGCGTCACGATGCTGCCCTCGGAGGACGAGCCGCTGACCGGTGAGCGGGTCGATGAGTCGTGGTCGGTGGCCACCTTCGGGGCGGCCGCGTTACGTGCCGAGCCGCCGCGTCCGGTGGTGCTGCTGATGGAGGCGAGCCCGCGCCGCCCCCGCCCTCGCTATCGCCGCGTGCAGGCAGTCGCAGCCACAGCGCTGGTGGCCGCTGCCTTCCTGATTGGCGTTGGCCTGGCCGGAAACGGCGAGCCGGTCGTGGAGACTGCTCCAAGCTCCATCACTCTGGAGCAGGCCCGCTCCACCATCCTGCCGCTCATTATCCAGTAACCCTCCCGGGGAGCGACGGCCACGGCCGCCGTGGGAGAACGGGGCGTCGTCCGGAGGACCGGGCGGCGCTTCCGTACGTCGGCACCCGACGCGCGTCCACCGGCGGCGGACCCCGTATTGCCGGATTTCCGCCACCTGCCGCCTGCCCGACGCTTTCGCGGCGGGCGTACCCGGCGTACCCTTGCGGCACGCTGCTGCCGCAGGGCAGACGTGCCCCCGAACCCCACGGCCCTTGAGCGCATTCGCAGGCATCTGGTACGGCCACGGCCGGGCCGTGGACCCCGCCGCACTCGAGCGCATGGCCGCGGCTCTGCCAGGCGGATCGGCAGCCGGCATCGCCTTGCTGCCCGGTGCGGGCCTGGCCACTGCCCCCGGTCCGTGGAGCGGTTGGAGCAACGGACCGTCATCCGTAGGGACGGCTCAGCCAGGGGAGGCGTGGGCACTCTCGGGCCGCCTGGCGGGCGCGGCCGACTCCCTGCCCGCCGCGCTGCGCACGAGCGGCGCGACGCTCGCCGCGGAGCTGCGCGGTGATTATGCCCTGGCCGTGATCGCCGACGGTAGGCTGCTGCTGGCCAGAGACCTGGTCGGCACCCGGCCGCTCTACTGGGCGGAGCTACCGGGAGGCGTGGTGTTCGCCACGACCGTGCGGGCCGTGCTGGCGCACGGCGCGGTGGACCGCACGCCGGATGACCCCGCGCTGGCCGAACTCTTCCTGGGCACGCGTACCTTCCCGGCCTCGGTCACGTTCCTGAAGGAGGTCCGGGCGCTGCCCCCCGGCCACTATCTGCTGGCCCACGAACGGGGCCTGAACATCGATCGGGCGCGGGCGTTTCAGGTCCCGGCCCTGCAACTGGATCCGGCAGCCGCGGCCATCTCGTTCCGCGATCGTTTCGTAGCGGCGGTCGCCCGCCGCCTGGTGGGTCCCGCACCGGTGGCCGTGTTGCTCTCCGGCGGCATCGACTCGTCCGCCGTCTACAGCGTGGCGCGCATGCTGCACGCCCGCGATCCTGCGCGCTTCCCGCCGGCCTTCGGCGTCTATCACGGCACCGCGGACGGCTCGGCGGCCGATGAGACAGCCTGGCTCCGGGTCCTGGAGGAGCGCTGGGGTGAGGCGGTGATACGCGTGCCGGCGGAGCCGGGCGGCTTTCCGGCCGAGTCCATGGACGAGGTCCTGGAGAGCGAGGCACCGGCAGTGGGCTTTGCCCCCGGCCCGGCCACCCGTGCGCTCACGGCGGCCCGCGAGCACGGGGCGGCAATCATCCTGTCCGGCGGACTCGGGGACCAGGTGCTGTTTCCGAATCCGCCCGCCTACCTGGCCGAACTGCTCCGCGCCGGGCGGCTTCCCACCCTGGCGCGGCACCTGTTGGAGATGCCGCGCTGGCACGCGGACGTCCCCGCCGCCGTGCTGCATCGGGCCGCACTGGAGGAACTGGCGCGCCAGCTGCTGCCCGGACGTCTGCTGCGGGCGCGCCGGGCACTGCTGGCACCGCTCCGACAGCGGCGGAAGGGCAGCTCCCTCTGGGGTGAGCGCCTCCGCGCGGCACGGCTGCCGCATGGGACCAGCCCGACGCCGCCGGATGCGGCCGCGCCAGCGGGCACCGGCGACCGGCAAGCGGCGGCCGTACGCGGCATCAGCTCCCACGGCGCAGCCGTCCTGGAAGCGGTGCGACTGCCCTTCAACACGCTGCGTATGGAATGGGGCGTCAAGGGATGCGCCGCGCACGGCCTCACGCTCCTGCCGCCCTTCGCCGACGAGGACCTGCTGGTCTTCCTGGCGGGGCTTCCCGGCACGGCCGCGGCACCGCAGGGGGTCCCCCGGGGCATCCTGCGGGACGGGCTGCGGGGCATCGTGCCCGACGCCATCCTGGCCCGCCGCGACAAGGGCAACGCCACCGGTCTGTTTCATGCAGCCATGGCCGGGGCCGCCGAGCCACTCGCGCGCCTGCTGAGCCACGGCGCAGCCGTGCGGGCCGGCTACCTGGACACCGCCGGACTGGACGCGGAACTGGCGCGGCTGCACGCGGCCAGCGAAATTGGACGTACGCGCGCCGCGGCTCCGCTCCTCGCGGCCCTGGGCCTGGAGCTCTGGCTGCGCGCCTTCGTCACGTCGGATCCCCTGGAGTGAGCATGGCCGAAGCACCCGAACCGCCGGCGCGTGAGGCATCCCCCGGCCCGGAGCGTCCGCTCAAGCCGTGGGTCCGGCCGACCCTGACGCGCTGGGGGGACCTGGCGGAACTCACCCGCGGCGGGGGCGGCGCCAGCAAGGAGCAGCCCTCCAAGACCGGCGGCGGGTTCACGCGCTTCTGAGGCGTCCCGCAACGTCCGCACCCCGTCCGCCTTCAGCCGCCCACCGCTTCCGCGTCTACGGCCTCTCCGTGGAGAGCCCGTGGCCCTTCCCCGACGCCGCTTTCGAGGAGGGCCCTCCGGACGTGGTGATCCGCGCCGTGCCGGCGGCGGGGTTGCAGCCGACGAACGATGCGTGGCGGGTCATGGGGGACGCGGCCTGGCAGGACACGGCGGACGGTGGCTTCCTGCTCCGCTGGCGCGACCTGCTGCTGGCGCGCACGGACCCGGCCGGAGCCCGCCTCCGCGTGGCCCCGCTGGCCCCCGCGGCGCCTGCCGCCCTGGCGGGCTACCTCTATGCCCAGCTCCTGTCCTTCTCCCTCGTGGCACGCGGCCTGGAGCCCTATCACGCCACGGTGGTGGCACTGCCTGCGGGAGCCGTGGCGCTCACCGGCCCCCCGGGCGTGGGCAAGTCCACGCTGGCCGCGGCGCTCCTGGCCGCCGGCGGCCGGCTCGTGACGGATGATGTCCTGGTGCTGGCCCCCGGCAGCCGGATGGCCCGCGCCGGACCCGCGCGCTTGAAGCTGTTTCCGGAGGCTGCGGAGCTGCTTCTGGGACTGCCGTCAAGCGCCAGCGTCCTCCTCCATCCGGACAGCGCCAAGCGGGCGTACGCCGTGCCCCGCGCCGTGCGGACGGACGTGCCGCTCCGGGCATGGGTGACACTCGCTCTCCCCGGGGACAGGGGCGGCCCGCCCGAGCGGGTCCGGGGGGGGCAGGCGGTCCGCGCACTCCTCGCGGCCACCTTCAACCGGGTGGTCACGGACCCGGACCGCCTGCGCCGTCAACTGGCCGCCGCCGCCTGCGCGGCACGGATTCCCGTGTGGCACGCCCGGCCGCCCCGGGGACTGGAGTTGCTGCCGGGCTTTGCCGCGCGGGTGGCGGCGTTGGTGGAGGTGCCGGCAGAGCGCTGAGCGCGTCCTCAGCTGCGCAGACGACCCCAGGCCACACCCAGCAGGCGGACCGGACGGAGCGCGTGGTAGAGCGGATGGAGGGGGTCCGGCAGGCGCACCCAGCCCCAGTCCCCGGCGGTAGGGGTGAGCGCGAGCCGCCCCAGGCGGCGTACCCGGTCCGCGCGGCGCTCGCGCAGTAGCAACTCGGCCCGTAACCCGCGCCACCCGGTCACGGGGCCGACGCCCCGCTCGAGGCGCTCCGCGGCCCGCGCGGCCAGCAGGCCTCCGGTCCGATCTATCGACAACGGCCGTCCGGCCGCGGCAGGCAGGCGGGCGTCCATGGTGCGCTCCGCCACGGCCAGCGCCACGGCCACAATGCGCCGCACCCCCGCGCGCTCCGCTTCCGCCCACAGCCTGTTCCAGTCGATGCCGCCGAGGGCCACGCAGCCCGCCACGTCCGCGAGCAGGTCCAGCGTGGCGAAGCGGTGCCGCGCCCCGTGGATACACGCCAGCAGGAGCCGGTCCTCCGTGCTCGGCTGGCCGAAGGCTTCTCCCGGGCCCGCCGGCTGTGCACGCGTCAGGAGTGCCTCGGCCGCGAGCGGCACCGCCCAGTGCCGCTGGGCCACGGCCCAGTGGAGTTCCAGGACGGGCGCCGCGCCCCGGCGAAACGGCAGCTCATGCTGCGTGCGCAAGTGGGAGGCGGCCATCCGGGGCGTCAGGTGAACGGCGCACGCCCAGCCCCCGTCGGCCAGCAGCGCGCCGGCGCGGGCGGCATGGCGCCGCGCCACCAGCAGGTCGAAGTCCCCGGCGGCACGCAGCGCAGGGTCCCCGTGGAGGGCGCACGCCAGCACCGGCCCCTTCAGCGCCAGCGAGGCGATTCCCGCCTCTGCCAGGAGCGCGGCCGCCGCCCGGCCCTCGCGGAGCGCGGCCAGCGCCAGGACGGCGTCGTGGCGCACCGCCTCGGCCAGGGATTCCTGCGCCGCAAAAGGGACCAGGCCGGTCGTACGTTGGAGCGCACGGTGGAGCAGCGGACGCAGCCGGTGGCGCTCCGCGGCATCGAGCACCGCAGGCCACTGCTCCGGATCCAGTGACCCGGCCAGGCGGTGGAAGCGCACCCGCGCGGCGGCACCCGGGGCCGCGGCGGCCGCGAGCAGGGGCAGGTGATCGGTGGGATTCACGGGCGCGCCGGTGGCGTGGCGCGCAGGGAGGGCCCTCAGGGCCGTGCGTCCAGCGGCACGTAGGCGCGCGGCTGATCGCCGCCCAGAACCACGACCCCATCACATTCGAGCCAGGCATGGAAGCGCTGCCCGCCGGGGGCGGAGCGTGCGGCTCCGAGCCGCACCCGGGAAGATCTGCCAAACGCCGCAAGCAGGGTGCGCCCCGCCAGCGCCTGCTCGAGGCAGGTCCACTCGCCCGGCAGATAACGGCCGGCGCGGCTCACCGCAAGTGCCACGGCCACGGGTTCGACACCGGCCACCCTACCGGACACCACCGGTCGCGTTTCCAGGAGGGATGGCGTACGCCGACGAACCGGGTGGAGCGCGCGTCGGGCCAGGAATAGTGCGCACGCAGCGCGCAGCAGCAGCCGCCGCTCGATCCGTGGCAGTGCCAGCAGGCGGCGCAACGGCCACCTTTCGGCGGCGCGGGGTGGGGTGCGCGAGGGCATGCATGGACGGTAGCTTGAAATGCCCGCTCAGGTCAACGCCACCCGAGCTCCTTGGCCGATCATGACCCACACCGCCTCCCCGGAATCTTCCGGCTTCTCGCTGCCACGATTGCGGGCGGCGTGGCAGCTCCGCGTTCGTGCCGAGCGGAGGGTGGCCGCCGCTGCCCTGCGCGCCGCGGGGGTGGAAGCGCGTACGCCCGAGGATCCGGAGAAGATTCGCGTGGAGGTGGCGGTGGCGGCGCTGCTCCCCGCCCGGGCGGCGTTGCGCGCCGCGGGCTGGCAGCCCTCAGCGGACCCGGCCGACGCCGCCCTCATCAGGGAGGGCGTGCCGCTCGAGCTGATACCCATCGGTGTAGGGGCGCCATGGGCCGCCCGCGCGCAGTATGGCCTCCACCATATCGCGGCCCTGCTGCGTGCTGGCCTGGCCGGGCAACGCCGGCGCAGCGTACATTTCATGGACCTTGACCTGATCATCCCGCCCGGCGTCTTCGCGCCCAACCCCACCACGGAACTGCTGGCAAAGACGGCGCTCGCCCACCTGGATCCGGACAGGGAGACCCGCGCCGTGGACGGGGGGACGGGCGGCGGGGCGGTGGCCCTGGCGCTGGCGCGTTACCGGCCACGCGCCCGGGTCTGGGGCACGGACACCTCCGCGCGCGCATGCCGGGCCGCCCGCGCCAACGCACGACGACTCGACCTGCAGCGGGCCGTCTTCCTGCGGGGGTCTTTGCTGGAGCCGCTGCCCCGGGAGCTTGCTGGAACGGTGGACCTGATCGCGGCCAACCTGCCCTGGCTCCCACCCGTGTTACTGGCGGCGGAACGTGCCCGTGGCCGCCTCTGGCTCGCGCCGGCGGAGACCATGAGCGGAGGCGGTCAGGACGGCCTGGCGTTGCTGCGGGGTTTCATTCCGCGGGCCGCGGAGTACCTCCAGCCGGGTGGGGTACTCGCCCTGCAGGCGGCGGAGTGGCAGACGGGGACCGTGGCCGAGCTATTGCTCGCCGCGGGGTTCGGACAGCCGACCCGCAGTCAGCCGGACCACCCCCTGGTGGCGTTCCTGGAGGGGTGAGACTGGCCGTTCAACCCAGCGTGGTCACTTCGAGCAGCCCCGCCTCCCGCAGTTCCATCAGGAAGCCGAGCAGATCTCGCTCGCACGCTGCACGGTCCACGTTGAATTCGCTCAGCAGGGCATCGCGCAGGCGGAGCACACTGACGGGCTCGCGCAGATGCCGCCAGACGGCCGCGCCCACCTCGTCCAGACCCCAGTAGACGCCGCTCAGCGTGTCCAGCACGGCCGCCTCCCCCTCGAGATCGGCCGATACCTGCGTCGGGGCGGCCCGGACCACACAATCGTCGCTCACGCGCAGCACGCCGACCTCAGACGTAGGGGGAGACCTGTTGCCACAGCGAGTCGAGCGTCTCCCGCCACTCCCGGTCCCCGTTGGCCGCGGATTCGGTCTTGTAGTACCCCGAGCGATAATAGCGTCCGAAGCGTCCGTATCCGTATCCATAGGCCGACCGGCTGTCGACCCGGTTCAGCACCACCCCCAGCAGGGTGGCCCGCGCCTGCCGCAATTCGTTCACGGCACTGGCCAGCACGTGCCGATCCGTGCGGCCGGCGTCCACCACCACCAGCGTGCCATCGGCCACCGTGGATACGATGGCGGCGTCACTCACCAGGTTCACGGGCGGTGTGTCCAGGATGATGGTGTCGAAATGCTTGCGCATCTGGTTGAGTAGATTCACGAACTCCTCGCTGCCCAGTAGTTCCGACGGATTCGGCGCCTCGGTGCCGCAGGGCATGACGTAGAGCCCGGGGATCTGCACGTCCTTGCGAATGGCCTGGGTGGGCGGCAGGATGCCCACCAGCACGTCCGACAGCCCCGGGTCACGCTTCAGTCCGAAGATCGTGTGCTGCACCGGACGGCGCAGGTCCCCGTCCACCAGGAGCACCCGGGAGCGCTGCTGCACGAGCGCAAGAGCAAGGTTCGCGGAGAGCACGCTCTTGCCCTCGTGCGGGCCCGCGCTGGTGACGGCCACCACCTGCGGCCGCTCCGCGCGGATGAAGCGCAGGTTCGTGCGCAGCTTGCGGAATGCTTCCGCACCGGCCGTCTGCTGCTCCGCCTGGGAGAGCGCCAGCGGCCGCCCCCCGGACGATTCGCGCAGCGCGGGGATCAAGCCGATCACGCCGACCCCCGCGGACCGCTGCACGTCCTCCGGGTCCCGCACCCGGGTGTCGAGCTGTTCCAGCAGCAAGGCGGCGAGCATGCCGAGCGCCAGCCCCAGCACGAGCGACAGGAGCAGGGTCCGCGTGCGACGCTGGGGCAGCGGCACCGTGGGTACTACGGCTGGTTGGACGATCTCGACCGGGCTACCCTCGATGGCCGCCTCGACCTCCGCCTCAAACTCCTCCTCGTAGAGCATGCGCTGCCGCTCCTGGAGCGCCAGCAACTCCCGGTCCACGCCCTGCGAGACGGCCACCTGGGGACGGAGCGCGTCCTGTTCGCGCCGCAACCGAATGGCCTCGGCCACAGCCGCTTGCTCCTGCTGCTCGAGCACACGCAGCCGCTGCGCCGCCTGATCGGCCAGCTGATCGCGCGCGGCAACGATGAGCGTGTCGTACGTGGCCACGGCCGGGCCCGGACCGCGATCCTCGATGGCCTGCTGACGGTCCCGCTGCAGGACGGCAAGGCGGTCGTAGAGGCTGCTGGCGCCGGGCACTAACTCGCCGAGCGCGGTCAGGACGGCGATGTTGCCCGTGTTCTCATAGATGCCCACCGCTCTGCTCACGATCGCCGCCTGCCCCGCGTACGTACGGGCCGACGCCTCCGCGTCCCCGATGCCCATGAGATTCTGCTCGAAGATCGACGCGACGGAACTGCCGCCCGACCCGCCGGTGAGCCGCTCGCTCATCGTGCCTTCCAACTCGGCACGTTGGGCGCGCACCAGGTCCAGCGTTTCCTGAGCCTTCCGGCGCAGCTCTCCTCCGGCGTGCCACCGATACTGCTCGGCCACCTGCTGGGCCACGCGCGCCGCCATGATGGAGTCGGGCGACGTGTACGCGATGTCGATGAGGACGCTGTTGCGGGCCAGGGAGGCATCCAGGCCGCCGCGCAGCCTCCCGAGCGCCGCGTCGGCGCTGACAACCGCCACTGCCACCGGCTGCGGCGGAGTGAAGTCCGGGTTCAGGAACAGGGTCAGCCCGGGACCGATCAGCACATGGGCCGAGGCTACGTCCACCGTCCGCCCGGTGCCCCGCTCCTGCAACACGATCAGGCCCTGCTCGGAAGTCAACTGATAGCCCTGCGATGGTGCGCCCGGCGCCACGAGTGCACGATCCACTACGTCGTGGAACTGGTATTCGGATCCCTCCACCTGAAAGCGCAGTCCCAGGGAATCCACGACAGGCGCGAGGACGCCCTGGGTGCGGATGATGCGCACCTGTGTGGCCAGCTGGGCCGGATCACTGGCCAACCAAGCCGCATAACCGCCACTGAGAAAATCACCCGCGTACGGAGAGGTCTTCACCGATGCCACGGCCTGGTAGTGCGGCACCTGCCCCCGCTGCCGCCACCAGGACCCCGCCACGAGCGCCACGGCCACGAGCGCCACGATCCACCAGCGCCGCCTGAGGACATGCAGATGCTCGCGCACCCGCGGTGGCGCGGCAGGGCCATCGGACGCCGGCAGTACCGGTCCGGCTGGAGGCCCGTTCAGGTTCGTCATGGCCACTGTCCCGTGCTCAGAAGAGCCGTATCAGGGTGACGACGCTCACCAGGAATTGCGCCAGCGTAAACAGATTGCCTGCCGTCAGCCACGTGAAACTGGCCCGGGGCACCACCACGGCATCCCCCGAACTCAGCACGTGCGCGCCGAGCGCCGCCACCACCGAGGCGGCGGATTCGGTGTCCATGTCATCGTCCGCCGGCATGCCGCCCAGCTCGATGCGCTGCTGACCGCGCAGCAGGTAGGTCCCGCGCTCATTGGCGTTGTCGCGGAACCCGCCCGCGGCGGCGACCGCCTGCAGCGACGTGGAGCCGGCGGGAAGCTGGTAGTTTCCAGGCTGGGCCACCTCACCCATCACCGCCGCCATGAAATAGGCCATAACCGTGACCACCACGGCGGGATCGTTGGAAAAGTGGGCTCGGTAATCGGTCCGCAGGCGCTCCCGCAATTCCGGGAGCGTCAGGCCCACGACCTCCACGGCACCGAAGGGCGGCAGGTAGACCATGCCGTCCTCCTCGACCACGTAGTCACCGCTGTACGAAGCGCCACGGTCGGGCAACACCAGGCGGAGCACGTTGCCCACCCCGATGACGTAATTCTCGGCCAGGCCCGGATTCGGCGCGATCGGAGTGGTCACCTGACCGGCGACCGGCGGCGCGCCGGCAGCGGCCACGAGCCAGACGGCCGTGGTGGCTCCCAGGATCCAGGCCCGAACCGTCATGGTCAATCTCCCGCTTCGAGTGCCAGTGGGTACCCCCGCGGGGCTTCATGGTTACCACGTGGTAAGCGCAGCAGCGCGCGTGCGGCCAGGAGCAGCACCCCGGGACGCGCGCTCAGGATATGCCACTTCGCGCTTGCCACACTGTCCCGGTTGTGGCTGCCCAGCGCGTCCGCCAGCCGTCCCGGTATGGCGTCCACGAGCCGGCCGTAATCCGCATCCGTGAAGCGATCCAGGGCCCAACGCATGAGGTCGTGCAGGTGTAGTTCCGCGTGCAGGCCGCGCAACTCACGCCCGTAGGACTTACCATCCAGCAGGGCCCGAGCGGCCGCGTTGGCGCCCCACAGACCCGACACGAGTCCGCCCACCGTGGTCACCTTCACGTGCGCGGCTGCGTCTCCCACGAGCAACGCACGGGCACGGCCGTGCCGCCACGAAATGCGACGCAGCGGCCGATGCAACGGGATCATGGCCCCCTGGTACTCCAGCGGCTGGAAACCCTCCTCGACCAGGAACGCGTCGAGCGGGCCCCGGGTCTGACCCGCACCGTTGGCAATGAGCCCCACCACGGCCGTTTCCGGGGATTCCGGAATCAGCCAGTAGAAGAAGCGCGTGCGCCGTGTCTGAAACCAGACGTGGGTGACGTCCGGGTCCAAGTCCGCGGGCAGACGGACCCGCGCCTGGACAACCGGCACGGCCTGGTTCGGCCGCGCACCTAACGCGCGGGCCACGCCGCTGCTTACCCCGTCCGCACCCACCAGGTGACGGGTCAGGATCGGCGCCGTGCCGCCCTCCACCTCCACGCGGTAGCCACCAACGGCCGGCACCGTGCCGGTTACCCGTGCGTTCGTCCGGATGTCGGCTCCAGCCGCCTCGGCCCGGGCGCGCAGGAGCGGGAGCATGCGGGCGCGCTCCACGATCAGGTCCGCCCGGGGGAGCGGCACGTCCGCGTGGCGCCCCGCAGCGTGCACCCGCATGACGCCGGTGCGATGGACCACGGCCGGGCCGGCGTCGTAGCCCAGCACCGGATTCAGGGCGTCGGTCACGATCCAGGAGCGCTCCAGATCCCCGATGACCGCCCGCCGCTCCAGTACCTGCACGCGGGCACCGCCCGCGGCCAGCAGCGCGGCCACCCGGAGCCCCGAGGCCGAGCCGCCCACGACCACGCAATCGACATCGAAGTGCTGTTTCACACTAAGCCTTTCCGCCGCCTCCATGTTCCTAGAGCTTCCTTCCCCTGTGCTCCCAGCGGCCGCGCAGACTGATCCACAACGAAAGCGCTACCAGCACCACATCACCGGCAAAGGTGCGACTGCGCACGTACGCCACGTCGGCCGCAAACTTCTCCCGCACCGGCATGTCCTTGGGCCGATGCACCGTGGTATGTCCCGTCAGCCCCGGTCTCACCTGCAACCGCTCGGCGAACCCCGGGATCTCCTCATACCGCCGCAGCACGCCATCGGCATCCGGCACACGCTCATCGACGGCCAGCGCACGCGGTCCCACGAAGCTCATCTGCCCCCGCAGGATGTGGAGCAGCTGCGGCAGTTCGTCGAGCCCGGTGGCACGCAGCACCCGGCCTGTCCGGGTCACCCGGGGGTCCGCGACCGTGGCCGGCCGGCTGCCACCACTGGCGTCGGCATCGTGGTTCATGGTGCGAAACTTCAGCGCCGTGAAGCGTTCGCCGCGCCATCCCCAGCGCCGCTGCCGGAAGAACACCGGCCCGCCATCCTCCAGCTTCACGGCCGCCGCCACCAGCGGCCAGAGTGGCGCGGACAGGACCAGCCCCACCGCGGCCAGCCCCACGTCGAACCAGCGCTTGCGGCGTTGGCCGGAGGGTGTTTCACCCGGGCCTGCCGACGCGCGCCCTGCCGACGCGTGCATCCGCTGCTGCTCCATCATACGGTCATGGTCGTGGTCATCACGCACGTCGAGCACACGGGCCCCTCCGGCACCGACGGCACTACGGCCTGCCGATGCCCCGAGCTCGCTGGCACGACGCGCGTTTGATTCCACGGGGTTGCTACCAGTTTGCCGCCGCGGGTCCTCCTCTGTCAACCCATGCGATCATGACGATTCGGTAGCGTGGAACGCGGCGTTTCACGCGCGCTCCACCAGGAAATCCCCCAGCACGAGCACGTCCATGCGCGTACGCGCGAAGCAGTCCAGCGCCTCCTCCGGCGTGCGCACGATGGGCTCGTTCTCGTTGAATGAGGTGTTCAGGACCGCGGGGACGCCGGTCTCCGCAGCGCAGGCACGGATGAGCGCGGCATAACGGGGGGCGTCGGCCGCGGCCACCGTCTGCACGCGCGCCGACCCGTCCACGTGCGTGACCGCGGCCAGCTGAGCGAGCCGCTCGGGCCGCACCGGTGCCACCGTCACCATGAACGGGTCCACCCAGTCCTGCTCGAACCAGGCCGCGGTGGCTTCCTCCAGCACCGATGGCGCGAAGGGTCGAAACGGCTCGCGCTGCTTGATGCGCGCGTTCAGCACGTCCTTCATGGTAGCGCTACGGGGGTCGGCCACGATGCTGCGATTCCCCAGCGCGCGCGGCCCCCACTCCATGGCGCCCTGGAACCAGCCGACCACCTGCCCCGACGCAATCCGCCGCGCTGCGGCCGCCGCCACGGCGTCCGTCCCGTTCAGTTCGGTCCATGCGGCCCCGGCGGCATCGAGCGCCTGGCGGATCCGCGCGCCGTCGTAGGAGGGTCCGGTGAAGGCGTGGCGCATGACGAACGCGCGCGGGTGGCCGAGCACCTGGTGGTGGACCCAGGCCGCCGCGCCCAGGGCGGTGCCCGCGTCGCCGGCCGCGGGCTGCACAAACACCTCGCGGAAGGGCGTCAGGCGCCGGATCTTGCCGTTCATGACGCTGTTCAGCGCCACGCCTCCGGCCAAGCACAGCCGGGTGGAGCCGGTCTCCCGGTGGATCTTCTCGAGCAGCGCCAGTTCCGCTTCCTCCAGTATGGCTTGAAGCGACGACGCCACGTCCTCGTGCCGGCGCTCGAGCGGCTCCCCGGGGGCACGCGGCGTGCCCAGCAACTCCACCATACGATCCCCGAACATGCGGCCGATGACGGGCGTACCCGCGCTCCACGTCATCTCCATCCCCTCGGTGGCGTGCCGGAAGAACTCCAGGCCCAGCTCGAAGGTGCCGTCGCGCTGGACGTGGACGAGGCGGCGGATGTCCTCTAGACGTGTGGGTCGGCCGTACGGGGCCAGGCCCATGACCTTGCCCTCGTCCCCGTAGTGCGGAAAGCCCAGCCACTGCGAGACGGCCGTGTAGAGGTAGCCCAGGGAGTGGGGATAGTGGACGGCGCCATCCACCCGGATGTGCCGACCCGAGCCGTAGCCCCACATGGTGCTCGTCAGGTCCCCCATGCCGTCGATGGAGAGGATGGCGGCGTCCTCGAAGGGTGAGACGAAGAACGCGCTGGCCATATGGGCGCGATGATGCTCCACGTGGTGAAACGACGCGCGTAGCCGCGCACCCTCCTGGCCCAGTGCGGCACGGAAGAGCCGCTCGGGGTTGGCTACCCTTAGCTGGTTGCGCACCCGGTCCACCAGGTAGCCGGCCTGGCGCCAACGCCGCAGCACGAAGCCCATGCGGCGGCGCAGGTTGGAGGCGGGATCGCGCGAGATGGCAATGTGATCCAGCTCCTGCGGCGCCACGCCGCCGGCCGCCAGGCACCAGCGGATGGCGTGCGTGGGGTAGTCCGCGGTGTACTTCACCCGCGTGAAGCGCTCCTCCTCCGCGGCCGCGACGACCACACCGTCGCGCAGCAGGCACGCCGCGGCGCCGCCGTGGAAGGCGTTGATGCCGAGTACGTGCAGGCTCACGGCCGCTCGTCCGTGCGAGGATCCGGGTCCTCGGGGACCGCCGGCAAGGGGGCCGCCAGGAAGGAAGCCGCGCCGGGATCCAGCGTGCGCGTCGGCGCCGGCGCGGGGACGCGGCTTGAGTGCCGTATCTCCTCCATACGGACGTCCACGAGCAGACGGTACCAGAAGCCCTGCATGGCGTGGAAGACGAATCCCTCCCGACCGTCCAGAAAACCCAACCGCAGGACATAGCGGTACAGGAAGTAGAGCACCGCGCGCAGATAGGGAGGCAGCCGGTAGCCGGTGCGTCGGAGCCATGCGGCGCGCTCGTCGGGTGTGCCGCCGAGCCGCGCCCGCGCGCCCCACTCGCCCGCCTCCCGGGCCAGGTATTCGCGTGCGTGGAGATCGGCGTAGCGGATGTGTTTGGCGCTCCAGAAGAGGATGCCGTCCTCCTTGTGATTCTCCTCCACCAGGTCGGCGCGGGCGCGCCGGGTGGGGCCATCCACGTGAAAGTGATGGTCCATCAGGTCCCGTTCGTCCAGGCGCACCGCCGCGCGGCGGAAGAGCTTCAGCAGGTACTTGGGATAGTAGCCGCCGTGCCGGATCCAGCGGCCACGAAAGATCTGTCGACGGTTCAGGTACACGCCGTCCACGCCCTCGAGCGCGCGGCCGCCATCGGCCAGCATGGCGTTCAGCTCTGCCGCCAGCTCCGGGGTGAGGCGCTGATCCGCATCCAGCCCCAGTATCCATGGCGTGGGTGTGGGCAGGTGCTCGAGGGCCCAGCGCCACTGCAGGGTGTGCGTCTCGAAAGGGTGATTCGCCACTTGTGCGCCCGCCGCGCGGGCAATGGCCACGGTACGGTCGGTGCTGCCGGAATCCACCACGAACACCGGGACACGGAGCGGCTCCAGACTGGCCAGGCAGGCGGGCAGATTCAGCTCCTCGTCGCGCGTGAGGATGACCACGGAGAGCATCGGCGGAGCGTTCACGTGCGCCCCGCGCGCGGTGTGGCCAGCCGCTGGTAGAGCTCTACCAGGTCCGCCACCATGCGGTCCCTGCTCCAGCGCGCAACGGCCAGTGCTCTGCCACGCTCACCCATGGCCCGGCGTTCGACGGCCGGCGTGGCCAGCGCCCGGTCCAACGCGGCGGTGAATTGCGCGCGCTCGGGGACCGCTGCCCACCCCGCACGGGCCTCCCGCACGGCCGCGGCCAGCGGCACGGCGGTGCTCACGAGGACCGGGCAGCCTGCGCCCAGCGCCTCGACCGCCGCCACGCCGAAGTTCTCGGCGCGGGAGGGGAGCACGAACAGGTCCGCGGCCGCGAACGCGCCTTGCTTGTCCGGGCCGCTGAGATGCCCCGCGAAGCGTACGTGGCGTGCCACGCCCAGGTCGGCGGCGCGCCCCGCCAGGGCACGCAGGTAGTCCGGCTCGCCGTCACCGGCCAGCAACAGCGCCGCCCGCGGGTGCCGTGCCCGCACGTCGGCAAAAGCGGGTAGCAGCAGGTCCAACCCCTTCTTGGGGTGGATGCGCGACAGGAAGAGCACGATCACGCGGTCCGTCCAGTCCGGATGGCGAACCCTCAGCCAGGATTGCCCGGAGGCGCTCGAAGTCGGCGGCAGGCGAATGCCGAGCGGGACCACCACTGGCCGCCCCGGTACACCGGCGGCGGCAGCCTGGTCCCGTTCCTCGGCACTGGTGAAATGCACCGCCGCGGCGGCGGCCAGCAAGGGACCGTCCACGAAGCGCAACAGGAAACGCTTGAGGTGCCGCCTGCCCTGGGCCATTCCCCACGGCTGTAGCGCCCCCAGAGGCCGGACCACATACGGCACCCGGGCACGCTGCGCGGCCCGCGCCGCCGCGGTGGTGGGGTGGGAAAAGAGCCCGTGCACGTGCAGCACGTCGTAGCTGCCCGCGGCGCCACGCAGCCAGCGGGCCAGCGGCAGCGACGAGGTACCCGCACGCCACTGGCGCTCGAAGTGGCGGTAGACCACGCCGTCCCGCTCGAGAGCGCCATCTAGAGGCACGTCGAGCCGCCGCTCCCCGTTGTCATCGGTGGTGGCCACCTCCGCCCGATGTCCGGCGGCCACCAACCCGGCAGCCATCTCGTGCACCATGAGACTGGGCCCACCGTGGACCGGGCCGACGGAGGCGATCACATGGAGCAGGCGCAGGCGAGGCGGCATCATGTGGTGCCGCGCACCGCGTCCGGTGCCTCGCGGGTCCGCCGCGCATGCGCCGCACGCAGCACGGCCAGGAGTCGCCGATGAAACGCGGCCGCGGTGAAGTGCGCCTCGTAGCGCAGACGGGCGGCCGCAGAGCGCCGCTCCCATGCCGGCCCCGCACGCAGCAGCTCCACCATGGCCTCCACGAGGCCCTCGGCATCAGCGGGGTCGGCAGCCAGCCCGGCGCGCGGGGGCTGCACCACCTCGACCCCGCCGTCGGAAGTTCCCACCAGGCAGGGGCGACCGACGCGCATGGCCTCGGCGTAAACCAGTCCGAAGCCTTCGTTCCGGCTGGGCAACGCCAGGCACCATGCCCGCTCGAGCAGGCGTTCCTTCGTGGCTTCATCCACTCTGCCCCAGAAGCGGATACGCTGCGGTACCTCCCCCCGGGCCGCCAGCGCCTGGAGTTCCTGACGCAGGTCGCCGTCTCCGGCAATCCAGAGTTCCGCCTCCGGGAGGCGCTCCACCACCCGGGGCCAGACCTGGATCATCTCGCGATGGCCCTTGTACGCCTCACCCCGCACCAGGCGACCCAGCATGAGTGCCACGGGAGTACGCAGAGTGGGTGGGGTGGGCACCTGCAGCGGGGCGCCGATGCCCAGGGGCACCGTGCGGTGACGGATGTCTCCGACCACAGCCCTCACGGCGGCGGCGCGCCTCCAGGTCTGCCGCGTGTTGGTCAGCACCAGGTCCACCGCACGAAGGCGTCTGCGCGCGCGCACGGAACCTGGCTGCCAGGCCTCGACCCCATGCAGATAGAGCACCACCAGCGGCGCCCCCGGAGCCACCAGCGGCAGCAGGGGCAGGAGCCCGAGATGCCAGCAGAGCACGACGTCGACCCTGGCCCGCATGCCCAGCGCCCTGCCCGCCAACACCGTGCGCGAATGCGCCACGACGGCGTCAGGACCGGGATCCACGCCAGCGGGCAGAGCGCCTTGCGAATACCACAAGCTACGCGCCTCACCGCCTTCCTGGCGGGCCGCTTCCCGGAGCGCGCTCCACGCCTCCATCCCACTCACCTGGATGCCGCCCCAGCCGCCTGCATGCTCCCCGGGGAAGAGGCCCACGATCCGTCCGAGCCGCCGGATCGTCACGTTCCTTCCTCCGCGGCGGGCGCGGAGACCCGCGCCGGCGCCGCACCAGGTTCCAGGTACCGCAGCATTGCGGGGAGGGCCAGACGGTTGATGGCCAGCACGCCGACGAGTCCACCGAAGGCGCTGGCTACCACCTCAACGATGGCTCCCCCCGGCTGGATGGTCGCCAACCCCACGACGAGAACCACGGCGTATCCTTCCCAGTCACCCCGCCACAGGCGCCTGCCCGCCACGGTGTCGATAACGCCCAGCGCCAATCCGAAGAGGAGAAAGCCGATCGCCACCCCCGGCACGCCGAAGTTCACGTAGAACTCCATCACCTGGCCAATGCCCACGCTGGTGCCTTCGGCAAAGGGAATTCCGGTGAACCGCGTGACCAGGTCACCGCTGCCCCCGGCGCTGGGCTTCTCGGGCCAGATCGCGCGGGGGATGGCGGCGATCGCAGCCAGCCACAGCGTCTCGCCCACGGCCGGATGTGCCAGACCCGCCTCCATGTGCGCCACCGAGGCCCCCACCAGGAAGTTCTGATTGAGGCGCGCATCGATACGCCGCAGGTGCGTCAGGTCCGTGGGGTCGAACCACTCGAAATCGGTAGCCAGGTTGGATAGCGTGCCCAGACGCTCGGCCACGGCGCCGCCGCCCCAGACCACCGAGCGGATGGCGCCACGATCCCGCATATACGTGACATAGAAGGAAAAACCCACGTAGCCGACCAACAGCATGCCGGCGAGCAGACGCCACCGTGGGCGAACATAGACCAGTGTCAGTGCCGCCAGCGAGATGAATGCGGCCGCTCCGAAGCTCACGAATCCGCGGCTGACGAGCGTGAGGAGGGGCAGCACGGCGCCGGCGCCGAGCCACAACAGCTGCCTGGCTGTGTTCCCATGGTGATAGGCCGTCCACGCCTTCAGTGCCAGACCCACCACCACCAGCAGGGTCACCCCCGAGCCTACGGCCGCAATCCCCGGAATCACCGCCCCGGCAATTGGCAGGGCAAGGAACGCCATTACACCAAGGGCCAGATAGAGACCGGGCACGCGCGCGGAAGGCTCACGGGGAGCGGGGGCTACCGCCGCGGCCCGGCTGGATTCGAAGAGGCTGAGCGTCAGCGGAGCCAAAATCAGCCCGCCGATTGTGAACGCCCACACGCCGAGCAGACTCAACTGGAAACCCGCCAACGTCTCGACGGGGGACAGGGAGTGCATCCAGGGCAATGCCTGGATCCCGGCCGCTGGCCAGTGGATCAGCCACAGATTGGCCACGTAGGCAATGAGCAGCCCGGCCGTACGGTCGGGTTGGGCCCATGCCGCACCGATGAGTATGAATACCGGCAGGATCCAGACTGCCAGTACAACGATCCATTCCCCTGCGTCCAGCATCAGCCGCTTTCCTTCATGGCACGTGCGAATCGTTCGTAATCCGCGGCCATGTCGTCCCAATCGCGCAGCCCGGGACGTTCCGCCAACGCCCGCACGGCGGCCGCGAGCAGTGGCCGGTCATGGTGCAGCGCCAGCAAGCGTGCCGCCAGCGCCTCGGGATCACGGACCGGGACGATCCAGCCGGTGCGCCCCTCCTCCACCAGGTCAGGTCCGGCGGAATGGGGTGTGGTGACGATCGGGACGCCCGCGGCCAGCGCCTGCGCCAGCACCACCGCGAAGCCGTCCTCCAGGGTGGGCAGGACCAGGACATCAGCCTCCTCGTAGATTCCCGGCAACTCTTCCTGTGGGACCCGAGAAGTGATGCGGATGCGGTCTCGCATTGCGTCCACCCAAGATCTGGCGGCACGGGTCACGTCACCCACCAGATGGAATTGGAAGACTCCGTCCGGCAGGCGCTGGACAGCCGCGGCAAGGTCATACATACCCTTCCGCAGAGACAGACTCCCCGCGCAAAGAACCCGGAGCGGCTGGCCTTCCTCGATCCGGGCCAGCCGCGCGGCAAGCACCTGTGCCGACGCTCGAAAGTCCGCCACCTCCACGCCCAGCGGCACGAGCAGCGTGCGCTCCAGCGGCACCCCCATCTCCTGGAAGGTACCCCGCACGAACGTGGACGGCACCTGAACCGCGGTAGCCAGGCCGTACTCCCTCTCCTCGCGCTCGATCTTCCAGCGAGTGGGTCGCTGTATGCGGCGGCCCGTGCGCGCCTCCTCCTCGGCCAGGATGCGATCCTGCACGCGAATATGGGCGGAGCTGCGCGTGCAGAGCGTCGGCCAGCCATGGCGGCGGGCCAGCAGGAGCGTCTCGGCGGCCACGCCACTGAAGGCCACCACCAGGTCCCAGGGGCCGGGCAGGAGGCGGCGCGCGGCCCAGCGTCCGAACCAGAGGTGCAGGGGCGCGTCGAGCGCGGCATACACACTGGCGCCGGCCCGGGCCGCCACGGCGTTGATAGCACCCTCCACGGGCAGCGAACGGATTGCGGCGCGCGGCAAGTCCCAGGCGGCGGCGCGCCGCTGAGGCAGATTCGTCACCACCAGCACATCATGGCCACGGCGGCGGAGCGCCCGCGCCAGATCGAATGCATGGAAGCGGCCATGCACCACGATGGCGATTCTCAACGGCGCCTCACGACACGAGGGCCAGCAGGCGCTGGCGATACGTGTGTCCGCCGGCGGTGATCCGAGCGTGCACGGCCGCCGCCAGTCGGCGGCGCTCGGCGGGAGCCTCCAGGAGCTCCGTCAGACGTGCCCGCATGGACGGCGCGTCACTGAAGTAGACCACGGCTTCCCGGTCCTCTCCCAGGAGCACCCGATGCTCCGGGGTGTCCTCCACGAGCATGCACGTACCCACGGCGGGCAGCTCCAGGGAACGCATGGCATGGCCGTCCCGGTTGGCGCGCCGGACCAGGCACAGCGCCACGCGGCCCGCCGCCAGAATGCCGGGCAACGCGGCAGGTTCCGCATGGCCCCGCGCCAGCGCGCGGGTCCCACGGAACCGATTCCAGTACCCGCCATAGAGGGCCACACTGAAACCCGCGTCGGCCAACGCCGCGAACACCGGCGCCCGATCGGCGTCGGCCCCGCCGGCAAAGACCACGTCGTGATCCTCCGCCGGCCGCTCGGTGGGCGGCCGGAACAGGACGGGATCGTAGCCGAACGGCAGCCAGTTCACCCGGCCGCACCCCGCAGCGCGCAGATCCACGAGATTGGCCGTGCGCGTGGTGAAGACCCGATCATACTGCGGCAGAGTCCTGCGCCACCGGGGTCCGCAGAGCGCCGGGTTCCACGGATCGTCGGTGAGGAACGCCACGCGGCGCACGCCATGCTCACCCAGCTCGCGCAGCACCGTCGAATCAATGGGACCCAGCCCGACTGCCAGCACCAGGTCGGCCGCGCGCTCCTTCACCATGCGCAGGAGCTCCACGCCGAAACGGCGCCCGCGGGGCGCCCGCCGTGCCACGCGCCAGGCCATGCTGCGCACCAGCCGCGGACCGGCATACGCACGCGCCGCGTCGAGGAGCCACGCGTCCATGCCCAGCTCGTGTGCCGCGCGGAGCAGACTGGAGCCTACGTGGGTCCCGCCCGCCTGTCCGGCGATGACCACGCGGGGGGCGCTCATGGCGCGGCCACCCCGTCGGCGCTCGGCAGCATGCGGCGCAGGACCGGCGCAAACTGCGTGTCGTAGTTCCACGCGGCCAGAATGCGCTGACGCCCCGCCTCCCCCATGGCATACGTGGCCTGGCGATCGTCCATCAGCCCCATCACGGCGGCGGCGATGGCGGACGCTTCCGCCGCCGCGGCCACCCCGTAGCCCGGTCCGACGACCAGGGCGCGCCACGCATCGCCCGGCGGAACCAGCGCCGGCACTCCGGCCGCGAGATACTCGAAGACCTTGTTGGATGCGCCGGCCAACGAATGCAGGTTCGTATCCGAGGCGGTCGGATCCACGAAGGCGCAGCCGAGATCGGCTTCGCCGATGCGCGCGCGCAGCTCCTCGAGGTCCAGGAAGCCTGTGGCGAACACCCGCCCTTCCAGACCCATCCGCCCGGCGCGCGCCAGAAAGTCGGCGGTGAATCCCGACGCTCCCTGGGTCTCGTAGCCACCGAACGTGAATGTCACTTCGGCCGGCAGGACGGCAAGCGCTTCGAGCAAGGCGTGCGGCAGTCGCTCAGGCACCAGGGAACCGTGATACCAGATGCGGAAGCGGGATCGGTCCGGCGCGGCCCGCGGCGGCCCGACCTCCGTGCGTAGCGGACAGTTCCACGCCGTAACGGCGGCGATCTGGCCATCCAGATGGTCCGCCAGGGAGCGCCGCCGCTCCTCAGACGGCAGGACGCAGAGCTCGGCGCGGCGCGCGAGCATGTCGCGCGCCCGGACCGCCAGGCGGACGAGCACGCCTTGCCCGGAGCGTTGCGGGGCGTCGTGTTCATGGTAGATGACGGGGACGGCAAGCAGGCGCGCCAGCGCCAGCGCGGCCGGTGCGGAGAGCGGGTCAGACGCGTAGAGCCAGTCAGGGCGCCGGGCCCGCGCCACGCCCAGTGTACGGCGGAACCAACGTGCGTAATTGCGGCGCACGGATGCCGTACGGTCCACGAGGTGCACCGAAAGTCGATCATCCTCCAGAAGCGGCATCACCTTGCCGCCGTGAAGCCGGATGCCGACCGCGTCGACGGCGGCACCATGTGCCAGCAGGAGGGTCATGGCGCGCCGCAGCGGCGGCAGCGCCGCCGGATCGGTAAACTGGAGGAAGAGCACACGCATCAGTTCCTCCGTGCCAGCACGGTGCGGTAGAGCTCGGCCATGCGCGCCGCCGCGTCGGTCATCGTGGGCGGGGGGCGCTGGCCGGCGCGCAGCTGTGCGAGCCGCGCTGGATCCGCTGCCAGATGGGCGATTGCCCGCGCCCACGCCGCGGGGGTCTGGAAGTCCGCGACGAGGCGACCGTCCCGGCCGTCCTCCACCCGATCGGCAATGCCACCCACCGCACTGCCCAGCACCGGCACACCGGCGGCCTGCGCCTCCAGAACCACGAGCGGGCCCGTCTCCGCACCCTGGGACGGAACCACAATCAGGTCGTAATCGCCGAGGAGCGAGAGGACGCCGTCCGCGCCGACGGGCGGAGCCATCCGCACGCGCGGGTCCGCCGCCGCTGCGGCGTTCAGCCGCTCCACGTAGTCCGTGGCGCCCGTAGGTAGACCGAACACATCGAGCGTCACTCCGGCGCGGGGCACGCGGGCCAGCGCTTCGACAAGCACATGTGCGCCCTTGAGTGGGTCCAGGCGGCCGAGGAACGCCATCCGCAGCTCCGCAGCATGGTCGGGCGCCCGCGCCGGCCCCGCTGCGGCGCGGTCATCCGCAACGGCCAGCGCATGATCCCGCACGCCCTGCGAGATGACGCTTATGCGCGCCGCGGGTACGCCGTTGCGGACCAGCACGTCCACGGCCCACGGAACGGGGGCCACGACCGCGTCCGCGGCGGCCAGGAAAGCTCTCAGCGCACGTCGACGTGCTTCCAGCAGCGCGGGCATGCGCAGCGCCGTCCAGCCCCCCCCCGAGCGGCCGACCGCGTCGACCGCCCGGCTCAGGACAGCCGGTGCGGATGCGGCCAGCAGCGCCAGCGGCAGGGGCGCCCCGCCTCCCTGCAGCGCGCATGCGGCACAGCGGCGCGGCCGCAGCTCACCATCGCACGGGATCCGGCCCCAGCGCCGCAACGAGCCGCGCTGGCAGGTGACGGTGGGGGTATGGTAGGTGAGGACCACCGCCCCGCGCTCTGCGGCGCCAGCGGCCATTACGGGGGTCACTGCGGGGCTGAACGCGTGAAAGTGCACCACATCCGGGGCCTCCGTCCGCACGATGGCCGCGAAGTGTTCGTCAGCGGTGGTGTTCACATGACCGTACAGATCCTGCAGGCGTGGCGGCGGCGCGCGGTAGCGGTATACCTGCAGGGGCCCCTGATCGCTCTCTACCTCACTGTCGTCCCCGGGCGCCGCGATCACGGAGGCTACATCCAGCCTCGCGAGTGCCGCGGCCAGGCCCGCCACGTAGACCTCCGTACCGCCCATCGCGTCCGGACGCCACCCGTAGACCACGTGCAGCACCTTCACGTGCGCCGTGGCGGCGACCAGTCGTACTCGGGCACCACCAGGCCCCGGGCCGCGTCCGGCGCCTGCCCCGAACCGTACACGTCCCTGGGCAGGACGAGCATGCGTCCCACCTCGGCGCGGTGCCACAGGTTCTCCACTCCGGGAATGGTGAGCCCCACGCCCACATAGTATTCCCCCGCGCCCAGGGGCAGCCTGCGCACCGTGCAGTCCACGCTCCAGGCGCCGCGCTCCAGGACCACCGGCTGGCCCCGATCGGGCTCCGTGCTCAGGTAGAGGACGCGGGGACCGCTGGCGTGCCGGACCTCCAGGACCACGCCGCCCCGGATCCGGTCCAGGCACCGGCAGTGGACCCGCAACACCACGTCATCCCAGGTGTGGGGCGCGGGCATGGGACGCCCGGACGTGTCCAGCACCTCCACGCGACTCACGGCAAAGCGCTCAGCCTGGCCCGGCGTCTCGTCGAATAGCACGTGCCGTTGCGCTGCCGGGCCGGACTCGGGGCCCGCGAAGGTGTCATTGTAACGGGCGATCGCGCTGTCCACCTGACCGTCGAAGATCAGGCAGCCCTCGTCCAGCACCAGACCCCGGTCACAGAGGCGGGCGATGGAGCCCATGTTGTGGCTGACGAAGACCACGGTGCGGCCCGAGCGGGCCACCTCTCCCATCTTGCCCAGGCACTTGCGCTGGAAGGCCAGGTCGCCCACCGCCAGCACTTCATCCACCAACAGGATTTCCGTTTCCATGTGCGCCGCAACGGCGAAGGCCAGGCGCACGTACATGCCGCTGGAGAAGTGCTTGACGGGTGTATCCACGAAGCGCTCGATCTCCGCGAATTCCACGATGGCATCCAGCTTGGCCACGATCTCCGCCCGCCTCATACCCAGGATGGCCCCGTTCAGGAAGATGTTCTCGCGGCCCGACAGTTCAGCATGAAACCCAGTACCCACCTCGAGCAGCGATCCCACCCGTCCCGTGAACTCGATGTAGCCCGCGGAGGGGGCCGTGATCCTGGAGAGCACCTTGAGCAGAGTGCTCTTGCCAGCGCCATTGCGCCCGATGAGGCCGACCACCTCCCCGGGACGAATGTCGAAGCTCACCTCGCGCAGCGCCCAGATGAGTTCGCCGGGATCGGCTCCCTTCGTGCTGCGGCGCAGCAGGCGCAGGCGCCGCAACAGCGCCGGCCCCAGGCCGGCCAGACGCTCCCTGAGGTTGCCGTACATGACGGGTGCGCCGGAGCCGATCAGGTACTGCTTGCTCAGGTCACGGACGTGCACGGACCCCGGCGCTCGGTCAGATGAGGTCGGCAAAGATCCGCTCCATGCGCCGGAAGTAGAAGGCGCCGCTGACGAGCACCGTCACGGTGACCAGGGCGGAAACCCAGACCATCCCACCCCTCGGCACCAGGCCGAACAGCCCCCAGCGGAACCCCTCCACCACGCCCACCATGGGGTTGAGCGCGTAGATGACCAACCGCCACTGGCCCTGGAGAAGACTGCTGGGATAGATGACGGGCGTGGCGAAGAGCCAGAACTGGATGATGAACGGCACCACGTGGCGGACATCGCGATAGCGCACGTTCACCGCGGCCAGCCAGAGCCCCACGCCGAGCGCGGTGGCCATGGCCATGAGCAGGAACAGGGGCAGCAGCAGCAAGCTCCAGCGCAGCGAAACCTGGTAATCCAGCGCCGGATGGAAATGGTAGGCGGCCAGGAGCACCAGGAGCACCGCGAAGGCCATGGCAAAATCCACCAGCGCCGCCAGGGCGGACGCGCCGGGGATCACCATGCGTGGGAAATAGACCTTGGTGATCAGATTGCTGCTGCCCACCACGCTGGTGGCGGAGGCGCCCACCACCTGCGCGAAATACGTCCACGGCAGCAATCCGGCGTAGGAAAAAAGGGGATAGGGAATGTCGTCCGAAGGCATGCGCGCCAGCTTACCGAAGAAAATGGTGAAGACCACCATGGTCATGAGCGGCTGGATGACGGCCCATGAGGCGCCCAGTGCGGTCTGCTTGTAGCGCACCTTCACGTCGCGCCACGTGAGGAAGTAGAGCAGTTCGCGGTAGCGCCAGATCTCGCCCAGGCCCAGTGAGCGGGTAGCGCCCGGCTCCACGCGCAGGACCCGGTGCGCCTCCTCGGGAACCACAGCCGGGACCGCCTCCGCCGTGGTGCTCATGGATTCTCCGTCAGGACCCACCAGGAGCGGAGCGCAACGAGCGCCCAGAGGCGCGACCAGTGCAGCCGGCCGCGACCCAGCATGGCCCGGGCATCCCCGAGGACGCCCGCCCGAAACGGTGGCGGCAACTCGGTCCGCCCGCCCGGCAGGGACTCGGCCAGCCCCTCGCGTAGCCAGGCGTCGAGCGGCAGGGTGAAGCCCTGCTTGGGACCGCTGCCGGCACCGGCGGGCAGAAGATCGGCCAGTGCACGGCGCAGCAGCGGCTTCGTACCGGCCCCGGCGTAGCGGGTCGCGGCCGGCACGCGCAGTACGGTCTCCACCAGCGCCGTATCCAGGAAGGGGACGCGTACCTCGAGGCCATGCGCCATGCTCATGACATCCGTGTCCCGAAGCAGTTGCCAGGCCGTGTAGCCGTGCAGTTCCATGCGTGCCACCCGTGAGTCGAGCGGCACAGTGGGGGATGCCGTCTCCGGCTGCAGGAAGCGGAGCACCTGCCGCGTGCCCGCGCCGCGGTCCCACACGCCCGGCTCCAGCATGCGCTCGACCTCCGCGGGCGCAAAGAGTCCCCGCACGGCCAGATAGCCACTCTCCAGCGCGGGCGGCCGCCGCAACGCATCCGCCACCTTGCGCCAGCGCTGCGTGCCGAGCCCGTCGAGCATGCCGGCGCCCACGGCGGCCGCACCGGGAAGCCGATGGGCAACCCGCACCGTCCGCAGCAGTCTGGGAAGCGTGACGAACGTAGTGTCATAGCCCCCGAACAGCTCGTCCGCCCCCAGTCCGGAAAGGGCCACGGTGAGGCCGGCCTCGCGGGCCGCCCGGGCCACGAACCAGGTGTTCACACCATCGATCGAGGGCTGGTCGAGCGCTGTGAAGATCCGCTCGCCCGCGCCCACAACGTCGGCCATGCGAATGGCACACTCGTGATGCTCGGTGCCGAGCGCCTGCGCGGACCGGCGCGCCGCCGCGCCCTCGTCCTCCTCATGGCCGGGCACCGTCAACGAGCAGCTCCGCACCGGACCGTCATGCGCGCGACGCATGAGCGCCACGATCGCCGCCGAGTCCAGCCCGCCGCTCAGAAAGGCTCCCAGGGGCACATCACTGATCAGGTGCGTGCCGACCGCGTCCTCCAGTGCGCTCCGCACGGTGGCAGCGGCCTCGGCCGCGTCAGCGGGCCCGTCCTCCAGGGTGGGGAAATGCCAGTACGGGCGTGGCTCGCCGGGCCCGTCCTCACCGATCAGGAGCAGGTGGCCGGGCGGCAGCGCCCGGGCCCCCTCGTATATGGTCAGCGGACCGGGTACCGAACCCAGCAGCAGGAAGGCGCCCAGCGCGTGGGAGGAGAGGCGGCCGTCCAGCAGGCCCGCACTCCGCAGGGCACGCAGCTCGGAGGCGAAGGCTACCGCTTGCGGCCCGGACGTCCAGTAGAGCGGCTTGATGCCGAGGGGGTCGCGTGCCAGGAGAAGCGATCCGCCATTGCCGGAGTCATGGAAGGCCAGGGCGAACATGCCGCGCAATCGCGGCAGCGCTTCCGCACCCCAGATGGACAGGCCCGCGAGCACCACTTCGGTGTCGGCGGCCGAGTGAAAGCGCCAGCCAGCGCGCTCCAGTTCGGGACGCAGGGTGGCGGCGTTGTAGATCTCGCCATTGAAGACCACCGCGCGCCCGTCCCGTTCCATGGGCATGTGGCCGGCGGGGGAGGGATCACGAACGGCCAGGCGGGTCGCGGCCAACCCGACCGTGGCCGGCCCACCCGGCGCCAGCGCAGCCAGGCGCACTCCCACGTCATCGGGGCCGCGATGCTCCATGCACCCCGCCAGGGCATGCAACGCGTCGAATCCCGCTCCCGCACCTTCCGGGGGGCCGGAACGTACGAAGCCCGCTAGGCCACACACGTCTGCCCCCTGTGCCTCACGGGCAGCAAGAGCCGGTACCGGCTTGACGTCGATGCGATGAGCTTCGTTCTCCGGGAGCGGGACCGGCCTCGCGCGGACGCGCGCATGCCCCCTCGAACGTGTCCTGTGCAAGGCGGACGTGTCAAGACGGAACGTGGCGCAAACGCCGCCGCGCAAACCGCTTGGCTATCCGGCAGCAGCCACGGATCCGGTCAACCTCCCGGCGCGAACTCCACCCAGGTGACCTGACCGGGCTCCACGCGGATGCGGCGCCACACGAGGTCGTCCCCGATCTCGACACCCAGCACGTACTCGCCGGCGGGCACGTCACCCACGGCAAAGTTCTCGTTGTACGCGGGATCAGGGTGCGCGCGATCCTGGTAGGTCTCCGCAAAGGAGAAGGGCGTTTCTTCCGGGTAGGGCAGCACCAGGCCGTGCACACGGGCGCCCGCCACGGGATCACCCGCGGCGTCCACGACGATCCCGGCCACCACGCCGGTGCCGGGCAACGGCTCGATCCAGAGCTCGGGATTCACCGTGTGCGGGGGGAAGCGCACGGCGGGATCCACCACGGCGCCCACGGCGGTGTCCGGCGCCACGTGCACCTCGAAATGCAGGTGATCGTTGGTGGCCCGGCCGGTATTGCCAACCCGGGCCAGCAGGTCACCGGCGCGCACGCGCTCTCCCAACGCCACCTCCAGCGTGGTGTTGTGGTAGTACGCGGAAAAGACCCAGGCGCCATCCGCGCGCGTATCGTGGCGGACGACCACGGTGTTGGCGCCGGCCTCGGCGGGGCCTGAGAAGACCACGGTGCCGCCGGCCACGGCGTGCACCGGCGTGCCGGCCGGATTGTTGAACTCCACTCCCTGATGCTGCTGGAAGTTGCCGCCCATGGTGGAACCGTAGCGATAGGTCCCGTCGATGTAAGGGTTGTGACCCGGCGCCGTGGCAACGGGCCGCCCGAGCCAGGTGCGCGCCGGCGCACGCGGTGGCTCAGCCGCACCCACACTGCCGAGCGGCACCGGCGTTTCCTCGCCGCCGAGCACACGGTTGAGTCCGCCCGAGGAGGCGCCGATGGGCCACAGCGGCGGACCGTACCACGCCACGGCCCACATGTCGGCGCGCGGCCGCCAGCGATCGGCGGCGGCAATATAGAGCAGCCGGTAGGCGCGGGCGCTGCTGGTTGCGGCGGCCAGCCCGTAGGACGTGGCCACCGAGGGCGGCAGGGCCCCCGGCGAGGGCACGATGGCCCGCGGGCGCCCGGGAAGGCCGTCCCAGCCGGGGATCTCCAGGTCACGGCGCGTGAACGTTCCGCTGCCAGCCGAATCCACGAAGATGTCCTCCTCGGTGGCCACCCAGAGGGCCGAGTCCTGCGTCACGGCCAGGGCACGGACGCGACCGCCTTCGAAGTCCCCGCCGACCGCGTTTTCCCAGGTGCGTCCAGCGTCCCGGGACACCGAAAGGCCCTCCAGGTGCCCCGCCCATATGGCGCCGTCCGGCCCCACCTCGAGCGCCAGGAGGTACTCGGTGGGCAACCCCGGGATGTGTTCCGCGCAGCCGTCGTTCTCGCGCGCGCCACCGGCATAGGTGCCCGGGCCGACCACGCAGCGCCAGCGCTCCCCACCGTCCCACGAAATGCGCAGGCCGTCCGCGGTGGCTACGTAAACCGTGTCGCCGCGCAGCTCGATGCCGTCGGGCGCCACATATTGCCACGCCGGCCCGAGTTCGGAGAAGGTCCAGTTGCGCCACGATCGCCCGCCGTCCAGCGAACGGCCGAAACCGTTGCCCACCGTGCCGTACCAGACCGTGCTGTCCGCACCGATCGCGATGCTGTTGACAAAGCCCCACGAGATGGAGCCTTCATCCTCGGCATCGGCATCCATGTGGGTCCACACGCTGTCACGTGGCAGCAGCCGATAGATGCCGTGGCCGTACGTTCCCACCCAGAGCGAAGCGTCCGCGGCGCGCACCGCGGCGAGAACATGGGTGCCGAAGGGGCCGTTCGGTGGGAGCGGCGGGGGAAGCTCGGCCAGTGCGGGAACCGTGTCCCGCGGCGGTGGCGCGGAGCCCGCGCAAGCCGCCAGCACGCAGCCCAGCAACGCCGTGCCGCCCATCCCCCGCCACCGGGCGCTCATACGAACAACGCCCGTTCCGAATACTGTGCGAACTGCGTGGGCGTCTCCCACACCTTCACGTAGAGCACCGCTTCCGCCATGCGCTCCGGCAGCCGGCGCTTGAGTTCGTCGTAGAACCATCTGGCCTGATTCTCCGCGGAGGGTTCGAGCTCGTCGAACGGGGGCAGTTCGTTGATGTTCTGGTGGTCCAGGCTCTCCGACAGCTCGCGCAGGTGCCGCTTGACGTCCACGAAGTCGAAGGCCAGGCCGGCCTGATCCAGGGTGTCGCTGGCCAGGGCCAGTTCCACGATGTAGCGGTGCCCGTGCAGCCGCTCGCATTTGCCGTGGTAGTTGCGCAGGAAGTGGGCGCTGTCATAGTGCGCCTGTACGCTGACGACGAACATGCTTTTATCCCGTTCAGTTCAGGGCCTCAGGCCCGCTCGATGGCAAGGGTGTCCACGCGTACCTCCGGCGGCCGCGTGAGCGCCCAGAGGACGGCCTCCGCCACCGCCTCCGGCCGCAGCATGGCGGACCGCGACGGCAGGTGCGGCCGAGCGTCCGGATCCACCGGATCCCACAGCGGGGTGTCGGTGGCGGCCGGCTCGATGAGGGTGGTACGCACACCGCTGCCGCGCAATTCCTCCGCCAGCACTTCATGCAGCCCCCGCACGCCGAACTTGGTGGCGGAGTAGGCACCATTCTCGGGAAAGGCGCGGCGTCCGGCCACCGATCCTATGAAGACCACGTCGCCGCGGCCCTGCTCCAGCAGCGCCGGCAGCAACGCGCGCGTTAGCAGGAAGGGGCCGCGCAGATTCGCGCCGAGCATGGCGTCCAGCTCGGCCACGTCGCTTTCAACGACACGCTGCAGGGCGAACGCTCCCGCCGCGTGGACCACGATGTCCGGGGGGCCCCCCAACCGCTCCGCCGCGCGCCGCACCAACTCCGCGAGACCCCGTGCCTCCGACACGTCGCCGGGCACGGCCACACCGCCCACGGCCGCCGCCGCCGCCTCCAGCGGCGCCACGCCCCGCGCGACCAGAGCCACCCGCGCGCCGGCACCGGCCAGGGAGGCCGCCACCGCGCGGCCGATGCCACGCGATGCGCCGGTGACGAGCGCGCGCCGCGCCGCCAGCGGGCCGCTCATCCCACGATGCCGTTGATGGTGCACAGGCGCAGGAATTCCTCCCGCGTGCGCAGGTCGTCCAGAAAGACGCCCCGCATGCTGCTCGTGATGGTCTTGGAATTCTGCTTCTCCACGCCGCGCATCATCATGCACAGGTGGTAGGCCTCGATGATGACCCCCACACCCTCGGGCTCCAGGATGTCATTGAGGGCGCAGGCTATCTGCTCGGTGAGCCGCTCCTGCACCTGCAGGCGGCGGGCAAAGACCTCCACCACCCGGGGGACCTTGGAGAGGCCCACGATGCGACCCTGCGGGATGTACGCCACGTGCACCTTGCCGAAGAACGGCAGCATGTGATGCTCGCACAGGGAGTACATCTCGATGTCCTTCACGATGACCATGTTGTGGTGGTCCTCGTGGAAGATGCCCTCCCCCACCACATCGGCCACGCTCATCCCGTAGCCGCGCGTGAGCCATTGGAGGCTTCGATCCACCCGTTCGGGGGTGCGCGCCAGACCCTCGCGGAAGGGATCCTCACCCAGGCGCCGCAGCATCTCCGCCACGAGGTCCGGAAAGCTGGCTCCGCTCAGATCGGTGTTCGTGCGTTCCTCGGTCATTGCTCGTGCCCGGCTATTCGCCGGCGTACTCCACGTAGTTGCGGGGGGTTTCCCAGAGGACGAGGCGCACCAGCCGGGCCTCGCCCGGCAGCGCGTCCACCAGCCGCCGCCAGATGGCCACGACGAGGTGTTCCGTGGTGGGGTTCAGGCCTTCCATCCAGGCTACGTCCAGATTGAGGTTGCGGTGGTCCACGTCGGCCACCACGCGGTCCTCGACCAGGCTGCGCAGTTCCTTCAGATCGAGCACGAACCCGGTGGCGGGATCCACGGGACCCTCCACCGTCACGTCCAACTCGTAATTGTGCCCGTGCCAGTTCGGATTGGCGCAGTCGCCGAAGACCTCCCGGTTCCGCTCGTCGCTCCAATCGGAGCGTCCGAGGCGATGCGCCGCACTGAAATGGACGCGGCGCGTTACGCGAACGCGGGACATGGGATCCTTTCCTTCATGCAGGGTGCGCGGCCCGGGACGCGGGCATCCGGAGAGCGAACCGGTCCCGGGGTGCATGGGTTCCGGGCAAGGTGGCCGCGCCGTGCTACGGGGGCAAGGAGCGGAGGCGCCCGGCAGCGCGGCTCGCCCGCCCGCGTTCCTACAAAAGGAACCGACCCGCGATTAACCGCGGGTCGGTCCAGGATCGACGTACCGAAGGGTATTTTATGGAGCCCAGTCGTAATCGACTGGTGACCACTCCAGGCTTTTCCGCCTTCCTCTCGCGAGGCGTGACGTCCGACCCGGAAGTCGGCCCCATCTGGTATTGCTGTAGGCCCAAAAATGGACCCTCCAGCACGTCTGTTCCGTGCTGAAGAAATGTAGCGGGGTACCCCCTCCTCGTCAACGCGTCCAACACCACCCGGCACCCCCCTGCGGCGGCGGGTTGCGAGCCCGTGAGGCGTCCCGTCTCAGGGGACGATATCGGCCCGCGTATGGTAGAGGACCTGGACCGTGGCAGCGTCGCGAAGACTGAGCGCGGGCGGCATGCCCGGACTCTCGTACATCAGGTCCAGCGGGTTCGGGGAGTGACGCGTCAAGCCCAGCACGTGTCCCAGTTCGTGCGCCACCAGCGCGGCCAGGTCGGCGGGCGGCGCGCCGGCCTCCCGGAGGAACGTCACCAGCATGCGAACCTGCCCGTGATCCTCCCCAGCGAGCAGTGGAAAGACGTCGAGCCGCCTCCTGCCGTCCTGGTCGCGTAGACAGAAGGTGGTGGTCCCGCGTCGCGTGAGGGGCGGGCAGGCCTCCGTGTCCACGGGCAGCGGCCCGGGCGCCCAGGCCAGGAGGATGTCGGCCTCCGCCGGCGCGGCGGCGGCCACCAGGCGATACTCGCCGAACAGCGCCCGCTCGTTCCAGAGCGCCGCGCCTGCCTCGAAGGCCGCGCGCAGCGGGGCACCCGCATCGGCGTCCGCGGCCCAGACACGCACCACGGACCCCTGGGGCCAGCGCAGCACCAGCGTATCGCCGGTGGCGGTGGGGAGGGTGAAGGCGTAGGTGTCGTCGAGCCGGCGCTCCGGGATCGTGGGCGCGTCGCAGGCTCCGGCCAGCCCCAGGTTCGCCGCCACCGCAAGCCCGAGGACGTGCCGGGAGGCGGCGCGCGGGACGTGTCGGGAGGCGGCGCGCAGGCCGCGCCGGCAGGCAGCGCTACCGCGCGAGCACGCGGCGGCGCTCGGGCCCCCGAACGCGCCGCTCATGAACCCCTCCCGCCGAAAAAGCGCTGCGTCACCTGTACACCGAAGCGCATGACGCCGCCGTCCGCGGCCCCCGCCCGGCGTAGCGCGGGAGTGTTGAAGCCATGCACCTGCGCGAAAGCACGTACGCCGGTGCGGCCGTCGTGCCACGGCAGCCGCACGTCGAGCGCGGTTTCGATGCCGGGATTCATCTCCCCTCCCGCCGCGAAGAAGGCCCGCCCGTCCGCCCCGTAGCGCAGTGCCCCGAAGGCGCCGCTCACGCCCACCCCGGGCCGCCATTGCCAGCGGATGCCGAGCAGACCCTGCAACACGTACAGGTTACCGGCGTCCCAGGAGCTTCCCTCCGCCTCCTCGACGCCGAGGGCGCTCCGCGAGTAGCCGAGCGCCAGTTCGGCGGCCAACCCGGGCCGGAGCGGCAGTTGCAGGGCCATCTCCAGGGCGGGTGCGGGACGGGGGCCGGCCAGCACCTCACGGCTGACGGGCGCCGCCACCCTCTGCCGTAGCAGCGTGCTGGCCACTTCGTCGCGGGCCAGCGCGCTCGAGGCCACCACGCCCAGGCGGAACTCCAGCCGCGGTCCCTGCGCGGCGAGCGTCCCCGGTGCCAGGCAGAGCGCCAGCAGGGACGCAGGTACAAAAAAAGACGGGACGGCCCGCTCGAAAGCTGACCGCCCGCCTTTTGCCACGGCGCTCTCCCCGGAGTTCCCGCTCGCCGCAGCTTTGTGCCGGAGGATAAAGCAGGAGCCGGGCCAGCACGTGCCAAACCTCATAAATCGTTTGCCTTCAGTGGTTTGTCAGATTTCATGCGTTTCGACTGAAGCGCCATACCGCCAACTTTTTTCCGGTTTTCGTCCCTTTGTTCGCAAAAATGGCGCTCCGCGGGCGCGCCCATGGCATCAGCTTCGGAAGCTGCGCAGCAGCTCCAGATTGCGCAGGTCCGAAGCCACGTGATCGTCTCCCTTGGGCGTCTCCAGCACCTTCGGCACACTCGTGAAGCGCTCATCGGTCATCAGCCTGCGGAAGGGCTCCTGGCCGATGGTGCCATCCCCGATCCACGCGTGCCGATCGCGCCGGCTGCCGAGCTGGCCCACCGAGTCGTTGAGATGGAAGAGGCGCAGGCGCTCCAGCCCCAGCACGTCGTCGAACCGCGCGAACACGTCATCCCAGTCCGCCACCAGATCGTAGCCCGCCGCCCAGACATGGCAGGTGTCCAGGCACACACCCATGCGTGCGCGCGCCTCCGGGGACATGCGCTCGAGCATGTCCGCCAGTTCTTCGAAGGTAGCGCCGAGCACCCGCCCGGCACCGGCAGTGGTTTCCAGGAGCACCACCGTGTCACCGGGCACCTCGAGCACGGCACGCTCGATGGCCGCCGCGTTGCGGGCCAGTCCGCTCGGGGGGTCGTCATCGGTGGCATTCCCGGGATGCGTCACCAGGAAATCCACCCGCAGCGCCGCACAGCGGCGCAGCTCGGCCGTGAAGGACGCGTAGGAACGCGCGTGCAAGGTGGAGTCCGGGGAGGCCAGATTGATGAGGTAGGAGTCGTGGGACGCCACCTGCGTGATCCGGTGACGCGCTCGCTCGGTGGCAAAGGCTTCGGCCAGCGCCGCCTCCACCTCCCGTTCCGCCCAGCGATTGGGCTGCTTCGTAAAGACCTGCACCACCGCGGAGCGGATCGCCGCCGCCCGCTCCGGAGCGCGGTCCACGCCACCCGCCACCGAAACGTGTGCGCCCAGCTCGTCCACCATCATCGACGGATCCTGCGGCATCGTCCTGGGTTCCCGGGGAGCGGGGGTTCCCCTGCGGCCCCCCCGCACATGAATAGAGCCGGCACCGCCCGGGGCGGCAACCGGCTCGGCAGCGCCGGACGGGGGCGACGGGAACGGCGGTGCGGTCCGTTGCGGCCCGCCCGCCGTCCTGCCCCCGGGCGGTCCTAGAGCGTGCCCATCGTGTCCACCATCATGGTGTCACCCATCATGGTGTCACCCATCATCATGGTATCGGGCGGCGTCATGGGTGCGGCCGGCGGCGGCGCCGTCTCCTCCACATCCGGCACTTCCAGCCCCTCGTCCTCCGGCTCGCCACAGGCGGCCAGGCCCACGATGGCGGCAACGCCGAATGCGGTGATCAGGGAGCGTTTCATCTTTCCTCCTTCGAGTGGTTCAATGGCGCCGCCTAACAGCGGCGCGCCACCGCCACGTCCTGTGCGGCGGCCGGCCGTGCTGCGGCGCTGATGATGCCGGCCGGCAGCAACAACCGCAATGAAGGCGCGGCTGGCATGAGCGTACCGGTGGCGTCGCGGGCCCTTTGCGGAAGATTCATGCCGTACGGCCGCGAAAACCAGGAAAAACGGGGCATAGCACCCGGGTCCACAGGGCTGTGGAGGGGCGGTCGCGCCCTCCCGGAACGGGGAACGCATCTTGCTTTCCCAGCATGCGCAAACGAATCGCAACCCGGCCCCCGAGACCACCGTGGCCTTACTCGCAACAGCGTACATTGCACTGATCTTCCTCTTCCCCCTGGCCCTGAGCGGCTGGGTGGGCTTCCGTTCCCTCCCCTGGGGTAAGCGCTGTCCCCATTGCGGAGGTGACAGCCTGCTGCTCGCGGACGGCGCCCTCCGGTTGGCCTCCACCATGTTGCGCAGGGTGGTGGTGCAACGGCGCTGGTGTCTGGCCTGCGGCTGGGAGGGCGCCGTGCGGTGCCTGCCCGCCCGATCGGCGACGATGGCTGCGGCGGCGCCGGCGCCGGAGCCGGACACGCAGGAGCCGCGTGCGCCCAGCGCTCCGCATTCCGATGGGGTGGACCTGCGATGGCTAGATGTGGACGGGTCCGCCTGGCGCGTGCGGCTCGAGTTCTGGGAGCGGACGGGCCAGTGCTTCGGGCGCTTCGTCTTCCTGGGTCCGGACGGTCGTCGCTGCACAGACGCGGTGCGGTCCTTTGCGGGGCGCACCCGGAGCGAAGTGGTTGGCCAGGCCCTTTCCCTCTCCGAGGGCAGCCTTGCCCACCGCCTGCGCCATCTCGTGACCGAGTGAGCGCTGCTGCGAAAGAGGTCGGAGGAGGTCGTGCGCTCCGCGTCGTGGCGGATCTGGGCGATCTCCGGGTGGAGGACGCCAGCGGCGTGGGGATCGGCCGCACCGTGGGCGCCGTGGCCGAGTCGGCCAGCGGCCTGGTCCGCTATCTGGACATAGGTCTGGAAAAGCGGACCAAGCATGTGCTGGTTCCCGTGGGCCACGCCCGCTTCCTGCGGGAAGACCGTGAGCTGCCCGAAGTGCGCTTGCGCGCGGCGCTGCTCGAAGACCTGGACCGCATCCCCGCTTTCGACCCCTCCGCTACGGACCTGGATGATCCCTACGAGCGTGCCCTGCTGCACGCCCACGGCCGCCTTTTCCACGGTGAGCGCTATTACGCTCATCCCGCGTACGACCACACCGGACTGTTCAGCAGCCAGGAGCCACTGGTGCCCGCGGCGCCGGGAACGGACGACCACACTCCCACGGCCGCGCAGGCGGAAGGCAGAGCCACGCCGGCCCTCCTCCCGCTGGACGCGCTGGAGGGCTGGGAGGTGGCCCGCGGTGAGCCGGACGTGCGCGGCTGGACGCTGACGGCCGGTGGGGAGGCCACGGGAACGGTGGTGGAACTGATCGTGGAGCCGGCCCGGGCACGGGTCCGTTACCTGGCCGTGGACCGGGATGCCGGCGACCGCACGCTGCTGCCGATCGGCTTCCTACGCCTGGACCATGAGGGTGAGGTGGTCACGGCGCCCGGCCTGCGGTCCGCCGACCTGGCCGCGCTACCCGCATGGGCAGGGAGCCATGTCTCGCGTGACCTGGAGGAGGCCATCCGGGATACCCTGGATGACCTGCTGGTGGAGGAGCGCCGCTACCTGCGCCCGGATTTCGCGCTCTACTCCGACTGAGCGTCGGCGTCAGTACGGCACGAGGGGCGCATCCGTGAGGCCCGGCCAGAGTCCCGGCTCCGTTTCCCAGGCATCCAGCACCTCCGCGGCCGCCACGCCCCACTGCTTGCCGAAGCGACGCAGCCGCGCCTCGTGCCAGCCCTCCCAGGGCCAGCCGATCCGGGCGCGGTAGTACTCGCCCAGCGCCAGCGCCGCCGCGCAACCGGGGGAGACGTCGATGGCGGCCGCGGGCAGGCCGGAGTGGCGGTCGCGCAACGTGAACACCGGCGCGGGCAGGCGATGCGGCTCCGCCGGCGCCACGGCTCGTGCCATGCGTGCCAGCGTCACGGCCGCCCGCACCACACGTCCGGTGGCCTGATGATCCGGATGGCGCATGCCGCGGATCCACGCCTCGCCCCAGGTCACGACGGCGTCCGGCCGGACCTCCGCCACCACCCGAGCCACCCGCGCGGCCGCCTCCGGCGTATCCCGCACGCCGGTATCCGGCAGATCCAGAAACCGGGCTTCCGCGCCCACGATGGCCGCGGCTTCCCGGCCCTGCTCCACGCGTCGGCGCGCCACCTCGGCGGGGTCGCTCGTGCCGAGCGCCTCCGTCATCTCTCCCCGGGTGAGGAAGAGCGCCACCACCCGGTCACCCCGCGCGGCGTGCGTAGCCATGGTACCGGCACAGCCCACCTCGTCATCAGGGTGCGCGAGTGCCACGAGAATGGTCTTCATAGGGCCTTCCACGGTCCTGGATCCTTCGGGACGGCGGCAGCTCGCCGCAGCCTGGGGCGCTCACGGTGCCGGACACACGCGCGATTGACAACCCCCTCCGGCCACGGACATCTTGCGCCGCCATGGAACTAGTGCTTGCGGTCGTCTGTGACACAGCCATGGAACGCCCCGACGGGAAGCTCGACCTGCGGGGCGTCTTTCATGAACTCAGCGCGCCCGGCTTCCCGGCCCTACAGGACCGGATGACGGCCGTGTTCGTGGTGGAGTGGGCGCCGGATGAAGCCGGCCGGCAGCCGCTGCGCGCCGACCTAGTGGACGGGGACGGCACGCGCGTGCTCACCATCCAGGGGCACACGGAGGTGGCGCCCCCCCGCGCGGGCATGCCGCCCCCGCAGACGCGCCTCATCATGCCCATGGAGCGGGTGGTCTTCCCGCACGCCGGCCGCTTCACCTTCGAGCTGATTGCCGGCGGCGACACGGTGCGGGCCTGCTCCGTCCATCTGGTGGAGCGGGAGGCGGACCAGGAACCCGGGCGCTGAGCACCCCGCGCCCCTCGGCTCCACCCCACCGCCCACGACCGCCGGCAACGGGCCCGGGACGCGGACCCCGCCCGGGCACCCGGGGTACAGAGCCCGTGCGGTATCCTGCCGTGCCCCGCAAGCCGGGAAGTGCCATCGAATTTGGAGGGTGCGTGGACGCAGCCCAGAAGCCATCGTCGCACCAGGAGGTGGTGCGCGTGCTGGCCGCGCTCTCGGATGTGAATCGCTATCGCATTGTGGAGTTGCTGGCCCCGGAAGGCGCCGAGATCACGTGTGGTGACATCGGCCGCTCCCTCGGCCTGTCCCCCTCGCTCATCTCCCATCACCTCTCGGTACTGGAGTCCGCCAGCGTGATCGAGCGCCGTAAGAACGGCCTCTGGACGCTCAATCGCCTCCGCCGCGACGAACTGCGCCGTCGCTTCTCCACCCTGCAGCGCATCGTCGATCCGGTCGCGGCCGCGAGCTGACCAACATGTAGCCGCACCCGCGCGTCGAGATCAGCCATCCCGCCGGAGCGTCCGCTCCGGAGCCGAGCCCGCCGTCCTGGCGGGCTTCAGTACAATGAGCCGGAGAAGCTATGAGCGCAGAGTCGGGCGGGCGCCGCGGCGTCCCCCTGCACACCAAGATCCTCCTGGGCCTGGTCCTCGGGGCGGGCGCCGGCGTGGCCGCCAATCTCCTGGCCGGTGGCGCCCCCTGGGTGGAGACGGTCAACACCTACGTTGCGCAGCCGGTGGGCCAGATCTTCCTGCGCATGCTCTTCATGGTGGTGGTACCCCTGGTCTTCACCACGCTGGCGCTGGGCGTGGCGGGACTCGGCGACCTGCGCAGCCTGGGGCGCATCGGCGGCAAGACGTTCGCCTTCTTCCTCTTCACCACCTTCCTGGCGGTGATGCTGGGGCTCACGGCGGCCAACGTCTTCCAGCCGGGCGCCGGCCTCGACCCCACGGTGCGGGAGGGCCTGCTGGCGGAGTATGCCACGCAGGCCGCCGACCGCGTGGCCGCCTCGGAGACCACCGGCTTCGGCATCAGCACCTTCGTGAACATCGTGCCCCGCAACTTCGTGGGCGCGGCGGCCAGCGGGGACATGCTGGGCATCATCTTCTTCACCCTCATGTTCGGCGTGGCCCTCACGCGTCTGCCGAAGCACGTCGCGTACCCGGTCATCAGGGTGCTGGAGGGGGTGGCGCAGGCGGTCATCGAGATCATCGGCTTCGCCATGAAGCTGGCGCCCTACGGTGTAGCCGGCCTCATCTTCTCGGTCACCTCTCAGTTTGGCTTCGACGTGCTGCGCTCGCTGGGACTCTACGTGGTCATGGTGCTGACGGCGCTGGCCATCCACCAGTTCGTGGTGCTCACCGCCCTGGCCAGGATCTTCACCGGCATCGGTCCGCGCGTCTTCCTGAGGCGCTGCCGCTACCTCATGATCACGGCCTTCTCCACCTCCAGCTCCAACGCCACCATGCCCACCACCCTGCGCACCGCCGAGGAGGAGTTCGGCGTGCCGCGGGAGGTGTCGGGCTTCGTGGTGCCGCTTGGGGCCACCATGAACATGAACGGCACGGCGCTCTTCGAAGGGATGACCGTGCTGTTCCTGGCGCAGGTGTTCGGCGTGGATCTGTCCCTGGGCATGCAGGCCGTGGTGGTGGTCATGTCCATCGTCACCGCCATCGGGGCGGCCGGCGTGCCGAGCGGCTCCATTCCGCTCCTGGTCATGGTACTGATCATGGTGGGCGTGCCCGGGGAGGCCATCGCACTGGTCCTGGGCGTGGACCGCATCCTGGACATGGCCCGCACGGTACCGAACGTCACCACCGACCTGCTCACCTCGGTGGTGGTGGCCCGGAGCGAGGGCTACGTACTCGTCCCCTCCAGGGCGCCGGACTTCTCCTCCGCCGCGGCGGCGGAGAAGGCGCACCTGCCGGGGGACGTCCAGCCGCATGGCGAACCCGTGAGCCTGGTGGACATGGCCTCGCCAGAGAGGTGAACCGCTTCGTAGGATCCAAGCGACGACGCCCGCTCCCGATCACCGGGGCGGGCGTCATCCTTGCCGGGCCCGTCCGTCCGCGCCCCGGGGCCGCCCCCCGGGCGGCCTCACGAACGCGGCCGCCGCCGGGGTGCCCGGACCGGCGGGCGGCGGGTGGACGAGCGAACGTCGCTTACCCGGGTATGCCGGGCTCCGTCATGCCGCGGGCGTCGAGCATGCGGTCCAGCTCCTCGTCCGGCAGTGAAGCACGCTCCTGGGCCACCTGGCGCGCGGTCTTGCCCTCCTTGAACGCCTGCTTGGCAATGGCCGCGGCCTCGTCATAGCCGATGTGCGGCGCCAGCGCCGTGGCCAGCGAGAGGTTGCCCTCGAGCAGCTCGCGGCAGCGCTCCTCGTTCACCGTGATGCCGGCAATGCACTTGGCGGCGAAGACCGGCGCCACGGCGGCCATTAACTCGATGGACTGCAGCAGCGCGTGCGTCATGCCCGGCATCATGACGTTCAGTTCGAAGAAGCTGCCCAGACCGCCCACGGTGATGGTGGTGTGATTGCCCATGACCTGCGCCGCCACCATGGTCACGGCCTCGGGGATCACCGGATTCACCTTGCCGGGCATGATGCTGGAGCCCGGCTGGATGGCGGGCAGGGAGATCTCGAAGAGGCCGGCGCGCGGACCGCTCCCGAGCCAGCGGATGTCGTTGGCAATCTTGAAGAGGGAGACGGCCAGCGTGTTCAGCGCGCCGTGCGCGTAGACCACGGTGTCACGGGTGGCCTGGCGCTCGAAGTGATCCGCGGCCTCGCGGAACTCCATCCCGGTGGCGGCGCTGAGCCGCGCGATGGCGCGCTCGGCGAACTCCGGGTGCGTGTTGATGCCGGTCCCCACGGCCGTGCCGCCCAGCGGCAACTCGGCCAGGTCGGCCAACGCCTCCTCCAGGCGCCGGCGGCTCTGCCGCACCTGGGCGGCAAAACCGCCGAACTCCTGGCCCAGGCGCACCGGCGTGGCGTCCATCAGGTGCGTCCGACCGGACTTGACCACGTGGTCGAACTGGCGCGCCTTGTCCTCCAGGGCGCGTTCGAGGTGCTCGAGGCCGGGCAGCAGCCGCTCCCGGATGGCCACGCAGGCGGCCACCTGCATGGCGGTGGGGATCACGTCGTTGGAGGACTGCCCGGCGTTCACGTGGTCGTTGGGGTGGACGCTGCGGCCGTCCCCCTGGCCGAGCTGGCTGGCGCGCCGGGCAATGACCTCGTTGGCGTTCATGTTGGTGGACGTGCCACTGCCCGTCTGGAAGATGTCCACCACGAAGTGGCCGTCATGGTCACCGGCGGCCACCTCGGCCGCGGCGGCCGCGATGTGGCGGGCAATGTCCTCGTCCAGCAGGCCGAGATCGGCGTTGGTCTCCGCGGCGGCGCGCTTGATGGCGCCCAGCGCGGCGATGAAGGCGCGCGGGAAACGTAGCTCGCTGATGGGGAAGTTCTCCACGGCGCGCTGCGTCTGCGCGCCCCAGAGCGCGTCGGCGGGGACGCGCATCTCACCCAGGGAATCCTTTTCGGTGCGGGTCTCGTCCGTGCCCATGAAATCTCCTTCCGGCACGCGGCCGGATCGTTCGTTCGGTTGGGTGATCCATGATGGGGGCGGAGCGTGGCGCGCGCGAGCCCCGCGGCTCAGCGGCCGGCCTCCCCATGCTTCCTCGACATGCGCCTGGCAGCCGCCTTCACGGCGGCGTAGCCGCGCTGGCCCAACAGCGTTCCCGCCAGGTGTCTCAACACGGGACCGCGCAGCACGGAGGACGGGTCCAGTCGCAGCGCCCGCAGATAGCAGCGGCGCGCGCTCCCGAAGTCGTCGAAGCCGAAGTACTTCTCGCCGGCTTGAACGGCGTGCCCGGCGTACACCATCCGGCGTGATGCTCGCTTGGCCTCGTCCAGTTCCGGGTCCGCTTCCTGAACCGCGAACACGGCGTCCAGAATGGCCCGCACGGCTTCTTCCTCACGTCCCGTGCGGGCGGCGCTCGTGTGTTGATTGGCGCCATGCACGCGATAGTCGGCCAGCACCCGGGGCAGATAATGGAAATCCCACCGGCGGGCCATGTTCAGCGTGAAGTACCAGTCATCCACAAAATCCACCGGTGGGATCGGCAACAGCTCGAGCCAGCATTCACGGCGGGCGATCATGCCCGGCACCGGCACCACGTTACGCTCGAGCAGGCGCAGGAATTCGTTGCCCACGAAGGCCTCGCGGCCATGCGGACCGGCGGCCCGCGGGAAGGTGACGCCCCCTCGCTGGTCCATGAGGGCCACGTCACCCCAGACCACACCTGTCCGGGGGTGCCCGGCAAAGCAGGGCACGGTGGTACGCAGGAAATGCGGGCGCAGGCGATCATCCGCATCCAGGCGGGCCACGAACGTGCCGCCGGCCGCGCCGAGCGCCGTTTCGAGGGTACGAAGTAGACCCCGGTTGGATGGATGCCTGATGACCCGCAGGCGGGGGTCCGTAAACCCCGCCAGCACTTCCTCGGTTTCATCGGTCGATCCATCGTCCACCACGACCACCTCGAACGGCGGCGCCGCATCCTGTGCCAGGGCGCTCGCCACCGCCTCCCCCACGTAGCGGCCGTAATTGTAGCACGGGATGATGATGGTGACCTGTGGAGTCACGGCGCTCACGGGTGCCTCCGCCTCCTACTTCTTCGGCGGCGCCGACGGCCGCACCTCGATGCGGCTGGGCAGCGTACGCTGCGGCATGGCCAGGAGGTCCATGACCAGCGCGGCCACGTCCTCCGGCTGGATCTTCCAGTCATCCGCCCCCGCTTCCGGATGGGCAAAATCCGTGGCCACGCTGCCGGGCATGATGTAGCTGACGCGCACGCCGTCATGCCGCACCTCCTGCATCAGCGCCTCACTGAAGCCGATGAGCGCGAACTTGCTGGCATTGTAGGCCGCGCCCCCGGGAAAGGCGTTCTTGCCGGCCAGTGAGCCGATGTTGATGATCCACGAACCGCCCGCCTGCTGCAGATGGGGCAGCGCCGCGTGCGTCATGTAGAAGAGCGAGTCCACGTTCGTGCCCTGCACCGCGTCCCAGTCGGCGGGATCCATCTCGGCCACAGGGGCAAAGCGGCCGATGCCGGCGTTGTTGACCAGCACGTCGAGCCGGCCGAAGGCGTCCACCGCCTCCGCCACCAAGCGCTCGCAATCCGCCCTGCTGGAGACGTCCGCGCGCACACCCAGCGCCCGACCCCCGCCCTGCCCCGCTTCCTCCATCAGGCGGGCGGGCACCTCCTCCACGTGCGCGATCGTGCGGGCGGCCACCACAACGTCCAGCCCCGCGCGCAGCAGATCAAGCGCGATGGCGCGCCCGATGCCCCGGGTGCCTCCGGTGACGATGGCGGCCTTGCCTCGTATGTCCTTCATGCTCCTCCTCCGGTTATGTGATTGCTGCGCCGCCATACCGCTACTAGTGTTCCACCGGCTCGTTCTCCCCGTTCACCAGCGAGGCATCGATGGAGTTGGCAGGTCGCGCGGCGCTCGTCACCGGCGGCGCCCACCGCCTGGGCCGCGCGTTCGTCCTGGCGCTGGCCGAGGCGGGGATGGACGTGGCGGTACATTACAACGCGTCGCACGACGCCGCTCAATCGACCGCCGCCGACGCCAACGAACTGGGCATCCGCGCCATCCCCATCCAGGCGGACCTGAGCCAGGCCGGGGCCTGCGACCCCCTCATCGAGGAAGCCACCGCGGCACTCGGCGGCCTGGACGTGCTGGTGAACAGCGCCAGCCTCTTCGAGTCGGCGCCGGTGGAGGAGATCAGCGCCGCCGACTGGGACCGGGTGATGGGGCTGAACCTGCGCGCTCCCTTCCTGCTCAGCCAGGCCGCCGTGCCCTATCTCCGGGAGGGGGGTGGCGCCATCGTCAACATCGTGGACCTGTCCGCTTTTCAGGCGTGGCCGGCCTTCGCGCATCACGCCGTGGCCAAGGCCGGCCTCGTGCATCTCACGAAGGTGCTGGCGCGAGCGCTGGCCCCCACCATCCGGGTCAACGCCATCGCGCCGGGTACGGTACTGCCGCCCCCCGACTGGGACGGCACGGACAACGCCGGTGGCCGGGAACGCCGGGTAACCGCGCGCGCAGGACGGCCCCAGGATGCGGCGGACGCGCTGCTCTACCTTCTGCGGGGCGATTTCACCACCGGTCAGACGCTCGTGCTGGACGGTGGAAGGATGCTGCTCTAACGGTGTACCACCGCGTATGAGAATCAGGACGCCGATGACGGCCGGGCTGCTGGCCCTGACCCTCTCCGCCTGTGGCGGCGGGGAGGTCGGGACCCGCGACTGTCCTCCCGTCTCCCGCTTTGCCACGTATCGCCCGCCGGAGGCCACGCGCATCCTGGCCCTGGACGGCTCGCGCCTGGCCGACCTCTCGCCCTACCGCCGCATCGTGGTGGAGCTGGACGAGGTGCCGCGCGCGGTCTCGGGCGGCTTCGTGGCCGTGGAAGACCGCCGCTTCTTCCAGCACGGCGGCGTGGACTACCGCGCCGTGCCACGCGCCGTGGTGGCCAACCTGAAGAGCCTTTCCTTTGCGGAAGGCTTCAGCACCATCACCATGCAGCTTGCCCGCAACGTCTTCCCGGAGGAACTGCCCCGCGCCAAGAAGCTGCGCCGGAAGATGTGTGAGGTCCAGCTGGCCGGCGCCATCGAGCGGCGGTTCAGCAAGCGCCAGATCCTGGAGCGCTATATCAACCAGGTCTACATGGGGGATGGCCTCTATGGCGTGGAGGAAGCGGCGCAGGGTTATTTCCGACGCAGCGCGCGCCAGCTCACGCTCCCCCAGTCAGCGCTGCTCGTGGGCCTGGTGAAGAGCCCCGAGGGCTACAATCCCCGCAAGCACCCCATGCGCGCCATTCAGCGGCGCAACGTGGTGCTGAGCGTCATGACGCGCGAAGGCCTCATCACCGAGGAGGAGCGCCGTACGGCCGCGGAGGCGCCGCTCGACCTGGCGCCGCCGCGGGAGGCGGGCGGCTCCGCACCCTACGTGGTCGCCGCCGTGCGCGAGGAGTTGCGCGAGCGTTTCGGTACGGACGCCGACGTCCAGGGCCTCCGGGTCTTCACCGGGATCGACCCACTCATCCAGCGTGCCGCGCACGCCGCACTCGTGGCCCAGATCGAGCGCGTGGAGAACGGTGGCTTCGGCAGCTATCCGCATGCCCGCCCCGAGGGCGCCCTGGCGCCCGCCGAGGGCAGCGGCTCGCCCTACCTGCAGGGCACGGCGATCATCGTGGACACGCGCACCGGTGCGGTGCGTGCCCTGGTGGGCGGGCGCGATTTCACGCACTCCTCCTACGATCGCGCGCTGCAGGCGCGCCGCCAGCCGGGCTCCGCCTTCAAGCCGATCGTCTACGCGGCGGCGCTGGAGGCGGGCCTGCCGGCCAGCGCCCGCATCGAGACGGGTCCGGTCAGCGTGGTGGGCACGCAGGGCACCTGGCGGCCCGAGGACCTGGCCCCCGACACGGTGAAATCGCTCACGGTGCGCAGCGCCCTGGCGCTCTCCTCCAACAATGGCGCCGTGCGGGTGGGTCAGTGGGCGGGCACGGACCGTGTCATCCGCATGGCACGCGCCCTGGGCATCACCACGCCCATCCCCGATTACCCGTCCATCTTCCTGGGCTCCGCGGAGGTGAGCGCCGCCGAACTGGTGGCGGCGTACGCCACCCTGGGCAATGGCGGCAACCGGGTACGGCCCACCCTCATCACGCGCGTGGAAGACAACCGGGGCCGCATCCTCTGGCAGGCACCCGCGGCCGAGGCCGCCGCGGTGGATGCCGGCGTGGCGTTTCTCACGGTGAGCCTGATGGAGGACGTGGTCGACCGCGGCACGGCCACCGTGGTACGCAAAGAGGGCTTCTGGCTCCCGGCCGCCGGCAAGACGGGCACCACCAATGATGCCCGGGACGTCTGGTTCGTGGGCATGACTCCGGAGCTGGCCGGTGCGGTGTGGCTCGGTTTCGACACGCCGAAGACCATCCTGCCCACCGCCTACGGCGGCACCCTGGCCGCGCCGGTCTGGACCGAGATCATGAAAGCCGCCTATGCCGAGCGTCCGGCACCAGGGCCCTGGCAGCCACCGGCGGGGCTCGTGAGCGCTCCCATCGACGCGGTCACGGGTGGCCTGGCCACGGACGCCTGCCCGCCGCAGGATCTGCGCGTGGAGTACTTCCTGCCCGGCACCGAGCCCACCGAATACTGCCCGCTGCACGGGTCCGACGGGCTCTTCAACCGCATCGTACAAGGCCTGCGCCGGATCTTTTAAGCGACGACGCCCGTCCACGTCCGGCGCGCGGCTACCCCTGCGGCCGCGTAGCCTGCTCGTCCACCGGTGCCTCGGCCGTTTCCAGCACGGACGACTCGCCGAGCCCGTGGTGCGCGAGCCAGCGCTCCGCCTCCAGCGCCGCCATGCAGCCCGTTCCCGCCGCCGTCACCGCCTGGCGATAGTAGTCGTCCATCGCGTCACCGGCGGCGAAGACCCCGTCCACGCTCGTGCAGGTGCGCCACGCGTGCGGCGTCTGTACGTAGCCGTGCTCGGTGAGCGCCAGCGCATGGCCCAGGAACGCCGTATTGGGCTGGTGGCCGATGGCCACGAAGAAGCCCCCGACGGGAAGTTCGTCCTTCTCCTCCGTGACCACGTTTTCCACCTTGATCCCCTCCACATAGTCGTAGCCCACCACCTCCGTGACCACGGTATTCCACAGCACCCTGATCTTGGGGTGGTTGAGCACGCGGTCCGCCATGATCTGGGAAGCGCGGAACTCCTCGCGCCGGTGGATGAGCACCACCTCGCTGGCGAACTTGGTGAGGTAGAGGGACTCCTCCATGGCGCTGTCCCCGCCGCCGACGACCGCCAGAACCTTGTCGCGGAAGGCCGGCAACGCGCCGTCGCACACGGCGCACGCCGACACGCCGCCCCCACTCTGCGCCAGGCGCTCCTCGTTGGGCACGCCCAGCCAGCGCGCCCGGGCGCCCGTGGCCACCACCACGGTGAGCGCCTCGAACGGCTCGCCGTAGCTGGGTGTCAGCACGAAGGGGTGCCGGGAGAAGTCCACGGCCGTGATGTTCTCCGACACCACCCGGGTTTCGAAGCGCACCGCCTGCCGCTTGAACGCGTCCATCATCTCTGCGCCGGTGACGCCATCCGGAAAGCCGGGGTAGTTCTCCACCTCCGTGGTGTACATGAGCTGGCCGCCCGGGATCATCTCCCGGCTCGGCTCGCCCTCGTAGACCACCGGATTCAGGCTCGCGCGGGCACCGTAAATGGCCGCCGTCCAGGCCGCCGGTCCCGATCCGATGATCACCAGCGTCTCTCGCTTCGTCTCCGCCATGTTGCCTCCGCACAGCACCTTCATACCGGGAGCACCCGACCGCTCTGGCCGGCGCCCTGACCCGGAGCAAAGTTAGATGGATCCCCGGTGCGCGCCAGCCACGGCCGTGCTACCTTGGATCCCATCCGGGAGACCTATGCAGATCGACACCTCACCACTTCGGCCGTACCCCGAAGCCGAGCGCCTCATTCGAGCGCTGCACGGCGTCCTTTCGGTGCGCGTGCTGGTCGACGGGCTGCAACAGCTGCGGGAGATCCACGTGCTGGCCGCGGCGCACCTCCATCCAAAGCAGGTGGTGCGGAACATCGAGTCCGCCCTGAGCGCCGGACTCGACGAAACGGTGGACCGCCGCATCATCAGCGTGGCGCAGAGCCGCCTGGGCCGCCTGCCCGGTCCGGAGGAGCCCGCCGAGCACACGCCGCGCGTCCGCGAACGGCTGGTCTTCGAGACCTACGACGCGCGCAGCCAGCCCAACGCCGACTGCACGTGCCAGGTGACGCTGCGGCGCGGCGAGACCCGCTTCGGTGGCTCCGGCGCCGGCCCCGGCACGCCGAGCGGCCGTGCGCAGGCCGCGGCGCGGGCGGTGTTCGCCGCGCTGGCCGCCGCGCGTGACAATGACGACGTGGGCCTGGAGGGAGCGGCGCTGGTGGAGGCGGGTGGCCGCACCTGGGTGATGGTGTCCGCCCTGGCGCTTGAGGGCCGCGACAGCGCCACCCTCACGGGGGTGGCCGAACTTTCCCGCTCCCCGGAGGAGGCGGCCATCCTGGCCGCCCTGCAGGCGTGCAATCGCTGGACGGGCACGGACGCATGAGCCGTGACACCCCCGCTCCGCCGGAGGAGGATCGCCACGCGGCCGCCCACCGTCTGGCGCGCGAGGTGGAGGCGCTGCCCGGCGTGCGGGACGCCACCGTTGTCCTGGGTGGGGCGCGGGAGGTCACGGAACTCCGCATCCGCGCCGCCGCGGGGGCGGCGCACGCCATCCTGACCAACGCCGCGGGCCACGTCCTGAGACACGGCGGCTACGACTTCGCGCCCGAAGCCATCCGTGTGGTCTCCGCATCGGCGGAGGCGACGCGATCCGCATCCGCCAGGCCCCCGCGCCCCGAGCCACCCGGCTCGAACGGCAGGCCGGCCGCTGTGCGTAGCCGCTACCTGGTCCTCTCGGATCTGTCCGTAGTCCGCTCCGGTCCACGCGTCACCTGCACGGTCCGTCTGCGGCGCGGCGAGGCGCTTTTCGAGGGCAGCGGTGAGGAACTGGACTCCGAGCCGGGGCGCGCGCGGGCCGGCGCGCGCGCGGCCCTCGACGCGGCCAGCGCCGCCGTGGAGGGCATGGCCTTCGGGCTCGAGGGGGCCACCACGGTGGAACTCTTCGGCAGGCGGCACGTGGCGCTCTCCGTGGAGGCGGCGGCCGGCCGCCGCGTGGCCACCCTGTCGGGCTTGGTGGCGGTGGAACCCGTCCGCTCGATCGAGGAGGCAGGGGCACTGGCGGCGCTGCGTGCCATCGACCGCTGGATCGCCTGGTAGCCAGCCCGGCCCGCGCCTGGTAGCCAGCCCGGCCCGCGAGGCACTCCTCCCCCGTTGCGTACTCGGGCCGGCCCCGTTAAGCTTCGATTGAGACTCATTCTCATCAAGTGAGGGAGCAGCCCGTGATCCGCAGGTTCGTGCAGCAGAGGAAGGCGGCGCGCGCATCCACGGCCGCGCGCACAGCCGCGGCCGCGCACACAACCGCGCCCCCGCGTGCGTCCACGCCTCCGGATGCGGTCCGCGACACGGGCGGCGATGCGGCCCCCGACAGGGCCGGCGCCGGCTGCCCCCTGTGCCACGGGACGTGTAGCTGCCCCATACGCAAGGCGGTGGAGCTCCGGCTGGCGGACATTCCGCTGCGCCAGGACGTGGAGTTGGTGCGCATCGATCTGCCGGATCACGAACTGGAGCCGCTCCTCGAGCGCGGCATCCTGCCCGGTTGCCGGCTCTGTCCTGTGCGCCGTTCGCCCTCCGGTGATCCCATCCTGCTGGTCGACGGACTGCTGGTCGCGGTGCGCCGCGAGATGGCGGGCTGTCTCTGCGTCAAGCACACCGAGCCCGACGCGGCGTAGTGCCGCGTCCCTGAAAGCGCCGTGCCCACCGCATCACCGCCGCGCGATCACCGGCGCACCGGCGCCACACCGCCCGAGCCGAGCGCCACCGCCCCCCTCGTGGCACTCGTCGGACCTCCGAACTCCGGCAAGACCACCCTCTTCAATCAGCTCACCGGCCTGCGCCAGAAGGTAGCCAACTACCCGGGCGTGACGGTGGAGAAGCACCTGGGCTGGGCGCGCCTGCCGGGCGGTGGCCAGGCGCTGCTGGTGGACCTCCCGGGCATCAACGGCTTCTCCGCCCGCACGCAGGACGAACGGGTCACCCGCGACGTGCTGCAGGGCAAGGCCGCAGGGCTGAAGAAGCCCGACGCGCTGGTGCTCACGGTGGACTCTACCCGCCTCGAGCCGCAGCTCATGCTCGTGGAGCCGGTGCTGGCCATGGACGTGCCCACGCTCCTGGTGCTCACCATGGCCGACGAGCTGGAAGCAGGCGGCGGCTCGGTGGATGACGCCGCGCTGGCGGCGGAACTGGGCGTCCGGGTGGTGCGGGTCAACGCGCGGCTGGGGGTCGGTGTGGAGCGGGTGCGCGCCTTCCTGGCGGACGCCGCACGCGGGGCCGCCGGAGCGCCCCGCCCCGCCCCGCCCGAGCCACCTTCCCATCCCGGCCGGCCAGGTCCCGACAGCCAGCCCGCGCGCCGCGTGGACCTGCCGGTAGTGGACGTTTTCGTGAACCGCCGCGGCCGCGTACGGGTGACGGCCCAACGCGCGAGCTTCCGCGCCCCGCTGCCGCACCGCTGGTCCGAGCGCCTGGATGCCGTCTTCCTGCACCGCGTCGGGGGACCGCTGGTCTTCCTGATGGTAGTGGCGCTCGTCTTCCAGGCCATCTTCACGTGGGCCACGCCGGCCATGGACCTGGTCGAACTCATGGTCACCACGTCAGGCGAGTGGATTGCCGGCGCCCTGCCGGCCAGCTGGTTCCGCTCGCTGCTCATCGACGGCGTCTGGATGGGAGTGGGGGCGGTGCTGGTCTTCCTGCCCCAGATCCTGATTCTCTTCCTCTTCATCGGCGTGCTGGAGGACTCGGGCTACATGGCGCGGGCCGCCGTCATCGCCGATCGCTCCATGTACCGGGTGGGACTCCAGGGGCGTGCCTTCCTGCCGCTGCTGTCCGCCTTCGCGTGCGCCGTTCCGGCCATCCTGGCGGCCCGCACCGTGGAGGACGAGCGGGACCGGCTGGCCACCATCTTCGTGGCGCCGTTCATGACGTGCTCGGCGCGCCTGCCCGTCTACGCGCTCCTCATCGCGGCGTTCATCCCCGAGCGAGCGCTGCTGGGACCGTTCCTGGGCACACGCGCCGCCACGCTGCTCGGCCTCTACGCGCTGGGGGCGCTGGCGGCGGTGCTGACGGCGTTCGCGCTCAAGCGCACCCTGCTGCGTGGCGGCCGCTCCACCTTTGTCATGGAGCTGCCGCCCTACCGGCTGCCCACGCTGCGCTCCCTCGCGCTGCGCCTGTGGGACCGGAGCGGCATCTTCGTGAAGCGCGTGGGGCGGATCATCCTGGCCGTGACCATCATCCTGTGGGCGCTGGCCCAGTTCCCCCGGGTGGACGGCGCGCCGCCGCCCATCGGGGAGAGCGCGCTCGGCACCATGGGCAAGGTGATCGAGCCGGCCATCGCGCCGCTGGGCTTCGACTGGCGCATCGGCGTGGGGCTGGTCTCCTCGCTGGCGGCGCGCGAGGTGATCGTGGGCACGTTGGGGACGATCTACGGGGTGGAGGACGCCTCGGAGGAATCGCTGGAGATCCAGGACACCCTGAAGCGGGACCTGGACTTCGACGCGGCGGTGGGGCTCATGATCTTCTTTGCCTTCGCCCTGCAATGCACCTCCACCATCGCGGTGATGCACAGGGAAACGGGGGGCTGGAAGTGGCCGGCACTGCAGTGGACCTACATGCTCGTGCTGGCATACGGCGGCGCGTACCTGGCCCGCGTGCTGCTCTGAGCCGCGTCCCGTCTCAGACCGCCACGCCCTCTAGCCTGGCGCGCCCACGAACTGCTCCACCTCCTGAACCACGCGGCGCGGCTCCACCGGCTTGGCCAGGTAGCCGTCACAGCCGGCATCCGTTGCCTTCTGGCGATCCTCCTCCAGCGCGTGGGCAGTCAGGGCAATGATCGGAATGGCGCGGGTCGCATCGTCCGCCTTGAGGCGCTTCGTGGCCTCCCAGCCATCGATCTTCGGGATGGAGATGTCCATCAGGATGAGGTCCGGGTGGTGTTCCCGAGCCGCCGCCACGCCCTCCTCCCCGTCGCGCGCCTCGATCACTCGATAGCCCACATGCTCCAGTATGGTGCGGTAGACCACGAGGTTGTCCTCGTTGTCCTCGACCAGGAGAACCGTCTTGGCAGCGTTTTCGGTCATGGCCAGCGGTGTGCGGGAATGGACATCCGACCGGGACAGGAACGGTCCGAGTGATACATGAAATGTGCCAGGCGCTTCGTCATGACTGCGCCTCCGCCTGCTCCTCGGCCTCGCGCTGTTTGAACACCTTCAGGTTCGTGGAGTGGCCGGGATTGTAGCGCGCCCCGGGATCGATGGCGTGCACGGCGTGGTTCACCGCCATGGCCGCCTCGCTGAAGCCGGTGACAATGAGTTCCAGCTTGCCCTCGTAGGTGGCAATATCCCCGGCCGCGTAGACCCCCTGCAGGTTCGTTTCCAGCAGGTGGTTCACGCGAATGCTGTTGCGCTCCAGTTCCAGACCCCAGCTCCCGATGGGACCCAGATCCGGGCGAAAACCGATGAGGGAGAGCACCGCGTCCACCTCCAGATACTCGTCCTCATCGGTGCGATTGTCGTAGATGGTGGCGCCCGTGACGCACCTCTCCCCGTGAATAGTGCGCACTTCCCGGTGCGTGAGCAACTCGATCTCGCCGCTCTCCACACCCTCGTGCAGCTGGCGCATCGAAGCCGCATGGGCCCGGAAACCCTCTCGCCGATGGATGAGCACCAGGCGCTCGGCCTGGCCACGCAGGTTCAGCACCCAGTCCACGGCGGAGTCGCCCCCGCCCACGATGAGCAGACGCTTGCCCGCGTAGTGCACGGGGTCCTTCACGTGGTAGGCCACGCCCTTGCCGAGCAGGTCGTCATAGCCCGGGCACTCCAGGGCGCGGGGGCTGAACGCGCCCTTGCCGCCGGCAATGAGCACGCAGCGGCCGGGGTAGCGGCCGCCGTCCGTGCCCACCATCCAGCCGTCGCCCTCCCGGTCCAGCTCCAGCACCTGCTCCTCCAGGCGTACGTCGGGCTCGAACTGCAGGCCCTGCTCGATCAGGTCGCGGGCCAGGTCGCGCGCCAGGATGCGCGGGAAGCCACCCACGTCGTAGACGTACTTCTCCGGATAGAGCGCCGTGAGCTGGCCGCCCAGCTCGGGGAGCGAGTCGATGATGCGGCAGGTGATCCCGCGCATGCCCGCGTAGAACGCGGCAAAGAGGCCGGTCGGCCCGCCGCCGATGATGGTCAGGTCCCTGTATTCTGCAGTCATGCCGATCGCGTTGCCGGAGAGGGTCCGCCGCGGCGCGCCGGCCACGACGAACGAGCGGGGCGCACGCTAGCGGACGCTGCCGGGGAGCGCAAGAAAACGGCCGCGCGGGTGCGTCTCGACGCCGGCGGTATCCGGGCATCGTCGCTTGAAAACAGCCTCAGGGGGCCGCCCCTTCCTCACCGCGGTACACCGCGGACTGCCGCCAGCGCGCGAGGCCATTCCGCACCAGCAGTTTGATGAGCACCGCGGCCGGCATGGCAATGAGCAAACCCACGAAGCCGAAGAAGAAGCTGCCCACCGCCAGCGCCAGCAACACCCAGACCGGGTGCAGCCCCACCGAACCGCCCACGATGCGGGGGCCGGTCACCGTTCCGTCAATGAGCTGGACCACGCCGAAGACCACCGCGGCCTTCACCAGGTTGGTCAGGAAAGCGCCCGAGAGCGCGGCGATGATCAGGGCCGGTATGGCGCTTACCACCAGCCCCAGGTAGGGCACCAGGTTGAAGACCCCGGCCACGGCGCCGACCACCGCCGGGTAGGGGAACCCGGCCGCCCAGAGCCCCAGCCAGGTGAGCACGCCCACGATGGTGGCGGCCACGACCTGTCCCCGCAGGTAACGGGAGAGCAGACCGTCGTATTCGCCCAGGAAGCGCAGCCAGGACGCCTGCCGCGGAGCCGGTATGAGCGTCTTGGCGTGCGCGGTGACGCCGTCGAAGTCGCGCAGCAGATAGACGATCAGAACCGGGGTGAGGACCAGGTAGCCGATGATGGAGAGCACGATGCCCACCCCGCGGCCCACGCCGAGCAAGCCGTCCAGCGCAATGCGGCCGATCACCTCCTGGCGCTCCTGGATGAAGCGGGCCGCCGCCTCCGGCGTGAGTCGCCCCGCCAGTTCCTGAACGGCCGCGGCCAGCGGTCCGGGCAGCCGCGAACCCGCGGCCCGCTCGTCCAGCCCCTCCGCCCAGGCGCTGAAGCGGGCCACGCCCTCCGGGACCCGGGAGAGGAAGGCATCGAGCTGCGCCAGCAGCGCCGGAACGCCGAAGATCACCGCCAGCACGAGCAGCGCCAGCACCGGCAGGCCGAACAGCGCCACGCCCACGCCCCGGGGCACCCCGCGGCGCTCGAGGCGGTCCACCGCCGGGTCCAGGATGTAGGCTACTACGAAGGCCAGGATGAAGGGCGCGAGCAGGCCGCCCAGAGCCACGAGCATCCACACCAGAATCAGCAGGCTCGCGCCGGAGACCAGCAGCACGTGCCGGTCGGTGCCGGTGTAGGGTACCAGCAGGAGCAGGAGCAGCAGATAGAGCGGTACGGGGGAGAGGACCGACTGCACGCTCCACAGGAGGAGCGCCGCCACCACCAGTACCACACCGGCGTAGACCAGCCGCCACTCCGTGCTCACCTCGGTACGCGCCATCGCGTTGTTCCTGTCAGGGGTTCGCGTGCGGCCACGGAGGGCGGCCGCCCGCCAGTACTCGGGTCAGCCCTCCAGGCCGAGCTGCTTGCCCGCCGCCTCGATGACGGAACGGGCATTGGCATAGGACACCACCGCGAGCGTCTCGGTGAAGGGGTGCCAGACACACGCCGTGATCCCCTCGTCGAGCTGGGGGGCGGCATCGCCCGCGGCGGATTCCAGCAGGAAGAAGTGGCAGTACTTGTGCACCAGCACGGCGCCGTCCCGGAAATACCAGTCGATGGTGGGCAGGTCCCCCACCAGGCGCAGGTCCGCCAGGCCGGTCTCCTCACACACCTCGCGCACGGCTGCTTCGCGCGGCGTTTCACGGCCCTCCAGATGACCCTTCGGCAGCCCCCAGTTGTCGTAGGGATCGCGGATCAGGAGGAAGCGTGGCGCCCCGTCCTCCCCCATCCGGTAGACCACGCCGCCGGCGCTGGTCTCCACCCGCGAACGCCGGCGGCCGCGGTTGCCGGGGGGTGGCCCGGGCGGCGGCGGCGGCTGCCCGCCCCCCTGCGCCGGCGACGCGGAATCACGCGCGTGGCCCTCACGGCCGCGGTTGCCGCCCGTTCTGTCGGCCTGCCCGCGCTGCTGGCCGGCGGCACCGCCGCGGCCGCGCGGGCCACCCTTGCGCTTGTGCGACCCGCCGCCACCACTCCGCGCCGGACCGCGCCCATCCCGGGACCGGGCACTGGACTGCGACGTTTGCGGCTGCCCCTTGGAAGGCGGGGTCTTCGAACCGCCGGAGCCGCCCCTGCGCCGCCGCGAGCCGCCCTTACGGGGACGGCTTTCGCCCTCACCGCCGTCATCCTCCGACGGGGTCTTCCCTGCCGCGGGCGTCTGCCCGCCATGACTCGCCCCATTGCCCTCCCGTTCCGCTCCACGGGCGGGGCGGCGCCGCCGCTTGCGCCGCCGCTTACGGCGCGACGAACCGCCATCGGCGGCCTCCTGCCGATCGTCCTCAGACACCGGTCCCCCGGGCACGGGCCGGCTGTCCGAGCAATTCGGCGATCTGCACCGCGTTCGTGGCGGCGCCTTTGCGCAGATTGTCCGCCACCACCCAGAGGTGAAGTACGTCCGGGCGATCGGGATCCACGCGCACGTGCCCTACGTGGACCTCATCGCTGCCGGCCACGGCCAGCGGGTGGGGGTCGTTGTCGTCACCATGGACCATCACGCCCGGCATGGCGGACAGCGCCTCCCGCGCCGCCTCCACATCCAACGGCCGCCGCGTCTCCACCATGAGCGCCAGGGCGTGGCCGATCTCCACGGGCACGCGGGCACACGTTGCGCTCACCGCCAGGGCGGGAGCGGCCAGTATCTTCCGCGTTTCCGCGCGCATCTTCTCCTCCTCCTCGTTCCACCCGTTCGCCCCGCGCGGTCCGATGAACGGGATCACGTTGCCGGCGATGGGCGCCACGAACGGCGAGGCCGCCGCCTCGCCTCCGGCCAGCTCGGCGCGAAGCGCCTCCACGCCCTTCTGCCCGGCGCCCGAGACCGACTGGAAAGTGGTGGTGAGAACGCGGGCCAACCCCGCGGCTCGCCGGATGGCTTCCAGCACCACCACCATCTGGATGGTGGAGCAGTTGGGATTGGCCACGATCCCCTTGGGCCGCTCGTGGACCGCAGCTCCGTTGACCTCGGGCACCACCAGAGGCACCTGGTCGTCCATGCGCCAGGCGGATGAATTGTCCACCACCACCGCGCCTTCCGCGGCCGCGCGCGGAGCCCATTCCCGGGACAGGGCGGCCCCGGCCGAGAACAGCGCCAGGTCACACTCCGCGAACACGCCGGGGCGCGGGCTCTGCACCGCCCACTCCCGCTCGCGCCATACCAATGACGTCCCCGCGGATCGCTCCGATGCCAGCGGCACGAGCTCCTCCACCGGGAGCGCCCGCTCCTCCAGCACGCGTAACATGGTGCGACCAACGGCGCCGGTGGCGCCCAGCACGGCTACTCTCATCCATCCCTTTCAGCCAACTCGAAGTCCGCGTGCAGAACCTGCAAACTCCGCTCCGCATGTGACGTGTTCACCATCAGGGCAATGGAAATGGATGACGTGCTGATGGCGTGCACTTCAATGCCCTCCTTCACCAGCGCCGCGAACGCCCGGGCATAGACTCCGGGCATTTCCGTCATGCCGCTGCCCACGAGCGCCACCCGGCTGAGTCCCGTCTGGGCGTCTACATACTCCCCACCCAACCCCTCCAGCATGGCGGAGCAGACCTCCCGCGCATCGTCCAATCGGTCCTCGCGCACGGTGAGCTGCAGCTGCCTCCGCCCGTCATGGCGGTCCGCCTGCCCGAGCATGTCCACGCTGATCCCCCGATCCGCCAGGGCACTCAGCAGGCGGGAGACCGCGCTCGTTTCCGCTGGCAGGCCGCGCAGTATCAGCCGCGCGTAACCGCCGTCGCACGCCAGTCCCGTCAGTACAAGGCCTTCCATTGTCTCGCGCCGTTCGGTGATCAGAGTGCCCTCGTCGTCATGCTCCCCGAAGCAGGAGCGTACCCGGATCGGCACCTTGAAGCGGGCGCCCATCTCGACCGCCCGGGGGTGCATGACCTGAGCCCCGGCGCTGGCCAGTTCGGTCATCTCGCCGTAGCCCACGACGTCGATTCGCCGCGCCTCCGGGACGCGCCGCGGGTCGGCGGTGTACACGCCATCCACGTCGGTGAAAATATCGCACCGCTCGGCGCCGAGCGCCGCGGCCAGCGCCACCGCCGTGGTATCCGAGCCGCCGCGGCCGAGCGTGGTGACCTCACGCCCGCGGCTCACACCCTGGAAGCCCGCCACAATCACCACGGCGCCCCGCGCCAACTCCTCCTGCACCCGTGTGGCGCGCACCTCCTCGATGCGGGCCACCGTATGGTGGCCGTCGGTGATGATGGCGGCCTGGGAGCCGGTGAAGCTGATGGCCTCCACGTCCAGGTCACGGAGCGCCATGGCCACCAGGGCCATGGAGATGCGCTCACCAGCGGTGAGCAGCATGTCCAGTTCCCGCGTATGGCGGCGCGTGGCCTCCGGGCTCACCTGGTCGGCCAGTTCCAGCAGCTCGTCCGTCGTGTCCCCCATCGCCGACACCACCACCACCACGTCATGCCCCGCCTGGCGGTCCCGGGCTATGCGTGCGGCTACCGCCCGCACGCGCTCCGGCGTGCCCACCGAGGTGCCGCCGAATTTCTGTACCAGCAGAGCCATCAGAAGACGGTCAGATTGATGTACTTCCGCGGGTTGCGCTGGAAGTCCACGAGCAGGGCCTGGAGCACGGCGTTGGTGTCCACGATCCCGGCGTAGAGCGTGGTGTCATTCAGCAGGCGGCCGAGCGTGCCGCGCCCTTCCTCGAGCGCGGTGGCAATGGCGTCCACCGAGCGGAAGGCGTGATCCGCCACGTCCGCCGTCTCCTGGAGCTCGCGGGCGGCCACGAGCAGTGCGGCGGTCAGCGAATCGGACTGCGCCGTGGTGCGTTCCACGTTGTTCACGATGCGCGCCAGCCTGCCCTCCCCGATCGCGGTGTCCACCTGTGCAAAGGCCCTGCGGATGGTGACGGCCGTCTCACCCAGCGCCTGGGTGGTGTTCTGCAGATCCGCGGCCACGGCATCCAGCGATTGCTGCTGGCTGGCTACCAGGCCCGTCAGCTGATTGCTCACTTCCTGGATGTTGGCAATCATCTCCACGATGTTGTTCGCCGTCTCTTCGGTGAACGCCTCGGACACCCGGTCGGTGAGCACCCGCAGGTTCTGTGCGATCTCGTCAGCCACGGCGGTCAGGCGCGAGATGTCGGGCAGGGCGTAGCCGGGCAGCACCTGCGGGTCGGGCGCCTCCAGGTAGTCGTAGCGCGGAAAGGTGGTGCGCGGGAAGATCTCCGCCTGCCAGTCTCCGAACATGGATTCCGGGGAGAGAATCACCACTGGGTCATCAGGCAGCGGCACCTCGGCACCGATACGTAGCGTGGCCACTACGGCCTGGCCGCCCGGCTCCAGCGCCACCTCCTCCACCCGGCCGATGGGCACGCCGCGCAGCTTCACCGTGTTACCCACCAGGATCTGGCCGGCCTCCCGGAACCGCGCCTGCACGCTGATCTCCTCCACCCCGAAGCGCGTGCCCTTGAGCCAGAACGTGCCCACCACGATCACCGCGAGGGCCGCGATGACCGCCAGGCCCACTTTGACCTCGCTGCCTCTGGTCATGCTACCTCCCGCGCCAGGTCGGGGCGCCCTTCCACGAAACCACGTACCACGGGGTCCTCCACACGCTGAATCTCCTCGGGGGTGCCCTGGAAGCGAATCCGTCCCCCGTGCAGCATGGCCACCTGATCGGCCACACGGTAGGCGCTCTTCATGTCGTGGGTCACCACCAGTCCGGTGACGCCCAGCTCCCCCGCCATGCGCAGCACCAACTCGTCGATGACGGCGGTGGTCACGGGATCCAGGCCCGTGGTGGGCTCGTCATAGAGCAGGTACTTGGGCCGGGTGGTGATGGCCCGCGCCATGCCGATGCGCTTGCGCTGCCCGCCGGAGAGTTCTGCCGGCAACCTGTCCTCATAGCCTTCCATCTCCACCAGGCGAAGGGCGTCCCGCACCCGTTCCACCGTTTCGTCGCGCGGGGTACCGATGCGCCGCAGCCCCATGGCCACGTTGTCGAACACGCTCATCGAATCGAAGAGCGCCGCGAACTGGAACACGTACCCCACGCGCCGCCGCAGGTCGTAGAGTTCGTCCCGTTCGAGGAGCGCTACGTCCTGCCCGTCCACATGGACCGAGCCCGCGTCCACCTCCAGCAGGCGCACGATGCACTTCAGCAGTACGCTCTTGCCCACCCCGGAAGCGCCGATGACGGCCAGCGTCTCACCCTCCCGCACCTCCAGGCTGATACCGTCCAGGATGAGGCGCTCGCCGAACCCCTTGCTCACGTCGCGCATCTCGATGCTCACAGCAGCACCACGGCCCAGAAGGCGTCCAGCACCAGGATCAGCATGCTGCTCACCACCACCGCCTGGGTGGTGGACCGGCCCACCGCGGCGGCACCGCCCGACGTGTGGAAGCCGTAGAAGCAGCCGATGGCGGTCACCACCGCACCGAAGGACGCCGCCTTGATGAGTGAGAAGGTGACGTCGAACGGCACGAAGAACAGGCGCAGTCCCCGCGTGAACTCGGGCGTAGACAGATCCAGGAGATTGATGGCCGTGATCCAGCCCGCCGCAATGCCCATCACGTTCGCCAGCGCTACCACCACCGGGAACATGATGATGCCGGCCAGCACCCGCGGGACCACCAGGTAGGACATGGGGTCGTAGCCCAGCGTCTCCAGGGCATCGATCTGCTCGGTGACGCGCATGGTGCCCAGCTCGGCCGCGATGTTGGCGCCCACCCGTCCGGCCAGCGCCAGACCGGTGAGCACCGGACCCAGCTCCAGGATCATGGTCTTGCCCACCAGCACGCCCACGAAGTAGAGCGGAATGGCCCCCGTGAAAGTATAAGAGGCCTGCAGCGCCAGAACCACGCCCGTGAACGCGGCAATGAAGAGCGCAATGGGGAGGGAGTCCACGCCGAGTTGCGCCATGTGGCGCGCGAGCATGACCCCCCAGGTGCGGAGGTCCGCCCCGGCGCGGCCGACCGCTACCATGAACCCGCCGAAACGGCCGAAGCCGGCGGCGGTATCCAGGGTGGCGCGGCCGATCCGCGCGACGGGCGTGGTCCAGACAATCGACATTCGTGAAGATAGGCTAGCCTTCGCGCAACTGTCCACTCGCGGGGTGGACGGTGCGCCGGGAGGCCGGTGCGCTCTCTGCCTCCACGGCGCCCGGCCCGTGGTTTGCAACTCGCCCGGCTCTCAGGCTCGCTCGGGCACCATGGGCAAGCGCTCGAGCGGCGGCGCCAGGCCTAGCTCGGCGGCCCGGCGGAAGAACTCCAGCAGGCCCAGGCGCATGCGCCCGTCCAGCTCGTAGCGGAGGGAGAGCCAGTAAGTGAGCAGCGTATCGGCGGGCAAACCGAAGGCGGGGGCGTGGCGCTCGGCCAGCGCTGCCGCGTGCTCGTAGAAGTACGCCCGGGAGGCCAGCAGAAGCTCGTGCAGGCCGGCCAGCTCCTGGTCGTGTTCGGGTCCGAGCGGCGTCTGCCAGACCGCGAAGGCAAAGGGCAGACCCGTCCACGCGGTCCACTCCGCCCCGAGGTCGTAGACGCGCCGGCGTGCGGGAATGTGCCGTGTGAGCGCCCGGTCGCCGATCCACAGCGTAGCGTCGGCGCCGGCGCCCACGGGGTCCCGCTCCCTGGCCTGGTCGAACCAGCGCAAGCGCGCCTCCACGCCATGGCGGGTCTGGAGGAGGATGCGCAGCAGCACTACGGACGTGGCCGACGCGGTGGGCACGGCCACCGTGGCGCCGCCCAGATCCTCGAGCGCCAGCGTGCTCTCGAAGCGGATGCTCCGGACCGGCCCGTCCGAGCCGATCACCAGGCCGGGGAGGACGCGATAGCGGGGCGCGTGGCGGGCCAGCTCGATGCTGGAGCACGGGGCCACGTCCACGGCGCCCGCGGCCAGCGCCCGGTTCAGGTTGCCGGGGATGTCCGGGTGCAGTGTCACCCCGGGCGGAGGGCCGCGGTCCAGCAGCGCGGCGTGGACCGGGAAGCAGTTGCTATATTCTATGTGACCCAGGCAGAGCATCGGCGAAAGGTAGCATGAGGATTCCGGGTGGCCAGAGAGGGCGGAGTGCTGCGGGCGTGGGCATCATGCTGGCGCTGCTGGGTATGGCGGTGCTCATCTACGCGCTGGAGGACCTGCTGGCTCTGTTCAGCTCCGAAACGCGGGTGCTGGCCGTCGTGCCGGACGCCGTCAGGATCGTGGCGGGAGCGCCCGTCTGGATCGCCGGGCGGGAGGTGGGCCAGGTGCGCAGCGTGAGATTCCTGCCCGTGCGTGCGGGGCCCGGCACCACGCCGCAGGTGATCATGGCGCTGGCCATACCCGATCGCCTGCGGGACCAACTGCGGGTGGACGCGCACGTGCGCGTAACTACGGCGGGAATCATGGGTGAGCCCGTGGTGGACATCCGGCCCGGCAGCGCGGAGCTGCCGGTACTGCCCGCGGGTGACACGCTCGGCGGCGCTCCCCTTCCCACCCGCGAGCAACTCATGGCGCAGGCCGCCACACTGCGAGCGCGCATTGACACGCTGCTCGCCGAGGTGGCGGTGGTGGGCCCGCGCGCCGGCGCCGCAATGCAGCGCTACGGGCGGGTGGCGGAGGGGGCCGGGCGGGCGGGGCGCGAGTTGAGCGAGCTGCGAGCCACCCTGACCGAGAGGCCCGCCTTCGGCACGCTGCGCTCCGCGGCATTCGAAGCGTCCGTGGCGGGGGCGCGCGCGCACGCCGCGGCGCTCGGGCCGGAGCTGGCGGCCTTCGGGGCACGCCTGGACTCGCTGCGCGCGCGCGCCCGGCCGGTCACGGACCGGATGGCCGTGCGCGCCGACACACTGGCCGAACGCCTGGCGGTGCTCGAGGCGGGGCTCTCGGTGGAGGGCGGAATCCTGGGGCGCATGCGTACGGACTCCGCGCTGGTGAAGGCGCTCCACGGCGCGCGCGCGCAGCTCGACTCCCTCATCGCGGAAGTCACCGCCGACCCCCTGCGCTTCGTCTTCTGAGCGGCAGGCTCACCGCTCGATCGGTAGCGCCAGGACGAAGCGCGCGCCACCGCCCCGCGCTTCTCTCAACTCCAGCCGCCCCCCGTGCCCCGCCGCGATCTCCCGGCACACCGGCAGGCCCAGCCCCATGCCCCGATGCTTGCTCGTATGGAACGGCTCGAAGACGGCCGCGCGCTCGGCCGGCGGGATGCCCGGCCCATTGTCCGCGATCTCCACCAGCGCTTCCCTGCCCGCCCGCCGTACGCTCACCCTCACCCGGGGCGCGCCGCCGCGGGCGCCGTGCTCCGCCAGCGCTTCGCGCGCGTTGCGGATCAGGTTGTCCACGGCCTGGCGCAGGAAATACACATCGGCCAGCACATCCACTTCGTCCAGGCGTTCGGTCACCACCTCGATGCCCTCGTGGCGGGCGGCGCGCCCCTCGGAAGAGGCCGCGGCCGCCACCAGCTCATGAAGCGGCACGGGCGCAAGATCCAGGTCCCGGCGCCGCCCCTGCGCGAAGGCGGACAGCTCCTCCAGCAGCTCCCGCACGCGGGCTCCCTCCTGGAGCACCGCGTCGCCCGCCTCGCGCCGCTCGCCCTCCGTGCCGGCCGTACGCGCGTCCCCCAGCAACTCCGCGTGCAGCAGCAGGCTGGAGAGCGGATTCTTGACCTGATGGAGGATGCGCGCCGACGCCGTTGCCATGGCGCTCACCCGCTCCGCCTCCACGCGCTGGCGGATGCTGCGCCGCACCAGCACGGTGACGATCACGGACACGAAAGTGAGCAGCAGGAGGAGGATGCCGGCGTTGATCCAGAGCAGGCGGAGCGGTGGCGCCTGCAGGAGCAGCACCGTGAACAGGGAGGTCATCGGCGCGCAGGGGGCGTGCGCCGGAGGAAATGGGCCACCACGGCCACCTGGGCCAGCGTGGCCACGAGCTGCAGAAGCTGCAGCAGGAACCAGTAGTCAGCCAGCGTGGTTTCCACGGGGACGGCGCCCGCCGCCCGGCTGCGTTCGAGCCAGTCGAAGAACGCCTCGTTGACCGGTACCAGCAGCACGAACGCCGCGCGGATCCCCACCACGGCGCCCAGGTGGCGCCCCGCGGCCGGCAGGCGGCCGAGCACCTGCAGCCCCACGAACACCAGGTAGCCGGCAATGCCCAGGAGCGAGAGGACGCGCGTCACGTTGAAGAGCGCCGCCCAGCTCTCCGGCGGTTGGCCCACGGCCACCATGGCGCCGCCCGCGCCCAGCGCCACGGCCGCCACGCCCGCGCCGATGCGCAGGCCCCGGACGTCGGCGAGCACCGCGAGCAGCGCGGCGGGCAGGGCGTAGCTCAGGATGGAGTTCAGCAGGTAGGTCTGGCTGTAGAACCGGAGGTAGCCGGCGTGACCGCCGCCGAGGGTGCGGCGCAGCCCCTCGATGAGGAGGTTGTCCAGCGCCAGGATTACATAGAACGCCGCCAGGAGCAGCCATCCCGCGCGCGCCTGGCGGGACAGGGCGCCGCCCCGACGGAGCAGGACGGCGCACAGCAGCCCGGCCAGCAGGAGCCGGAGGGCGTGGGTGCCGAGGAGGAGCGCCGCCACCGGGCGCCGGCCTCAGTTGCCGCCGCCGTCGCCGTCCGGATCGCCGTCGTCCCCGTTCGGGGGCGGCAGCTCCTCCTCGATGGAGAACATGACCGTGTCGCCGTCGCTGTCCGGCAGCACGGTCTCCACGGTGATGCGCGTGACGATGCCGCGCGGGTCGTCTACGCTGATCTCGAAGTCCAGCTTCTGCCGGGGGCAGCGGATGCGCGTGCGCACCTTCTGCCCTGGCGGCTGTTCCTTGAAGCCAGGGTTGCGGAACAGCGTCTTGGTGGACTGGCGGCCGCTTTCCAGGTTACGGGTCACCTTGATCTGCTTCAGCCAGTCGGGCTGGTAGCCGATCTCGTAGTCCTCGCCGCGCTGATCGGTGCCCCGACCGTCCCGGTTGTGGCGTGCCATGCCGCCTCCACAGGGTATTGAGGTGGGTTTGGGAAGGGGAACATTCCCGCGGCGCACGCGGCTGTCAAGCGGCGCGCGGGCACCGGCAGGTCCGCGGCGCGATCAAGACGTTGCTCCGCGCGGCCGCAAGGCCCTTGACCGGACCCCGCCCACACCGTAGACTACAGTAATCGCCAACAGATCCGGACTGCCTCCCCGTCCACCGGTGCCGTTCCGGTGCCGGCCCGACCCAGGTTCAATACGACGCTTTCCTCAAACGAACCCAGCGCGACGGTGAAGCCCACCGGTTCCCTCATACGTACGCATTCCCGGAGCAACTGACCCGTGGACATCGCGGAGCTCAAGAGCAAGTCCATCGCCGAACTGCATGACATGGCGGAGGAGCTCAACATCTCGAATTATTCAGGCCTGCGTAAGCAGGACCTGATCTTCCGTATCGAACAGAACCTCCTGGACAGCGACGTGGTCCTGCGAGGTGAGGGTGTGCTCGAGATCCTGCCGGAGGGCTACGGCTTCCTCCGTTCGCAGGACTGGAACTACCTCTACGGCCCTGATGACATCTACGTCTCCCCGTCCCAGATAAAGCGGTTCGACCTGCGCACCGGTGATACCGTCATGGGGCAGGTGCGTCCACCCAAGGAGGGCGAGCGGTACCTGGCGCTGCTCAAGGTGGAAGCCGTCAACATGGACGACCCGGACCGCGCCAAGCACCGGATCGCCTTCGACAATCTGCGCCCGCGCTACCCCGAGAGTCGGCTCCACCTGGAGACCGAAAACGAAGACATCTCCATGCGTCTCATGGACCTGGTGGTGCCGATCGGGAAGGGACAGCGCGGGCTCATCGTCTCGCCGCCGAAGGCCGGTAAGACGATGCTCATGCAGAAGATGGCCAACGCCATCATCGAGAACCATCCGGACGTGCACCTCATCGTGCTGCTCATCGACGAGCGGCCCGAGGAGGTCACGGACATGGAGGAGCACGTCCCGGCGGAGGTCATCTCCTCCACCTTCGACGAGCCCGCCGACCGCCACACGCAGGTGGCGGAGATGGTCATCGAGAAGGCCAAGCGCCTGGTGGAGCACGGCAAGGACGTGGTGATCCTGCTGGACTCCATCACCCGTCTGGCCCGCGCCTACAACGTCACCGTCCCCCACTCCGGGAAGATCCTCTCGGGCGGTGTGGACGCCAACGCGCTGCACAAGCCCAAGCGCTTCTTCGGCGCCGCCCGCAACATCGACCAGGGCGGCTCGCTGACCATCATCGCCACCGCGCTGATCGAGACGGGCTCGCGCATGGATGAGGTGATCTTCGAGGAGTTCAAGGGCACCGGCAACATGGAAGTGGTGCTGGATCGCCACATCTCCGACAAGCGCATCTTCCCGGCCGTGGACATCAACCGTTCCGGCACGCGCAAGGAAGAGCTGCTGCTCGACGAGGTGGAGCTCAACCGGGTCTACCTGCTGCGCAACTTCCTGGCGGACATGCCGCCGGCGGAGGCGCTGGAGTTCCTGCTGGACCGCATGAAGCGGACGAAGACCAACAAGGAGTTCCTGGACAGCATGGCGCGCGGCTGACGAAGGGACACGCCTCCCCCATTGCGCGAGCGCGGAGCTTCCTCGGAGGCTCCGCGCTCGTGTGCTTTGGAGGCCGGCTGCCGGGCGGCGGCCTCAGTGCTGCCCGCTCCGGCGGTACCGGCCCCATCCCCTCATCCCGGTGCCTCCCGCCCCAGCACCAGCAGCTCCAGCGCCGCCCGCTGCGCCGGCGTGGGGCGCGCGGGCCCAAGGATGCACAGCGCCGGCGCCTCCGCCGCCTCGGGCAGGTGGAGCACCAGCAGGTCGTCGCTGTGGGGCGCCTCCCAGGCACGGGCCCGGCCCGAGGGATCCACCGCCACCGTGCGGCCCGGCGCGGTCCACTCGCCCAGCGCGCGGCCGTAACCGATCCACGCCGCCACCGGGTCGGCGCCACCCGCCACCGCCGGCAGGAGCTCACCCTGGTAGTGCGCCAGCGCCGCCTCGAAGGCCTGCGGAGTCCGCTCCCGGAGCAGGCGGAGGCGGTCGCGCAGCCAGGGCCGCGGGTCGGCCAGGGAGCGCGCCGCCAGTGCGGCCTCGAGCTTCTCGTCAGCGCGCGCGCGCTGCTCGTCGTTCGTCATGGCCTGGAGGATGCGGGAGCGGAGGCGGGGGGTCAACCGGTTTCCCCGCCAACCGCCCGCCGCTATGTTGCGGCCCGCACCTCACACACCCCGGAGGACGTCATGCTCGCCCCTGGTCTGGCCGACAACCGCGCAGGTGGCACGCCCGACAACGGCGTGCTGGATATGGGCTGGGAATTCTTCGGCGAGCTCTGTCGCGGCCTGGCGCTCAAGGTAGCGCGCAGCGGCTGGCAGCCCGAGATCATCGTGGGCATTGCCAAGGCCGGCGTGATCCCCGGCGCGGTGGTGGCCTCGATCCTCCGCAAGGACTTCTTCTCGCTCAAGATCAGCCGGGACGTGGAAGGCATGACCCCCGCAGCACGGCCGCGCATCCTCTCCGCCGCGCCCAAGGAGGCGCGGGGCCGCCGCGTGCTCATCGTGGACGAGGTATGCACCTCGGGTGAGACGCTGCGCATGGCCACCAACGCCCTCCGCCAGGTCGGTCCCGAGGAGATCCGCACGGCCACGAGCCTGGTGAAGGTGGGCGGCCACCGCCCCGACTTCTACGCCCTGGAGACGGACGCCACCGCCATCTTCCCGTGGGACCGCGTGGTGGTCAACGAGGACGGGGACATCGTGACCAACCCCATGTACGAAGGACTCGTCGAGATCGGGTAAGCGACGAGGGGCGTCACCTTCCGCGGCACCCATCATCGTTCCTGGGCCCCGCCCGCTTGCGCATGCGCGGGGCCGCCGGATCATGTGCGCGACGCGCCCGCCCTGCACTTCGCTCGTCTGCGCGTGCGCGGGGCCTCCCTGGCCATGGCACCCTGCCACGGTGATGCCGGCTCACGCCGCTCGCGATCGGCCGCTCACTCCCTTTCGGCGCCCGGGTCCGCGCGCAGGCCCGGCCAGTCCGGGTCATCGGCGTCCGCGTCGTGCGTATAGTCGAGCGGTTGCGAGCCCGCGAAGAGGCGGCGCAGGTCCTCCTCCTCGAACCCGTCCACGTCCCGCCCGTCCCAATCCGCGGCCGGCACCTCCGCCACCTGGTAGGGGCGCTGGCGATTGCTGACGCAATGGAAGACCAAGGCGTGCGCGTCCGGCCGCGCGTCCGTCATCTCCGCCCGCACCTCCCACCGGTCGCCGTCCGCTTCGATGGTTCTGGGCATGACTCCTCCTGGCTGGGGTTTCGCTGCCGTCCAAGCGAAGCATCGGCCGTGCCGGCGCGTTTCTTCCATGCTGCGCGCCGCGCCACGCGTGCCCCCTAGCTCCGAGGTCTCATGCGCTATCTTCGCCCCGCCCCGCGCCACCCGATGCGCGGTCCGATGCGCCGCTTCGGCAGCCGGTTCGGCCGCGCTTTCAGCCGCCGCGCCGGCCTGCTGCTGGCCGGCCTGTTCGCCATCGGCTGCCAGCCGGGCGCGGACGAGGAGGCGGCGACGACCGGGGCCGCCGAGCTGCCCGAGCGGCCGGCCACCATGGTGGACACGCTGGCGGTGGAAGGCATGCCCGAGCCCATCACGCTGCGGCTCTTCACCTGGGAGGATTCCGCCGGCCTGCCCCTGAGCTTCTACGTGCCCGAGGGGCTCACCCCCGAGCGCTTCGCCGCCGACGGAGGCGCCGCCGTGCGGGTGGCCGCCAACTTCACCGGCGTAGCGGACAGCGCCGCCTTCCTGCACATCTACGCGCATCCCCCGGGCACCACCGAGGAAGAGGCGCGCACCATGGTGCGGGGCATCCTCACCGGCCTGCAGGTGCCCGTGAGCCAGGGCAGCCAGGAGGAGGATGTGGCCGACGCCGGCACGTCCCGCACCGACCGCTTCTCCTGGGCGCTGCTCGAGCGCGCCTTCCAGATGCCGCCCACCGGCCAGCCGCGCTTCGTGGGCGCCCTCGGCCTGGGCCGCCACGGGGACCGGTTCTTCCACGTGCTCTACCGCTACCCGCCCGAGTACGGCGACGGCATGGGCCCGCGCATGGCCACCATCCTGGCCACCTGGCGGTGGGAGGATACCGGGGAGATGCTGGAAGGCGGCTGATCAGGGTGCCCCCCGCTCCCGAGGGGCCGGCCGGGTCGAGCCATATCCCCCGGGGCGGGGGCGACGACCGGTGCGGCTCGTCAGCCCCCGCCCAGGCCGCGTAGCGCGGCCAGGATGGCCTCGTTCGACGCCCGCACCGTGTAGTCCGTCTCCACGAAGCGCCAGCGCACGACCCCCTCCTCGTCGATCACGTACGTGGCCGGATGCGGAATCCCCTGCCGGCTGCCCGCCGGATTCAGCAGGCCGTAGCGATCGATGACTTTGTGGTCCGGATCGTAGAGGAACGAGAAGTCCGGCTGCGTGCCGGCCGCCGCGATCCGTGCCACGCTGATGGCCGTCTCCCGCTCGCCGTCCACGGAGACGACCAGCAGTTCCGTGTTCGCCCGGAGCTCATCGTCCAGGAGGTCACGCAGCTCACCTAGCTGCCGTTGGCAGTACGGTCACCAGTGTCCGCGGTAGAAGACCAGGATCACACGCTTGGCACCGCGGAACTGGGAGAGCGTCACCGTGCCGCCGCCGTGGCGCTGCAGGGTGAAGTCGGGCGCGGCCATGCCCACCGTCACACGCTCCAGATCGGTAGGTGGCAGGTCGGTGCCGTCCTTGGGGCCGAGCGGCGGGACCTCCTGGGCCGTAGCGGGCGCAATGGTGAGCATGGCCAGAGCCGCGGACAGTCCCAGAAAGCGTTTGATCATCGGGTCTCCAGTAACGGTGTATGCTTCACGAACCGGGTTGAGCCATCTACGGTTCCCGGCGCACGATGGGGTAGAGGTCCACCACCGGCACCTGGAACGAGTCGCGAGCGATGTTCAGGAGGTGGTCCTGGCCGATCTCTATCGTGGGCACCAGGCTGAAGGGTGACGGCCCCGCAAGATTGGGTGTACGGATCACGTGCCGCAGGACGCCGGCGGAGTCCACCACGGCCCAACGCAGTCCTGCCCGCGCCTCCTGCCCGGGCGGTGCAGCCAGGCGGATCCACAGGCTACCGGAAACGCGCTCCGTCACGATGTCCGTGAACATCGGGAAATGGGGCGGCTTGGGCGCAGCCTCGAAGGCCTCCTGCAAGCGCGCCGCGAGGATCCGACTCTCCTCATCCGTGACGGGCGGCATCGGCCATGACTCGGGCATCGGATGAGCCGGCTCCGCAATGCGTACGATCCGCACGAGGCGTCCATCGGGATCAAAGCGACGCAGCTCCAGCACGCTCCCGTGGGCAATGTACGTCTGCATCCCGGCCACCAGGGAACGGCCGTCCCCGTACAGATTGGTCAGGCTAATGCTTGGACCGCCGGCCGCGCGCCAGGAATACACCGTGGTGGAGGCGCTAACACCAAAATCCGCCAGCACCTCGCCCGCGCGGTCCATGCGCAGGAGCCGGATGGAATCGGTGCAGAGGACGCTCAGATCGGGCTGGTAGGGCGGGCAGCCGGAGGGCACCCCGCGGGACACCAGCAGGGTGCCATCGGCATAGGTGTCCCGCAGGCGGTAGCTTGGAGAGTAGGTGCCCCGCGTGGGCGGGTAGCGCGGCGCCTCCCGCCGCCACCCCGGCACGCCGTCGCTGCCGGCGAAGTGCCAGCGCAGACCCTCATAATCCACGATCAGCAAGGAATCGGCCCGCAACGGATGAAAGTTGTAGAAGTTGACGTACTCACCCGGACCGCCGCCCTTGCCGCCCTCCGCCGACAGGAAACGGCCCTCATCATCAAAAAAGCGGATCTCGGCGCTGCCGGATTCACCAATGGCAATGCGTCCATCGCTGAGCCGGGTGGCCGCCACGATCCGCTCGAAGAGGTACGGCGCGTCCCCATCCACCAGTCCGATGCGCATGCGCCCGGCGCTGTCCACCACGATCCCCAGCGTGTCCACACTGGCCAGCGGGCCGTTCTCCACGATCTGGATGCCGGCGCTGTCACGGACGTTGACGTAGGCGGCCAGGGGGTCGGCGGCCTGCTGGCCGCACGCGGCGGCCAGCAGGACAAGCAGTACAGGCCCGGCCTGTGCGCCCGGTCGCGTCCTCCGGCATGGTAGCCGCCTCCGGGCCTCAGCCATCGTCTCGTCGGACGAGAGGATAGAGGTCCACCACCGGCACCTGGTAGTCTCCAATGCCGGGGGCCATCAGGTAATCCTTGCCGATCTCGATCCCGCTGCCCGCCGGGAAGAATGCGGGCAGCATGAGCGGGGGCGTTCGGACCACGTGCCGGAGCGTACCCGTGGAGTCGATTACAGCCCAACGCAGGCCGTGGCCCAGTGCCGCTCCGGTCGCGCGGGTCAGGCGGACCCAGATACTACCCGTTGCATCAGCCACCAATGCTTCGAAGATGGGGTGACCAGCGGGTTTTGGCGCCTCCAGAGCCATGGCGCGCCACTCTGCATGCCTATCCCGCGTTTCTTCATCCTCGAACATTGAGTCCGGCACCTCGGTAGGATCGAAGCCGGCTGACGTCGGCACCGGGGCCTCGTCCACGCGGATGATCTGCTCCAGAGCGCCGGTTGGACCGAAGCGGCGGAGTTCCAGCGCATCGCCCGTTCCGATATACGTGCGCGTCCCCGCCACTGCCCACGCGCCCTGCCCGTAGAATTCCAGGACAACGCTGAAGACACCGGACGCCATGCGCGCGCGGTAGGCCTGCTGGCCCGCAACGGCGCCGAAGTCAGCGAGCACCTCTCCGTTCCGTGAAATGCGCATCAGGCGGAGGGAATCGGTGCATACGCCAGCGGCTTCCATCGCCCGCGACAAGCAGTCGGTAAGCGGTTCCCGCACCAGGAGGGCGCCGTCCGCGTAGGTGGTCTCGACCCGGTGCCGCTGCGTAGAGCCCGTCCGGGCCGACGTGTACCCGGTCGGCCGCTGTGTCTGCGCCCCCATCCCCTGGGTGTCGACAAAATGCCAGCGCCCCCCTTCGTGATCCACGATGAGTAGAGAATCGCCAGGCATGCGGAAGGCGCGATAGAAATTGATGTACTCCCCGGGGCCACTGCCCCGCCCCCCCACCGCCGAAAGGAACCGCCCCTCACCATCGAAGAAACGCACTTCGGCGGCGCGCTGGTCCGCAACGGCCACCCGCCCGTCCGCGAGCCGCGTGGCGCCCACGATGCGGCTGAACACGTAAGGCGCGTCCCCGTCCACCAGCCCGATGCGCACGCGCGCGGCGCTGTCCACCATGATCCCCAGCGTGTCCACGCTGGCCAGCGGGCCGTTTTCCACGATCTGGATGCCGGCGCTGTCACGGACATTGACGTAGGCGGCCGGTCGGTCCGCGGGCGGGTCGCCGCAGGCGGCGGTAAGCTGCGCGACCAGTAACAGTGCAGCATGTGAGCCGACACGCAACCGTACCCCAGCGAGCCGGCGCCGTAGATCAGCCACCGTTGCGTCGGCCGAGGGGATAGACGTCGACCACGGGCACGTTGAAGGAGTCGGTGGCCTCGGTGAGAAGATAGTCCGCGCCGATCTCGGGTGCCCCGCGGCCGGTCATCGGGCTGCGAGTACTGAGGACAGGCGTTCGCACCAGATGGCGGAGTTCGCCTTCTGAGTCGAATACCGCCCAACGCATGCCGGTGCCCAGTCCGCTGTTCGGACCCCCGACGAGATGGACCCACAGGTTGCCGAGCTCGTCGGTCACGAGGCTGGTGAACACCGGCAGGTGGTCGGGCTTCGGCGCACGCTCCGTCACACCGAGCATCCGCGCGTGCTGCTGGCGCTGCTCGGCGGTGGCGTCTGCGGCCAACGGCATGGTGGGGCCTTCGGCGGGATAGCGTTCAGGCGGCGCGTCAACGCGGATGAGACGCTCGAGACGACCTTCGGGCCCGTGCACCCGGATCTCGAAGCGCTCGCCGTCGCCGATATAGGTGCGCATGCCGGCCACGGCCCAGCTGACCTGCGGGTAGAACACGGCCGCCAGCGTTATCGTGTTCCTGCCATTGACCGCCGACCGATCGAAGTAGCGGCGCCAGCGCGGGACGACCCCGAAATCAGCGCGTACCTCCCCCCGGCGTGTGACCCGGCGAAGCCGGACGGAATCGGCGCAGAACAATGATGGCTCCCCGGTGCAGCCGGGTACAGACCGGGACACCAGCAGCGTGCCGTCCGTGTAGCTGCCGCGCACGTGATACGGGGATCGAGAAGGATCCTCGCCAGGGGAGTGACGGACGGCACGGAGTGTCCGCACAGGCGTGCCGGTGCCATCCGAAAAATGCCAGCGGTTTCCTTCATGATCAACGATCAACAGCGAATCAGCCTGCAACGGATGCATGGCCGAGAAGAGGGTGTATTCCCCTGGCCCCTGGCCGGCGCCCCCCACCGCCGCAAGGAACCGCCCCTCACCATCGAAGAAACGCACCTCGGCGGCGCGCTGGTCCGCAACGGCCACCCGCCCGTCCGCGAGCCGCGTGGCGCCCACGATGCGGCTGAACACGTAAGGCGCGTCCCCGTCCACCAGTCCGATGCGCAACCGCGCGGCGCTGTCCACCATGATCCCCAGCGTGTCCACGCTGGCCAGCGGGCCATTCTCCACGATCTGGATGCCGGCGCTGTCGCGGACGTTGACGTAGGCGGCCAGGCGGTCGGCGGGGGGGTCGCCGCAGGCACTGGCAAGCAGCGCGCCCAGCAGAAATGCCGGCACCGCGAGGGTCCGGATCGAGGAAGGAGATGGGCCGCGCGCCTGCATGGTCCCGCTCCGGAAGCAGGAAAGGCCGGGATGACGGCGGGCCCGCGTGCGCACGGACCCGCCGTCGTCGCTTACGCTCTACTGCTGGATGCGCGCCCCTGCCAGGACGGAGACGGCGCCCAGCGTAGTCTGGGTGGCGTTGAAACCTAGACGATAATCAGCCTCGGAGAACGTAACCAGGAGATCCGTGGGCTGATGCCAGTGCGGGTTGGCCGCATTGCCCGTCTCGTAGACGCGGCGATTCTCACGCAGGCTCACGGACGCCACATGGTCCTGGAAGGCGCCCGAATCGGTGCTCCGCATGGCGTTGCTCATGGCCGCCGGATAGTCCGTGGCAAACTTGCGGTTGGCGTTCAGTAATTCGAGCGCCAGTTCCGCCGACTCCGCCGCCTTCTCGGATACAAGCTGGAACTCGATATCCACGTCGGCGTTCAGGGCCTGCGTGTGCTGCACCGGGTTGCCGTGGTCCCACATCATCATGTCGTGCTGGATCATCCCGATCCAGCGTGGCTCAGGAAAGCGGCCGGAGCCCGGGGGATCCTCGACGCCCTGCATAGACGCGCGCTGCTCCACGTAAGCCCGGGCGCCGTTCAGCCCGGTCTCCTCGTTGTTCCACAGTGCGAAGCGGATGGATCGGTCGGTCCGCACCTCGGGTCCGGCCAGAACACGCGCGATCTCCATGACCAGCGCCGTACCCGACGCGTCGTCGTTGACTGCCTCGCCGCCGCCGCGCCCGTCCATGTGGGCGCCCAGGATGTACATTTCGCCGGGGGTGGTGCTGCCCACCTTGGTGGCGTAGACCTCCTCGCGCGGTTCACCCCGAAATTCGTAGTGGATCCGCTCGGTCTCGTAGCCCCAGCCCTGGAGCTGCTGCTCGATCCAGTCGACGGCGCGGGCATTGCGCTCGGTGCCCTGTTCGCGGTCGCCGAAGGAGGCCAGGCCGCGGATGATTTCCCGGTAGCTGTCAAAGTCCAGGCGCTCCACGATGCGCTGGGCCATGCTGTCCGCCGCGGTGTAGGGCACGCCGCCCAGGACGTCGCGGAGACTACGCTCCACGGGCTCCCGAGGTCGCTGCGCCTCGGCAGCGGCAGGGGCGAGCGCCGAGGCGGCTAGGGCCAGGAGGATCGATGCCGCCAGGAACACGGCGGCTGGACGTCGCTTGAACATGGTGACGGGCTCCGCGAATGGGAGGGATGGCTGCGGGACGCCCCTTCAAAGTGCGCGCTGAGGTGGAGCGCGGTCAACCGCCGGAGCCCGCCTCGGCCGTCACGGCGCTGACGCGCCGCGCCGTGCGAACGAGTTCCAGGAAGGCCGCCCGGTGGCCGCCGGGATCCTCCCCGAGGGCGCCAGCCGCCTGTTCCAGCACGCCGGCATAGTCGAGCCGCCCGTGATGCTCCGAATCCCGCAGGATCATGCCGAAGCCAGCCACCGCGGCGGCGAAGCGTAGGTCGGCGGAAGGCGTCTCCGAAGCGGCGGCTACAGGCAGCTGCACCAGGCGGCTCACGTCCTCCTCGGGCGGCTTGTAGCGCAGGCTCACGAAGGCCAGCTCATCGCTGAAGCGTACGCCGTCCGCCGTGCGCTCCCCCTGATAGCGGAGCGGCGGCGTACTCCCGGTTTTCACCGTATGCTCGACACCCGCCGGGACGATTTCGTAGAGCGCGGTCACGGCGTGGCCGGCACCCAGGTCCCCCGCGTCCTTGCCATCGTCCTCGAAGTCCTCGGCGTCGAGCAGGCGATTCTCGTAGCCAATAAGACGATATGCATGTACGAACGCCGGATTGAACTCCACCTGGATCTTGACGTCCTTGGCCAGGGTGAAGAAGGTGCCGCCGCGCTCTTCGATCAGCGCCTTGCGGGCCTCCGCCAGGTCATCGATGTACGCGTAATTCCCGTTCCCGTGATCGGCCAGGCCCTCCAGCTTGGAATCCTTTAGATTGCCCATGCCGAAGCCCAGCACGGTGAGCGCCGTGCCGCCCTCTCTGGCCTGCTCGACCAGGCGGATCATCTGGGCGTCACTCGAGGCGCCCACGTTGAAGTCCCCGTCCGTGGCCAGCACCACGCGGTTGATGCCGCCGGGTATGTGGTGCTCGGCGGCAACCCGGTAGGCCAGGCGCAGGCCGGCGCCGCCCGCGGTGCTGCCCCCCGCCTCGAGCCGGTCGATGGCGGCGCGGATGGCGGCCTTGTCGGCTCCGCTCGTGCTCGGCAGCGCCAGGCCCGTGGCGCCCGCGTATACCACGATCGCCACGCGGTCCTGCGGGCGCAGCTCGTCCACCACCATGGCCAGCGCCCGCTTCACGAGCGGCAGCTTGTTGGGCGTCCGCATGGAGCCGGACACGTCGATGAGGAAGACCAGGTTGGCGGGCGGCAGATCAGCGGTGGCCACCTGCCGGCCCTGCAGGCCGATGCGCAGCAACTGGTGGGCGGGCTGCCAGGGCGCGGCCGCCACCTCGGTGTTCACCGAAAACGGGTGCTCGTCCGTGGGCGGCGGATCCCCATAGGGGAAGTAATTGATCAACTCCTCGATGCGGACCGCGTCGGCCGGGGGCAGCTTCCCCCGCTGGAGGAAGCGGCGCACGTTGGCGTAGGAGGCGCGGTCCACGTCCACGCCGAAAGTGGAAAGCGGGTGATCCAGCGCGGCGCGGAAGCCGTTCTCCTCGATGAGGGCATAGGATTCGGTGTTGTGGTCCGGTCGAGCGGTGCGGAACAGGAGCTCCGGCGTGACGGAGAAAGGGACCTTCTTGCCCTGGATCCGATCCGCGCCGGTGATGACCACATCCTTCAGGGAGAGGGATTGCGCATTCAGGCTGAAATCCACCACCGTGCTGTCCGCCGCCACGCGGACGGTGCGGGTATCCTGACCGTAGCCCATCACGGCCACGGCAAGCTGGACCTCGCGGCCGATGAGTGTATCGGGCAACGTGATCCGGTACGTGCCCCGGGCGTCGGTCAGGGCGCCGTGCATCGTCCCCCGAACGAGCACCTGTGCGCCGTTGAGTGGAGCCGCCGTGGCCCCGTCGCTGACGCGGCCGGTGATCACGGGCGGCGCCTGCAGCGCGGCCGAGGTGACCAGCAGAAGCAGGGGCAGCGGCAGGAGCGAGCGGAGCGTCAGGATGGCGGCCATGGTGTCCTCCGATGCGAGAGGCGTCTGCCCAGGGAAACGCCCTGGCGGCCGGAGAAATGACGCGGCCTGTGTACACATTTCTGCATGCGGCGATGCTCGCCAACGGTTGCGCACGGCGAGCGGCGCGGGTGGCGCATGGCGCGGGTGGCGCATGGCGCGGGCGGATGGCGCGGGCGGCGCGTGGTGGATGCGGCGCATGGTGGATGGATGGCGGGAGGGGCCCGCATGGCGGATGGCCAGAGCCCCCTCAACGACGGTAAGTGGCCCCGAATCGGGCCGCTGGAGGCAACCGTCCAGTTATGGTTGTGATCACGACGACAACTGGACAACATTCCGCCGCCGCCACCGACGCGTGGCCACTTTCCGTCGTGATCACGACGGTAACCCGACCCGCGTCTTTTTGCCCCCGATAAATGGCCGGTTGTCGTCGTCCGCGGCCGGCGCCGGGTGCCCCGGGGCGCGTTTACTCGTTCCGAGGCTGCGGCTAGGGGGCGGCCAGGCCATGCAAGGCGTAGACGTGCACGTAGGGCACGTCGAACTCGTCCCACCAGACACCGACGATCCGCCCGTCGAGGATATCGGACAGACTGAAACCGGGTGGCATCTCGACGTCGGCCAGCCAGCTGCCATCGGTGTCCAACACGGTCCAGACGTGGGGGGTGGCATCCACGACGAACCGGCGCAGCCAGATCCGGCCGCTGCCGCGGTCTGGCCTCATGGAGTCGAACGCGGGTAGCGAATCAGGGAAAGGAAGGTCGTCCAGGACACCCTCGGCCGAGCCACCCGTCATCCGAGCGACACTCGGGGCGCGCTGCTGGCGGTGGGCATCCTTCATCGACTCCGTCACAGGGAGCCGCGACGCGGCCCACGAGTAGCGCGCCAGGACCAGACCGTCCAGGGAGATGCGTTCGACCGCGCCCGCCTGACCGTCCGCCACCAGCAGCGTCTCTCCATCCACCCTGGCGCTGAAACCACGCGCGTACGGCAGGCTGATCATGCCGTTGCCCACGCCGAACATGGCGGGGCGGCCGCGCACGAAGAGCGTGTCCACGGCCGCGCGCCCGGGCGCGACCGCCGTGTAGATGTAGGTGGTTTCCACGACGCCGGTCGGCCAGCCCTCGGGCCGGTCGGTGACGCTGTGGAGGAGCCGTCCGTCCGGCAGCACGTCCACCAGCTGGGGTGGGGGCAAGCCTACACGCGGCAGCGGGAACACCTCCAACACCGTCCCCTCGGGATCCAGGACGGTGGCCCGCCGCAGCTGGAAATCGCTGACCATGAGCGAGTCCCCCGGCAACGTCATGAGACTCATCGGCCCCTGGAACTCTCCCGGACCACCACCCTGCCCGCCCACGGTACGCACATGCCGCCCCACCCGGTCGAAATAGCGGATCTGACGGGACGCGTCGATCACCACCACACCACCGTCTTCTCGCAGGCGCGAACCGCGCAGGCCGCTGAACTGGTAGACGGGGTCGCCGTCGCGCACCCCGATCACCAGCTCCGGCTCGGCGCTCAGTCGAGGGGCCGCATCCAGGGCGTGGCGCGGCGCGGCGCTGTGCACAAGACGGACACCGGCGCTGTCGGTGACCGCCGTCTCCCCGGGGAGGACGTCCGCGGCACCGCACGCCGTGAGCAGACAGGCGGCGAGTACCGTGGCGGCGCGGCGGATCGATGGCGCGCGCTGGCGCATGCCCGAACAGGCGGAAAAGCTTGGCGACACGTCTACGCCAACGGGATCATCTTCATGTCACCTCAGCCGCCAGGCCAAATCACGGGGCCGCTTACCCTGTCACGAGGCTTTTCAGCTTAGAACCCATTTTGCCGCCCCCAAACGTTTCGCCTGTTCATATAACTCAGTTCGGGGGCACAGCTGATTAAGTCAGGTCGACCCTGCCGATCACGACCTCGCCCGTGTCGAGGGTGAGGAAACCGAAGCCCTCCCCATCCCCGATCACCCGGAGATCGAAGGCGCCCGGAAGCGTTACGTGGCGTACGAGGACGGCCTCCCTGTCGAAGACCTCCCACTCGTGAACGGTGGGTTTCCAGTCTTTGAGGGTGTAAAAAAGGCGGTGGACATGGGCGTACTCATCGTGGTACAGATTTACCCACAGGTCGCCGGATGCGCTGAAAAGAAGCCGATCAAAGTGTGGCAGGAAGCCGCCCACGGGGTTCGCCTTGAGTTCCTGGGCCAACTGGTCCCGCCCCGCCCAGTCGAGTCCGGAAACGTCGTTGAAGCTCGCCTCGATCGCTACCCGAGATCGCTCGCGGCACCCGGTGCGGCCGCCCTCCTCGAACGCGTGGAAGAGCCGTATGCAGTAATCGGCGGGGTACCCTGTCGCTACCCGACCATCAGAGGCGATCGCGTGCTTGACCAACTCCCCGAAGGCGGCCCCCGGGTCCCGAATATAATCCCATGTCTCGAGGACTGCCGCCGTGTCCGCCTCCAAATCATGCCAGAGGAGAGCCTTTCGCTCGATCCCCGTGCCTTCTTTTTCTTCCCAGCTACTGGCCTTCTCCCACAGCACACCACTCCCGGACTTTACGAGTGGATACGAAGGCCGGTCCCTCGCGGAGCCTCCCATGACGGGCTGAGTGAAGGGGAGCCGCGGGGTCGGTTCATGCGAATCGAGAAACTCCCCTTCCAGCGAAAAGAGGAGCGTATTGCTTCCGTCATAAGCCGCGAAGGTTTCAGGCCCGAATCCACCAACAGACCAAATGGCTCCCCCGAACTCTCCCGGCCCCTGCCCTTGTCGGCCGAAGGTGTGCGCGCCACCGTCTTCGAGAGAAACCACGTGAATCCGAAACAGGTCGCCAATCACCAGGTGATCGCCGACTCGGGCCATTCTCGGGAGTATCCCCTCGAACTCGTCCGATTGCCAGAGCACCTCTACCTCCTCGACCCGCACTCGCTCGGGCTCCCCGCTCGACACCATGAGCACGGTGTCTCCCCTGAGTTCATGGACGACCGTCACGCCGGAGCGCTCCTCGTTGCCGCAGCCCCCCGTGAGGACCGGCGCGAGTGCCGCAATTGCAAGAAGTATCGCGCGGGCGGGAGCAATCAGGGGGCGTTTCATGGGCCCGGCCTGTGTTATGAGGAGATTGGTCGGAAGGTGCAGCGACTTACCGGTTTCGACGGGCTCACGTCGACGGAGGTAGCGTAGCCCGGGACACGCGGGCCGGCAAGACACGTATACCGCGGCGGGATCGAACTGCGTGCCCGCGGCCAGCCGGTTTTCCGCTCCGGCTGTCCCCAAACGTCCGCCTGTTCACATACCCCTACACGTCCAGATTCTTCACATACCGCGCGTTCTCCTCGATGAACTTGCGGCGCGGCTCCACCTCGTCACCCATGAGGGTGCTGAAGATACGGTCGGCCTCCACGGCGTCCTCCAGCGTGACGCGCAGGATGGTGCGCGTCTCGGGGTCCATGGTGGTCTTCCAGAGCTGCTCCGGGTTCATCTCACCCAGACCCTTGTAGCGCTGCATGTTCACCTTGGCCGTGCCGTCCTTGCCGTTCAGCCGCGCCGTGAGGCTCTCGCGCTCATCCTCCGAGTACGCGTAGTGCTCTTCTTTGCCCTTGGCCAGGCGATAGAGCGGTGGCTGCGCAATGTAGACGTAGCCGGCCTCCACCAGCTCCCGCATGTGACGGTAGAAGAAGGTGAGGAGGAGGGTGCGGATGTGGGCGCCGTCCACGTCAGCGTCTGTATTGTGGCAGCACAGTCCGCCCATGCCCGCCACGAAGTTTTCATCCGTCTCCACCGAGAAGTCGTACACCTGGCCGTTGGAGGCCTCGACCTCCTGGATGGAGCGGATCTCCAGCCCGATGAGATCGCCACCGATCTCCTCGAAGCGCCGCGGCATGGCCGCCCACTCCTTATCCACGTGCGTGGCCAGCTGCTCCGTACGCGGATCATCCTGCCAGACCGCGCGCAGACGGCGCAGGTCCTCGCGCGCGCTCACCGTCACGGTGTAGGCCGTGTGGCGGGTAATGCACGGCTCGCCGCGGATCTCCCGCACCACGCCGTCCGGTTCGCGGCTGCTGAGCCCCGCCACCACACCGAACGTGGAGAGGAGATACATGAGCCCGCTCGCCACGTCCCGCGAGGAGGTGCAGAAGACCATGTGCTGCTCGCTGAACGTGCCATCGCCGCGCACGAAGCCGCGCAGGAATGCGGTGCGGATCGCCTCGTCGCTTGAAAAGACCACGTCGGGGATGCGCTTGGTGACGGCGGACTGGCCGCCGAATCCGAAGAGCTGCTCCCATGCCAGCGCCGCGACGCGGTTCGTCAGGCGGAGTTCGGCCACCCGCTCACCGTTCTCGTACCGCCGGGGCTCCAGGCCAAAGACGGAGAGCAGAGCAGCGGCAGCCTCATCGGCAAATGCTTCGTTCCCCTTCCCGATCGCGAAGCGGATCCCACCGCGCGCCGACACCGAGCCTTCGGCCAGATAGAAGCCGAGCAGGGTGGCGAGTGCCGGCGTCATTTCCAGATTCGCGGGCAGACCGCCCTTGGCATCCCTGGCTGACGTGAGGATCAGATCCTCACGCCCCTCAAACCACTCCACGTCCGCCGGCGTGAGTGCGCTGAGGCGGACATACGGCCGAACCCGATTCCGAGGCGCGCCGCCATACGTCTCTTCCCAGCGCCGCCCGAGCCAGCTTTCGCCGACTTCGACCGCTTCCATGATGGTAGCCGAATCTGCGCCGACCACTTCGAGATACTTCTCCCAGTGAGACAGGGTGGGCCGATTCTTTCCTTGCTCCCAACCATAGAAGGTCACTGGCTGGCGGATCCCCGTACGCTCGCAGACTTCCTCATTGGAGAGTCCGGAGGCACGCCGTGCGTCGGCAACAAGTTCACCCACCCCGGCAGGAACCGACACACGGGCCTCGCTCAGCTCCGGGCGGCCTTCGTACTCCGCCTCCACCCCCGCCCGGTACCACGCCTCCACCGCCGGCCCGCGCACCCACACGTCACCCGCCCGCTCAGAGCCGTGCAGCGCGCGCAGCAGATCGAAGCGCAGGCGCTCGACCTCGGGGAAGCGCACCTGACGGGGCGCGGCCACGCGATCGCCCACCTGGAGCTCGTCGCCCCGCTTCAGGCGGAGTTCGCCGTCCTCGTGGACGAACACGCTGTGGCTGGCCGTGACCCGCACGGAGCGGCCATAGGCGGTGGTGACTTCGTAGAGCGCCTCGTCCACCGGATGGCGGATCACCGCCTTGATCGGGCGGAAGCACACCTCGTTGTCGGCCAGCCCGAAGCACAGCACCTCACCGAGGTCGGCGTCCTCACGCTTGTCGTAGCCGCCCTCGGCTCCGGCGGGGCCGCCGAGCGCGGTGTCGATGAAGTCACCGATGCGCACCATGCGCGCGCCGCCCGTCTCATCGTCCCGCACGAAAACGTGATCGTCTCCGTCCACGCTCATGATGATACACTTGTGATAACGCGCGTTGCCCAGGCTGAACTCGTCATCACCGATCCCCGTCCCGATGGCGGAGATGATGGTGCGGATCTCCTCGTTGGAGAGGATCTTGTCCAGCCGGCTCTTCTCCACATTCAGGATCTTGCCGCGCAGCGGCAGGATGGCCTGGAAGTTCCGGTCGCGACCCTGTTTGGCGCTGTTGTGAACGAACACACCGCTCGCCAGCGCAAAGTTGTGGCTACCGGGAACTTCGATATCGTAGACGTCGATGCGCTGCTGGACCGATGCAACTCGAAACGCAGCGCGGACGTCCGCCGTAGCCGAGCTCTCCCAGGGTTCCCGAACAGGGGGCGGCGCAGACTGCCCACCAGGGGACGCGCCTGCCATGACCTTCCGATACAACGGCATCAGCGAATCCTCAGCCACCAATTCCGCCGCCGCCTTGTAGCTGCCGTCCCGCAGCATGAAGCGGTGGTCCGGTGTGCAGGTGATCTCCTCCCCGTTGTCGAGGATCACCTGCACCACCTCGGCATCCTGCTTCGTCACCCGCGGATGCAGGATCCGCTGCAGGCCCACCGTGCCATCCTTCCGGATCGTGTAGCAGAAATTCTCCTTCCCGCCGCGATCCTCCTCGACGAGCTCCTCGAAGCTCAGCTCGCGGCCATCGGCCAGCGCAACCTTCGTGCATCCCGAAAAGCACCCGCCCGCCGAATCGCCCTCCACCAGATAGATCTCGCACAGCGCCGGGTCGGTGATCGAGCAGTCGGCCAGCTTGCCGGGCAGCACCATGCCCTCGAGGGCGCTCTTGCGGCGCACCAGCTCGCGCGCCTTGCGGGCAGCCATGCGGGCCCGCGCCGCCTGGATGGCCTTCTCGATGATGGTCCGGGCCACCGGCGGATTCTCCTCCAGAAACTCCGAGAGCTTCTCATTGACCACGTTCTCGACCGCCCCGCGCACCTCGGAGTTGCCGAGCTTGGTCTTGGTCTGCCCCTCGAACTGCGGCTCCTTCACCTTCACGGAGAGCACGCACGTCAGCCCCTCGCGGATGTCCTCACCCGAGAGGGAGTCCAGATCCTTTTTCAGGAAGTTGTTCTTGCGCGCGTAATCGTTCAGCGTGCGGGTGAGGGCGGCCTTGAAGCCGGTGAGATGGGAGCCACCCTCGTGCGTGTTGATGTTGTTGACGAACGTGAAGGTGTTCTCCTGATACGAATCGTCATACTGCATGGCCAGCTCGATGTCGGCCTCTTCCCGCGCGGCCTCGAGGTAGATCACCTTCTCGTGCAGCGCCTTCCGGCTGCCGCGCAGGTATTCCACGAACTCCCGGATCCCGCCCTCATAGTGGAAATCGTCACTGCGCGGGCCCTCCTCGCCCGGCCGCTCGTCCTTGATCAGAATGCGCAGCCCCCTGTTCAGGAACGCCATCTCGCGCATCCGGTTGGCCAGCGTGTCGTAGACGAAGTCGATCTCGGGGAAGATCTCGTGGTCCGCCTTGAACCAGATGCGCGTCCCGGTGCCCTTCACCTTGCCGACCACGTCCAGGTCGGAGGTGCGGGCGCCGCGCGCGTAGGTCTGCTTGTAGATCTTGCCGTCCCGGTGGATCTCCACCTCCAGCTCTTCGGAGAGGGCGTTGACCACCGAGACGCCCACGCCGTGCAGTCCGCCGGAGACCTTGTAGCTCTCCTTGTCGAACTTGCCGCCCGCGTGGAGCATGGTCATGGCCACCTCCACACCCGTCATCTTCTCCACCGGATGGACGTCCACGGGGATGCCCCGGCCGTCATCCACCACGGTGATCGAGTTGTCGGGATGGATGGTGAGGGAGATCTCCGAGCAGTAGCCCGCGAGCGCCTCGTCCACGGAGTTGTCCACCACCTCGTAGACCAGGTGATGGAGCCCGCGCGGACCGGTCGAGCCGATGTACATGCCCGGCCGCTTGCGGACCGCTTCCAGCCCCTTGAGGACCTGGATGTGGCCCGCGTCGTACTGGTTCTTCCTCGCGTCTTTCTTTGCCATAACTCCGCGCGTTTTGCCGTGTCAGGATCAACCATGAATACTACCCCGGAACACCCCCGGGGTTACGCCTTCAACAGCGCATTTTCAAGCGACGTCCCCGCGCATCCGCCGGCGCGCTTCCCGCGCACCGGGGCCGCACCTCATTCGCTCATCACGAAACGGATGCGCTCGATGCGCCCCCGCTTCCTGCCCTCGTTCAGCCGGCCCAGGATCTCACGCTCCATCATGCGCAGCTCCATGAGCCAGCCGCTGGAGCGCACCGCCACGAGCAGCGTGCCGCCCGAGACGCGCAGCGGCGTGGTCACCGCGGCGATGGCTTCCCCCACCTTCTCCGGCCACTCCGGGACGATGGAGGCCTTCTCCATCTTCTCGCCGATGGCGCTCTCCTCCAGAAAGCGCTGCAGCGCGTCACCCAGCGGCTCCGGATCCCGCTCCCGCTTCACGTCTCGATCCGCCCGGCGGCAATGCGCCACCGCGCCAGCGAGCCCCCACGCAGCTCCACGTCACTCTCCTTGGGCGCGGTGAGCAGTACCTGGCCGCGCTCCTCCTCCTCCATGAGCGCCAGGATGCGGCGCGAACGGCCAGGGTCGAGCTCGGCGAACACGTCATCCAGCAGCACCACCGGCTCGCGATCCCGCGCCGCGCGGATGGTCTCCGCCTCGATCATGCGCAGCGCAATGGCGGCGGTGCGCTGCTGCCCGCCTGAGCCGAACTCGCGCAGTCCCACACCCTCCTCCGTACCACCGAAGCGGATGGCCAGGTCGTCCCGGTGCGGCCCCACGAGCGTCATGCCGCGCTCCCGCTCCCGCTCGGCCACGCGCGCCAGCTCGGCCGTGAAGGCCGCGGCCGCCGCGTCCACGCTCGCCGCGCCCGGCTCGGCCGGCAGCCGCACGCTGCCCTCGTAGGCCAGCTCCGCCGTGCCGCCGGCGCCGATGGCCGCGAAGCGCTCGCCGAACGCGGCGGCGTGCTCGGCCACCCAGCGCATCCGCTCCGCGATCACGCGCGCCCCGCCGGCCACCAGCGCCGCGTCCCAGGCCGCCAGGTGCGCGCTGCCGGTGCCCGCCTTGAGCGTGGCGTTGCGCTGGCGCAGCGCGCCGCGGTAGCGCTGCAGCGCGTCGAAGTAGCCGCGCGCGTTCAGCGACAGCACGATGTCCAGGAAGCGCCGCCGCTCGCCCGGCGCGCCCGCCACCAGCGCCACGTCCGAGGGCGAGAAGACCACGGCGCCCAGGCCGCCCAGGGCGTCCCCCAGGCGCTCCGGCTCCACGCCGTCGAGGGCCACGCGCTTGGTGCGGGTGCGCCGCTCGTAGCCGGCGCTCACTTCGTGGCGCTCCCCCGAGCGCACCTCCTCGAAGACCCCGCGGATGAAGAACGAGTCCGCGCCGAAGCGCACGAGCTGGTCGTCGGCGGCGCCGCGAAAGGAGCGGAAGATCTCCAGGTAGTAGACCGCCTCCAGGAGGTTGGTCTTGCCGGAGCCGTTGTCACCGATGACGGCCGCCCCCCCGGGGGGAAATTCCAGGTCGAGTGCGGCAAAATTGCGAAAATCGCGGAGGCGGAGCTCCCGCAGGGCCAGCGCGTGCTCGGGGTGCCGCATGTAGCCCTGAATCTAGCTCGCGCGCGCGTGTGAGGCCAGCGGGCACCCCCCGCACGCAGGATGGGCCCACGCCCCGGGCGCGTCCATGGCCGAATCGGCCAGCGGGGAACCGGCCAGCGCCGCCCCGCTCAGCGCCCCTCGAACGCCGCTTGCCGCTTCTCCAGGAACGCCGCCATCCCCTCGCGCATGTCCGCCGTGGAGGCCAGCAGACCGAAGAGGTTGGACTCCAGCACCTGCGCCTCCTCCACGGTGGCGCTCATGCCGTGGTCCACCGCCTCCAGCGCCATGGCCAGCGCCACGGGGCCGTTGCCCGTGATCTTGCGGAGCAGCGCCTCCGCCTCCTCCACCACCCGTGCCGCGTCCTCCACCACACGGTTCACCAGCCCGATGCGGTGGGCCTCGGCGGCGTCGATCATCTCCCCCGTGAGGATGAGCTCCAGCGCGCGGCCGCGCCCCACCAGGCGCGGCAGACGCAGCGTGCCGCCGTAGCCGGGGATGATGCCCAGCTTCACCTCCGGCAGCCCGAATTTGGCGTTGCTCGAGGCCACGCGCATGTGGCAGGCGAGCGCCAGCTCCAGCCCGCCGCCCAGCGCAAAGCCGTTGACCGCGGCTACCACTGGCTTGGGCAGCCGCTCCAGCATGCGGAAGGTGGCCTGGCCCTGGCGCGATACCTGGACGCCGGAGAGCGGCCCCATCCGGGCCAGCTCACCGATGTCGGCGCCAGCCACGAAGGCCTTCTGTCCAGCGCCGGTCACCAGCAGACCGCGGACGTCTTCGTCCTCCGCCACGTCCCGCACCGCGCGGTCCAGCTCCGCGATGGTGGCGGCGTTCAGGGCGTTCAGTTTGTCGGGGCGATTGACGGTCAGGACGGCCACGCCGTCCCGCTTCTCGAGGGTCACATATTCGAACGAGGCCATGGGCAGCACGCGGCCAGGGGGGCAGTGTGGGAACCGGGGCGCAATTTACGCGCGCGCGTGCGTACGAGCAAACGTGCGCGGGCTACCTGCCGCCGCCGCTGCCCCGCACCACGCCCTCCACCATGCGGGCGGGGTCCAGCCAGCGCTCCGCGGCGGCCCGCATGCCTTCCGCGGTGACGCGGCGGATGCGTGCCTCGAAGCTGCGCAGCTCCTCCAGTCCCTCCCCCACCAGCAGGACGTCCATGAGGTCGGAGAGGCGGGCGCCGTTCGTCTGCTGGCGAATCTGCCAGGCGCCGATGAGGTAGCGGCGGGCGCGCTCCACCTCCTCCTCCGGCAGGAGCTCGCGCCGCAGCCCTTCCAGCTCCTCCAGCAGCCCCGCGCGCGCCTCCGCCTCGCGCTCCGGTGAGGTGGCTATGTAGGCCACGAAGCACCCGGCCCGCCAGCGGGCCACGGGATAGGCCGCCACGCTGTAGGCCAGCGAGCGCCGGCTGCGCAGCTCCTCGAACATGCGCCCGCCCAGGCCGGCCACGGCCGCGGACAGCACGCGCAGCTCCTCCACGTCGGCCTCGTTCCGGGCCGGGCCGGGGAAGCCCAGCGCCAGCGCCGTCTGCGCCTTGTCCAGCTGCACGGCCTCACTGTGCGGCGTGGCGGGCCACGGCGGTGCCGGCCGCCGCGGCTCCTCCGCCACGCCGTCGGGCACGCCCAGATGGGCGGCCACGCGCGCGGCCGCCGCCTCGGGCTCCACGTCCCCCACCACCAGCACCGTGATTGGGGCCTGGCGCACGCGCCGCAGGTGCCACGCCGCCACGGCGTCGCGCTCCAACCCCGCCAGCGCAGCCTCGCGCTCCTCCAGCGCCCAGCCGTAGGGGTGGCCGGGAAAGGCGGCCTGCATGAGCAGGCGCCCCGGGTAGCGGCCCATGTCATCGCGCAGCTGGGCCAGCTCCGCCAGCGCCACCTCCCGCTCGCGCGCCACGGCCGCGGCGGGCAACGCGGGCCGGAGCGCCGTGTCCAGCAGCAGGTCGGTCGCCGTGGCGAAGTGCCGAGCGGGCACCGAGAGCCGCCAGTGCAGCGTGTCGGAGCCCACGTCGGCCCCGATGGAGCCGCCCAGCGCCTCGGTGGCGCTGGCCATGACCTCGGCGTTCCGTGACGTGGTGCCCTTCACGGACGCCCGCGCCAGCAGCCCCGTGATCCCCGAGGTGGCGGCGTCCTCCTCCAGCGCCCCGCCGCGCACCGCCAGCGCCAGCGTGACCAGCGGCGCGCCGTGGCGCGGCAGCACCACCACCCGCGCGCCGTGCTCCGTGCCGAAAAAGTGGACCCCATCCTCCACGCGCTCGGTCCGCACCGCAGCGGGCGCCAGCGCGGCCGTCTCCGGGAAAGCGACGTCCCCCGGAAGCTCCACGCCCGCTGGCAGCCCCGCGTCCCGGAGACGATCGGCCATCCCGGCCGCGTCCCACCCGGTGGCCGCGGCGGCGCGCGGGCGGTAGAGCAGCACGGTGGCGTGCGCCACCGCCAGGTAGCGCTCCGCCACCCGCACCAGATCGGCCGCGGTGAGCGCCTGGATGCGCGCCAGGTAGTCATCCGCCAGCCGCCAGTCCCCCTCCGCCTCCCACTCGGCAATGAGGTTGGCCTGGCCCTCGGCGGTCTCCAGGCGGCGCAGCATGCGCGCCTCCAGGATGGTGCGCGCGCGCGCGGCCTCGGCGCTGGTGATGGGCCGCTCCACGCAGCTCCGCACGGTGGCGGCCATGGCGTCCACCGCCGCCGCGGTGCCGGTCGGGTCGAGCTCGGCGCTCAGGCCGAAGACGCCCACCTGGCCGGGCGTGTAGTTGAACGCGCTGGCGGCACTGACCAGCCCCGCCTCGCGCACGGCCCGGTAGAGGCGGGAGGCGCGCCCCTGGCCGAGCGCCACCGAGAGCGCGTCCAGCGCCGGCGTGTCCTCGTGCAGGGCGCCGGGCGTGCGCCACCCCCACTCCAGGTAGGCGCGCGTGATCTCCCCCTCCATCTCGCGGCAGCGCAGGCCCGTGCGCGGCGGCTCCTCCGGACCCGAACTCCGCCCCGGCTGCCCACCCGGCAGCTCACCGTAGTAGCGCTCGGCCAGGGCAAACACCTCCGCCGGCTCCACGTCCCCCGCGATTACCAGGATCACGTTGGGGGCGCGGTAGAGTTGGCGGTAGAAGTCCCACACGTCCTGCCGGGTGAAGCCGGCCAGCATCTCCTCTTTGCCGATGCGCCAGCGGCGGATGCGATGCACATCGAAGAGCGTCTCGAAGAGGCTCTCCTGGGAGACGGCTGGCGGTGTGTCCAGCTTCCGCTTGGCCTCCTGGATGATGACCTGGAGCTCACGCGCCAGCTCGTCCGGGTCGATGGCGGAGGCCCGCAGCGCGTCACTCTGGATGTCCAGCCCCTGCTCCAGCGAGGCGGCCGGCAGCACGGTGTAGTAGGAGGTATGGTCGTAGATGGTGCCCGCGTTCAGGTAGCCCCCCGCCGCCTTAGTCTCCCGCGCCATGTCCCCCGGGCCGCGCCGCTCCGTGCCCTTGAAGTACATGTGCTCGAGCACGTGGCTGATGCCCACCAGCGTGTCCGGCTCGTCGAAGTAGCCGGCCTGCACGTACGTCACGATGCTCACCACGGGCGCGTCGTGGGCCTCCCGCACGATGACCCTGAGGCCGTTGTCCAGGGTGCGTTCATGGGTGGGCAGGTGCGTCAGGCGGGGCGGATCGGCCATGGGGCTCCGGGCAAGGGGAAGCGCGCGGGTGCGGAAGCTACGTCCACACGGCAGGCAGGCAACCGCCGTGCCGAAGGCCCCCGTTGTGCTACGCGGGCGGGCAGCGCAGATTCGCCCCGTGCCCATGCATCCGCGGCCGTTGCCACGGCCATGAACCGCGACCCGCTCGCGCGCGTCCCCCTCCTCTTCGACGCCCCCTTCGCCGTCATCGGCATGATCCACCTCCTGCCGCTGCCGGGCGCACCGGGGTGGGGTGGCAGCATGGCGGCCGTGGAGGACCGGGCCGGACGCGACGCCGAGGCGCTCGCGGCGGGCGGCGCCGACGCGGTGCTGGTGGAGAACTACCACGACGTGCCCTTCCATCCGGGCGCCCTCCCGGCCGAAACGGTGGCGGCGCTCGCCGCGCTCACGCGCCTGGTGCGCGGGGCGGTATCCCTCCCCGTAGGCGTGAACGCGCTGCGCAATGACGCCCGGGCCGCGCTCGGCGTGGCCGCCGCCACCGGCGCAGGCTTCATCCGCGTCAACGTGCACACCGGCACCATGCTCACCGACCAGGGCACCCTCGAGGGCCGGGCGCACGAGACGCTGCGCGTGCGTGCCGCGCTGGGCGTGGAGGTGGCCATTCTGGCCGACGTGCTCGTGAAGCACGCCGTGCCGCCGCACGGCCTGAGCGTGGAGCGGGCCGCCGCCGACGCCTGGGAACGCGGCCGCGCCGACGCGCTGGTGGTCTCAGGGGAGGCCACCGGCGCCGCCACGGACACCGAGAGCCTGCGCGCCGCGCGCGCGGCCGTGCCCGAGGCGCCGCTGCTCGTGGGCAGCGGACTGGGCCCGGAGAACGCGGCCGCGCTCCTGCCGCTGGCCGACGGCGCCATCGTGGGGAGCGCGCTGCAGCGGGACGGACGCGCGGGCGGGCCGGTGGAAGCCGACCGGGTACGGCGTCTGGTGGAGGTAGTGCGCGCCGTGCGTGCGTAGCGCGCGCCGCGGAGCCGGCGCGCGGATGATGGTGAATGGGGGACGTCGCTTGAGAGATGAACAGGAGGAGTGGGGGACATGAAGGTCTATCTGAACGGCCAGGTGGTGGACGCGGCGGAAGCGCGCGTGCCCGTGGACGACCGTGGTTTTCTCTTTGCCGATGGCGTCTACGAGGTGGTGCGGCTCTACGGGGGGAAGCCGTTCCTCATGAACGAGCACATGGCGCGTCTGCGCAACGGGCTCGGCGCGCTGCAGATCGATGCCGAACTGGTGGCGGAGATCCCGGGAATCGCCGAGCGTCTCATTGCCGAGAACGGCGTGGACGGGGACGGCACCATCTACCTGCAAGTCACGCGCGGCGTGGCGCCGCGCACGCACGCCTTCCCCACCTCGGCCGTGCGGCCCACGCTCTACCTGACCGCCAAGCCGTTCAAGGGCTACCCGGCGGAATACATGGAGCGGGGCGTGGCGTGCATCACCGTGCCGGACACGCGCTGGACGCGCTGTGACATCAAGTCCATTGCGCTCCTGCCCAACGTGCTGGCCAACCAGGCGGCCCACGCGGCTGGCGGCTTCGAAGCGCTCTTCGTGCGCGACGGCGTGGTGGCGGAGGGATCGCACGCCAATCTCTTTGCCGTGCTGAACGGCACGCTGGTGACCTATCCGCGCAGCAACTACATCCTGCCGGGCATCACCCGCCAGCTGGTGCTGGACATGGCGGCGGAGCTGGGCATCCCGGCCGAGGAGCGGCCCATGTTCTGGGACGAATTCTGGCGCGCGGACGAACTCTTCCTGTCGGGCACCACCACCGAGGTCATGCCCATTGCCACGGTGGACGGCAGGCAGGTGGCCGGGGGTGCGCGCGGCCCGCTGACGGAGCGGCTCCAGGAGGCTTATCGGAGCCGCGCCGGGATCTGAGGGAGGTCAGTGGGCGTTGGCCACGCGCTCCACGTAGAGCCGGTTCACCAGCACCTTGAGGATGGCCAGCAGAGGCACTGCCAGCGCCAGGCCCAGGATGCCGAAGAGGGCGGCCATGAAGGCCTGAAAGAGGATGGTCAGCGCCGGTTCCAGCTTGACCATGCCCTTCATGAGGAGCGGCGTGATGAGGTTGGATTCCACTACCTGGATGGCCAGGTAGAGGAAGAACACGTAGAGCGCCTTCTGCGGTGAAATGGTGAGGGCCACGCCGAGCGCGGGGATCATCCCCAGGACGGGCCCCAGGAACGGAATGAAGGCCATGAGGCCCGCGAAGAGGCCCAGCGCCAGCGCCGCGGGCACACCCAGCGCCGTCAGGCCCACGGCGTTCAGCACGCCGATGATGAGCATGGCCGTGGCCGCGCCCTTGATCCAATGGCGCAGCGTGGTGGCAATCTCCGACAACACGTCGGCGGCCAGGGCGCGATGGCTGGCGGGCACGAGCAGCTCCATGCCGCGCCGGTAGGTGGCCGGAGAGACAGCCACGAAGAAGCCCGCGAAGATCACCAGGAACATGCCGGAGAGTATACCGAAGACGTTGTTCAGGAGCGGCAGGGAGCCGCTCACCACCTCCACCAGCTGCTGGTTCATGCGGGTGCGCACCTGCTCCTCCATGCCGGCGGCGCCGCCACCTGGCGCGGCACGCCCAGCTTTACGAGCGGACCCACGAAGAGGGAGAGAAAGAGCCCCACCAGCAGCGCGAAGAGCGTGACGAAGAGGATGTCGCGGCCCAGCCAGAGCCCGCTCGCCAGCGCCCAGAGACCGATCACGATCAGCGTGGCGCGGGCCACGAAGGCCAGGTCCACGCGCGTGGGCGGTGCGGGCTCGGTGCGGCTCATGACCCTCCTGGGCTGAAGTCGGCTGGCTGGGAAGCACGCGGTGTGCCATGGGCTCGCGCCGTCGCGCCGGCCGGCGCCCGCTTCCCCCGGACGGCGCCCGCCTACCCTCGGGCGGCGCCCGCCTACCCCCGGGCGGCGCCCCGCACTATCTTGGCCGCGAGGACACCCGAACACCCAATCCACCGAAAGGCACGCCCCATGGCTCGGTCCCTGAACAAGGTCATGCTCATCGGCAACGTGGGCGCGGAGCCCGAGATGCGCACCACCGGCGGCGGCACCAAGATCGCCAAGGTCAGCCTGGCCACGAACCGCACCTTCTCGGACCGCTCGGGACAACAGCAGGAGAAGACCGAGTGGCACCGCCTCACCTTCTTCGACAAGCTGGCCGAGCTGGTGGAGCAGTACATCCACAAGGGGGACCGCCTCTACGTGGAAGGCCGCCTGGAGTACAGCCAGACCGAGGATGACAAGGGCCAGCCGCGCTACTGGACGGACATCGTGGTCCGGGAGATGGTGATGCTGGGGAGCCAGAGCGGGTCCGGCGGGGGCGGGGGCGGGGGCGGCGGGAGCTACGACCAGAGCCCGCAACGGCGTCCACAGCAGGGCGGCGGGCAGGCAGCGCCCTCGCCTTTCGAGGTGGAGGATGACGACCTGCCCTTCTGAGGCGGCGGGCTAGGCGGGTGGCATGAGGAGGTCCGCGGGCCGCGTACGCATCTTCCTGCTCTGCCTGGCACTGGCCGCGTGCGGCCGCGACGCCACGGCTCCACCCTCCGCATCCGGCATCCTGAGCCGCGTGCCCGCCGCCGGGGCCACGGGCGTCCCGCTTACCGGCGCCGTCCACATTGTCTTCCGCTGGCCCGTGGCCCTGCCGGCGGACACCCCGGCCGCGGCGTGGGTGGAGCGGGGAGGGGTGCGCGTACCCACCCGCCTGTCCCGCCCCGATGCCCGCACGGTGGTCCTGACACCGCTGGACGCGTTCGATGCGGGCAGCACCCACACGGTCCACCTGGGCCCGGGCATCACCTACGGGGACGGCGTGGTGGCCACCACCCACTGGTCCTTCACCACCGCCGGGCTGCCGCTGCCGGATCTGGACGGCAGCCGTCTGCTGGCACACGTGACGGCGCTGGCCCACGATTCCATGCGCGGCCGGCGCTACGGCTCACCCGACGAGTTGCGCGCGGCCGGCTACATCCGGACGGAACTGATCCGCTACGGCGTCACGGCGCTCACGGATGACGTCTGGTTTCAGCCCTTCACCGGCGTACGATTTCCCGGCACGTCGCAGAACGTGGTCGGCGTAGTCCGGGGCACGGGATCCCTGCGCGACGAGTGGGTGCTGATCGGCGCCCACTACGACCACCTGGGCGTCGTGGAGGACCTCATCCACAACGGCGCCGATGACAACGCCTCGGGCACCGCGGCCCTGCTGGAACTGGCCCGCGCGTTGGCGGCCCACGCCGCCGGTGACGGCTTCGGGACGCCGGACCGGCGCTCATTCATGTTCATCGCGTTCGGCGCCGAGGAGGCGGGGCTGGTGGGATCCAATCACTTCTGCCAGCAGCCCCTGGTGCCCCTGGCCAGCGTGAGTGCCATGCTCAACCTGGACATGATCGGCCGGCTGCGGAGCGGCACGGTCTACCTGGCGGGTGCCCTCCCGGGCGGCGTCTGGATGGGGCTGCTGGAACGGCACGAGCCGGGACTCAGCTACGTGCCGCTCAGCTACATCGGGAGCGACCACCGCTGCTTCCTGCAACACGGCCGCCCCGCCCTGGCCCTCTTCACCGGGACCCATCCCCAGTACCACCAGCCCGAAGATGACGCGGAACTCATCGACGTACCGGGCATGACCCTGGTGGCCCGTCTGGCCCTGCGACTGGCGGCGCATTTAGCGGTGCGACCCGAGCCCATCGGCCCCTGACGGCACGCCCGGACAACGCTGGCACAATCCCCGCATTGGTGCCCGCCCATGGCACCTTGCCTGCAGGCAGCCGCTAATCCTGGCCCGGCTCCGGCCGCTCGCGCGCGGTGTGCGGCCCGGCCACCCGGTCGTGGACTGCCTCGGTGAGGGCGGCAATGGCGGCGCCCACGAGCTGCGCGCGTACGGTGCGCCAGAAGCCGAAGCGGTGGTCCACGTAGTGCACGTCGTCATCTTCGTCGTACTCCACGGAGCCGCCGGAGCCGCCGGATCCGCCGGTGAGAAAACCCACAGCCAGGCCGACGCCGAAGGCCACGCCGAGGGTGCCCCACGGCCGCGCGAGGACACGATCCCGCAGGCGGCCCGGCACGTCCACCTTCCGCTGCAGCTCTTCCTTCCCCTCCACGATCCGGTCCTCGAGCTCGTCGAGCGTACCGGACATGCGCCGGCGACGCTCCTCCACGGCGCGGCGTGCCTCTTCCACCGAGGCGGGCTCGGAACTCTCTCCGGTGTGCGTGCTCATGCGTCTCCTGGGCTGCTCTGTGTGGGGCACGGCCCCGCCATGCACGGAACGTTCCCGGTGCTCCCCGGCATGTGCGACGGCCTTCAGGGTAGCGCGGAGCGGCTCTTGGCGCTCTCCCGCTCACGCGGCAGGGCCGGGGCGGCCACCACTTCCAGTTCGGTGCGCCGGAACTGGCGGGGCAGTGTCTCACCGTCCAGCACCACGCCCAGGCGATGCGCGTGGTACGGGCTGGCCGCCACCACCGTGCCGGACCGGCCCACCACGGCGGGATCGATCGGCAGGTTGGAGCGCCGTACCTTGACGCGCGTGCCTTCCTCGAGCGGGGCAATGCGTACGGCCATCATTCGCCTCCATGACTGCGTGCCGCCCGCGCTCCGTGCGCGCGCGGACGGAGCTTAGCATGCGCACAGGTAAGGCCGAGCGCAACGGCCGCCCTCATCGAGCGCACGCCTTGCCGAACCCTGGCGCGCTCCTATATTGCCGGCGAACCCGACCCGAGGAGAGCATGTCCAACGAGCACCGGCTTCCCCAGCACACCGCCGGCCTGGCCGCAGGCTTCGGCATCGGCATCCTGTGGCTGGTCATGGCCGCCACCTCGCTGTGGAGCGCCTGGCGCGGCTGGGCCAATCAGCGCTCGGACTGGGCGCTGGCCTGGGGCCTGGTGGGCCTGCTGCTGGCCGCCGCGGGCATCGTGGCCATGGTCGGCACCTGGCGCTTCCAGATGCGCGAGGGTCCGGAGCACTTCTGACCCCGGCAGCGCTGTAGGAAAAGAACGGCGGCGATCACGGGATCGCCGCCGTTCTTTTTGCGGGCGCCTGCGTGCAGCAGCGCTCCTCAGCCCGGCTCATCCTCCGTGGGCTCCGCCTCCCGGTCGCGCCACATGCCCAGCAACTGGCCTTCGAAGCGGGCGGGATCCTCCCGGTAGGCCGCGCTCCACTGCTCGAAGCTGGGCAGACCCATCTCCCGGGCCAGGCTCTCGGTCACCTGCGCCACCAGCTCCCGGAAGGACGCGGGCGTTTCCCCGGCCAGCGCCCCCGGATCCCGGCCGACGGGCGTCCCTCCGCCCAGTCCCGCGCCCGTTTCGGGCTCGCGGCGCGCCAGGCGGTAGATGTCATCGGAAGAGAGTGAGAGGAAGCGGTCGGCCAGCCGGGCAGAGCACCAATCCCAGTACTTTGCCCGCAGCGTTCGCGCTTCCTCGGATTCCGCAGCCATGACAGCCGTGGCAGAAGGGATGGCGCGCTACGGCCGGCATTCGCCGGACGGCTCGGTCACGCCGTCCGGCAAAGCTGGGCGCTGTGGGGGGCGGCCGTCAAGAGACGCGTGCCGCCGCGGGCGGGCCCGGCACGGTCGCGCAGGGCGTCAAACGATGGCCCCGACAGCCGCGCGGGCGGCCCCGCGGACCTCAGTCCGTCGGCTCGCCGGCCGGCAGCGACCCGCGGGAAAGGTGTTCGTAGATCGTGCGCCGCGTGAGCGCATAGAAGAGCATTCGACTGAGCATCTCGGGATCGCGCCGCTGCACCTCAGCCACCTCGTCGGCCACCGGCCTCGGCAGCTCCACCCGTAGATCAACGGCACACGTCTCCCACATACGTTACGCCTCGACGCATTCAAAAAATGGGTGATTTTTTTCCCGCCTGGACCGGGAGGATGAGCATCCACGGAATCCGGTCATCGTCTCGAGCAGGTAACGCCAAGATACGGAGCGGTCCGGCATGCGTCAACCCTTGCGTGTAACCCGCACTGCGCCAACCCGTTAGACGATTATCATTGTGGCACAAGGGTTTTCACGTGTACACGATCGTGCGTGTTTGGCAATCGTTCCGCCCGGCACGGGCCCCGCAAAACGGCCGTTTCGAAGCGTGCATTCCCATGGCCACGCCGTTTACGGCCAGCGGATTGTCCAAAAGGAGTACTGGCGCGATCGTGCAGAAATTTTTGAATTTGGCCTGCGGGCGGTGTGCCCGGGCCACGCCCGCGCGCCTTGACTGGATCTGGCCCGCCAGTTAGCCTGCAGCGGCATGCATCCCCGCCCACAACCGCCCTCGGATGCGTCCCGTCCGGCGCCCGCCGCACCCACCGATGATGTGGTGCGTAGCCGCTGCCGTTCCTTCACGTTCATGGAGCGCGGTGACGGCCGCTGGACGGTGTTCCTCATCACCTACCTGCTGCCCGACGGCTGCTGGCGCGGCTACTTCTCCTTCCGCTCCGCGGCGGACGAGCCGGGCAGTGAAGTACGCACGGCGGACCTCTTCGTGGAAGGCAGCGAGCAGGATGTGGACGCCCGGGCACGCGGTCTGGGCAAGCCGCTGCTCATGGCGCTGCTCGATTCGGCGCTCGCGGCGCACGAGCGCCGGACCGGCTACCCGCCGGCGTTCCACGGCTGGTTCCGCGAGCTCCTCGTGCGCCACGCCGCCGAGCGCGCCCCCGACATCGCGCCGAGCGACGTGTCACCCTCGTTGCAGGAACTGCGTTCCCTCTACGAGTCGTACCGGCTGGATCAGGTCACGCACCTCATTGCGCTGTTGCAGCCCGACACGTTCGAGGAGATGGTGGAGATCCTGCTGGAGGGGAGGCGCATTGACTTCCGCGCACGCGACCGCTTCCAGCTGGCCATGAGCGTGGTGCAGGAACTGGAGCACAGGTTGCCGCTGCCACCCTTCGAGACCTGGGTGGAGGATTACCTGGCCAACCCCGGGGAGTACCAGCGCTACACGCACGCCCTGCATCGCGAGGACACGCTGCCGTAGGCCGGCGCCGCCGGCGCATCGTTCATCCACAGACCATCGGAGAGGGCCGTCGATGCAAACCACCTCGAGCACGCCGCCGTCCGCCGGCGATCCCACCACACCGGCACCGCGCGACACGTGGGGATCGAAGGCCGCCTTCATCCTGGCCGCCGCCGGCAGCGCCGTCGGCCTGGGCAACATCTGGGGCTTCCCCACCGTGGCCGCCGCCAACGGGGGCGGCGCCTTCCTGGTCCTCTACCTTATCTGCGTGGCGCTCATCGGCGCACCCGTCATGCTGGCCGAGCTGGCCATCGGCCGCCGCAGCCAGCGCAATCCGGTGGGCGCCTTCAAGGCCATCAAGCCCGGCACCGCCTGGGGCCTGGTGGGTGCCCTGGGGGTCATCACGGGTATCGTGATCCTCAGCTTCTACTCGGTGATCGCCGGGTGGACGCTCACGTACGTCTGGAAGACGCTCACCGGCGCCTTCGGGGTGGGTGCCGATACGGAGGCCATCTTCGGCGGCGTGGCCGGCAGCGCGTGGGGCTCCATCTTCACGCACCTGCTCTTCATGGCGCTGACCATCTACGTGGTGCTGGGCGGCGTGCGCCACGGCATCGAGCGGTGGACCAAAGTGCTCATGCCCCTGCTGGCCATCATCCTAGTCCTGCTGGTCATCCGCGCGGTGACCCTCTCCGGCGCCGGCGCCGGGCTGGAGTTCTACCTGAAGCCGGATTTCAGTGACATCAATGGCGGCGTGGTCCTGGCCGCCATCGGGCAGGCGTTCTTTTCCCTCTCGCTGGGCATGGGCGCCATGATCACCTACGGCTCCTACATCGGCAAGAAGGATGACCTCGTCACCTCCGCGCTCTGGGTCTCAGGCTTCGACACCGCCATTGCCATCATGGCCGGCCTGATCATCTTCCCCACGCTCTTCCACGCCGGCATGCAGGCGGGTGATGGCGGCCCCGGCATGGTCTTCGTGGTGCTCACCTCGCTGCTCGGCACCATCCCGCCCGCGCCCATCGGCGGCATCCTGTTCGGCACCCTGTTCTTCCTGCTGCTGGCCATCGCGGCGCTGACCTCCAGCGTCTCGCTGCTGGAGGTGGCCACCGCCTACTTCGTGGATGAGAAGCGGTGGAGCCGGAAGAAGGCGGCCGTGGCCGTGGGCGGTGCGGCGTTCCTGCTCGGCATCCCGAGCGCCCTCGGCAACGGCGCGGTGGGTTGGCTCTCATCGCTGCCGGGCGTGGGCACGGACTTCCTGTCCTTCCTCTTCATGCTCTTCGGCCAGTACGCCCTGGTGGTGGGCGCCCTGTTCATCGCGCTCTTCGCCGGCTGGGCCTGGGGCGTCAAGGGCGTGGGTGAGGAAGTGCGCGCGAACGACGGCAAGTTCCCGCTCGGCCGCACGTGGAGCTTCCTCATCCGCTTCCTGGCGCCGGTGGCCATTGTACTCATCCTGATGCAGCTCCTCATCAGCCTCTTCGGTTTCGGCCAGGTGGCCGCCGGCTGAGGCCGCTCCGCCCGCGCGTGCGCAGGGCCTCCCCGCGGGGAGGCCCTGTTTTTTTTCAAGCGACGATGCCCGGCCGCCTCACCGGCGCGCCGCGCGGCTCCGGCGGGGCCGGGATCCGGCGCGTGCCATGGACGTGCGGGGGGACGTCGCTTACAGACCCAGTTCCACGGGCACGGGTTTCTCCCCGGAGTAGTCGTAGAAGCCGCGGCCGCTCTTCCGGCCGTACCACCCCATGGACACCATGCGCTTGAGCAGCGGCGGTGAGGCGTAGCGTGTCTCGCGGAACTCCTCGTACATGATCTCCGCCGCCTTGTGGAGCGTGTCGATGCCCACGAAGTCGGACAGCACGAAGGGGCCCATGGGGTAGCCGGTGCCGAGCGTCATGGCCTTGTCGATGTCCGTGATGGTGGCCACGCCCGTCTCCAGGGCGCGGATGGCGTCCAGCATGTAGGGGATGAGCAGGCGGTTCACCACGAAGCCCGAGGTGTCCTTGGCCTCCACCGGCTCCTTGCCGATGGCGCGGGCAAAGTCCAGCGCGGCGGTGTAGGCGTCCTCGTCGGTGGCAATGGTGCGCACCACTTCCACCAGCTTCATCACGGGTACGGGGTTGAAGAAGTGCAAGCCCACGAAGCGGCCGGGGCGCCCCGTGGCGGCGGCCATGTCGGCAATGGTGAGCGAGCTGGTATTGCTGGCAAAGATGGTGTCGGCGCCGCACACCTCGTCCAGCGCCCCGAACATCTCGTTCTTGATGGCCAGGTCCTCGGTCACGGCCTCGATGATCAGCTCCACGCTTGCCAGCTCCCCGAGCTCCGTGGTGAAGTGGATGCGCTCCAGCACACGGTCCCGTTCGGCCGCGTCCAGTTTGCCCTTCTCCACTGCCCGGCCCAGGCTCTTCTCGATGCGGCCGCGCCCCTTTGCCACGAGGTCATCATTCACCTCGCGCACCCACGTCTCGATGCCGGCCTTGGCCGTGACCTCGGCGATCCCGCTCCCCATGAGCCCGCATCCCAGCACACCCACCCGTTCGATCCTGGCCATCATATGCTCCCGTTGAATTTGTCGGACGGGGCGGCTACGGGCCGCCCCTGAAACGGCTCCTCAGCCGCTGGCGCCAGGGCGCCGGCGGCGGCTCCAGCCGCTCGCCCCGCTCCAGGCGGTCGAGCAGCCCTTCCAGCTCGGTCCGGGCCGCGCGCACCCGGCGCTTGAAACCCCGCGCCGCCACCAGCACGCCGCCCGCCAGCCCGACCGCGATCCCGGCGCCCAGGCTGCCCACCATGCCCGCCAGCGCCACCGCGCTGCCGGGGTCCATCACCGTGGCGATCACGCCGGCGCCGATGCCTCCCGCCGCCAGCCCCATGCCGGAGCCGATGGTGACGCCGGCCGTGACGGCCTTGCCGCGCTGCTCGCCCAGGTCGGCCTCGATGCGCACGTGCGCGGCGCCCTCCTCCAGGGGATGGGCCGCCGCCGCCACGCGCCGCGCGCGCGCCAGGTAGTGGCGGCTCTTGGGCCGCGTGAAGACCCGCGCCAGCGAGGAGAGCGTGTCGTCGGCGGGCACCATGAGGATGGCACCCTCGCGACTGCGCACCACGCGCAGGTACTCGTGCGCGGCCAGGTAGCTCTCGATGCGGCGCGCCGTGGCCGCGGCCGCGCCGGGCAGCGCGCGGTGCGCCACCACCACCGAGGAGCCGAACAGCCCCTCGAACGCGGAGGGATCACTGCGCAGTTCCGGCCGCTCGTGAAGCGCTTGCAGAACGTGCTTGGCGGGCAGGCCCACTTCCTCACCGATGCGCAGCAGGTCCCCTTCGCTCAGCCGCTCCTCGGCGTCCGCGGCGCGCACGGAGAGTTCGGCGGCGCGGCGGATGACGGCCTCCAGGTCACCGCGCCCAATACGGCGTCCGGGCACGCCCCCGACGGGCGGGTCAGCCGGCTCGGCGTCCCTGGTCAACCCGACCGATCGCCGACGTCATGGTCATCGCGGCCAGCGGACTTCCGCTCGGCGGCGGCATGCGCCGCGGCGGCCTTCTCCGCGGCCGGCCGCAGGGACTTGTGATCGCGCAGCGGCGCGGGCGGCGCCAGCAGCGCCGGATCATTCGGGTCCACGTCCAGGGACTCATCCACCTCGTCCGGGCCCTCGGCGCCACCCATCGTCCGGCCGAGCTTCTCGATGAACGGCTTGAACAGGTCGATGGGGATCGGGAAGAGGGTGGTGGAGTTGTTCTCCGTGGCGATCTCGGAGACCGTCTGCAGATAGCGGAGCTGGATGGCCGCGGGCTGCGTCTGCAGCATCTTGGCCGCCGCCGCGAGCTGCTTGGAGGCCTGCAGCTCCCCCTGCGCGTTGATGACCTTGGCGCGGCGCTCCCGCTCCGCCTCGGCCTGCCGCGCCATGGCGCGACGCATCTCGGCGGGCAGATCGATGTCCTTGATCTCCACGGCGGTCACCTCGATCCCCCACGCGTCGGTGCCGGTGTCGATGATGGTGCGCACGATGTCATTGAAGTGCTCCCGCTCGGCCAGCAGCTGGTCGAGTTCCGCCTGGCCCACCACGCTGCGCAGTGTGGTCTGCGCCAGCTGGCTGGTGGCGAACAGGTAGTCCTGGATCACGATAGTGGCCTTCACCGTGTCGGCCACCTTGAAGTAGACCACGGCGTTTACCTTGATGGACACGTTGTCCCGCGTGATCACGTCCTGGGGCGGGATGTCCATGGCCACGATGCGCAGGGACACCCGCTCCATCTTCTCCACGCCATAGGGCAGCAGGAAGATGAGCCCCGGCCCCTTGGCGCCGGTGAGGCGCCCCAGGCGGAAGACCACCGCCCGCTCGTACTCCTTCAGCACGCGCAGGCTGCTCACGATGGTGCCCACCGCCACCACCACCGCGGGTATCAGAATCTCCAGCATCGGAACCTCCCGGAAAGAGACGCGGCTACATGCGCTCCACGATCACGGCCATCCCCTGCCCGCCCCCGATGCACGCGCTGCCCAGGCCGAAGCGCGCGCCGCGCCGGCGCAGCTCGTGGAGCAGGTGGATGGTGATGCGCGCGCCGGACGCCGCGAGCGGATGCGTGAGCGCAATGGCCCCGCCGTTCACGTTCGTCTTCTCATGGTCCAGCCCCAGCTCCTTGCGCACCGCGGCGTACTGCGGCGCGAAGGCCTCGTTGACTTCCACCAGGTCCATACGGTCCAGTTCCAGGCCGGCGGCCTCGAGCGCCAGCCGCGCCGCCGGGGCGGGGCCGATGCCCATGATGTCGGGCCGCACGCCGGCCACGCCCCAGGAGACGAGCCGGCCGATCGGGGTGCGCCCGTTGCGCTCGGCCCAGGCGGCGCTGGCAATCACCGCGGCGGCGGCACCGTCCCCGATGCCGCTGGCGTTGCCCGCGGTCACCAGGCCGTCCTTGCGAAAGTAGGGACGCAGCTTGCCGAGCGCCTCCAGGGAGGCATCCGGCCGCATGTGCTCATCCACGGCAAATTCCACGTCCCCTTTGCGCGAGGCGATGGTGATGGGCGCCATCTCGGCGTCGAAGCGGCCCTCGTCACGGGCGGCCGCCGCGCGCTGCTGGGATTCGTAGGCCACCTGGTCGGCTTCCTCACGCGTGATGCCGTACTCGTCGGCCAGCTTTTCGGCCGTCTGCGCCATGGAGAGGCTGCAGCTGGTGTCCGTGAGGGAGGCCCACAGCAGATCCTCGAAGAACTGCCCGGCCTCCCCCAGGCGGAGCTGGCCCCAACGCGCCCCGCGCACCACATGCGGCGCCGTGCTCATGCTCTCGGCGCCACCCACCAACGCCACCTCGGCCTGGCCCAACATGATCTCCTGCGCGCCGCAGACCATGGCCTGGAAGCCGGAGCCGCACAGCCGGTTGATGGTGAGCGCTGGCACTTCGTTGGGGCAGCCGGCCTGGAGCCCCACGTGGCGCGCCAGATAGATGGCGTCCGAGGTGGTCTGCAGCGCGTTGCCGAAGATGACGTGCCCCACCTCCTCGGGCGCCACACCCGCGCTCTCCAGCGCCGCCCGCGCCGCGTGCGCGCCGAGCTGGGTGGCGGTGTGGTCCTTGAGCGTGCCGCCGAAGGTGCCGAAGGGCGTGCGGCGCCCGGAAAGGAAGACGATGTCGGTGGCGTGTCCCTGCGTGCCCATGCCGCTCCGTATGGTCAGGTGTGGTATCAGGTGGCGAGCGCCGCGGTGATGACCGCGTCACCCACCTCGTCCGTCGTGAGCGTGCCGCCCAGGTCCGGCGTGGTGTGACCGGCGGCCAGCACCTCCCGCACCGCCGCCTCCACGCGCGCGGCCTCCTCCACCCAACCCAGTTGCTCCAGCATGAGGGCGGTTGTGAGCAGCGCAGCGAGCGGGTTGGCCTGGCCGGTCCCCGCGATGTCGGGCGCCGAGCCGTGCACCGGCTCGAAGAGACCGGGCCGGCCCGGATGGAGGTTGGCGGACGCCGCCAGGCCCAGCCCGCCCGCCAGCCCCGCCGCCAGGTCGCTCAGCAGGTCGCCGAAGAGGTTCGGGGCCACGATGACGTCGTAGCGCGCGGGGCGGCGCACGAGGTCGAAGGCCAGGGCGTCGGCGTAGACGGCGTCGCTTTCGATCCCGGCATACTCCGCGCGCACGTCCGCGAACGTCCGGCGCCACAGGCCGCCCACGTGGGGCATGGCGTTGGCCTTGTCCGTGAGGGTGACCCGCCGGCGCCCCCGGAGCCGCGCATATTCGAAGGCGGCGCGGATGATCCGCTCCACGCCCGCGCGCGTGTTGATGTCCACTTCGGTGGCCACCTCCTCGGGCGTACCCTCCTTCAGCGTCCCGCCCATGCCCACGTACGGTCCTTCCGTATTCTCCCGGAAGATAACCATATCCAGATCCGCCACGCCGATGTCCTTCAGGGGGGAGAGTTCCGGGGCGTACAGACGCACGGGCCGCAGATTGATGTAGAGGTCCAGCTTGAAGCGCAGCCCGAGCAGGATGTCCCGCGCGTGCCGGTTGTCCGGGATACGCGGGTCCCCCACGGCGCCCAGGAAGATGGCGTCGTAGTCCGTGCGCAGGCTGGCCATCTCCTCGTCGGTGATGGTGATCCCCGTGCGCAGCGTGCGCTCGGCGCCCAGATCCCAGGTGTCCAGCGCCACGTCCACCCGCCCGGCGTCCGCGAGCGCGCCGAGCAGGCTGGCGGCCTGGCGCGTGACGTCCACGCCGATGCCGTCGCCGGGGATGAGCGCAATCCGTTTCATACCGGCAAAGCTAGGTGGCGGCCGGCGGCGGGGCCATCACGAACCCGTGGTCTGGACGTGCAGCCGGCCGTGCTCCCCATGGGTGATGCAGCGGAAGGGGTAGCTTCCCGTGGGTGCGCCCTCCAGGCTGACGATCCAGGCGGCGCCGGGCTCCAGGAGCGGCGGCGCGCGCAGCTGGTTGGTCCGCTCCAGGAACTCCCGTTGGGCGGGCTGCAGCGAATCGGCGGCGAAGGCCAGGGCGTGCGTACCGCCCTCCGGACTGCTGAAACGCACCACGTCGCCGGGCCGGAGCGTCACCTCGGCTGGCTCGAAGCGGGCGTTCCGCCCGCGTGCGGTGAGCTCCACCTGTACCAGCTCCGTACCCTTCGGGAGCTGCACCGTGCGGCCGCCCTCCAGCTCGATTTCAGGCGGACCGCCGCCCGGCAGCCGGTCACATGCGCCCCCGGCCAGGACAAGGGCCAGCGCCACCGTCACCGGGCTGAGACGCGCCAGGCTGCCCGGCCACGCCGCGCCGAAACGAAGCGCGCCGGCCCGCACCTTCGTGCGAGCCGGCGCCTCCGCCGCGGCCTGATCTGCTCCGCGGATCACGTCCCGCCGATCAGCCGCTGCCGAGCGTCAGCACGTAGGCAGCCACGGCGCGGACGTCATCCTCGGAGAGATTGGCACCGCCCATGGGCGGCATGGCGGCCGCCGCCTCGACCGGCTCCGGCACACCCGTCGTGACCAGCTGGACGATCTCCTCGAAGTTGCGCCCGGAAGTGTTGATCCAGGTGTCATCGGTGAGGTCCGGGGCCAGCGGCGTGCCGGTGCCCTCGGCCGTGTGGCAGGTGAAGCACGTGCCCCCGCCCGCGGCGCCCGTGAAGACCTGCTGCCCGCGGGCCACCATCTCCTGCGTCACGCCCTCGGGAAGCTCCACGTCCGTGGCCGCGGGCGCGTCGGTGGCCGGCGCGTCGACGGTAGGCGTGTCCATGTCCATGTCATCCATGGCGTCGTCGCCCGCGTCGCCGCCACAAGCCACCACGCCGATCATCGCGAAGACGCCCACGAGCGTCGTCTGCTTCCAACTGGTCATATCCATTCCTCCTGTGCGTGTGTCGTGCGGGCGCGCGGCGGTCTGCCGCGGCGGTGCCACACGAGCACCGGCCATCCGGGCCGAACTGTACGGGATGCGGGCGCGAACATACGCCGCGGACGGCAAAAGCTCAAGACGTGGCCCGGTCCCTGCCTTCGTGCGCCGCCCCGTCGTGCAAGGGCCGCGCCGCGCTCAGCCAGCGGGCCCGCCAGCCCGCGTCCCGCAGCTTATGCAATAGCGCCACGCTCCGTCCAGCGCTTCCCCGCACGAGGGGCAGGGTCGGCGGGTCTGATCGCCGCCGCAGAACGGGCAGTAGCGGACCGCCCGCCCGGCGGGCAGGTCCTCGTCACAGTACCCGCACCGCTGCAGCTCGACGTCCTGGCCATCGGCGGTCAGCGCCGGCACCTCGGCCAGCCGCGCCACCGCCGCCTCAGCGCTCTGCTCCTCGAGGCCGGCCCAATCGGGAAACGGCTCGGCGGCTTCCTCCGGGGCGCCAGCTCCCTCCGGGGCGCCAGCTCCCTCCGGGGCGTCAGCTCCCTCCGGGGCGTCAGCTCCCTCCGGGGCTTCGGCTTCCGCCGCGGTGCCGCCTTCCTCCCGCACGCGGGCGGGTCGCGGTTGCGGCGCCGCCGCCGCGGACTCGGCGTCCGCCGACGGCTCCGGCACGCTGGCCGCCTTCCTCACCGCCCCGCGCTCCGCCGCGGCCGCCGCGCCGTGGACATCGCCCCGCTCCGCTGCCACTTCCTCCGCGAGCGCGTCATCCGCCGTGGCGGGCGGCTCGGCAGGACTGCCCGCGGCCTCCTCCTCCTCGACCGTCGACCCCTGGCCCTCCGGGTAGGCCCCCGGGCGCAACCGCACATCACAGCCGGCAAACTTACGGAAGAGCCCCACGTTGGGATTGGGTGACTCCAACTCTTCCGCGAGTTCGCTGCGCGCCTCGGCCGGCTCCAGCTCCGCCAGGTTGCGCTCGCCCGCCAGGAGGCGGAGCACGGTGTGCTCGTAGTCCGCATTCATCTCGAAATCGAGGTCGCTCCGGATGAGGCGGTAGGGCACGAGGTCCTGGTAGACTTCGGCCACGGTCACCGGCCTGCCGTACGGGTCCCGGCCATCCTCCCGGAGGGCGCGGATCAGGGCGTCGTGCAGGCGGTCGAGAATGTCCATCGTCGGCATGGTAGTGCTCACGTTGGCTTCAGGAAGTTGAGGGGGATGTGCCGCCCAGGGCAGCCTTCACCTCGGCGGGGGCGCGGCCCAGCCAGACGTCGGCCGCCGGATCGTCCGCGGCACGCAGCGCGCGGATGAAGCCCACCCAGCCGGCAATGTTGTCAGGATCCAGCTCGCGCGCCCGGTCGAACCGCTCGGCCGCCCGGCGCGGCTGGTCCAGATCCAGGAAGAGATAGCCCAGTTCCCGCTGCACGGCGGCGTCCCCTGGTGCCAGCGCGGCGGCCTCCCCCAGGGCGTCCGCCGCATCGTCGTGTCTGCCCTGCACCCGTACGATCCGGCCCAGATACAGCCACGCGGTGACGTTCTCCCGGTCATCCGCCACGGCCGCGCGAAAGGCCTGCTCGGCCACGCCGAAGCGCTCCTCCCGGAAGGCCTCCACCCCTTCCTCCATGGCGCCGTTCGCGCCCCGGAAGAGTTGTGCACCGAAGAAGACGGCCGCGAGCAGCATCAGCGCCACGGCCAGCCAGCGCAGGCGGCCACCGGAGAGGACGCCCGCGCGATTCGCCCTGCGCGCCGCGCCGCCTCCGGCAGGCTGCCCGGCCGCGGCGCCCGCTGCGGACCGCCCCGCCACGGCAGCGTCCTCCGCCGGATCGCCCTCACCGGGCGTCACCGGAGGGGGCGACCCGGCCTGCGGATCGGCGTCCCCTCCGGCCATGGCCGCCGCCGCCTCGGCGCGCAGGCGCACCACCGCGTCGGCGGCCGCATCGCCATCAGCCGCGCGCACGTCACCACGCGCTGCCCGCCCCGCCCCCGCCAGCAGGGCGTGCAGCTTGCCCGCCAGCTCGAGGGAGATGAGCTCCCCCCGCCGCAGCGCGGTGATGACCTCCGCGACCGGGTACTCGGGGGCAAGCGCGCGCAGGCGGGCGGCGTCCGGCGCGCGACGGCTCTCCCGCAACAACAGGCGTAGCGTGCGTTCGGCGGCGCTCCGCACATTGCGAAGCGCCGCCGCGAGTTCGTCCGGTGTGCCGTAGGATTCCAGCGCGTCGACCGCCGCCTCCGCCTCGTGCAGAGGCTGCAGGACACGGTCGGCCGCGTTCATGGCAACCCTGTGACCATCAGTACTCCACCTGCCAGTGTCCGGCGCGGGCCCCTGCCAGGACGAACTCCTGCGGATCCTCCGTGGGCAGGACCACACCCGTGCGCACGCGCTCTTCGGTGGAGCAGCGCCGCATGAACTGTGCAATCGACTCGTCGGGCTGCCCGGTGGCGTCGCGGATCTGCCGCACGATCTCGAGCCAGGTGCCGGTCAGGGCGTCACCGTCCGGAAGCTGCACCAGATGATCGGCGGCCGCCCGGTTCGCCTGCACCGGTTGCCGCACACGCACGGGCGGCTCCAGACCTTCGATCTCGGCGAGCAACTCATCGATGGGATCCACCTGGCTCTCCAACTCGTCCAGGCGGGCTTCCCAGCACGCCATGGCCGCCGAGCCGGATCCGGCGCCATGATGCACTTTCTTGAGCTCCACCACCCGCCACAACGCCAGCGGATCCCAGTGCTCGGCGGGGGGCACCTTCTCGAACTCGCGCAGGGCGCCCGCCAGGTCCCCGCGGTCGTAAAGGAGGTGGCCCATGAAGATGCGGGCCTCATGCAGTTCGGAGTCCAGGTGGAGCGCCCGCCGGAGCTGGCGACGCGCCTGCGTCTCCTCTCCCACGCGATGCAGCGTGTAGCCCAGCGCCGCCGCGGCCTCGGCGCTGGAGGCGTGCGTGGCCACGGCCTCTTCGAACACGTCCCGCGCCTCCAGGTAGAGGGATTCCCGGTAGAGGGCGCGGCCCATGGAAAGCAGCAGATCCAGGTCATCCGCGCAGCCCGCCTCCCGGGCGCGCTGGAAGAGCTCCCGCGCGGCGGGGGTGCTGCCCAGCCGGAGGAGCGCCTCCCCCAGGCCCACCATGGCGTCCTCGTGCTCCGGATCCAGCACCACGGCCCGTTCGAAGGCCTGGCGGGCCCAGGCGAACTCCTCGCGCGCCATACGCGTGTAACCGAGTCCTACATAGAGCTCCACGGAATGGGGGTAGAGGTCGATCGCCTCCTTCAGCGTCTCCAGGGCGCGGTCGAAGTCGCCGTCATCGTACAGTCGGTGGGCGCGCTCATCGTACTCCTCGGAGCTGAGGAACGGTGTGGCCATCCATCGCCTCCTGTGGCTCACGCGTCAGGGGATCCGTGGGGGGTGGCCGACCCGGTGGAACGCTGCCCGGGAATGCGAAGCATGCGGTGCCTCCGGAGCGGCCGACCCCAATATAGTGCGGTAGGCACCGGGTATCCACCCCTAAATGTTGGGGTACCCCCCCGGATGGCGCCTTCGGACCCGCCCCGCGCCACGGGGCGGCCCCGACGTCGCGGAGCGGACCGCCGCCGTGCGCGGGCCCAGTCGGCACGTGCCACACCGGCGCATGCCTTGCTCTGCAGGCAGAGCCGGGCGCACCTTGCGCACGCAACCGCAGCCAGGAGGAGATGTGCTGGATTGGATCAGAGGCCGTCGGAGCGGCAGTCAGGAAAGACGCCGGAAACTCATGCTGGCGCTGGCGCGCGCCGAGGACGCGCTGATGGAGACGCACGTGCGCAACGCGCTCGAACTGCACGACGCCATGGAGGACGAGCTGTCGCTGGAGGACGCCCTGGCCACCTACCTGGACGCCATGGTGCCGGCGCGCACCGAGGCTGAGATCGTGGCCCGCCGGGTCCTGACGCGCGCGCAGATCCACGCGCCGCCGCGCCGCGCCGGGCAGTTCAGCTAGCGGCCGTACCGCTCAGTTCCCCCCGCCCCCGGCCGGCGCCACGGCCGTGCTGTCCGCCGCGGCCGTGCCGTCACGCACCACGTCATCGAAGGTGACGGCCTCCGCGCGGAAGGCGGCGATGTTGAAGGGATTCACCATGATGGGCCGCGAGATGTCCGCCCAGTCCACCGGCAGCCCCATCCGGTTCCGCTCGCGGGGGATGGGATAGCGCTCGAAGTCCCGCCCGTACTTGCGGTTCAGGTAGAAGTTGACGGCGTTGCCCGCCGTGCCGGAGATCTGGGAGCCGGACAGGCCGTACTCCACGAACAGGACCGCCACGATCTCGGGATTGCCGTCCGGCGGTCCGCCGATGGCCGCGAACCAGCCGTGATCGGGCAGCGAGCAGTTGGTGCACGCCTGGGCGGTGCCCGTCTTGCCCATGAAATCCCAGTGGGCAATGCGCGTGAGCCAGGCGGTGCGGCCCGGGCTCACCACCTCGCGCAGCCCACGACGGAGCGCCTCGAGACTCTCCCTGCTTACATTCAGATCGATGCCCAGACCCGGCTTTTCAGCCGTATCGGCCAGGCGCAGCTCCGGCGCTTTGCCGTCGGGCCGCGCCAATGCAACAAAGATCTGTGCCAGCTTGAGCGGCGTCATGGTGACCTCCCCCTGGCCGATGACCAGGGACATGACGTGATTTTCCGGCGGGCGGTAGCCGCCGCGCCGCTCCAACCACTCGATGCTCTCCGGGAAGATGGGCTGCATCTCGAACGGCAGGTCCACGCCGGTGCGCTCCCCGAAGCCCAGGCGGGTGCCCACCCGCAGGTAGCGCTCCAGGCCCAGCCGGATGCCCACCTGGTAGAAGTAGACGTCGCAGGAGTTGGCAATGCCCAGGTAGAGATTCTGCCGGCCGTGCACGGCGTGGCATTTGGCGTAGCGCCCCTGGTAGCTCATCCCCCCGGTGCAGGGGATGGGCATGAATTCCTCGGGTGTGATGACGCCCTCCTCCAGGGCCATGGCCGCCACGGGCAGCTTCCAGGTGGAGGCGGGCGGCTGGGCCGCGCCCGAGCCCGCCACGCGGTCCAGGAGCGGCTTCAGGGGGTCGGCGCGCAGCGAGTCCCAGAAGGCCGTGGCCGTGCCGCCCGTGCGGCGGTTGATGTCGTAGCCCGGCTTGGAGACCATGGCCAGGATGCCGCCCGTCCTGGGATCCACGGCCACGAAGCCGCCGCTGTAGCCCTCGGGAAAGATCTCGTAGACGTAGCGCTGGAGATCCAGGTCCAGATGGAGGTGCAGATCCCGTCCCGGGATGGCTGAGACGCCCAGCTCCTCCGGAAGCCACGAGAGGATGTTGCCGTTGGCGTCGATCTCCAGGTAGCGCGTGCCCGGCTGGCCGCCCAGGTGCTCCTCGTACTGCCGCTCCAGCCCCTCCTTGCCAATCAAGCGACGCTGCTCGTAATCCTGGAAGCGCTCCGTTTTCAGCTCCTCGGCACTGATTTCCGCCACGTACCCCATGAAGTGGGCAATCTCCTCACCGTAGGGATACTCCCGCTTGGCGTAGGTGTGGACCAGCACGTTGGGGAAGTCCCGGCGCCGCTCGGCAATGCGGGCGGCGGCCACGGGCGGGGTGTCGGAGAGGACCACCATGGGGAACGCCGGCGCCAGCGCATGCTTCTGCCACGCCACCCGGATGCCCGCGTCGGTGAGACCCAGAATGGGCCGCAGGCGCTCGAGCTGCGCAGTCATGGAATCGCGCGGCCCCGGCATGAGGAGGACCTTGTAGCCCACGGTGTTCTGCGCCACCACGTTGCCGTGGCGATCGTAGACGGTCCCACGCGGGGCCGGCACGTCCATGGGGCGGAGCCGGTTGTTGCGCGCCCGGAGCATCAACTCGTCCGCGTTCACGACCTGCAGCTCCACCAGCGAGGACACCAGCACCCCGATCATGAGCACGAGCACCGCCCGCGCACCCCATGCACGACGCGCGCGCGCGGCTCGTGGCGTGGTCAGCCGTCCGGTCCGCTCCATACTGCTCCTATGGCGTGCTCACGTTACGCCGCTTCGTGAAAGACAACCCCGCAGGCAGGGCACGCAAACGCCCGGCCACGACGGCGCAGCGCCACCGGCACGGCGTGACGCGGGCAGACGGTGTCCGTGGCCTCGTCCTCCAGGGACGCGGCCACCGCCTTGCGCTCGGCCGGGGTGGCCGCGGGCACCTCGAACTGGCGCCGCTGCGCGCAGCTCAGGCACTCGAACCACACCTCACCGGAGCCGTCCTCCCGCGTGCTCACCCGCACGACCTCCGAGAAGCTGCCGCAGCCCACCGGACAGGGCACCTGGGCGCCCGCCATGAACGCCTTCAGCGGATCGGTGGGCTCCAGGGGCGGGGAGGGCCGCACGGGCTCATCCCGGCGCCGCCGCTTCTTCTTCTTCTTGCGCGGCCGCTCCTTGCCCACGGGCTCCGCCAGGGGGCCGCCCGGGGCCTTGCGACGCTTCTTCTTCTTGCGTTTGGGAGCCGCGGATGGCGGCGCCTCCGCCGCGGCCGTGCCGGCGCCGGCAGCGGGCTCGGCCGCCGCCGCCTTTTTGGCCGGCGCCGTTTGGGCGGATGCCTTCTTGGCGGGCGCGTTTTCGGCAGCTGGCTTCTTGACCGCAGCCTTCTTCTTGACCGGCGCCTTCTTCTTGACCGGCGCCTTCTTCTTGGCCGGCGCCTTCTTCTTGGCCGGCGCCTTCTTCTTGGC